>SVIO01000003.1 GCA_015069465.1 Clostridiales bacterium | reverse complement strand
ACACACTACTCCCTTAGCAGGGGAGCCCCTTCGGCCTCTTGGGTATTTCTCCGAATAATTAATTTTATTTATTTAGTTGCTCTATATTTCTACTTTTGATATGTTACCATAAAAATTTGATTTTGTCAAAGTTTTTTTTATAATTTATAAATATTTTAGCAACTTTTATTTCTTAATAATAGGCTTTCCCTGATGCCGAGTAAATTTTTAATTGCATTTTCGTTTTCTTTTTGCTTATCATTAGGTTTTTCTGCCGTGCCATA
The DNA here is from genome assembly GCA_015069465.1 of Clostridiales bacterium. Lineage (GTDB taxonomy): Bacteria > Bacillota > Clostridia > Christensenellales > Borkfalkiaceae > UBA1259. Next base: position 153,266 of record SVIO01000003.1, on the reverse strand, counting down.
AACGATTAATCCACGAGTTGGACTATACCTATCCGAGCGAATTTTTTTCTTTTCTGTCTTTTTGCCCAAAACTTTTAACACATACCCTTCGCTCATAAGCCCTTCTTTTCCATACCTAATCCACCTGTACTCACCTTGAAAAATATCAGGATAATTGCCATCGGTATCAAAAATGACCTGCTCTTCTAAAGCAGGCAAAGTTTTAGTGACAACGCTTTTTCTAATATATTTTTCCTTCATCTTTTGTCCCCAAATTTCAATGAGCAATTTATCGCCGTTTGCAAACGCTTTTATTATGATAGGGTTATAAGTATTGTTGATAAACTTGAGGTCTGCATAGCCAGAATTGACCATTGCATCAAAAGACGGCTCTACATAACTGACCGGAAGGCTATGTGGATGGCACTCTAAGATGTCAAGTCCTGCAAGAATAAGCGCATTATAAAGCGTGGTGGAAACTTGGCAAACCCCACCACCAACGCCATCGACAAACTCGCCACCCACAATAATTTTAGCCTTTTGATATCCCCTTTTCTCTGTGCGCTCGCCCACACACTTATTAAAAGAAAACTCGCCAAAACTTTCGACCAAAGTATTGTTTAGCGACTTAGAGGCCAAAGCAATATTATGCTTTCTCTCTTTAGTTGATGCCGAATAAGTAGTATAAAAACTTGCTCTTAAAACAATTTCACTTGGCTGTAAATCATAAAAAGGCATGGCAAAAGCATTTTTAACGCCACCGACAAATGCAATCAAAGTGGCTATTAAAACGAGCACAACAGTTATGCCAAGAATTAGGCTTGTTTTTAAGATTTTATAAATTTTTTCAGCATTTTTCATAACAATTATAGTATGAATAAAAAAGCCTTAAATAATACCCCTTAAAAAGTATTGCAATTACCCAAAATTATGTTAAAATAGAGATATAAACAATTTTCAAGGTGAAAGATGCTTAAATTTGACAATTTGCCAAACCAAATAACGCAAAAAATAGAAAGCGATAGAGCAAACGGCGTGAAAAACCCTTACGCTTTTTGTGACAGTAAGGCTATTCGCAGAAAGAACAACGCCCACGATGAGCCAACCCTTCTTCGCTCTAATTTTATAAGGGATATAGACAAGATTTTGAACTGCCCTTTTTATAACAGGTATTCGGATAAAACTCAAGTGTTTTCTTTTTATAAAAACGATGACATAACGAGGCGAAGTTTGCACGTTCAATTGGTTTCTCGCATTGCAAGAACTATAGGAAAGGCACTTAATCTAAACACCGAACTTATCGAAGCCATTGCGCTCGGTCACGATTTAGGGCACACACCTTTTGGGCACGCAGGCGAAAAGATTTTGGACCAAATACTTTTTGAAAGGAAAGGCTTGCATTTTGCGCATAATCTTCAATCAGTAAGGGTTTTAGATGTTATTTTTTCATATAATATAAGTCTTCAAACCTTAGACGGCATTGCAGGACACAATGGCGAGATTGAAAAGGAAGAATATCATCCTATAGCCATTTCAAACTTCGATGAGTTTGATAGTCTTATTGAAAGTTGCTATAAAGATAAAAGCGCCTTAGTTAAACTTTCGCCATCCACCTTAGAAGGGTGCGTGGTTAGAATTTCGGACATTATCGCATATCTTGGAAAAGATAGGCAAGATGGCTCTAGAACAAGCACCTATGATGAAAATGAGTTTGAGAAAAATAGCATAGGTAATATAAATGCCGAAATAATAAACAACCTTTCGGTTAACATTATTAAAAATAGTTATGGCAAAAATTATCTTAAACTTGACAGTGAGTATTTTGCCGATTTAGTAAAGGCAAAAACCCAAAACTATGCTAAACTTTATAACTCATCATCAGCAAAAAAGCACTACTCAACCATTGAAGATATGATGAACAAGGTTTATGATAAGTTGCTTTTAGACTTAGATAGTGATAAGTCTTCTCCTATTTTTACACACCACATAGGCTATATAAACGCAAGTTATTATAAAAGGGAAAAAAGTTATTTAGAGCAAGATAAGGAGCGAATTGTTGCCGATTATATTGCAAGTATGACGGACGATTATTTTATCGAACTATATAATCACCTATTTCCAAAAGACAGGATAAAAATAGAATATAAAGGCTATTTTGAATAAGTTTAATAATATGCAAAAGAGCAAGGCAAGTGCCTTGCTCTTTTTTGATGTTATTTTTAATTTATACCATTTTGGAAAACTCTTTTTGAAGGCGAGAAATTATCTTTTTTTCTAGCCTTGATATGTAACTTTGAGATATGCCAAGCATATCGGCAACTTCTTTTTGTGTTTTTTCCTTTTCCCCACCAAGCCCGTATCTAAGGCGCATAATCTCTCTTTCTTTATCGTTAAGTTTAGTCAGCGCAATGCCAAGTAGTTCGTTCTCCACACCATTTTCTATCTTTTTATAAACTATATCGCCGTCAGTTCCCATAACGTCGCAAAGCATAAGTTCATTGCCTTCCCAATCGGTGTTTAGTGGCTCTTCAAAAGACACTTCGCTTTTTAGTTTAACCGTGCGCCTTAAGTGCATAAGGATTTCGTTTTCTATGCAACGAGAAGCATAAGTGGCAAGTTTTATATTCTTTTCTGTGTTAAATGAATTGACTGCTTTGATTAAGCCTATCGTTCCAACTGAAACTAGGTCATCAAGGTCAACCCCTGTATTTTCAAAACGGCGAGCAATATAGACAACGAGCCTAAGGTTATGCTCAATAAGATTGTCCCTAATACTCTTGTCCCCTTCAGAAAGCCTGCCTACCATTTGAGTTTCTTGCTCTGGAGAGTAAGGAAGTGGCAAAACTTCACCCCCACCGATAAAATGCACGGCATTTTCGCTTAAGGTAAAATGCTTAACTAACTTTTTGAAAAAACTTATTAGATTCAATGCCATTTTTCTCCTTTAACAGTGCTGGGTGCAAGATAATTTGATATTCAGTACTATCAAAATCTGCAATGCACACCGTTACATAATTAAATATATGCTCTTGTTTTTGGTTATATAATATAAATTTATCAATCTTAAAACATAAATTGGTCTTTTCGCCTGCAACAGTTGAAACCTTTAGTTTATTAAACTTAGTGGTTAATATGCTATCCCCCAAAAATTCTTTTGCAAAACCCTTTGAACATAAAATGACGGCGTTTTCTTTGTAATAAAGGTTGTTCCCTGTATCTAAAAAGCCCTTTGCTTTTATGCTTTTATCATAATAAGTTAGTTCCACATCATAGCAAAACTTGACTATGTTTACCCTTTTGCATAAATATATAATAGTCTTGCTCAGTAATTTTAGAACTAAATAAACGGGAAGGATAACGCTTGCCACCACACTTTCTGTGCCGAGCGAAATGCCCAAAAGATTATATAACCCTGTGACAGCACCACCCGATAAAAAAGTTAAAAGAAAAAACACTATAGTGCATCTAAAAAATGCGTTAAAACTTTTATAGTTATTGGCAAGCAACAGTATAAGCAGTCCACTCATTATTTTAAGGCTTGTTAGTATTAAGCCGTTTATCTCGACCAAAGGGAATACAAGCGAAATAATAGCCCCCAAAAAAGCACAAAGAAAAAGCCTACATTTTCGAGAAGAAAATCCCGTAAACACAAATGTGGCTTTTAAGAGTAGATAGTCTATTATTACATTATCTATAATAACATACTCGATATAAACGGTCATATTTTCCTCTTGCGATAAGTCTAACATAGAGAAAAACCGTTTTTAAGTAAGATTTTTTGGTATTTAATTATTTTTTGTAGAATTGCCTGCTTCCACTGTTATTTGACCTGTCTTGTTACTTTTAGAAAGTGCAAATATTTTAGAAACTCCAACCCAAATTAGAACTGCCCCTGCTATGACAAATGCACAACCATTAAATATGTGCGTAAAACGCATAGCATATAAAACTTCATTTATATTACATGCAACATCAGATAATGCATTTTGGATACCTGTGTATGCATCTCCATTATAGTGTTCATCAGGAACATATATTCCGTTCGGGTCAGGCCATACAAAAATAATTATTGCAAATACAACACACGCAATTCCTATTAGCATAAAGCCTATTGGAACTATATAGTCCACAAAACTTTTTCTTTTTTCCATCTGTAAAAAACCTCCATAAAATAAAATGTATTTGCATTTTATCACACCATTTGGTGTAATGTCAAATAAAATACACCATTTGGTGTAAAATATTTATATGGAAAACAAAGTAATGGTTGCATTTGCACAAAACTTAAAAAATCTTATAGGAACTATGAGCGTATCTGAGTTTGCTAAAAAAGTTGATATACCACAGCAAACAATTTCAAGATATTTGCTTTGCCAAAGGGAAATTACTTTAACAAATCTTTGCAAAATTGCAGACTTTTTTAATGAAGATATTGATTTTTTATTAGGTAGAAAAGAATATTAAAACGCTTGGCTTTTGTTGCCAAGCGTTTTTGTTTTATCTTTTATTTAATCTTTCATAAATGAAAGTATTATATCGTTTTGAACATAAAGATATTCATCTTTTATTTTTAATGTATCGCCGTCTAAATCTAAAAATTTGCTTTTTTGTTTTAAGATATCACCATACTCAGACATAAAGTCACTTGAAAAAGTTTTGTTAAACTTATCGATGCTTATGCCGTTTGTTGTTCTTAAGCCTAGCATAATAAACTCAAACTTAGCATCTTCCCCTTCAATAATCTCGCTTGAAATTTCTGGGTTTTTGTTATAAATAATGGCGTTCATATACTCATCGATTTTAAAGGTGTTAGTAAATCTTCTATTTTCCATAAAAGAACTTGCAGAAACGCCAACGCCGATATATTCGCCCCTTTGCCAATAGTTCATATTGTGGCGAGAATAAAAGCCGTTTTTAGCAAAGTTAGAAACTTCGTATCTATCAAAGCCTTTTTCTTTTAAGTAAATAACCACTTTATCATATATATCAGCCACTTCATCATCGCTAAGCAGTTCGCCGTTAAGATAATCGGTGTAGATTGGCGTGCCAACTTCTGGTGTTAAGGCATAAACTGAAATGTGGGATGCACCCCCTGCGATAGCAAGGTCTATAGTTTTATAAACCTCTTCAGCCGTCTGCTCGCTTAAGCCTATCAAAATGTCTGCGCTGATGTTTTGACCTTTAAGCATATTTGTGGTTAGCAAAAAGTCTTTAGCCGTGTGGATTCGGTTGAGTTTTTTAAGTTGGTCATCAAAGCCCGTTTGAAGCCCTATTGAAAAGCGATTTATCCCCACGCTAAGATAGTCTTTAACCTTTTTCTCATCTACCGTGCCTGGGTTAAGTTCAATGGTTATTTCGGCATCTTTTTTTACCGTAAAGCATTTTTTTATCTGTCTTATTGCGCCCATAATAAACTTTGAATCAACAGCCGATGGTGTGCCACCACCTATATAGATAGTGTCTAAAATCGTCTTAGGATATTGCTTGCTTCTGCCTTCAATTTCACGATAAAGGCAGGCAAAATAACTATCCACTTTGCCCATTTCTTTTGGGAAGGAAGCAAAGTCACAATACGTGCATTTTTGTTTGCAAAATGGTATGTGTAAATAAAGTCCTGCCATAATACACCTTAACTCTAATTATTTCTTATGCTTTCAACTGGCGATTTCTTTGCTTCAAAATAAACAGGCATAAAAGTGGCAAACACACAGACTATCAATGAAATGCAAAGTATAAATATTGCGTTAATAGGCTGAAAGTTTAACATTTTTACACTAGTTAAAGTGAAGAGACTATCGTTCAAAAGCCCACATGTGAAGAACGCTCCAACCGATGCAAGAATAAAGCAGATAATAGCAATAATAATCGCTTCTGCAAAGAAGATTTTAAACACATCTATTCCCCTAGCACCAACGGCTCTAAGAATACCTATATCCTTACGTTTTGCCGAGATTGAAACAGAAATAAAGTTTAATAACATCAGTGCTGAAAAAACTGCAAATACTATACCGATTATCATGAACAACTTTTTAAAGTTATTCATAGTTTTTGCAAATTGACTTATTACCATATATGAATCGCTTTGTATTTGATAACTTACATTTGAACCCGACTTAATGGCGTTTGCAACTTGTTCTTGAGTATTATTCGTTAATGTAATTAAATAATTGTACTTTGCATCTATTGGTTTTTCATAATCTGATTCATAACGACTCAACCACATAGAGTCTAGCCAAGAATCTGGCACATGGTCTTTATAAAAATTATCAGATATAATATAATCACAAGATACCTTTGCGTTAGGGGTAGTTTCAAAATAACCAACAACCTCTAGTTGTCCTTTTTCGCCACGCCCATTAGCATAATAACAAATGTCATTTATATCAACACTTCTACTAACAAAAACTTGATTGTCTTCAATCGCAAAATCTATTGGATTGCCTTGTTTATCAAAAAAGTTTAAGAAATCACTATAGAACGAAGCAACACTTTCTAATAATACATTTGTCGTTCCTATTTGTTGTGTACTTGTCTCGGTTTTACTGAATACGAGATTTAAATATCTATTAGGAATATTTTGCTCATAACTACGAACTATATTATTTTTATATGCATCATAAAAATCATTTGAAACATAAATAATAGTGTTATAACTAAGTTTTAAATATGCATGTAACGAATCTATTAATTTTTGTTTTTCAACTAAATTTAACTCATTAGAATCGTCTTTTAAAACTTCATATTTACTAGGAATTTTGCCAACATTATAAACGCCTGAAACGACAAAATTACCCAGTGTACTATTGTTCTTTGCTATTATTCTAATGGTTTTTCCTTCCATTTCGGAAACAGAATTTATTCCACTATTTGCAGTATTCACAAAGAGATTTGCAACATATTCTGGAATTGCGATTTCAGTTTTGTTTTGTGGATATTGCCCACATATAAGTTCAAAACCATTATCCGACATATATTGTGCACCACAATCACTAAAACCACACACATTACCCTCCACAAAATAATTTTGCAACTGTGAAGAGATATTTATATCTATTTCTTGATTATCTTTACGCAACTTTAATTGTATCTGTCCGTCATTATAATTCCTATCGGTAAAATCGAATATGCCTGCATAATTGCTTACTCCTGTACGATTTTTTTCTTGCATTTCTTGAACGCCAAATAGAGTGCTTGACCTTTCTCCATAAGACGCTTCATATTTCTTATAACCTGTGCGCAAATTCAACACATACTCACAATTCTTATAAGAATATATTTTATTAATCGTAAGCCTTGGGGCATTTTCAGATTTTAATGCTTCAGAAATTGAATAGTTTTTATCGTAAAGCATAAAGGTTGAAACAACACCGAACATTATAAACGCCACAACCGATAATAATATGGTGAAAACAAATCTTATAGGTTTTGTTTTAAGTCCACTTGCGCCCATTTTTATTGCACGAAAGGCAGGCATTCTTGATTTTATAAATTTAACTCTATTCGCCTGATATTCTTTTACTTCAACCTTTTCGGTTTTTTCAAAGCTTTCCTTATTGCCTGATTCGTTTATTTTGCAAACCCTTTTTATATCTGCTATGTCTTTTGTTCCAGTGGTTATTATCGCTTCGCCACCATTATTTTTAAGCATACTAACAATGCTTTTAACATCATCTTCGGTTATGTTTTCAGCATCACTTATGCTTATCATATCGTTTGAAACAATTTTTACATTTGCGTTTAATTGTTGTGGCTTTATTTCAGTTTTTGTTACATCTGAGATAATTTTACCATCTTTAAGCTCAATTATCCTATCCCCATAAAGTTCAGCAAACTCGATATCGTGAGACACAACGATAACTAATTTTGTTTCAGACAACTTCTTTAAAGTTTGAAAAACTTGTTTACCTGTATTTGAGTCTAGCGCCCCTGTTGGCTCATCTGCCATAATAATTTCAGGCTCTTTAATAAGTGCTCTTGCAATAGCAACCCTTTGCTTTTGCCCACCTGATAGAGTATTTGGCTTTCTTTTGCCTAACCCTGACATATCTACTTTTGTGAGCAATTCTTCAATAGTTTTTTTATCTGCGCTTTTACTTTGTAATTGTAAAGCAAGTGCAATGTTCTGCTCTACTGTAAACTCATTTAAAATATTATATTCTTGAAAAACAAAGCCTACAAAAGTATTGCGATAACTATCAAAGTCTGAGGTGCTAAATTGCTTGCTACTCTTACCTTTAACTATAATCTCTCCCTCATCCGGCTTATCTAATCCACCAAGAATATTTAAGAGCGTTGATTTACCTGAACCACTTTTACCGAGCAAAAACACCATTCCCGTTTGTGCAAACTGAACTGAAACATTATCTAAAGCACGAACGGTTTGCCCACCTTTTGTAGAATATTCTTTTACTAAATTTTTTACTTCTATCATAAAATTGCCTTTACCTGTCATTATCGGTTTTAAGTATTGAAATAAAGGCTTCGCTTGGGATTTCAACCGTACCGATAGAACGCATTTTCTTTTTGCCTTCTTTTTGTTTTTCTAAGAGTTTCTTCTTTCTTGTAACGTCACCACCATAGCACTTAGCCAAAACGTCTTTTCTAAACGCCTTAACCGTTTCTCTGGCGATAATCTTGCCACCCACTGCTGCTTGAATAGGAATTTCAAACATTTGGCGTGGAATAACGTCTTTAAGTTTTTCGGCAATTTGTCTGCCACGCTCATAAGCCTTGTCCTTATGCACAATAATTGATAGAGCATCACAAATATCGCCATTAAGAAGCATATCAAGTTTTACTAAATCGCTCTTTTGGTATCCTGCAATTTCATAATCGAAAGATGCATAACCCTTTGTGCGAGATTTCAAACTATCAAAAAAGTCATAAATGATTTCGTTTAGTGGAAGCGTGTATTTTAATTGCACCCTTGTCTTATCTAAATATACCATATCTTTATACACGCCACGCTTAAATTGACAAAGTTCCATAATAGGCCCAACATAGTCTGGTGGGGTAAAGATACTTGCGTTTATAATAGGTTCTTCCATATACTCAATTTCGGTTACAGGTGGAAGGTGTGTTGGATTTTCAACAACCAACTGCTGTCCATCAGTTTTATAAACTTTATAGGAAACAGATGGTGCTGTGGTTATAATTTGAAGGTCGAATTCCCTTTCAATACGCTCTTGTATAACGTCCATATGAAGTAGCCCCAAAAAGCCACATCTAAAGCCAAAGCCGAGCGCTGCAGAGTTATCTGGTTCGATAGAGAGCGCTGCATCGTTGAGTTTAAGTTTTAAGAGTGCATCCTTTAGGTCGTTAAACTTACTTCCATCAAGTGGGAAGACACCAGAGAACACCATAGGTAATGCCTTTTGATATCCAGGGAGCGCTTCTTGTGCCCCACCTATTACAGTCGTTATAGTATCGCCAACTGCAGTATCTTCAATGCTTTTAATGCTTGCAGCGATATACCCAACTTCGCCAGCAGAAAGTTCATCTTTTGGTTGCATTTTTGGAGAGAACACGCCAACTTCAGTAACGTCAAACTGCTTGTCCGACATAAAGGTTTTAATCTTTGTGCCAATTTTTACTGTGCCATCAACTACCCTAACAAAACAGATAACACCCTTAAAGTTATCGTAATAACTATCGAAAATAAGTGCTTTTAGTGGCTTATCAGCATCGCCTTTTGGTGCTGGGACTTTGTGAACTATTTGCTCTAAAACATCTTCTACATTAAGCCCACTCTTTGCCGAAATTCTTGGTGCATCCGTTGCTTCAATGCCCAAAATATCTTCTATTTCCATTGCCACTTCATCAGGCCTTGCAGATGCTAAGTCCATTTTGTTGATAACAGGCATAATCTCTAAATCGTTATCGATTGCAAGATAAGCGTTTGCAAGTGTTTGGGCTTGCACGCCTTGAGTTGCATCGACTATTAAGATTGCGCCTTCACACGCCTTAAGCGAACGAGAAACTTCATAAGTAAAGTCAACGTGACCTGGGGTGTCGATAAGGTTAAAGATATATTCCTTGCCATCTTTTGCCTTATAGAACATTCTAACAGGTGTGAGTTTTATGGTAATGCCCCTTTCACGCTCTAAGTCCATAGAGTCAAGCAGTTGCTCTTCCATATCACGCTCTGAAACCTGACCCGTTTTTTCCATAAGTCTATCTGCCAAGGTCGATTTACCGTGGTCTATGTGCGCCACTATACAAAAGTTTCTGATATTTTCTTTATTTATTGACATAAAAATCCTTTTAATATATAATATTCGTTACATAGTATATACTAAATACGGAATTTTTGCAAGTAAATTAAAAAGGGTGTTTTATGAGATTAAAAAGTGATAGTTGGCTTTTAACAAAACCTATTGCCCACAGGGGACTCTGGGGGGAAGACGCTATAGAAAACTCTCTTTCTGCTTATAAAAATGCCGTTATTAACGGCTATCCTATAGAAATTGATTTATACTCTTCTATCGATGGAAAGTTGTTTTCTTTTCACGACCAAGATTTAGAGCGTATGACAGGCAAAAAAGGTTTTATTTACCAAAAAACTGCAAAAGAACTTAAATCTCTAAAACTTAAAGGCTCAAACGAAAGCATACCAACTTTTGATGAAGTATTATCGGTTGTTGACGGCAAAGTGCCACTTTTAATAGAACTAAAAGACCAACCGACAAAAAATTATGTCGATAAGGTAATAGAAAGGCTAAAATCTTATAAAGGCGAGTTTGCAATTCAATCTTTTAACCCAATGTATATAAAAAGGGTTAAAAAACTTGCACCTTTTTTTTTGCGTGGAATTTTAGGCACAAAAACTTACTCTAAAGGCTTGCCTTTTATAAAGCGACAAGTGGTTAAATATATGCTACTTAACTCTATTATAAAGCCAGATTTTATATGTTATTCGTTTGAAGATTTGCCCTTAAAAAAGAGTAAAACAAAACGCCTTCCCGTTATAACTTGGACAATTACAAATGAAAAAGATTATAAACGAGTTAACCTTTTCGCAAAAAACATAATTTTTGAACACTTTATTCCAAAAAAGTAATAACACAAAATGAACAAACAAAAAAGGGACTGAAAATCAGTCCCTTTAGTTTTATTTATTTTTTATCATCTAAGTTTATTTCGCTTTCTCTTTTTGGTTCGCTTGTGACATTTATGCCAAGCGTTTTAAGTGTCTTTTTGTCAACGTGAGAAAGTATTACTGACGAGTGGAATTCACTGCCTTTAAGGAGTGATAGTTGTTCCATTGCCTTTTTAGCCATTGGATTAGTTGTTGCACTAACTGCAAGCGACAACAATATTTCATCGGTATGTAGTCTTGGGTTTGCCGAACCCATATGGTTAACTTTTAACAACTGAATAGGCTCTAAAACCTTTGATGAAATTATATCTAAGTCATCATCAATATCAGCAAGTGCCTTTAATGCGTTAAGTAATACTGCTGCGCTTGCGCCCATAAGTTTGCCCGTTCTTCCCGTTACTATTTTGCCGTTTGGAAGTTGAAGCGCACACGCAGGGGCACTCGTTTCGTTTGCCTTATCTAAAGCATATTTAACAACGGCCCTATCGTTTATTGAGATAAGAAGTTTTTGCATAAGCACTTCTATCTTAGAAACAACGTCTTTCGATATTGTACCCTTTCTTACTTCTAAAAGTGCTGAGTAATATCTTCTTATAACTTCTTGCTTAGATGCACTAAAAACAATGTCCTTATCGATAATGCAATGCCCTGCCATATTAACACCCATATCGGTTGGTGACTTATATGGACTTTTGCCCAAAACCTTTTCAAGCATAGCAGAAAGCACAGGGAAAATTTCTATATCTCTATTATAGTTTACTGCCATTTCGCCATACGCTTCTAGGTGGAAAGGGTCAATCATGTTCATATCGTTTAAGTCTGCCGTTGCTGCTTCGTATGCGATATTAACAGGATGATTTAAGGCTAAGTTCCAAACAGGGAAAGTTTCGTATTTAGCATAGCCTGCCTTAATGCCCCTTTTGTTTTCGTGATAAAGTTGTGATAGGCATGTTGCCATTTTACCACTGCCTGGGCCAGGTGCTGTTACAACAACGAGTGGGCGTGACGTTACAACGTATTCATTTTTGCCATAACCATCATCGCTAACGATTTTTTCAACTTCTGAAGGATAACCTTCTATTGGATAATGGCGATAAACCTTTATGCCACGCATTTCTAAGCGTTTTTGGAAGGCTATTGCACTTGGTTGATATTTAAACTTAGTTAAAACAACGCTTCCAACATAAAAATCCTTTTTAAGGAATATGTCAATAAGCCTTAAAACATCAACATCATAAGTAATGCCAAGGTCACTGCGTTGTTTGTTCTTTTCAATATCGCTTGAGTTAATAACGATTAAAATTTCGGCTTGGTCTTTAAGTTGAGATAACATTTTTATTTTGCTATCAGGCTCGAAACCAGGAAGAACCCTTGATGCATGATAGTCATCAAAAAGTTTTCCACCAAACTCTAGATAGAGTTTGCCCCCAAACATTGCAATGCGCTCTAATATCTTTGCCGATTGCATTTCTAAATATTTTGCGTTGTCAAATCCCTTTTTTTCCATAGTAACCTTCATTTGCTATATAAGTAAGTTTGCTTTTTTTAATTTTTCAATAAACATTGCAATATCTTTTCTTGCAATTTCTTCTTCTACATCGTATTCGCTAAGTAAAGCCTTAAGCAAGGTTTCTTCATCGCCACCTTCACTTAACTTTTCCCACAAAAATGCGCCCGTTGGGTTTAGGTTTATAACCCCGTTAAAAGTTTTAACGGCATCGCCAACGGCAACAACTATATAACTTCCTGCAATTTCTCTTAAAATAAAACCATCTCTAATTTTCATATTTATTTTCCTTTAACCATTGTCTTATAAGATAACTGTGCTGCTTCGGTTGAGATATTACAGCCAAGTGAGTATAGTTTAGCGCTATTTAGCATTTGTTCTATTAGCCCTAAAAGTTTATCCATATTTTCAACCTTTTCAGGTCTAATTGTTTGATTTAATATTATAGGAAGCATTTGGTGTGGGCTGACTTTTTCTATAACGTTTTCTTTTTCTTGACGGATTTTGCAAATTGCCTTTAGTTTTGCCCTGATGTTACAGCCTAGTTCGTGCTTGCCCATCCAAGGCGTGCCGTAAACATAAAACTCGCCGTCAATTAGCCTTATAATAGGCTTATCATCATTTATCATAACGGCTTTTTCGCCCAAAAGTTCTCTCCAAAGCCTTGTGTGTGTTGATTTACCTGTGCCAGATGGGGCTGTAAACAAATAAGCACCATCATCTACCATTATTGCACTGCAATGAAAAATTAGTCCGTTTGCGTGTTCTAAGGCATACTCACAAAGCCTTCTATACACAAAAACACTTTCTATAAAAAAGTCTGGATAATCTGGCATTTTGGCTTTTTCGTTTAAGATGTCTTTTTCAGTTACCTTAACAAAAAAGTCATCTTGTTCTTGCCCTAAATATTCGTAATCTCTGCACAGCCATTTTGTAAAGCCATAAATAGTTTCCACGCTAAACACAATGTCTGCAATTTTATATCTTGACATAATTTTCCTTTAATCAAACACAAAAATCAACTTGTATATTATTGTATCAGAGCATGCTAATTTTGTCAATATAAATTTAGTTTTTAAAATTAAAAAGGCTAACGAAAAAACTTTCTTTAGCCTTTAATGTTAAACATCTCTTAGTTTGCTGTCAATTTATTAGCCAACGCTATCGACTGCACCTTGCAAAATATTAAAATATACTTGGCATTCTACACCGAAGTCACCTTCTAGAACTACATCGTTTTCACAACTAGAAGCAAATTGTTGTTTTTGTGCTAACACTGCTTCTACAAATGTGTCAGTTTGCTCAACCCCTTCATACCACATGTATCTACCATCAAGTGTTAATGCCATATCAACTGCCATGTTGCCTTGTATGCTAATAAAGTTAAACGCCTTTACTTCTTTTGAATCAAAATCATAGTCTATTTCAGCATAGCAATATTGTTCTGAACCTTCAAACTCGCTAACCCCACTAATACTTTCTAAATACACTTTGTCATTTTCAATGTCTAAAGAAGTTTTTAAGGTAAAAGAATAGTTAACGGGCATTCCAAAAAGGCTGACTGCAGCATTAAACTTTGCAATGCCGTTAGTTAAAATAAATGCATCGTTTTCATACAACAACCCAATCATATATACTACGCCGATAGCAGATTTTGCGTTGCTTTTAATATTGGCAATTTTTTGAGCGTCGGTAGTTTCAACCTTTTTATCAGGAATTGTAGACATTAGGCTTGGTTGTACAACATCTTGATATCCAATTTTTTGCCAAGACTTTTGCGCAACTTCTTTATAAATTGTTGCAATTTCAGCCCTTGTCAATTGTTCTCCACCATCACCGTCACCATCGCCTGGCTTATCAGGTTTACATGCCACAAGCATCATCGAACAAGATAATGCTAAAATCAACACTAAAAATAAACTAAATAATTTTTTCATTTAATTTCTCCCCTGTTTTTTCTTATTATAACATTTTTATAAAAAAGTGTCAATGTCTTAACCACAAAGCCACTTTAACATAAAAGCACTTTTTTATCACTGCCATGTTGCAGATTTTTTTGAAAGTTTGTTAAACAAAAACTCTACTATTAGCCCAAGCACAAGCACCACTATCGTTAGCGCAAGCACTTTAGCCACTTCAAAAGGTGTTGCTAAATTTATCATGTTGCCTAAAGACTTTAACGTTGCACTTAAAACTTCTGCAGCCACCATTAACTTAAAGTTTAGTGCTAAGCCACTGCCCACCACACTATATAGTTCTGGTGCTATTTGTGGAAGTTCTATTTTAAAAAACAATTTCCACCAGCCTGCACCATCGACCTTTCCTGCCTCAAGCGTATCTTTGTTTACAAACTCAATCGCACCCTTAATTTGCGTATAAGATGTTGGCAAAACAACAAGCATTGTTATAACGACAGGCGCAACTTGACTATTTGTCCAAAACAAAAGTAGCCACGCAATTGCTATTGTTGGAAGCGTTCTGGTTATGCTTATAATTGGCAAAATAAGTTTTTCTGCCTTAGTGCTTCTTGCCCCACAATATGCAAGGATAGCCGACACAAAAAAAGACAGCAAAAAGGCTATTACACTGCGAAGTAGGGTTGCACCTAGTGCAATGTAAAACTTTTTTTCGCCTAGTAATAAGCCAAGTTCTTTTAATGTGCTTTCCACCGTTGGCACAATGTATTGGTTATCATATGCTTTAGCAACCCCCTGCCATACGATAAGCAAAAAAACTATTGTAATTATTGGCAATATTAAGTTAAAAATATTGTTTATCTTTTTCATTATTCAACTGTTACGTTTGTTAGATTATTTTTGTATAAAACCATCTTAAAAGTCCAATCAGGAACAGCGCCTTGGTTAGGCACTGCAACTTGCTTGCCTTTTAAGTCTTTAATAGAAATTTCTGTTGTGCTTAAAATATAAAAGTTTCCGTGTGTGATAGCTGCAACCATAACGTATTCGTTGCCATTTGCCTTATACAATTTACTTGCAAGGTTTACAGGTGCAACGATAATATCGGCACTTCCACTAGAAAGATTTGGCATAACTAAAGTTGATGAAAGCACGCTATAGTCAACGGTTTTTCCTGTGCCTAAATTATCGTTATCGTAAATAAGTTTTGCAATGGCTAAGGCTGGTGCGCCGTCTGGTGCCATAAATGTGTAAACTTCTTTTTGACTTCCCGTTTCTACTGCACTTGTATAGAAAAAGTCATCACTTACAGCACTTGCCTTTGTGCTATCAATATCAATAATCTTGTTTATATATTTTTTAACCGATGTTTTGGCATCTAAAGCACTTTGCCAATAAATTTTGCATCCATCAATTGCATTTTCCGTTAGCGTTTGTGCGTTTAAATCTACACCACCATTACTATTTATTGCATTTACTGCAATTGCTTGATTTTGCTTTATCCAACTTGCGCTTTCAGTAATCTTTGTTTGAAGCAAACTTACTAAGTTTGGGTTTGCCCCTAAAACGCTTTTTTTAACCATTAAAACGGCTTGTGGGTATGCCTTGGCATCTTTATCATAAAGTTCTTGAAGGTCTAGCCTATATAATGGAGCGCCCTTTTGCTCTAAATATTTTGTTTCAAGGTTTGTTGCTGCAGGCTCTGGAACAAGACCGATAGTTTCGCTTCCAGCCAACATAGCACTAACAATTTCTTTACCTTTATTATAATATTTAATGTTTACTTTGCCTTTTTCTAACTCTGGTGAACACGCACTGCCAAACACAGCCACCACTAATAGCATAACGCTTAAAATCATGGTTAAAAGTTTTTTCATATTGTTTCTCCTTTTTTAACTAAACTTTTAGGTTTTAAGCCAAGCAAAACAAATAGGATTTCACAGTTTTTTTCCATTAACTTAAAAATTAGGCTTTTGAGCTGAGCATAGCCAAATAGCACAGCGATTTAATGAGAAAAAAGCAAGAAAGACGTTTGTTCTTGTGAAGGCGCATACTTGAAAAGTATATAACCGAGCAAAACAAATAGGATTTTGCAGATTTTTTCCATTAAAATTTTGCTTTTGCGAAGAGAAAAAGCCTCGAAAAAAAACTCCCTTTCGCATGGCAAAAGGGAGGAACGTTATTAAACAAGGCCATTTGCCTTGCAAATTCCTTTAATTTCCCCTTCGCTATCAGGCGCACCTTTTAGTTTAGGTATTTTACACTTAAAGTATAATAAATTTTAGTGGTTTTGTCAATTATTATTATAAAACTTTTTAATGCAATTTATTTTGATATTTCTTTTTTGTGGCAAGTCCACCACGAATATGTCTTTCGCTAAGGTTTTTTTCTAATACTTTTTTTACCTTTTTATATAAATCTTTATCTATTGTTTTAAGCCTTTCAGAAACGTCTTTATGAACGGTTGACTTGCTAAAATGAAAAACTAAAGCCGTTTCTCTAACGGTTGCGTTAGTTTTAGCAATATAGTTTGCTTCTTTTAATATTCTTCGTTTAATATCTTCGCACAATTTATTATTCCCCCAAATTAGAATAATAAATTTTATGCTTTCTTTCGACAATTTATGATGTACTTTGCCTTTTTTAGTGAAAATATGATAAAATAAAGGAGTCTTCTTAAATCAACACTTTTTATTTTTAATGTTGCGTAAATTTTGAAATTCCATTGGTATAATAAATGTATCAAAACAAAAAAAGGAGATAAAAAAATGAACACAGACAAAATTTACGCAGAACAAATTGCAAACGAGTATGCACCTAAAAAGACATCAAAGGTTATTGCTCTAAAAAAACTTGACCAAAAGGCAAAAAGGCCAGCAGAAATTTTCACCTATACTTTTGGAATTATTTGTGCACTTATTTTAGGCACAGGCATGAGCCTATGTATGGGAGTTATCGGTGGCAAAACTATTTTATCAATGATTATAGGTATAGTTGTTGGAATTATAGGAATTGTTGGTTGTGGTACAAACTACCCTATCTATAAAAAGATGCTTGAAAAAGGCAAGCAAAAATATGGCTCTGATATTATTAGTTTAGCAAAAGAAATTGCTGAGGAGGAATAAAAATGCAAAGCAACAAATTAAATAAAACAGAAAGCAAATATTATAACACAGCATGCTTGATGGATGAAGCGTTAATTTTGTTGCTTGAAAAAAAAGATTATTCCTTTATAACTGTAAAAGAAATTTGCGAAAAAGCAGGGGTAAATCGCTCAACTTTTTATTTGCACTATCAAACTATAGACGACTTAATGTGCGAGTGCATCGAATACGTGGGCAATAAAATCCAAAAAAAGTTCAATGACAAAATTATGGATAAAGGCATTATAAGAACTTCTAAATTACAAGATTTAGTGCTTATTACCCCAAACTATTTATTGCCTTATTTAGAGTTTCTAAAAGAGAATAAAGCAGTTTATAAAATTGCTTATTCTCAGCCCAACGTTTTAAAAGAAAAAAACGTTATAAATCATCTTTATAAAAACATTTTTGAACCTATTTTAGATAGATTTTCAGTTCCAAAAACCCAGCAAAAATATATGCTTAGTTTTTATCTGTCGGGTTTAGGGGCAATAATGATTGATTGGATTAAAAACGATTGCAAAGAAGATGCCATGACCATTATAGACATTATAATGAAATGCCTAAATCTAGGCGATATCCAAAAACAATTTAATATAGAAATAAAATAAAGACAACTTTATCGCAAATAAAAAGAGTGTAAAATCAAGTTTTAATTGACTTTACACTCTTGTTTTTTTATTCTATATTTTTCTTAAATAAATTTTTAATGTCTGCACTTAGCATAAACGAGCAAAACTTTTTTTGGTTATGTTTATTAAACAGGCTATAAAAATATTTACTTAAATAATATCCTATAGTGCCAGCAACTGCACCCACCACAACGCCTGCTATAACATCGGTTAAATAGTGAACGATGAGATAGGTTCTTGACAAGCCTGTTAAAAAAACGAATATAAACACAGCCCAACTTTTCTTTTTGTTATTAGAAGTTAAAAAGAGCGCCGTCATGCTTGTCATTGTAACGGTTGCATGCCCCGATGGAAAGGAATATTCGCCCACCATAGTAGCCCCTGCATTTTTCCAAAAAGACTGATACAAATCATCAGCATAAAAAGGTCTTATTCTTTGAACTGAGTTTTTTATAATCACATTAGTAAATAATGCGCCTACGCCGATAGAAAGTAGCATTGCCATGCCCATTTTTCTTGTTTTATTAAAAAGCATAAGAAAAATGGATAAAATTATTAAAAATATTCCACCTTCGCCAAAAAAAGACACAAACTTAAAAAATGGTGTTAAAAAACCACCTGCCAAGCCTTCAAGTTTGCTCATAAAAACCAAAAACGCTTTGTCAAAATTGTAAAATGTGCTATCTAACCAATTTGCCATAATAAATTAAAGTAATTCTTTCCACTTATCAAACTCAAAAGCCACGTTTTCTTTTGAGTGACTGTCGCTTGAAAGAATAAATTTGCCACCTTTTTTCTTTATGTAGTCATAAACTTGTTTTGATGGATAAGGCGCAAGCCTATATCCCCTTGAAATAACGCCCGTATTGATTTCAAAAGGCTTATCGAACTTAACGAGTGTATCCACAGCCTTTTTATATGCCGAAATATATCTAGGGTCATTTTCATCAAATAAATTATTGTCTATATTAAACTTTGTTATTAGGTCAAGGTGCCCAATAATGTCACAGTTTGTGCTTTCTACAATATTTGCTACATTTTGATAATATTCTTCAGATGCCAAATAATAATCGCCATTAAAAAGCGTGTTTACGCTCTCTATAAAGTCCTTTTTGCTTTTATCAACAGGGAAATATTTATTGCCACGCCTATAGTAGTGCATAGAGCCGATTATATAGTCATACTCGCCCACGCTTGAAGTTGTGCATAAATCCCACTCGATGCCACAAAGTACTTTGATTTTATCCAAATACTTTTCTTTTAGCCTTTTTATTTCTTCAATAAAGGCTAGTTCGTTTTGTGGGGTTATAGAACAACCTTCTTCAAAGTGCGTGTAAGAGTGACAAGTTATCCCCACCACCTTTAAGCCTTTGCCTACTGCACTTAAAACCATTTGCTCTGGGGCGTCTTTACCATCACAATAGTTAGTGTGCATATGAAGGTCTATAAATGGCAAGTCCTTTTTATCAAAGGCAAAACTCATTTTGTCATTTTCTCCTGTTTTATTTTGTGGTCAATAACGTGGCGAGAAGCAAGTTCACGATGGATATCTTCAAGAGAGATTCCTGCTTCTATCATAAGAACTAATGTATGATAGCAAAGGTCTGCAATTTCATAAATGGTTTCCTTTTTATCGTTTGCCTTTGCAGCGATAATAACTTCGGTGCACTCTTCGCCCACTTTCTTTAGAATTTTATCTAAGCCCTTTTCAAAAAGGTATGTTGTATAAGAGCCTTCTTTCTTGTCGGTCTTTCTGCCTTTAATAAGTTCAAAAAGCGCTTCATAAGAGAATTCTTTTTTGTCTTCGTTTTCATATAAACGGTTACTAAAGCAACTATCTGTTCCTAAGTGACAAGCAGGGCCGTCTTTTTCAACCATAACAACTAAGGCATCGTTATCGCAATCGGCAGTGATTGACACGATGTGTTGATAATTGCCACTTGTTTCGCCCTTTAGCCAAAGTTCCTTTCTTGACCTTGAATAAAAACAAGTTAAATTCTTTTCCATAGAGATTTTTAAACTTTCTTTATTCATGTACGCTAAAGTTAAAACCTTTTTAGAAATAGCATCAACCACTATTGCTGGGATAAGTCCGTCATTATCAAATTTTAAGTTTTCAATATCTATCATAATCATCCATCCTTTATATTCTAACAGGAATATTATTTTTTCTTAATTCTTTTTTAAGTTCGTTTATTTTTACTTGTCCAAAATGGAAAATAGAAGCCGCAAGCCCTGCATCTACATTTGGCAAAGTTTTAAACAAATCTATAAAATGCTGAATATTGCCAGCACCACCAGACGCTATAACGGGCACGCTGACATTTTCGCTAACCACTTTTAGCATTTCTAAATCAAAGCCACCCTTAACGCCGTCAGTATCGATTGAATTAAGCACTATTTCGCCAGCGCCATTATTTTCGCCACGCTTTACCCACTCGATTAAATCTATGCCTGTGTTTTCTCTGCCACCTTTAGCGAACACTGTGAATTTATCGCCAACTCTTTTTGCATCGATAGATAATACCACACATTGATTGCCATACCTTTTTGCTGCGTGGTATATTAGGTCTGGGTTTTTAATAGCGCCCGAGTTAACACTAACCTTATCAGCGCCACACTTTAGCACCCTATCAAAGTCATCGAGAGTGTTTATGCCACCACCAACCGTTAATGGAATAAAAATTGTTTTTGCAACTTCTTTTAATATGTCGGTAAAAAGTTCTCTACCTTCAAACGATGCCGTTATGTCATAAAAAACAAGTTCATCAGCACCGTTATCGCTATAATATTTGCCAAGTTCTATTGGGCTAGACACATCTGAAAGTCCACTAAAGTTCACGCCCTTTACAACTCTGCCGTTTTTAACGTCTAAACAAGGAATAATTCTTTTTGTAATCATCTTGCCACCTTTAGCCCTTCCACAAGGTCGATATCCCCTGTATAATATGCCTTTCCTATAATTGCGCCATAAATATCTAAATCTCTTAGTCTTTTTATGTCTTCTATGCTCGATACACCACCAGATGCTATTATTTGAATATCTAAATTTTCTTTAAGCGTTTTATAAAGTTCGTGGTTTGTGCCTTGCATTGCTCCGTCTTTGCTAATGTCGGTGCAAATTATGGTTTTAACACCCATTTCTTGCATTTTTTTGCAAAACTCTAAGCCTGCATAGTTAGATTTTTCCGTCCAACCCTTAATTGCAACATAGCCGTCTTTAATATCCACGCCAACGGCAATTTTATCGCCGAATTTTTTAACGGCTTCGCTTAAAAAGTCTGGGTCGTTAACGGCTGAAGTGCCAAGTATCACCCTATTTACACCTGCATCTATATAAGTTTTTATAACTTCGATACTTCTAATTCCACCACCAACTTCAACGAATGCTGGAGTTGCAGAAACAATCTTTTTTATCGTTTCTAGGTTTGGTGTGTCGCCCTTTTTAGCCCCTTCTAAATCTACAAGGTGCATAAAGAGAGCACCCTTATTGTAAAAGTCAACGGCAATCTCAGATGGGTTTTCGCTATATATCGTCATCTTTTCATAATCGCCCTTATAAAGCCTAACAGCCTTGCCATCATATAGGTCGATTGCTGGAAAAAGTTTCATCTTTTATTTCTCCATTTGGCAAAATGCCTTTAAAATATTTAGTCCTACTGCGCCACTCTTTTCTGGGTGAAATTGACAGCCATAAACGTTGCCACTTTCAACACTTGCAGTTAAGTTCGCCCCGTATTCAGCCGTTGCATTTACGCTTTCATCACAACCAGTGGCATAATATGAGTGCACAAAATACACATAGTCGCCGTCGTTTATGTTCTTAAAAAGTTTGCTATCTTTTTTCTTAAATTTAAGTGCGTTCCACCCGATATGTGGAATTTTATAGCCTTTTGGAATAACATCTGCTATAGGTTTTATTTGACCTTTGATAAGCCCTAACCCCTTATGCTCGCCATACTCAAAACTTTTTTCAAACAGAAGTTGCATACCAAGGCAAATGCCAAGAAGTGGTTTTCCACTATTTGCTTGCTCGATAACAACATCGGCAAGTCCACTTTCAAAAAGTTTTTTAGAAGCGTCTTCAAAAGCGCCCACGCCCGGCAAAACTATTTTGTCGGCTTTTTTTATTAAATCGACATCGCTTGTTGCAACGGCATCTTCACCTATTGCTGAAAATGAACTTACTAGTGAAAACAAGTTGCCCACGCCATAATCAACAATTGCAATCATTAAAGCACTCCTTTAGTAGAAGGAATTTCGCCACCAAGCGTTGGGTCAATAGCAACTGCTTTTTTAAGTGTTCTTGCAAGGCTCTTAAAAATGCCTTCGATAATGTGGTGAGCATTTGACCCTGCGATTTGTCTAACGTGCAAGGTAATGCCTGCATTATAACTAAAAGCAATCAAAATTTCGTTAACGAGTTCGGTATCAAAATCGCCCACTTTGTTTGATGTGATATTTATATCTTGAACGAAAAAGCCCCTTCCAGAAATATCAACAGCAGTTAAAATTAGTGCTTCGTCCATAGGAAGCGTTGTATCGCCATATCTAACGATACCAGCCTTATCGCCAAGCGCACTTTTAAATGCTTGACCTAAACTTATGCCGATATCTTCAACCGTGTGGTGATAATCTACATATGTATCCCCCTTAGCATTAACGGTAAGGTCAAAACTTCCGTGCTTTTTGAAAAGAGAGAGCATGTGATCTAAAAACCCACAACCTGTATTGATTTCGCCCTTGCCACTGCCATCGAGGTTAAGACTTAAACTAATGTCTGTTTCGCCTGTTTTTCTTTTAATTTCTGCTGTTCTCATAATTCCTCCAAAATTTCTTTGATAGCACTTATAAATGCTTGCATTTGAGTGCTATTTCCAATAGTTATTCTTATATATTCCCTTATCCTATCCGTATCGAAATGTCTAACTAAAATGCCTTTTTCTTTTAGTTTAAGATAAAGATTTTTTCCGTCTATTTTATTAGATTTTGCAAACAAGAAGTTTGCCTTAGAATCTGTTACATAAAATCCTAACTTTTCAAGTTCAACCTTAGTTTGCTGTCTATTATTTATAATGTGATTACAATTTTTTTCAAAATAATCCTTGTCTAAAATTGCACCCATACCCATTGCCGATGTAAGCCTATTTACATTATAAGGGTTTGTTGAATATTTAATTCGCATAAGGTCAGATATAATTTTTTCGTTTGCCACGCCAAAACCGAGCCTTGCCCCTGCAAGCGAGCGTGATTTT
Organism: Clostridiales bacterium; assembly: GCA_015069465.1. Classification (GTDB taxonomy): domain Bacteria; phylum Bacillota; class Clostridia; order Christensenellales; family Borkfalkiaceae; genus UBA1259. The sequence continues at coordinate 129,736 of SVIO01000003.1, read as the reverse complement.
GAAAAGGTTTGAGTTACTAGCAAGTTGTCATACTTATCAATTAGTTTAACTGCACTTTCCCCACCAAAGTCGATATAGGCTTCATCAACGACAACCACTCTATCAGGGTTAGACTTAACAATTTTTTCAATTTGCTCTAAAGAAAGCAAAAGTCCTGTTGGAGCGTTTGGGTTTGCGATTATTATCGTGCCTTTTTCTTTAATAAACGCATCAATATCGATAGAAAAATCTTCTTTTAGTGGAAGAACCTTGCTTTCCACTCCGTGAAGTTTTGCATACACCTTATAAAAACCATAAGTGATGTCGTTATAAACTGCAGGCGTATCTTGGTCGCAATATGCCATAAACGCAAAGTTTAATATTTCATCAGAGCCGTTTGTTAAGATAACTTGATTTTCTTTTACGCCAAGTTCACTTGCCAAAAGTTTTGTTAACTCAGTGCAGTTTGGGTCTGGGTAAAGATGACAAATCTCTGCCTGTTCACTTGCAAGTTCTAAACCCTTTTTTGATGGTGGATAAGGCGATTCGTTTGTGTTTAGTTTAATGTATTCCCTTTGCTTTGGCTGTTCGCCCGGTTCGTAAGGGGTTAAACTGCTTATCTTTTGATTTAAAAATTTACTCATTTTCTTCAAACCTAATAGTAGCACTCTTTGCGTGTGCCGAAAGTCCTTCTTTTTTAGCAAAATAATCTATGTCTTTGTAAATGCCACAAAGTGCATCTTCTGTGTAATACACATATTGCATTTTTTTAATAAAATCATCAACTGAAAGTGGGCTTGAAAACCTTGCCGTGCCACTTGTTGGAAGGGTGTGGTTTAGCCCTGCCATATAATCGCCAAGCGCTTCTGGTGAATATCTGCCCAAAAATACCGAGCCTGCATTTTTAATTTTATCTATATAGTCATACGCATTATCAATGCAAAGTTCTAAGTGTTCTGGCGCAATTTCGTTTGCAAGTTCAATTGCACTTTCAATGTCTTTTGCGATGATAATCTTTCCGTTATCATCAATAGAAGTTCTTGCAATATCGCATCTAGAAAGTTTTGATAGTTGAACTTCAATTTCATCTCTAACCTTATATGCAAGTTCTTCGCTGTCGGTAATAAGAACTGCGCTAGCAAGTTTATCGTGTTCGGCTTGCGATAATAGGTCGGCACTGATACATTTAGCATGGTTATTTTTGTCTGCCACAACCATAATTTCACTTGGTCCTGCAATCATATCGATTGAAACCTTGCCAAACACTTGTTTTTTTGCCGTTGCAACAAAAGCATTACCTGGCCCAACGATTTTATCCACCTTTTCAATGGTCTCTGTGCCATAAGCAAGTGCTGCTATTGCCTGTGCGCCACCCACCTTATAAATTTTATCAACGCCAGCAACGTAAGCCGAAACTAAAATGTCTGGATTAACGTTTCCATTTTTGTCTGGTGGGGTTACCATAACGATTTTAGATGAGCCTGCTATTTTTGCAGGGATAGCGTCCATTAAAACGGTTGATGGATAAGATGCTGTGCCCCCAGGAACATATAAGCCTACTTTTTCGATAGGAATTATCTTTTGCCCTAAAATTATACCATTTTCCTTTCTTATTTCAAAGCCTTCTCTATATTGTTTTTGGTGAAACTCATAAATATTTTGCTTTGCCCTATTAAGTATCCTTAAAAACTCTTTATCTGCGTTCTTTACAGCACTTTCAATTTCTTCTTTAGAGACTTCTAAACTCGTTAAGTTTACCTTATCAAACTTTAAAGCATACTCTAAAAGTGCTTTATCGCCATTTTTAATTACGTTTTCAATAATATCGCTTACAATTTGCTCCACATCGATTTTAACTTCATTTGGGCAGAAAATTTCTTCTCTAGTATTAACGCCTTCTTTTAAAACCTTAATCATATTACATCTCCGTTTGCATTGATAAACTTGCCATGATTTTTTCTATTATTTCGCCCTTAAACTTAAAACTAACCTTGTTAGAGATAAGTCTTGCTGAAATCGGCAAGAACTTTTCAACAACTTCAAGTTTGTTTGCCTTTAAGGTTGAGCCCGTTTCAACAATATCGACTATAACGTCTGAAAGATTGAGTATTGGTGCAAGTTCAATAGAGCCGTTAAGGTGAATAATATCTATTTCTCTGCCACGGCTTGAGTAATAGGCTTTGGCAATACTTGCAAACTTTGTTGCAACTGTTAAGGTCTTTGTTCTATCGTCCTTAAAATCAGCCTTAGCAGCAACAGCCATATCGCACTTTCCAATATTGAGGTCTAAAAGTTCATAAACATCTGGGTTATATTCAAGCAAAATATCTTTGCCTGCAACACCAATGTCGGCAGCCCCACGCTCTACATAGATTGCAACGTCTGATGGCTTAACCCAAAAATATCTTACGCCCACTTCTTGATTTTCAAATATAAGTTTTCTATTGTTTTCTTTTATCGAAGGGCAAGGAAATCCTGCCTTTTCAAACATATCATAAACCTTTTCGCCAAGTCTTCCTTTTGGCAAGGCAATATTAAGCATAGTTTTCAACTTCTTACTCCTATAATTTAATAATCTCTTTGCATTGAACATCGTTTGGAATTTGTTTTTCTGCAAGCACGCTCTTTCCTTGTTTTATAAGGTTATTAACCACTTCTAAAACCTTGCTCTTTGGCGCATCGCCATACTCCACAGCCACATCAACGTCATATTCCTTTTTTGCCGACTTAAATTTAGAAAGTTCATCAAGATAAACAGCAAAACCTATCGCACGAGATTTTTTGTTCATCTTTTGCATAAGGTTATCGTATTGACCACCAGAAAGTATGCTGTTTGCAAGCCCACTGACAAACCCCTTAAACACCAAACCATTATAGTAATTTAGGTCGTTTACAACAGAAAAGTCAATGTTGATTTTATCACCAAGCCCTAACTTTATAAGGTCGTTAACTATACTGAAAAGATTATCAACGGCTTTTTTGGTGTTTTGGTCAAGGTCAAAAGTTTTAAGCACTTTTTCCACCTTTTCTGGCGAGCCGTATGTTAAAACTAAGGCTTTTAATAGTTCTGTGTCTAAAAGAGCAACCTTTTCTTGATTGCAAACACTTTCCACGCCCTTAACATTTTTTTGTGAAAGGCATTCTATTATTTGCTTTCTTGCGCTAGAAGATAGGTTTGCTTTATCAAATATTGCATTTACAATGTCAAGGCTTGAAACGTCTAAAACATATTCGCTTGAAACAATTTCTAAACTCTTTACAGCAAGCATTAATACTTCTAAAATAGCATAGTCATCAATTTCACCCACGCACTCAAGCCCTGCTTGCATAATTTCTTTATATGACTTTGTGCCTTTTGAAACCCTATAAACGTTTTCGTTATAAAAAACTTTTTGTATGCCACCCTTGTTATCTGTGCCGTTTTTAATAATCGAAAGGGTTACGTCAGGTTTAAGCGCCATTAGTTTTCCATCTGTGTCGGTAAAAGTTATAATGTTATCCGAAACCAAAAACTCTTTGTTGAGCGCATATAAATCATATTCTTCAAACTTGCTCATCTTATATTGAGAATAACCATATTTTCCATATAAAAAGCGAAGTTTGAAAATCGCCATTTCATCATCTCTTAAAACTAAATCTAAATTCATATTCTTTTCTTTCCTTATTTACCTAGCACAATTTTATATCCGTTTTTGCCGTATTGCAAGCACTTATTTACCCTGCTTATGGTTGCAGTGCTTGCGCCCGTTGCTTTTGAAACTTCTTGATAGTTATTGCCTTCACTAAGTAGCATTGCGACTTCTAACCTTTGCGATATATCTTCAAGTTCTTTTATAGTGCAAACATCTTCAAAAAACCTTCTGCACTCATCTGTGCTTTTTAGTTTAAGTATTGCCTTAAATAATCCGTCAAATTTTTTAATATCAAAATTTTCCATATCTACTTCCCTTTATAAAATTGCTTTTATTTTATCTGTTTCCTTTATTTCGCTTTATCATTTTAGCACGCTAAAGTGATAAAGTCAACTATTTTTTATAAGTTTTTAAAAATTTAATGCGCCCCTTCAAAAAATTGGAGCGCTTTAATTTTAAGATATTAGTTTGCAGGCTATAAAAAATATAATTTCTGTAAATATTGGCAAAATTGTCATTATTATAAAAAATATCAAACTGCCTTTATTGTCTTCTTTTTTTCTGTTTTTAATTGTCAATGATAAACCTATCAAAGAAACGATAGTGTTTAATATTGCCCCTATGCCACCGATTATAATTAAAATAAACATAATAAAAAAGACAAGCATTGTTTTTTGCTTTGTTATATCTGTTTCTAAAATTATTGGAATAAACTCAATAAGTAAAAAAGCAAGAAGAACAATGTATATTAGTAAAGATATAATTTTTAAAACCTTGTAACTCGTACTTTTCTTTACACTATTGCTATTTTCAATTTTTTGCATTTTCATTTCCCCCTTTTGTATATTTTAACATATTTTGTTGTTTATTTCAATACCCTTTGTAAATTAAAATGTTTTTTATCTTAGTGCTTTAGGCTTGTTAGCGTATAAGAGGTAAGCAGTGTCCAATGTGAAATATTTACATATTTTAGAAAAAAGTAATTTAAAAATTCAAAAAGCAATAACTACAAGTTACTGCTTCCTGAATAATATATGATAAGGGGGAAAATGATGAGTGATTTCAATGCCAAAACGACTTTCGCCTTTTGACAGTAATAATATACATTATTCGACAAAATTTGTAAAGTTATTTTAACCGATTTTTGAAAATTTTAAACAATTTTTTTAATTATTTTTTTAATTTGTGAATAACTAACATTTATTGTTGTGCTTTAACATTTAGCCTTGTTTTTTTGGAATTTTTTGTAAAAAAAAAGAAACAGCCTTTTCAACTGTTTCTTTCTTGTGTTTTTAATTATTTGTCTGTTTCTAAACTCATTGCTTCATCTGCCGCTTCGTCTTCTTCTAAGATTCTGCAGAATTCTTCAAACACTTCGTCTAAAAGTGCTTCATCTTCTACAGGAAGAAGGTCTGCTGTTTCTTCATCATCGCCAGAAAGTTCAAAGATAATAAGGTCATCATCTTCAATTCCGTCAATTTGTTCAGCAGGTTCAAAAGCAGAATAATTTTTGCCCTTATATTCTATTGTTCCAACAAAATAGAACTTAAGTTTTTTTCCGTCTTCTGTTGTAAGTTCAACAATTTCATCTTCTAAACCACAATCGCAGTCATGGTCATGTTCGTGTTCGCAGTCGCAATGTTCATCGCAACCACAAGTACATTTCTTTTCTTTATCGCTCATTTTTATGTCTCCTTTATTAAATTTTCTATTTTTATCGTTTAAAAATCCTTGCAGAATAGATGCAGCAGCCAAACTATCCACATATAACTTGCGCTCCTTTCTACTTTTGCCTTGAGAAATCAATGTTTCTTCGGCTTCTATAGAAGTGCACCTTTCATCAACCGAAAATATTTCAATTTTAAGCAATTCTTTAAGTTTGTCAATAAAAAACTTTGCCCTTGTCGTTTGAATTGAATCGCTTCCGTCAAAGTTGACGGGAAGCCCACAAACAAGCGCCGTTATTTCTTTTTGCTTAACAAGACTAGCAATATGCTCTAAATCGGTTTTTAGGGTTTTTCTAGAATAGGTTTCAACCGGCAAAGAATAAGTGTTAAACGGGTCTGAAACGGCAACGCCTATCCTTTTATCGCCTATATCTAAACATAAGAATCTTTCCACTTTTTTATTATAACATATTTTTAATAAATAATGCAATGATTTTAAAATAAAAATGGCAGTGATTACCACTGCCATCTTATTTTTATTCTTGATTATTTTTCTTTGAAGACTTAGACATTTCTTCAACCTTTTGTTTAATCTGCTCCTCGCCATCTCTAACCATTTGGCGAGTTTTTGCTGATTTTGTTGCTAACACTGCGCCACCTAAAACGCCAAGTAGCATACCACATAAAAACTTATCGTCCATAACTCCCCCTTTTAAGAGTTATTATGTGCGAATTTTGTCGATATTATACTTTACTTTAGTCAATTACACAATAAAGTAATGCTTCTTTTTTAGCGTCATACTCATTTTCTAAAATAGTTTGACTCTCTAAAAGTTTTTTATACTCTCTTAATACTTCAACTGCAATTTTTCTTGTTTTAATTACTTCTTCAAATGGTATGTTTTTTATAAGCGAAGATATTTCTTTTATCTTTTCGTTAGAAGAATTTAACACTTCTTCTTTTTTATTAAAATACTCTTCTTGAGTGATAACACCTTCGTTATGTAAATTTTTATATTCTTTTAATAGTTCAATTATAGAATATTCAAAAGAAAAAACTTTATCAACTTCTAAATCTCTATGTTTTTGCTTTGCTTTTTCTATAGTACCTTTTTTACTTGCTTTTTTCTCCTTAAATACTATTAAACAAACAATATAGCCGACAAAAATAACAGCTTGAATAATTGCCGAAATAAAAGCCGACGTTCCTGTTGTCATATGTTTAAAAATTTCATCATATCCTGTGCCAGACATTTGTTCTGCTAGCCTTTTTATACTTAGACTTATTTCTCTATTAAAAAACACAGGCAACACTGCATAACCTATTGAAACAAGCAACGACACTGCCAATAATATTATCGAAGTTATTTCTTCTTTCTTTTTATCAAACTTGAAAAATGCCAAAATCATTAGCCCTATAGATACAATAGATAATACAAGTGTTAATAAAGAAGTAATTCCAAAGAACACTTCATAAAATTCAATAAAAGCCTTATCATTGCATACAGAAATTATAAACAACCTAAACTCTTCAGGAAATTTAAAAGCAAGTAGTTCAAATCCACTCACCCCTTCTTTTTCGCCAGACAACGATAGGAAAGTAACACTAAACGAAAGTCCTACGATTAGCATAATTGCTGATAATAAAGCAACTGAATAAAGTACAATTTTTCTTGCTGTAATGTTTTTCATATTTCTACCTCTGTATAGTTTTTTTGTTGAACGCTCAACAATAATCGAATTATACTATACAAATATGTATATGTCAATCATTTTATATACAAAAATGTATAAAATATAAATATATGAAAAAACTTGATTTTAAGAAAAATAACATCCTAGAACTTAGACAAAATGCCCATTTATCGCAGTCTAAACTTGCAAAGGAATTGGGAACAAGTCAAGCAAATGTATCTCGTTGGGAAAAAGGCATAATTGAACCCAGCGTTTTAGAGTGTTGGAAAATTGCTGATTTTTTTGGCGTAAGCATTGACATTGTTTGTGGCAGAGAAGAATATTAAATACAAAAAACGCACTATTTTGAATAAATAGTGCGTTTTTAATTTGTTTTTATCAATTTATCTAAGTGCGCATAAACGAGTTAGGCAAGGCTCGACAAATTGCAGGGTGAGATAGACCTTGTTGGTCATCGAAGTCTGCAATGCAGTCAGTAAACGAAGCATAACGAAGTTTAGGCACGCTTAAGCGTTCTTTTTTGCTAAATAATCGTCTATAGCCTTTTTTATCGCTTCTTCTGCCAATACTGAGCAGTGGATTTTTTGTGATGGAAGGCCACCTAAACACTCTATAACTTTTTTGTTTGTTACTTTTAGCGCTTCTTCAACGGTCATACCGATAATCATATCTGTTGCTGTTGAACTTGTTGCGATTGCTGCAGCACAGCCAAAAGTCTTAAATTTAGCATCAACGATAATATCGTTTTCAATTTTAAGTGAAATTTGCATAATGTCTCCACAACTTGCATTACCAACTGTGCCAACACCACTTGCATTTTCTATTTCTCCAACGTTTTTTGGGTTTTGGAACGCTTGCATTACCTTTTCGTTATACATATTTTATTTCTCCTTCGCTTTTAAATAGTGGTGACATTTCTCTAAGGCGAGAAACTGCCGTTTTTATCGTGTCTACTGCATAGTCAACTTCTTCTATAGTGTTGTGCTTGCCAAATGAAAATCTTATTGAGCCGTGCGCAAGTTCTTCTGGAAGTCCTAAACTAAGTAGCACGTGCGATGGTTCTAACGAGCCTGAAGAACAAGCCGAGCCTGAAGAAACGCATATGCCTGCTAGGTCAAGGCTAAACAAGATTGATTCGCCTTCTATGAACTTAAACGAAAAGTCTGCATTTGCAGGAAGTCTATTTTCTCTTGGTCCGTTAAGTTTAACAAATGAAACTTCGCTGAGCACTCTATCGATAAAGTGGTCTCTTAAACTTGACACATATTCAAAATTCTTTTGCATTTCTTTATCGGCAATTTCAAACGCCGTGGCAAAGCCGACTATACCAGCAACGTTTGTTGTGCCACCACGCTTTGTTCTTTCTTGGTGACCACCCGTTAAAATGCTTTGAACTTTAACGCCGTTTCTAATATAAAGTGCGCCAACGCCTTTTGGTCCATAAATCTTATGTGAACTCATGCTCATAAGGTCAACGCCCAAATCTTTTACGTCGATTTTAAGAACGCCAGCCGCTTGAACAGCATCGGTAAAGCAAATTGCCCCAACTGAGTGTGCTATTTCGGCAATTTCTTTTATAGGTTCTATAGTTCCCACTTCGTTATTAGCAAGCATACAACCCACAAAAATTGTGCCTTTTTTAACTATGCTCTTTAAGTGGTCAAGGTCGACAAAGCCATATTCATCAACCTTCATAAAGTCGACATCAAAGCCTTCTTTTTTAAGTTCCTTTGCCGTTACTATCATTGCAGCGTGCTCTATTGGACTTATTACAATGTGGTTGCCTTTATCCTTATAAGCATGCGCAACACCCCTTAATGCCCAGTTGTCACTTTCTGTGCCACCAGCAGTAAAATAAAGTTCGTTTGGCTTGCAGTTTATAATTTTTGCAATGCTATCCCTTGCCCCATCAACAGCCTTTGCACTCTCTCTGCCAAAAGCGTGCTGACTGTTTGGATTTCCAAACACGTCACTAAAATATGGCAACATCTTTTCTAACGCTTCTTTGCAAACAGGTGTTGTTGCAGCGTGGTCAAAATATATAGGTTTCATTAGCGCTCCTTTTATCTTAGTTCACCTTTTATCATTTGCTCTAAGTTCATGCTGTCTAATAATTGGTTTATTCCATCGTAAAGTTTTTTCCAAACATTGCTTGTTGGACAGCACTTACATTTACTATCTTTGCTTACACACTCTATAATTTCCATATCATCTTCTAAGGCTCTTACCACTTCGCCAATAGTAATGTCCTTTGGCTCTCTTGCAAGAAAATATCCACCACTAGCCCCACGACTAGCACACACGATATTCCTTTTTGATAACATTCTTAAAATCTTTTCTAAATATTTGCCAGATACGGCAATATATTTTTCTAGCATGCTTGCACTCACTAACCCATCGGGATAGTTTTTTGCCAAAATGTGGCATGCTATAAGCCCATAATGTGTTTTTGAAGATAGTTTCATTTTTGTTAATTCCTTAATTGCAACTATTTTGGTTGCAATTGATATTATAAACATATATTGCGTAAAAGTCAAACAAAAAATGCCCACTTAAAAAAGATTATTTTTGTTTGGGCATTATTCATTTTAACATTTAATTTATAAATTGTTTTTTTGTGTTTGACTTAAAAAATTTTCGTGCATCGCCAGCACTTTCACTACCATATAAAAGTGCAATAAGTTTAAGGTTTTCGTTTTCTAAAACGCCAATTCTTTGCCTTAAATATTCGTTTTCTTTTTGAATTTTAAGAGATATTCTTTGAACAAGTCCGTCTATTTCAAACTTAAGTTTATCAAATTGATGCTCGCTTATTACACAAGGGCTTGTTTTCTTTTCAAGATTAAAACTAACACTTTTTCCTTCGCCCTGAATTTCGCTTATTATTTGGGCAATTAGTTGTGGCTTATACTTAACTGCATTTCGAAATTTGTTTTGATATCTTAGTGCAAGTTTTGCATCGCCACCAGCCATTTGCATTATAATGCTTCTAACCGAGTTCCCATTTGTTTTGGACGCTAAAATTGTTTTAATCAAATTTCTTTCTTCCTTTTCATCAAACTCTTTGCCTTTGCTTATTTTAATAGGATTTCCACCAAGGTGTTTTTGGCAAAAATCTTTATCTTCTATGCTTTTTTTGGCTAGGGCATAATATAAATTTCTAACCGTGCCTTTTGCCTTGCCGTTAAGTGCGCCATACTCTTCAAAAATATTTGACAGCGAACAATTTTGTTTTTCCATTAAAAATTTTGCTAGGCCAACGATGTCTTTTTGTTTATATCCATATATCTTATCCATAATTTCCCCCTAAAAGTCTTTGCCTCAAGATTATTGACATAATAAAGTTAAATTATACATACCCTTTAATATAATGCAATTTTATTTTATTTCGGAATTTCCTGCAATTATAAAAGTAAACGGTGTGTATAGTGGCAAGATTGACAAGGCTATGAAAAAATTTAGTTTAGACAATAATGCCTTTGTTGAAGTTTGCCCACTAAACCGAACGGAATATCCTATTAGTTTTATGCTAGATAATGACTTTTTGATAAATCCACCTAACGGAACTATCATAACAGACCTAAAAGGCGCATATGTTATAAGTTTTGTTTGCCTATCTTCATTTGCGCCCTTTAGCATAATAAATCAGCAAAAATTTCCTTTTGCCGTTGTCACCGTGTTTAGAGAAAACGGACTTAAACTCTCTATCGAAACGCCAACCGATTTTGTTGCCCAAACCTTTTTTATGACCGATAGCCATGCCGACATCACCCCTTTCGTTATAAACAATTATCAATTTATAGCCGTGCATTTTGTTGAGAAAAATCTTTTAACTTGCTATTTACTTGAAGATAAAATTAGCAAAGTTTTTTCTAAAAATATTGATGCCGTGTGCTTTGAAAACGGCTTAAAAACCACACAAAAGTTTTTGGATATTGCTAAACACAAACTAACTATAGAGTGGGATTTTTTGGGCAAAAACTTAATCGCCAAAAACACTCTTGTAGAACGAGATGAAAATTATAAAGTAGAAGATTTAAGCGATGCCGTTATCCCCTACGCTTTTTTAGAAGAATTTTTAGTCGGTGGCAATGTCGATGAGTTTTTAAGCGAGGACTTAAAGCAAAATTCTAGCCACCTTAAAGGCTTTTTTGGTGACTTTATAGGCGTATTCCCCCCACCAGAGTTTAGATGCCTTAATGAAGTGGGGCTCATTTATATTAAAAGCCAAAACGAGTATTTTGCCGAGTATTTTTCTTTTGACACAAAAAATAAAAAAATTTGCAACATAAAAAAGGTCTAGTTATTCACTAGACCTTTTGTTTTGCATTTATCACTAATTTTAATTATTGATTTATTTGAGCAATAAATTGAGAGTAACCTAAACTAAACACATCTTGCATATAAGAATATCTATCAAGTAGATATAATCTTACATAGTCATAGTTTAATTCACCCGTTATGCCGTGCCACATTTTGCTATCTAAAAGCGCAACTTTTTCAATCGACGACTTATATTCGCCCAAATAGTTTGCAACATTTATAATTTGCTCTTTTATTTGATTAAATCTTGTTTGTAAAAGCCCATAATTTTGCTCGTTGCTAAAGAATTTTGAGTAAATTGGCGAAGTTTTCATAAGCGTAAGATTTTTAGCGCTTTCTATATCCGAAACGTCATAGCCACCATCAAAAGTGTTTGACATGGACCAGTCAAAATCCCAAACAGGACCGAACTTTAACTTGCCACCCTTTTCTTTATGCAAATATATGCTTCCCCAAGCATTGTCTTGGCTGTGCATTATTTCGTTAACAAGATAATAATCAACTAGGCTATCTATATCAACTAAATCGTTAAACCCAACAGGTTGACTAGAAAAACTTGTGTTTACCTTTTCGCCCGTTTTTAACGATTCAAACACTGCGTTTACATACTCTTTTATATAGTCATAAACTCTATCTTCGGTTGCCGTTTTGCCCCTTTCATCGCTTTCTGGATATTTAATTTCAACAGGATAAAAATCTTCTACATAAAAGTTATCAACGCCTGTCACCCCTTCTAAGTGGGCATTTCTATCCATTTCAATTAGGAAAGGAAAATCGTTATCAATACTTGCGTCAAAGTCGGCTTCTACATTAGCCCTGCCTTCTTTTTCATCAATTTGTTCGCACAAAAGGTATAAGCCCTTAAACTGATTATTTATAATCAAGGCAACGTGGTTTGGCGTTGGTGTAAAGTCAAGGTTGTCAAACCCCTTTGCAAGATTAAATGCTGTAAAATTCTTTATATAAGAGATATCAAGATGGTCTGCAAGTAAAACCCAACTTTTATTCTTTTCTAAACCTAAAACCGACTTCTTTTTGTCAAATTTAATTCTAAATGGTTGTTTTTTAAGAAGTTTTGTGCTGTTTCCACGAAGTCTTATTCCCACGCTGTCACTATCGCCATAACTTTCTTTCATATCAACCGAAAAGTTGTGGTCTGGGTTAGCACAATTTGTTATTGAGAAAGAACAATTTAAGTATTCTTCTTTTGTTTTTGGAAGTTGGTTATTTTCGGTGTTGATTTCAACGATAGGTATTTGTAAATCTTTTTTATAAGTGCTTATAAATTGTTCTTTTGTAACTTTTGGGCCAGCCACGTTTAATGCGTTGAAAGTGCCCACAAATGAAGAAAGCACAAACGTCACCACTAAAAGCATAGAAATGCTAAATTTTATAATGCCTTTATTTGAACCAAAGCATGTTTTTTCTTTGTTTTGGCACGAGCCAAGTTTTTCACTACAGCAACACTTTTTATAAAGTTTGCTTAGCGCAAAGATGAAAATGCAAACCACATATAGCGCCGTTATCGTATATCCATAATATCTTGACAAGTTAGAAAACCTGTTTAGAACGATTAAGAAGTTAAGGACATAAAAGATTATGCCAAAAACCAAACCAAAAACTGAACTTAAACTTTGCTTTTTATAAAATCTATAAATTGATATAGCCAAAACGGTGCTTACTGCCACCATATAAATGATGTTTGCAATTTGGCACAAAACACTATCAAAACCATAAAACTTTGCAAAAATTAAAACCAAAGTTGTTGGAAGCGAAATTGCTATGCTTAAGAAAATTATAGGTTTTAGTTTTTGGCATTTGATAAAGTGCCCTGCAATAACTAAGGCACTTGCAACAAACATAAACACTGCGCCTAAAAGGTAATTACTTGTTAAGAAAATGTAACTTGTGGCAACCAATAAAACTATCAAAAGGTCAATAACTTTATTTAGCCAAGACTTTTTCTTTGCCAAAATGGCATAAATAAACAATGTTGCACCAACAAGCATTAAAGAAACGCCACCAAGCGCTCTATAAAGAGATTCATCAACTAAAAAGTCGTAAAATCCACACGCTCCCCCAAGAATACTAAAAATTGCAATTATAACTGCTATATGCTTTTTCATATTTTTTCCTTTATATCGTTTTTAAATCAAAAAATGATTTGGTGCTTAGCCAAACCATTTTTGTTTTTATATTTATTTAACCTTAGCACTTGATATTGATGCAGCAATTTGTCCATCACTTGTCATAGGCACTTGAATTTCATAAGCATTATAACAAACATATTGACTGCTATTTTCTTCTGCTTTGAAAATGTTTTCATCGTTTTCGTTAAAGTCTTCACTCTTTACACAGTGGAAGGTTAAGCCTTCGCCATTTTCGCCATATTCACCTGTATAATAGATTGTGTACGTTTGATAATACACATCAGAAGTGAAAAGTTTGTTTAATGCTTCTAACATTTTTTTGTTGCCACTTGCTTCTGGGTCATATTTAGCAAAGATACAGAAGTAATCGTTATATGTTGTAATATCATAGTTAGGAATAAACCAAGTTGCGCTACCTGTGTTAAAGCCTGTGCTACCTTGATTATAATTGCTGTCTTGAGCCATCCAAGTTCTCCAAAGACCGATAGAACCTTTTTCAGCCTTTAAGTTTGAACCAACAGTTCCACCATTTTTGAATTCGCCTTCAAGGTTAGGCTTTTTATCGTTTAGATAAAAACCTTCGTTTTCGTTTAATGCTGGGTTATACATTATGTCGCCAATCATAATTTGGTTTTTATACTTTGCATGTCTATAAAAAACAGCGCCGTTATAATATCCTGCTTTAAGATATTTTGCTATTGCATCAACTGTTTTAGGTGCAAGGTGACGATAAAGTTCTATTTCAAAAGTATAGTTGTCAACTTCTTCATCTTCAAAGTTGTAAAGAGCAACCTTTATATCAACTTCATCGATATCTTCCCCACACGCAGTTAGCCCAAATACGCATATTAAAGATAGCAAAATTGCAACTGCGCTAATAAAAAGTTTTTTAAGTTTATTCATAAAATTCTCCAAAACAATATTATATAAGTATATAAATAGTGTATAGAACTATTTTACTTATTTTTTCACATTTTGTCAATAAAACTTATGGCTTTCCTTGCATTTAAATTGCTAGTTTGTGTTTTTTTGGTCATTTTTTGCAAAAAAACAAAGTGGACTTAAAAATTAAGTCCACTTTATTTTTGATTTTGTTAGTAGAATAAAATTATTCAGCAACAACTGTAGCGCCAGCTTCCTTGAACTTAGCAATCATAGCGTCAGCTTCTTCTTTAGAAGCGCTTTCTTTGATTACTTTGCCATCTTCAGCAAGAGCCTTAGATTCAACAAGACCTAAACCTGTAACTTCCTTAATAACTTTGATAACACCAATCTTGTTGCCACCAACTTCTTTAAGAACTACTTTGAATTCTGTCTTTTCTTCAGCAGCAGGAGCAGCTTCAGCTGGAGCAGCAGCAACTGCAACAGATGCAGCGGCACTTACACCAAATTCTTCTTCTATTGCTTTAACGAGTTCGTTAAGTTCCATAACGCTCATGCCTTTAATTTCTTCTAACATTTTTTGAATATCTGCCATTTTTCTTTCCTCCTAATAATGGGTTAATTTTTTAATTTAATAATTTTTGCTATTAAGCATTTTTTTCTGCAACTTGATTAAGTGCAATAGCGAGTGCTCTTGGAACACCAAGTAATGCACTTGCAAGCATAGCATAAAGTTGTTGCTTTGATGGGATTGCAGCAAGCGCTTTAACGCCGTTTACATCCAATCTCTTTTCTTCAAAATAAGCGCTCTTAACAACTACCTTATCTTGATATTTCTTTGCTGCGTCTACAACTACTTTAGCAGCACCAGTTTCATCAGAACCGAAAGCAACAGCTGTTGGGCCGTTCAAATCGTCGTTAAAATCGGTAATTCCTAAAGATTCAAACGCTTTTCTAATAAGTGTGTTTTTGTACACCTTATATTCAACATTGTTCTTTCTAAATTCACGACGAAGTTCTGTGTCTTCTGCAACAGTTAAACCACTGAATTTTACGAAAACAACTGATTTAGCGTCTTGAATTTTTTCTTTAATAACACCAGATAATTCTATTCTAGCCTCTTTATTTGCTGACATTTTATTACCTCCTTGATTTAATGAAAAAGCCCTTGCACTCCGAAACAGAACGCAAGGGCATAAAAACTGATTTTTATACTACTTAATTTCTGCCTCGGCAGGTTTGCGATAAATCACAATTACATATTACCTACTGTCTTGGGCTATTTAGTTTACTTTGAGATTATAACACTAAAAATTTTAATTGTCAACTAAATTTTAGCGTTAATTTTTACGCCAGGGCCCATTGTGCTTGCAAGAGCAACGCTCTTAACATATTGACCTTTAGCGGCAGCTGGTTTAGCCTTAACGATTGCTTCCATAAGTGCTTCGTAGTTTTCTTTAAGTTTTTCTTGGCCAAAAGATTTCTTACCGATAGCGCAGTGGATAATAGCATTTTTGTCAAGTCTATATTCAACCTTACCTGCTTTTGTATCTTTGATTGCCTTAACAACATCCATTGTTACTGTTCCTGACTTAGGGTTTGGCATAAGACCTTTAGGACCTAAAACCTTACCGATACGACCAACTAAACCCATCATGTCTGGTGTTGTGATGATAACATCATAGTCAAACCAGTTTTCTGATTGAATTTTTTGAATCATTTCTTCTGCGCCAACAAAATCTGCACCTGCTTCTTTTGCTTGGTCTGCTTTTTCACCTTTAGCAAGAACTAATACTCTTACGTTTTTGCCTGTTCCGTTAGGAAGAACTAAAACGCCTCTAACTTGTTGGTCAGCTTGTTTTGGGTCAACACCTAAACGAACGTGAAGTTCAACTGTTTCATCAAACTTTGCTTTTGCAGTATTGAGTACAATGTCAATTGCTTCATTTACTTCATAAAGTTTTGCTGCTTCGATAGTTTTTGCACTATCAACATATTTTTTTCCGTGTTTCATTTTTCTTTTACCTCCTGTGGTACGCTCGGACAAAACTTGTCCTCCCACTTTTCTGTTATTAGTCTACTACTTCAACGCCCATGCTTCTTGCAGTACCAGCAATCATGCTAATAGCAGCTTCGATAGTGTTTGCGTTAAGGTCTGGCATCTTAAGTTTTGCGATTTCTTCAACTTGTGCCTTAGTAATCTTTGCAACCTTGTTCTTGTTTGGTGTAGCACTTGCGCTTTCAATTCCACAAGCCTTCTTGATAAGAACTGGTGCTGGTGGTGTCTTCAAGATAAATGTGAACGAACGGTCTTGATAAATTGTCATTACAACAGGAATTATAAGGCCAGCTTGGTCTTGAGTCTTAGCATTGAATTCCTTTGTAAATCCAGGAATATTGATACCGTGAGGACCTAATGTTGAACCAACCGGTGGACCAGGTGTTGCCTTGCCCGCAGGAAGTTGTAATTTAACGATTGCCGTCACTTTCTTTGCCATAATTTTTTCCTCCATTTGGTGGTGCTTTCGTTGTGTCAGTGTAAAGAATTTAACACAACTCCCACTTTATAACAACGGCCTAAAGCCGATTGTTTGTTTTTTTCGTTTTGTATATATATATTATATATATTATGTTTAGCGCTTTCGCACTTTTTTAAGCAAACTTAACTAGTTTTGTTCTTGTTCGCTTGCTACGTTAACCTTTTTAACTTGAACAAAAGTTAATTCTACATCAGTTTTTCTGCCGAACATTTCAACATTTACCATAACCTTTTGTTGACCTTCAATAATTGAAGTAACAACGCCCACAAAAGATTCAAGTGGACCAGACACAATTTGAACTGTGTCGCCAACAGTAAAGTCAATTTCAACAGCAACTTCTTCTAAACCCATTCTTGCAACTTCTTCATCAGTAAGTGGAAGTGGTCTGCCTTGTGGACCAACGAAACCTGTAACGCCCCTAGTATTTGTTACTAAATACCAAATGTCGTTAGAGTAAATCATTTTTAAGAACACATAGCAAGGGAATTTCTTTCTTTCAACAATTTTCTTCTTGCCACTTGCCTTTTCTTCCAAAGTTTCTTCTGTTGGAATTTTAATTTCAAAAATGTTTTCTTGTAAGTTGTTATTCTCAATAAGTTTTTCAAGGCTATCTTTAACCATAGCTTCATAACTTGAATAAGTGTGAATAACATACCATCTTGGTTGTTCTGCCATATAACTAACCCCTTGGAGCTACGAGTTTTAATAACTCGAGCAAGCCTGTATCAAAAGCAAAAATAACAACTAAGAAACAAAGAACCACAGCAAGCACAATGCCAGTCTTTTTTACGACCTTAGCAAAATTAGGCCAATTAACTTTTTTCAATTCTGAAAAAATATCTTTAGCCTTCATGCCAAATCTTTTAAAGAAACCTGGTTTTTTGTCTTTCTTTTTGTCTTTTTTTACTTCTTTTTGCACAGGTGTTTGTTCTACAAAATCACCCTTAGCAAGGTCTTTATTCTTTTTCATTACTATTGCCCCTTAAAATTTATACCTTTAAAAAGGTAAGTCAGCAAAGAAAAAATTCTTACTTCGCTTCCTTATGAGTAGTATGCTTTTTACAGAATTTGCAATATTTTTGCATTTCTAATCTTTCTGCATCGTTCTTCTTATTTTTAAAAGTATCATAGTTTCTCTGTTTACACTCTGTGCAAGCGAGAGTTATCTTTTGTCTTGCGCCTTTTGCTGCCATAATGCACCTTCCGAACATCAAAAAATTAACACCCCGAAACGAGATGCTAATTGATTTTACCAAAAATATAAAATTATGTCAAGTTTTTTTAAGGTTTTTTACAACTTTTTAAAGAAAAAATATAATTTTTTATGACTTTTACTACATTTTGCTCTATGACTATTTTTCACCACAATATATAGATTTATTTTTGGCATTTTTTTACAAAAATTGCGATAGTTTTGAATATATACTTGCCTTTTTTATAATTTCTTCCACCCTTTCTTGACCAAGGGAAGCAATTTTTCTTTCGTTATCGTAAACTATAACTTGATTTGCTGCCCTAACGTCTAAAATGGACACAAGCCTTTTTATAGTTATATCCTTATGTACTGCGTGCGATATAAAGGGCATGCCCCTTTTTAAGTTTTGATTAGACAAACTTGAAAATATTTTTATGTATTTGTTTTCCCTTTCCCTACTAAACGTTCCAAAGCAAACAAATAGCGAAAAGAATAAAAGCGAAAAGTTTATTACGCCGTTTGTAATGCTTAAAACAAACATAGAAAGTAAAAGGGTTGCAAAAACCCCACCTAAAATTTTGCAAAAAGTAAAAGCCTTGTCATAGCCAACTCTTTCGGCAAGAAAACAAAATACAATTCTTCCACCATCGAGTGGATAAATAGGTAACAAGTTAACTACAGCCATTGAAAGATTTGCATAAACCACCACGTCGGTATATGCATAACAATTTGGATATATCCACCACACTGCTATAAAAAATAGGCTGACTGCAATGTTTATTATAGGCCCAGCAAGTGCGATTTTCATTTGGTCACTAAACTTTAGCCCTTCGATATTGCCAACGACCACAGCGCCAAAGGGCATAAGCGTTATTTTATTAAGCCTATACCCCAAGTTTGCACTGACAAAAGAATGACCGAGTTCGTGCACGATTGCCGTTGCCGTGCATATTACGAATATAAAAATTTGACCTGTTATTGCATAGAAAAAGCCGAGCACGAAAAACAGTGGGTGAATTGACAACCTTATTCCTGCCATACCACCATGTTGCCAACTATTTCATAATCATCTAAAACTTCACCAGAGCCATTAGTAAAGCACATACTTGCGCCATCAGACTCTAAGTATCCCACAGGAATATTGCCATAAACGATGTCACCTTCATTAACATAGACATGTTCTACATCTAAAATTGTGCTTTTAAAGTTTTGGCTATGCTCGATTTCGATGTTATATCTGCCGTTTTCGGTTACCGAAATGCTTTTTACAATGCCATCGCAAGGTGCATACACACTACCTTCGCCTGCAAAAGTAATCATGCCGTTGCTTACCATAACGCCATTATTATCACCCATAGAAATGACAGGCGAAAATTCGCTATACTCACGAGTGTCCACCACAGCGCTTTCCGTGCCGAACACCCCACGCAAAAAGACGTTTATTCCACTATCTTTATAAAGGGCGTTTGTTAAGAAAATTGTCATAACAAGCACGCCTATTATTACAAGTTGCACACCCACAACGGTAATCTTAAAAGGCGATTTCTTGCCTTTGTTTTTTGCTACAAACACGTTAGATGTGTTTTCATCTATAATAATTTCTTGACCAACTAGTTCTTGACCATCTTGAAGCGCAAGGTCAGTTTGGTTATTAACTGCAACCAAACTTGTATCTTGACTATCGATTAAGTTTTCTTTTAAATCTTGTTCAGAATTAACCTTTTTTAGTAGTTCGGCTTTAACTAGTTCATCATTAACTCTTTTCTTTTTTCTAGTCTTTCTTTTTTTTGCTATAGGGCTGACACTCGTTGTGCAAATAGGAATATCAAGCATGGTGGCATATTGTAATTTTTCGTTCATTTTTTGTTCTCCTAATCGTTCATTTATAAAACTATATGTGATTTTTTTGGCTGATATGACAAAAAAGCCACAAGGCGAATTTACCTTGTGGCAATTATTTTGCATAAATTTTTATTTTTTTGTCGGTTTTTAACAGTTAAACAATTTTTGGATTAACTTATACCCTTCTTTTTCAAAAATTTTTGTATCTGAAGCATTTTGTTCATCATAACTCTGCACGCCCTTAACCTTGTTTTTGCTATTATAAAGCAAATATGGAACAGGGTCTGAGCAGTGGGTCATTATAGAAAGTGGGGTTGGATGGTCTGGTAAAATCAAGAAAGCAAAATCTTCGCCCATTTCCTTTAAGCCGTCATAAATGATTTTAACAACGTTATCTATTTGTTCTATTGAATAAATCTTGTTTTTCGCATCGCCGTGGTGTCCACACTCGTCTGGCGCTTCCATATGAAGATACACAAAGTCTAAACCATTTTTGAGCCCTTCAACGCAAGCGTTTGCCTTTCCAACAAAGTTGGTGTCATAATTCCCCGTTGCACCTTCAACTTCAATTACTTGCATTTTTGCAAGTTTGCCTATACCCTTAAGTAAATCTACTGCAGAAATTATGCCACCTTTAAGCGAGAATTTATCATAAAAACTCTCTAAGTTAGGTTTTGTGCCATCACCCCAAAACCAAAGTGAGTTTGCAGGGTTTTTGCCTTCTTCTATCCTTTTTTTGTTGATAGGGTGGTTGCTTAAAAGTTCATAAGATTTTTTCATAATCTCAAGAAGTTCCTTTCCCCCTTCGCTTGTTGGCAAGTGTTCTTTTATAGGCTTACCCGTTATGTCGTGTGGTGGAGTTAAATCGCCCATTAAACTGCCATTGTCAATAACCATACAATGCCTGTAACTGATTCCAGCATAGAGCGAATATTTGTCATTATTAAGATGACTTGCTAAATAACCGATAAGTTCGGTTGCTTCAGCCGTTGTTATTTCGCCAGCGCTATAATCTATCATAGTTTTATCAGCATATTCTTTTTCGTTTGAAAGGGTAACAAGATTTGCCCTTGCCGTGATGTCCGTATCTTTTAATGCTATGCCGATAGATGCTGCTTCAAGTGGCGAACGACCAGAATAGCACTCTAGTGGATTATATCCTAAAACCGAAAGGTTGGCAACGTCACTACCTGGTTTTAATGAACAAGGCACAGTTTGACAAAGCCCCACTTCGCTGACCTTTGCCAAAGAATCAATAAAAGGCTTGTTTGCAACCATAAGTGGCGTTTTATTGTCCAAAAAACTTTGACGATAATCTGCCATACCGTCCCCTAAAATTACAACGTATTTCATAATGCACCCCAATCAATAGGCGTTTTGCCTATTTTTGTTAAATATTCGTTAGTTTTTACAAAATGACCACACCCAAAAAATCCGTTATATGCCGAAAGTGGACTTGGGTGAACGCTTTCTAAAACTAAATGTTTTGTTTGGTCTATAAGCGATTTTTTGCTTCTTGCATTTGCACCCCAAAGCAAGAACACTACCCCACTTTTTAATAAGGAAATCTTTTTGATAATGCTGTCGGTAAACTCTTCCCAACCTTTACCTTTATGCGAGTTCGCCTGATGCTCTCTAACGGTTAGCACAGAGTTAAGAAGCAATACGCCTTGCTTTGCCCAACCTGTTAAATCGCCACTTTCGCCCATTTCTATGCCGAGTTCGCTATTTATCTCTTTATAAATATTAACGAGCGATGGTGGTCTGTCCACACCTTTTGGCACCGAAAAGGATAAGCCCATTGCTTGACCTACGTTGTGGTATGGGTCTTGACCGATAATAACAACCTTTACATCGCTAAACGCCGTTAGTTTCATGTTGTTAAAAATATCAAACATCGATGGATAAATTGTGTGTGTGGAATATTCTTTTTTCAAAAACTCCCTTAACTCTAAATAACTTTTAGAAGAAAATTCTTGCTCTAAAATCTTATCCCACTCGGGCGTAATTTTTATCATTTTAGTTCCTTTATTTCTATTTATTCTATAATACCACATTTCAATTGACAAAATCAATCCAATTATATATAATAACCTAAATTGTTTACATATACTTAAGGAAAAGTTAAATTATGAATTTATACGATGTTATTTTAATAGCAGTTGCGCTTTCTATGGATGCTGGTGCAATAACAATTTCTAATTGCTCGGTGTATAAAAACTCGCTTTCAGCAAAAAAACAATGGGCAATGCCTGTCTTTTTTGCAATTTTTCAGGGCATTATGCCACTTATCGGCTTTGCTCTTGGAAGTTTATTAACCTTTATTAAAGAAAACGAAAATGTTGCAAGTTATCTTTCAAGCGCCATTTTCTTTATTCTCTCTAGCAAAATCTTTATTGACATTATTAAAGATGCAAAAGAAAAAACCATGACCTTTTCCGAGGCAAAAGAAGAGCGTGAAAAGGATAAAAAAGTTCAAAACCTAACTTTCTTGGTTTTAATCTTGCAAGGCATTGCAACGAGCATCGATGCTCTCGTTATAGGAATAACCTTTGTTGAATTAACATTTTCTATTTGGCTTGCAGTTTTAGTAATTGCAGTTATAACTTTTATAATTGTTGGACTTTGCGTTTTGTTTGGCAAAAAACTTGGGCATTTGTTCGGTAAATACGCCGATTTTGTGGGCGCAATTATCCTTTTGTTTTTAGCAATAAAATCATTAGTTGAAGTATTTATATAACACCAATTTAATTAAAAACTAATAGCCAGCGAAAATTCGCTGGCTATTTTTGTGTTCTTTTTTTGGGTTTATAACTTAAATTCTTTTTGCAATTGCCTTTAAGAATTCTTTTGAAGAAAGTTTGTTTGGCGTTACCCCTTCTTTCTTGAAAAGTCCAACAAGGTCGCCTGTCATTTCGCCACTTTCTATAGTGTCGATAGTTGCCTTTTCAAGCCTATTAGCAAAGTCAACAAGGTCAGGAAGATTATCTAGTTCGCCACGCTTTCTAAGAGCGCCAGACCAAGCAAAGATTGTTGCAACAGGGTTTGTTGAAGTTTCTTCACCCTTAATATATTTATAATAATGCCTTGTAACCGTGCCGTGCGCTGCTTCATATTCATAAATTCCGTCTGGTGAAACTAAAACGCTTGTCATCATTGCAAGGCTTCCATAAGCAGTTGCAACCATATCGCTCATAACGTCGCCATCGTAGTTTTTGCACGCCCAAACGATGCCACCTTCACTTCTAACTATTCTTGCAACGACGTCATCGATTAAAGTATACATATACTCGATGCCAGCACTAGCAAATTTTTCTTTATATTCTTCATTATAAATTTTTTCAAAGATAGCCTTAAAGTTGCCGTCATAAACCTTGCTTATGGTGTCTTTTGTAGAGAACCATAATGGAAGTTTCATGTCGAGCGCATAGTTAAAGCACGCACGAGCAAAACTCATAATAGACTTATCGGTGTTATGCATTGCCATAACAACGCCGTCACCATCAAACTTATGTATAGTTTTTGTAACTTCTCTGCCATCTCTATCGGTAAACACAAGTTTTGCCTCGCCATTTCCTGCCAAGCCATCGACAGCCTTATAGATATCGCCGTATGCGTGTCTTGCAATTACTATTGGCTTTTTCCAAGTTGGGATATAAGGCGTTATGCCATCTACTAAAATAGGTGCTCTAAAAACCGTGCCGTCAAGCATAGCCCTTATAGTGCCGTTAGGACTTTTATACATTTTCTTTAGTGAATATTCTTCAACTCTTTGTGCGTTTGGCGTAATCGTTGCACACTTAACGGCAACGCCATATTTTTTAGTTGCGTTTGCACTGTCAACAGTCACCTTATCGTCGGTTTTATCTCTTTCAACCAAACCTAAGTCATAATACTCTGTCTTTAAGTCAACAAATGGGCAAATTAGAATATCTTTTATCCAACCCCATAAAACTCTTGTCATTTCATCGCCATCCATTTCAACGAGTGGCGTTTTCATCTTGATTTTTTCCATAGTTTTCTCCTTAATTTTTCATAAGTAATTTTAGCATATTTTTGTTTTTTTTACAAGCGTTTTGCACCCTTACTTCCAACTGAACTTAGTATTCCTGAATTATACTCGGTGATATGGCTTTGCTCACGCAAGAATTTTTGCTCGCTTGCCATTATTAAACTCGTTAACATTTTTGAAAAACCTTTCATGGTATCAAAGAATAAATAATATGATAGTGAGCCAGGGATAGAGTTTATTTCGTTTAGATAAACCTTGCCATCGCTAACAAAATAGTCTATTCTTATAACCCCAGAAAAATCTAGTCCCACATAAACCTTTTTTGTTATTTCTTTTATTTTATTAGATATTTTTTTGTCTATATTTGCAGGGAATTCTCTTTTGCCGTCTTTATACTTATCCCCAAACGACAAAATTTTATCTCTAGGAATAGGTCTTTCACACTCGGATACTTTTATCTCGCCCTTTTCATCACGATAAACTGCACAATTTATTTCTATAAAGTCTTGCAAAAATGGTTGAATTATAGCCTTTTCGCCATACTTTAAGGCATTTTCTATGGCAATGGTTAATTCTTTTTTATCTTTTGCCTTGCCTATGCCTATACTAGAGCCAAGTAGGTTTGGCTTAACTATTAGTGGAAATTCCATTTTTTCCATAACGCTATCCACCTGCTCAGTGCTGTTTACCACCACGCTTTTTAGAGTGGGAACTTTTAATGCCGATAAAACTAAGGCACTAAACCCCTTATCCATACTAATTGCCGATGGCAATATGCTAGATGAAGTGAGTGGAATATTGCACATTTTAAGCATGCCACTAAGCGCCCCGTCTTCTCCCCTTTCGCCGTGCAAACAATTAACAACCGAGTATATGCTTTCTAGTTTTTTAAGTTTTTTGCCCTTTATCATATAAAGGGTATTGTCGCCCGATATAAAGCACACTTTTTTTAGTTTTTCTATTTTTATGTTTTTATAGCCGTCTAAGTCAAATAATTCTTTAGATGTAAACCACTCTCCACTTTTCGATATGTAAATAGGGATAGGGTTAAACTTATCCTTTTCAATAGAGTTAAGCGCCATAACCCCTGTCAAAATAGAAATGTCGTGCTCAACCGACTTGCCACCGAATATTACTGCTACATTTTTCATTAAAAAACACCTCCACAAATTTTGTTTGCTTTGGTGCTTTTTATTTTTTATCTAAATGTTAAAATCAAATATTTTATAGTTAATTTTTTATCAAACTAGTTATAGTTGTCAGGAAGGTCGTTTTCAAAGAGCACAACGTCGCCGTCACAAAGCATATCGTTAAGCACTTTGTTGCCCTTATTTAATGTCTTTTCAAACTTGATGTTTTCTTTTGGCATACCACCTTCTAGCAAGCCTTTTATAATCATTTCGGCATTGTGTTTGCCAACAACGATAACAAAATCTGCGTGAATTGCAAGAGTTTTGCCAAACTCATAGTTAACAAGGTTTTCTATCTTGCCAAGTTCAACAAGCCCTGGGGTTAAAACAATTTTTCTGCCCTTAAAACTATCGAGTACTTCCATTGCAGACTTAATTCCTTCTTCGTTAGCGTTGTAACTATCATCGATAATAACGATATTTTTATTGTTAGGAACAAGTTCAAGCCTATGACCAATGGACTGAATCCTTGATATACCAGCAACAATTTCCTTTGGGGTAAGCCCAATTTTATAAGCAACGGTTGCTGCTAAGCATATATTTTTAACACTATGCGAGCCGAGCAGAACGGTAGAACATTTTATATCCTTTTCGCCATCGATATCAAGTGTAAAGGTTGTTCCTCGCTCATCGGTTTTTATGTTTTTAGCAGTAACCAAAACATTTCCGTTTAAGCCTGCCAAATATTTTTCACCATAAAACCTTTCAAAAAGTTTAACCGAATTTTCGTTATCCGATGCAAACACACCTATTCCGTTTGGAGCAAGATTTTCAAATAGTTCAAACTTGGTGCTAACAATATTCTCTGCCGAGCCAAAAGATTCTAAGTGTTGATTATTTACGCCTGTCAAAACGCCAATACTTGGCTTAACTAGTTTTGCGAGTTCTTTTATATCACCCTTTTGTCTTGCGCCCATTTCTGCAATGAATACATCGTGCGTGCTGTCTAGTTTTGTAACCGTTCTTGCTATTCCAAGTGGTGTGTTAAATGAGTTTGGGGTTGCTAAAACTCTATATTTTTGACTTAAGATAGTTTTTAATATTTCTTTTACGCTTGTTTTAGCAAAACTACCCGTTATACCTATTTTTATAACCGAAGACTTGTTTAAAATTTGCTCTGCCCTGCGAATATAATATCTTCTTATCAAATATTCAAGTGGTTCGTTTATGGCATAAGCCAAGAACAAAACAACAGGAATTAAAAGTGGCAATAAGCAAATAATTGAAAGCCTAAGAAGTGCAAACACCTTATTGTCAATTACAAAAGCAAGATAGTTAAGAAGTGTTAGTGTGCCAAAAGTAAGTAAGAATAGAAGTATTGTATAAGTTATGCAAAGTCTAATAAGTCTTCTTGTTTTTTTGAGTGGAACTTTTGCGTTTATGTTCTTTTCAGAGTTAATGTACATAATGATAAAAAGAATATAAGCACAAAAACCGATATAAGAAGCAAAAGTTTCGCCAAGCATAGAGATAAAAGTCATGTTCAAAACGCAGAAAAATAAAAATGCTAGCATACAAAGAAGCATAAGCCTTGACATATAAGGCGTATCTTTATGAGAAAGCCACTTAAAATAACGCTTGCCCCTATAAGAACATTGTTGCATAACAAGAATAAATTTCATTGAGCAAAATAGTAGTGCAACGGCGTTAAGTATGCTTAAAGTGACGTATGTTGCCATCTGGTCGCCCGAAAACAACTCTATAAATTTTTCTACAAATAACGGAAACATCTTTTTATGAGAGCAAGAACTCCCTTACCTCCATATTGAATTTGTTTGGTTTATCTAAAAAACAAAAATGCCCACACCCGTCAAACACTTTCAAGGTGCTGTTTTTAATGTTTTTATTTAACTTTTTTGCCATATATAATGGCGTTTCTTTGTCTAACTTGCCGTTTATAATAAGCGTTTCGGTATCTATTAGTGGCAAATAGTCATCTAAATGTTCGTTAACAATTTTTATAAAACTACCTTGCATGGTTTTATCTAAACTTAGGTAATCTTTAGAATAAAACCTTGTTAACTTATCTTTATTTATAAACTTTTTAAGGATAGAAAAGCAAGTTTTCTTTACCCCTTTTTTTATCGTCCATTTAGGCTTTAACCCAGCCGAACCTGTCAGCACGAGTTTTTTTGCATTAAGCCTTTTTGTTGCTAGGCCTTTTATTGCAATTCTTCCACCAAAAGAGTGGGCAACTATAAAAGGGTTAACAATTTCATTTTCTTCCATATACTTATTAACGCTATCGATATAATCGTCAAGCGAATATGGGTGTGGCATGTCTTTATTTGCCCCAAACCCCGTTAGGTCGGGTGCATAAACTTCAAAATCTCTTGAAAAATGGGAAATTTGATTAAAAAAACTTTGCCCACTTGATAAATATCCGTGCAAAAATAGAATTTGCCTTTTCTCTAAAGTAAAATCGGCAATTTTCTTATCTATCTTGACATCTCCTTTGCCATAATCACGGCATCTTCCCCATCGCTATAGTAATTTTTTCTCTCGCTAATTTTGTCAAATCCGTGCTTTATATATAGGTTTTGTGCTGGAAGGTTAGATTTTCTAACTTCTAAAAATATCTTTTCTATATTCTTATCTTTTAACTCTTTTTCAAGTCCGTCGATAAGTAGCCCCCCTAAGCCTTGCTTTCTAAACTCTTTTTTGACATACACGCTTTCAATATCGGCATCGAAAAGTGTTGTCGAGCATGTTATAACGCCAACGAGTTCGTTTTCATCGCTTATTCCAAGTGCCAAAAACCTTTTGGTTAAAAAAGCCTCTTCAAGCATCTTTTTTGACCAGCCATCAGCAAAGCCATCACCATATAAATTTATAATTTTTTGGGTGTCTTTTATTTCTAGCCAGCTTAGTTTCATCTTCCTTCCTCAGCCTGACTTTTTCTAACGTATAGTGGCGATAAACTCTCTAATTCGTTTGTAACCCTATCTAAATTTTTGATAATGGCGTTATTTAAGCCATCGGCAATATCAACCTTTTTTATATCAAGACCATCAATTTCTTCTATTGCAACGCCCGTGTATTCACTTAGCAAGTTTTCCACCACGCTTCTGTCCACATAACTTGGCTCTAAACAAACTTTTCCATTTTCATATCCACAAACATAAAATCCGTTGTGTTTTGCATCGATTATTGCCAAAACCTTGCCACTAAAGTCATTATATGCCAAAGTGTCAAAAGAAGTTATTGCTAGGCATGGCTTATTATATGCAAAGCACATTGCCTTGACAGTGGAAACGCCAATTCTTATGCCTGTAAATGAGCCAGCGCCCACAACGGCAGAGAAAAAGTCTGCTTTTTTAAAATCGAACCCAACTTCGCTAGCAAGTTTTTCTATTTGTGGCATAAGAGTAGTAGAGTGTTGGTGTCCACACTCGCTATCATAGTATTTATAAACCTTATCTTCCTTACAAATCAAAATGGTAAGGTTTTTTCCACTTGTATCTACTGCTAGATAGTTCATAATATAATCTTCCTTATCCTTTCATCTATCTTTTGAATTTCAACCACCTTTACCTTTTCTGGCAAAACATCTTTAATATTTTCAGACCACTCTATTATGCAAATATTATCGCCGTTAAAATAGTCGGTTAGTCCAAGCATTAAGGCATCTTCCCCACAAGATAAACGATAGCAGTCGTAATGATAAATTAGGTCGTTATACACGTTAAGATAGGCATAAGTTGGGCTTGTAACGCCGTCAATACCAAAATATTTTGCAACGCCTTTGGTGAAAGCCGTTTTTCCAGCACCAAGGTCGCCGTTAAGCAGAATAACGTCGCCTTTAGAAAGGGTTTTTGCATATTCAAACGCAATTTCTTGCGTGTTTTTTTCGCTTTTTGAAATAATTTCCATATTATTTTTCCATAATGTTTATTGCTTTGAACAAGAATTTAATTCTCTTGTATAAAAGGATAGTTAAAAAACTCACTGAAATACTTTTAATAAGGTTAAACAAAAGCACATACCACCAATACATTTCAAAAAAAGCCGATGGTGAAGCAGGTATTTTATAAAGCCAAATAAAAAATGGGAAATTTATAAACCTATTTACTAAAAGCGAAACAGCAATTTGAATAACGCACGCCACTATTAAGCAAAGCACCACTGCTTTTAAACCTTTTTTATAACGATACATAATAGTTGGAAATATTATATACGCTGTTGTCATGATAATATTAGCAAGTTCGCCAACCCCAAGAGTTGTGCCAAATGGCAAGTGCAAAACTTCTTTAACGACAGTTATAATTACCGCAGGGATAGGCCCATACATAAAGCCTGCTAAAATAATGAAAACATTTGAAAAATCAAGCTTTAAAAAATCGGCAGCTGGGAAAATAACAATTTCAGGAACTATGCAATATGTAACAAATGCAAGTGCTGTAAAAATTGCCATACCTGTCAATGTCTTTGTTGTAAAAATTGGTTGTTTTTGTTTAATATTCTTGTCCATAAAAATACGCCCCTTTAAAATTCTATAGGGACGCACGAGTAGATATCGGGGCAAGACTTCGCCCCAAATTCTTTTCTCATCCGGACTATAACCGTCGGTCAAGGAATTAAACCTTGTCAGCACAAAAATTTTTTGTGGTCGCAGACTATACTGCCGATAGGGAATTTCACCCTGCCCCAAAGAATTTTATTTTTTGTTTTTTATAATTGTATTATTATTTTTTAGTTTTGTAAAGTAATTTTGCCCTATTTTGCTATTAAATTAAATCTTTTAAGTAGGTCAGTGCCAATACTATCTGCATAAGGGGTTAAAATGCTGTCCACCTTTAATCTAAATAGTTCAACAGCCATTTCCACCTTGTCTACATTTGCAAGAACATAAAGTTTTTTGTTTAAGCCCAAACCATTAAGAACCACGAGTTTATGCTTAACTTCTTCAATATTTGCATCGCCAAAAGCAAGAACAACGAAACTAAGTTTAATTTTTCTTAAAACTTTTACTGCTATAGAAAAATTTTCTTCATTTATGTCGCTTGCATTAAGCACAATGCCTATTTCGTTCTTTTTCCACCAATTTGCTTGGCGATAAATTTTTTTGCATTGCTTTTTGAATTGTTTTTTTTGCTCTTTATCAACAAAAGATGATGGCAAGCAAACGGCAAGTGAGTTTGCACCCAACCTTAAACTTTCTTTTATGTTTGCAACTTTCCCCTTAAGCGAACTTTCGCCAAAAGGAAAGTCTATAAGCGAAGTTATTTTTAGCCTGCCTGTAAAATTTTTCTTATTTTGCTTTATTTGACTATCTAAATATGCAGGTGCAACGGTAATTCCACCCAAGCCATATTGCCCACCACAATAAAAAAGGTTTTCAAGTTCAAGGTCGGTCATATTGTATCTAACTATGACTTTTTGTAGTTTAGACATTATTTTTCTTATTTGAAGAAGATAAAATTCTTCTTTTAAGTCATCAACCGTTTTATCAAGTAAAGATGCAAGAAGATTTAAGTCATCGTAAATAGAATCTTTTTTTGCTTGTTCTTCTTCTAAAACATTTTCATCTTTATTTTCTGCATTTTCTTTGCTTGTTTCTTGGGCAATTTCTTGCGCACTTATAGTTTCCATGCAATTTTCTAAAACTACATGTTCACAATTATCTGCTATTTTAACTAATTCACCTTGCTCTACCACATTTTCTTTCGCCAACTCGATTTTCTCTATAGGGCAATCTTCTTGCAAAGCTTTTTCTTGAGTTTTTATTTCAGTTTTTAACATATTTTTCTCCTTTAATCTTAAAGGTAAGATATGAGTTATGATAAAATTTCTTATTTATCAACAAATAGTTTCACTAAAAGGTATTTTTCTTGTGTTAAACTTAACGTAAGGTAATAATTATGAATAATTTTGCATCAAGTTTTCTCTTAGGGCTAGTTTGCACTCTCTTTTTGTTTATTTTAAGCGTTATTATAACTTTAGGCGTTAAAATGCTATACTTAATGCACTTTGACTTTGCTAAAACCAAAGAAACTGATAATGATTCAAAGCCAAACAAGGCAAAAAGCAAAAAGCCATCTCCAAAAAAAGACTCTAAGCCAAAGCCTACCCCTAAAGCAATTCGCAGTATAGAAATTGACCCTGAGCAAATTGATAAAATTTATGTTAAGAAAACAAGTTAAGTTTTAGGCTTTAGAAAAAGCCCGTTAATTTAGTCAAACTTAACGGTGTTTTTCTCATCACCCCAAAGGCTTTCTAAATGATAGAAAAGTCTTGTTTCGTCATTGAAAATATGCACTAAAACATCGCCGTAATCGAGTACTGCCCATCTACCTTCTCTAACGCCTTCACGCCTAATTGGTGCAACGCCGATTTTATCCATTTCTTCTTCTACGTGTTCAATAAGCGCACGAGTGTGTGTCATTGACCTTCCACCAGCTACAATGTAATAGTCGGCAACTTCGGTCTTTCCACGAACGTCCAAACACACTATGTCTTCTGCCTTATGATTATCTAATGTTTCGCATACTTTTTTTGCAAATTCTTTTGCTTCCACTTTTAATTCCTTCCTTTATTTTTCTATGTAATAGTTTATAGCATTTATTGTTTCGTGATAAATGCTTGCTTTTTTGTTTATTAAATGCACAAATTCTTCTTTTAAGCACTCTCTAAAGCACACTTCAAAATCAGAATTTTCATATAAGTCACGAAGTTTATCCACACCTTCGTAATCTCTTCCTTCTTCAATCATATCGGCAACAAAAATTAGTTTTCCCAAAGTCGTCATATCTGCTTTTCCAGAAGTATGATAGCGTATTGCATCGATAATTTCCTTATCGGTTATTCCTAGATATTTTTCAGCAACATATGCACCCAAAAATGCGTGCATTACGGGGCTTGGCACATCTTTTGGTGGGCAAAAACCTTTTTCTTCTTGTGGGTTTAAGTATTTTGCCGAGTCGTGAAGCGTTGCCGAAATTCTAACTTTTTCTTGGTCTAAGCCTAGTTCCCTTGCCTTTCTAAGCGCAGTTATAACCACGTCTGCCGTGTGCTTTATTCTATGTGGTGGCAAGGTTTTAAGAATAAAACTTTCATATATATCAGGCGTGTAAACCTTGTTTTTTTGCACGTATTCGCAAACGAGTTTTGGCATTAAATCGCCAAGAGGGATATTTAGCCTAAAATAAGTTCTTATCTTTGTTGAAGAATAGTCTTTTCCCTCGTATCTTAAACGAACAAACTCTTTATTAAAGTTTTTTATAAAATAGTCTTGCTCTTTTTGATAATCAACAAAAACCTTTTCCCTAGAAAAAACGGCAAGGGTTGCGCACGCCAAAATTCGCTCTGGATATTTCCACCTTTTAAAGTCGATAAGCATATCCCCACCCACCAAAAAATAAAGGGTGGTGTCTTTATCATAAAAATGCTCTATCGTTTGATAAGTGTAACTTTTGCCCTTTTTTAAGATTTCATAATCGCTAATCTCAACCTTTTCCACATCGTTAAACGCAAGTTTAAGCATTGCCAGTCTGTCTTCGGCTGGTGCTGGAGAACTTGTTTTATGTGGAGAAATGTAAGTTGGCATAACTATTAACTTGTCCAAGCCGAGTTCGGTTATAGCACTTTTAACAAGTGAAACGTGCTCGCTGTGAACGGGGTTAAAAGTTCCACCGAATATAGCAATCTTTTTCATACTTATATTATTGCATATTTTGTAAATAAAATCAATATTTTTTAGTCAATTTACCTTAAAGAGTAATAAAAGAAAATCTCTATTTTTTGTATAATTTATACTTTTAATGGCAATTATATAAAAAAACTATATTGTATAGAAAAAACCTATACGAAAAAGGATAGATTATGCAACTTTCTTTTATCTCTATTTTAGATAGTGCGTTTACTGCATTTTTAAGTTTTATAAGCACTTTTTTGATAATAAATTTTTATGTTGACAGACCATATTCGGTAATTTTTGGGGCATGCATTGCAATCCCTGTCTTTATGATTGCGCTTGATAAAATAAAGAAAAAGTCGGCTAAAAAAAGCATAGACAAAGAAAAAAATAAAGCCGTTAAAAACATGTGCAGTTCGCTTTGCTTATTAGAAAAAAACAAGACTTTAGAACTTTTTGAAAGGGCTATAAATAGGCGTGGCTATAGAACGCTAAAGAAAAAAGGTGGAATTTTTATCGAAGAACAAAAATGTGCAGTGTTTATTATTTTTTCTTTTGATGGAATAACAAAAACCGATGTCGTTAGGGTTTTTAATAGCATCACCCAAAAAGATAAAGCGTATATTTTTGGAGAGAGTGCTAGCGCTGAACTATTAGATTTTATTGCTAGGTTTGATGGAAGAATAGAGTTTATTGATGCAAATAAAACTTATGAACTGTTAAATCAAACAAACTGCCTTCCAAAAGAAATGCTACTAGCTAAAACAAAGCCTTTTATTTTTAGCGATGTTTTATCAAGACTTTTTGTAAGAAAAAACTCAAAAAAATATCTATTGTTTGGCATTTTCTTTTTGCTTATGAGTTGGTTTGTAGTGATAAAATTTTATTACATCACATGCGCCTGCATTTTTATAACCCTATCGCTATTTTGTCGCCTTTTCGGCAGAGAAGAAATAAAAGGATAACGAACTCTCGTTATCCTTTTTTGAATTTTAATCTAATTCTTTCTTAAAACACGATGTGTTCTACTTTTGGGTTAGAACTAAATCTATAGAAAACTAATTTTCTGCCTGTTGCACAAACGAATTCTGCACCGAGTTTTTCGGCAATGATAAAGCCAACTTCTTTTGGAACTAGCCCAGAGTTTTCTAAAACGGTTATTTTTATAATCTCTCTTTTTTCTATGGCTTTATCAAGGCTGTCTATTAGTGCATCGTTTACGCCTAATTTTCCTACTTGAGTAATAGGTTCTATTTTTTGTGCTATTGACCTTAAAGCACTTCTTTCTTTTGATGTTAACATGTTTTTATTTCCTTAAATTTTATTTTAATCTTAATATAGGCTATTACATAAATTGTGCGAGATAGCCTTAATCAACGAACTCGAATTCTTCGCCACCTATAATAACGGTTGATTTATCAGTTGCACCCATTTTTCTAAGTTCTTTTATAATGCCCCTATCCCTTAAAACCTTGTGAAGATATGCAAGCGAGTGCATATCATCCATAACAACGTTTCTCTTAAGCACATCGACAAGCGTGCCTTCGATAATAAAGGTTTCGCCTTCTTTGTAAATTTCATAATCGAGTTTATCTGGTTTTGTATAGTTAAACTCTTCATACTCAAGTGGCTTAACAGGTGGAAGTTTTATAAGGGTGTCATAAATAACTTTTTTAAGTTTATCAAGCCCTTCACCTGTGATAGCAGAAACAGGTATTACCCTATATTTTCTGCCGATTTTTTCCTTAAACTCTTTTAATTTTTCTTCAGCACCATAAATATCACACTTATTAGCAACTACGATTTGTTTTAGTTTTGAAAGCGTTTTGCTATAACTTTTTAGTTCGGTATTGATTTTAACAAAATCATCATAAGGGTCTCTTTCTTCAACGCCAGAAATATCCACAACGTGAATGAGCATTCTTGTCCTTTCAATGTGCTTTAGAAACTCTATGCCAAGCCCTGCACCTTCGCTTGCACCTTCG
Organism: Clostridiales bacterium; assembly: GCA_015069465.1. GTDB lineage: Bacteria > Bacillota > Clostridia > Christensenellales > Borkfalkiaceae > UBA1259. Next base: position 95,011 of record SVIO01000003.1, on the reverse strand, counting down.
ATTAGCCCTGGAATATCGGCAACTACAAACTGATTATCGTAATATTCGGCAATGCCAAGGTTTGGAGAAAGTGTTGTAAAGTGATAGTTTGCAATCTTTGGTCTTGCCCTTGTAATCTTGCTTAAAATGGTTGACTTTCCTACGTTAGGAAAACCAACAAGTCCAACATCGGCAATGGTTTTAAGTTCTAACACAACTCTATGTGCTTCCGTCTTTTCGCCCGTTTGAGAAAAGTGTGGGGTATGCCTTCTTGCATTGGCAAACCTTGCGTTACCCTTGCCACCATCACCACCGACTAAAACCACCTTCCTTTGACCTTCGGTGAACATGTCGGCAATAACGTTGCCTGTTTCTTTATCTCTAATAACCGTGCCAAGTGGAACTCTTAAAACAAGGTCCTCACCAGCCTTACCAAAGCAATTTTTAGAGCCACCTTGAGTGCCGTTTTCTGCCACGTATTTGGTTTTATAATAATAATCTATCAAACTATTTAGCGATTTATCGGCAACGAAAACAACATCGCCACCCTTACCACCATCGCCACCGTCTGGGCCACCAGACACCTTGCCTTTATAGTGTATGAAAGAAGTGATACCACTTCCACCATCGCCTGCTTTAATTGTTATCAATGCTCTATCTACAAACATAATTCACCTTTACTTTTTTATTTTCTTTTCGCACAAATCTTTTATTGGGCAATTTTCACAGTTAGGTCTTTGTGCTTTACAATAACTTCTTCCTAAATAAATTAGATAGTGGTGGGCTTTCGACCAGTCTTTTTTATCTAAAATTTCCATAAGCCCCTTTTCGGTTTGAAGGGGACTTTTTGCACTTGCTAGCCCTATTCTATTTGCAACCCTAAATACGTGGGTATCCACGGCGATAGCATCGCCCTTAAAAGCCACGCTATAAACAACGTTTGCAGTTTTTCTGCCCACGCCACTAAGTGTTTGCAACTCTTTTAACGTGCTTGGAACTTGTCCGTTAAACTTGTCTATAATATCACGGCTTAAAGACAGAATATGCTCTGCCTTAGCACGATAAAGTCCACAAGAAAAGATATATTTTTCAAGTTCTTCTTGCGAAAGCAAAAGCATTTTTTCGGGCGTGTTATGCCCCTTAAACAACTCTCTTGTTACCAAGTTTACCCTTTGGTCTGTGCACTGAGCAGATAAAACCACAGCCACCAAAAGTTCAAACGGCGTTGAAAAGTTTAGCGCTGGCTTGTCTAAAAACTGACTAGATAGCGTATTTATTATTTCTTTTGCTTTTGTTTTGTTCATAAACTTTACCATTATTAGTTTAACACAATGGCTTGTTTTTTACAAGCATTTTAGAGAGTATTTTATTTGCGATAAACAAAATGCCCTATTAAAAATGGTCAAAAAAATTAAACACTTCTAACAAAACGCTTGCCCCCTATCTCTTTTACGCTAAAAAATCCAGCAAAAGTAGTTAGTCCTGCCATAAGCACAAGCCGTTTTGCCATTTCAAAACTTTCTTTTCTAAACTTAACCGATAAGCCACACCCCACCCCTGCTTCTTTTGGCGTGTTTATAATTTCCATTGCAAAGCCTTGTTCTCTTAAAATGTTTGCAAACTTTATCGTGTGTGAGCGAGAGCGAAATGCAACTATTATATAATCCATATTTTTCTCCTTTGCATAAAAACAATATTTGCTTTATACAATATAATATTATATTTAAAATTTTTTTGTGACGGCTTTTTAAGGGGGTTTTATGATATATTTTGACAATTCTGCAACCGGTGGTTTTAAGCCACACTCGGTTTTAGACTGCGCCACAACAACTATTCGCTATCTTTCAGCAAACCCAGGTCGAAGTGCCCACAGGCTTTCGGTTACAGGCATGCAAACCATCGTGAATACTAGAAACGCTTTTTCAGAGCATTTTTCTTGCACGAGCGATAGAGTTATATTTACAAAAAACTGCACCGAAGCACTTAACATTGCTATTTTTGGCACACTAAAAGTCGGTGGGCATATAATTACAACCATTTACGAGCACAACTCAGTGCTTAGACCACTTTCTGCACTAAAAGAAAAGGGACTTATCACTTTAGATATAGTAGAGCCTTATGAAAAAGTGGACATCGTTAGCGCTATAAAAGAAAAAATTAAAGATACTACATACATGATAGTTTGCACTGCCGTTTCCAATGTGACAGGCTTTGAACTTCCTGTCGGCGAGATAGGAAAACTCGCTAAAGAAAAAGGCTTGTTGTTTTTGGTTGACGGCGCTCAAGGTGGTGGGCATATTAACCTTGATATGAAAGAAAACAATATTTCTATGCTTGCCCTAGCAGGACATAAAGGGCTTTATGGAATTATGACGAGTGGGGTTTTACTAATCGAAGATGATGTAGATGTAGAGCCGTTAATTTATGGTGGCACAGGCAGTGAGTCTTTTAACCTTTCTCAACCCACCTGCTATCCCGAAAGGCTAGAGTCTGGCACTCTTAACCTACCTGCAATCGCATCGCTTTTTGAAGGTGTTAAATACGTTATGGCAAATAGAGAAAACTTTGCCCTTCACATGCTTTCAATGACCGAAAAACTTATTGAAAGCCTAAAACAAATAAGTGAAATTACCATTTTTTCTCAGCCAAATAAAAGTGGCATCGTTGCCTTTTCGGTTAAGGATTTTTCAAGCGAGCAAGTGGCAGACTTTCTTAATAAAAACTACGATATAGCCGTGCGTGGTGGACTGCATTGTGCACCACTAATGCATAAACATCTTGGCACGCTTGATGGTGGGCTTATTAGGGTTAGCCTTGCCGTGCAGAACTCTTCAAGAGAACTTTCTTTTCTTATCCACGCCCTAAAAGACATTGTAAAAAAATAAAAAAGAGTGGCTAGCCACTCTTAGGGATTTAAATTAAATAGTTCAGAAACTCGACTTTTAATAAGTCGAGTTTTCTTTTATCCACACAAAACTGCTTGATAAAACTTTTTATGTATGCTATAATATCTATACATATAATTTTTATAGGCAACATAAAAAATAAGGAATATTAAGAATTCTAGTTTTTTCAGCGGAAATAATAAGTGGTTTATTTTAAAACTACTTTTTCAATTATAAATTGGAGAAATTATATATGACAAAAAAAATTAGTTTTATTTTATTTGCTTTTGTTTTAATGATTAGCTCTTTGTGTTTTGTTTCTTGCAGTAATTCAAATGAAACAGTTAAAGATGGTGTAATTTACCAAAAAACTAGAAAGTCTGTTGATGGTATAACCATTGATTGTTATTATGCTTCTGGTTGTAATGATGATATTGAAATATTGCAAATAGCCGAAAAAATTAATGGACTTTCTGTTTTAGGGATAAAAGACGAAGCATTTAAGAATAAAACAAATCTGAAAGAAGTTGTTTTACCTAATTCTATTACTTCTATTCCCTTGTTTACATCATATTTTTTAGGTTGTACAAACATTGAAAAATTAACTTTAGCAACAGATGATGTGCTAAATTTGTTTAGTGATTATGGTAGCGCCAATGAAAAAAACACAGAGCCTTTGCCAAAATCATTAAAGAAGATTTATTTAACGTCTGGTTGCGAAAAAATATCTGCAAGAAGTTTTCGCTATTGTAAGTATTTAGAAGAATTACATATACCATCAACGGTTGTTAAAATTGAAGACGGTACACGTGGCACTACTATTGGTGTAAATGGTAATTTACCAAGTACTGATAAGTTTAAGGATTTACCATTCCTTGCTTGCGAAAATCTGACAATATTTTGTGAAAACTCAACCAAGCCTAGTGGTTGGGATAGTTATTGGAATTATATCAATGAATCAACGCAATTAGCAGTTATATGGGGGAATTATAACTAAAAAATGAAAACAAGTGTAGCACACTATACTTTGCTCTGCAAAGTCGTGTGTTTTGCAAATCAAAAAGGAAAGGATAGCGAAATTTCGCTATCCTTTTATATTGTCTAAAAAATCCCTAAGAGAAACGTCCTAAACCACTCTTTTTTTCTATTTATTTTTTTTCTTATCTATAAGCAAATAACTAATACACCAATTAAAAGTGCAAGCGAAAGAACTGCACCAAAAAGTGAATAGCCTACTGTAGAACTTACTTTTTTATTCCATTTAATTCTTTAAACAAACTTGGTTTTTTCTTTTCACAAGTTGCTTCTGTATTTTCTTCTTGTTCGATAAGTGCTCTATCTTTTCTTGATGCTTTAACAACAAATTGCATTGAAATAGCAATAAAAAGCATTAATGAGCCAAAAATGATAAATGCAATATTATAACTTCCCGTAATGTCAAAAATCAAGTTTCCAAAAGGTGCGCCCACGGCATAGCCAGCATAGTTTACAGCAGTGAACACACCGAGAACACTCATATAACTTTTGTTTCCGAAAAGTTCGCTTGCATAAAGTGGAAGCATAACCGTTTCAAGTGGAAGAGCAATTGCAGCAAAAACAATTCTTCCGTAAGCAAGCCCAATTCCAAGAGGAGTGTTCGTAATAGCCACCAAGGAAATTTGAGAAATAAACGAACAAATAAAGCAAATGTTCATCGTTATTCTTATACCCTTTTTGTCATACATAAAGCCTATAAATATCTTAGTAAACATCATAATAAGGCTTGAAAGCGACGTAATGCTTGCGACAAGAGGCTTTGCAAGTCCAACGTCATACATGTGTGGGGTGGCAATGCCACCAAGCCCTTGAAGAGTCATTCCCGTAAGTGCTATGCACGCACAAGCAAGGTAAAAATATGGTTTTTTAACAATAGATTTATATTCCATACCAACCCAGCCACGACCACGTGCTTTTTTAACTTTTTTCTTTATAACCGTTTTCTCTGCACCCTTTGGCCTATCTTTTAAGAATATAACAACAAGAGCAAGCACAACTGCAAGAATAATGGCAACTAGCCTATAAGAATCACGATAACCAAAAGCATTGCCTTCTTGATAAATGATAGGTGAAATAATTTGAACGGCAATAGCACCGAAAAGCCCATTTGCTGAAAGAATTAAGCCTGTAAATTTACCTCTATTCTCTTCTTTGCACCAAATGTTTATAACTGCGCCAACCATTGTGGTGCTTGTCCAAGCAAGACCAACGCCGAGCAATATTCCACCGATATAAAATTGCCACAATTGGTCGGCATAAGAATTGATAAGTGCAAAAGAGATTAAGCACATAAACCCTGCGCAAACAAGTTTTTTGATACCAAACTTATTTACAAGCGTACCAAAGAAAATGTTGATAATAGTTGTTGAAGCAAACCTAAAGGTGTCGTTAAGCGAAAACGCACCACGACCAAAACCAAGCGCTTCTGTTATTGCGTTAAGATACATTGTTCTGCCACTTGAACAAAATCCAAGCGATACACCAACAACTAAAAAGCAAACGGCTATAATAACCCAAGAATAATCAAATTTTGATTTTTTAGCATTTAACTGTTCCATTTTTTCTCTCTTTTTCCGTTTTTCTATATTATCTAACAATTATTAAAAAAAGTAAATAGATTAATTAGCACTACATGGAAAAATTCGAACAAATTTATTGAAATTTGTTATAAATTATGATATAATTATGAAAAAAATAACACAAAATATAAGGTATAAAACATGATTGGACTTATTGAAAACGTTAATATTTGTTCTTCATTTAAAGCACAAAGCCGTTCTTATGGAAAAAAAGAAAATAGAATTTCGCACGGCTTTATCTTTAAGATAAAGGGTTATTCGGAATATATCTTTGAAGATAAAAAAATAACGGTTAATGCTGGTCAAGTTATTTTTCTGCCACAAGGCTCTTCTTACAAATATTATTCGCATGGCGACGACACTTTATATACTTCTATCAATTTTTATGCAAATATAGAAAATCCTTCGCCCTTAGTTTATTCTCTTGAAGATTATTTAGCATCAGATTTTATTTATGAAAGTTTTACAGAGTTTTGGAGATTTGGCTCTCTTTCAGATAGATATAAGTGCTTATCTGCTTTTTACGATTTTTTAGCGTATATTCAAAGGGTTGACCATTTATCAAACATAAGCAAAAACAAATATTATATTATTGAGCCTGCAATAGACTATTTAAAAGAGCATTTGTTTGATTGTCATCTAAAAATTGATAATTTGCATAGGCTGTGTTGCATTTCTGACACATATTTTAGAAAACTTTTTATTTCACGCTATAACGCCACCCCACAAGAATACGTTATATCTAAACGCTTATCCCACGCAATGAGCATTATTGAAAGTGGTGATTTTTTAAGCATAAGCGAAGTGGCCAAGCTCGTTGGTTATAAAGACCCACTATATTTTAGCAAAGCATTTAAGAAACTTTACGGCTTTGCCCCATCAGAAATAAACACTTAAAAAGAAGGCTAACGAAAATTCGTTAGCCTTTTATACTGCTTTAAATTCAAAATTCTTTATATCTTCTTTAGTTCTTCTGCTATTTTATATAGCATTTTTTTAATTATTCTCATCTATTTGTTCACGCAACTCTTTTCTATCTTGCGCATCTACAAATCTAACAAAACCTTCCATATCTACCGGAATATTTGCATTATCCATATATTGCTCAAAATCTGTTAAGAAAGCATCAAACCATTTTTTGTTTTCGTTCTTATATTTTCTTATAAAAATTTCAGCGCTAATTACAGAGATGCCCGACATCAGTGTGTCGAAAAGACTTGTTGACACAAGACCAACAACAGCTATCACTAATATAGGTATTATCGGTGGCGACATAATATAATCGCCTTCAATAACGCTTTGTACGAAGATAGGAAAAGCAAGAAAAAGCAAGAAACTTATTAAAAAATACTTCATAGTTCCTCTTTGCAAACAATCTACAAGACATAAAAACAACATTCCAATAGCATAAAAAACAAAAGGTACGGCTAAAGCTATTAAAGCACCTGTTGTAAATAATGCCATTTTTTCACCACCTAGCAATTCTTGCATACTAATTGTTGCAAATCCTTGAAATTCACCTAGTGCAGATGTTGATTCTAACGCAATTTTTTCTTCTTGCACTAACATTTGCCAAGCACTAAATCTTATAGTTATTGTTTCTTTTATTCCATACATTTCTACTGTTTTTGTCATACTAAAAAGTGGAATAAACACAACAACAACGCAAATAGTAACTAAAGCAAAGCCCAACAATTTTAATAAAAATTTTTTTCTTTTTAATTTTTCTTCCATAGTAACCCTCCGACAATTATTATACTCTCAATTTTTGAGAAAGTCAACATAATTTTCTCATTTTTTGATACCATGTTCTTATTATGAAAAATTCTTTTGCAGAAAATTTAAAAAAATTAAGGCTAGAAAACGGATTTTCTCAAAAAAACCTTGCAGAAAAATTAGAAATTTCTGTAAAGACCTTGTCTCACTGGGAAACTGGATACAGCGAGCCTTCTATTGATTTTATCTTAAAATTAGCAACATTTTTTGAAGTAACAACTGATTATCTTTTAAGTGATTAACGGATATTTTTAAATTTTTGTTGCTATTATATCTTTTATACAAAAGTTAAACTCGGTTTTTTTTCAAGCCGAGTTTTTATGTATTTATATCTTCTTTAGTTCTTCTGCTATTTTATATAGCATTTTTTTCTTTTTGTCGTCTAGCATAGGCGAAAGCATGTTTACAAAGTTGTCTATTTCACTATTTGTAAGAGTGCCCTTTTGTTTGCCTTTTTTGGCTTCTTCATAGATTGCCTTAATAAGTTCGCTTTGGCTTTTGCCATCAAACTTGCCAGCAAGTGCACCAACAAGATTATATAGGTTTTTATCCATGCCGTTTGCCGAGTTTTTTTCTTTGCCTTTTTGACTGTTTACATAACTATTAAAGTCTTGCATATTTCACCCCTTAAAAATGTTTTCAATTTTATTGTATGTTTTACATATATTATAATGTTAGCGAGGTTTATATGGATTTATTACAATTTATTACATCTTTATTAGGAAATGACAACATGGTTAAACTTTTATCGCCCATAATTGAACTTTTAAGGCAAAATTCTTTTGATATAAAAAAAGTTTTAGCATCACTTGACCCTGAAATGCTAAAACCTATTATAGAAGAATTTATGAAATCTATAAATAATCGCCCAGCACAAAGTGCTGAGCGAACCAATGGCTTACAGCCAATTTCTAACATTGCTGATAGAGATATTGTTTTTGCACTAAACAAATATCTTGCCGATGCTTAAGTTGAAGAAAGTATTTCCCTTGCTCTAACTATAGCATCGTCCCCAGCGTTAACTTCATTTTCTGGCAAAGTTCTGATGCCTATGCCGTGAATACATGTTGTCTTTTTTGGCCATAAAATGCGTGCTGTTGTGAGTTTAAACGCCCCACCGTTTGAAAGCAAAAAGGTCGATTGCATTATGCCCTTGCCATAAGTTCTTGCAACGCCTTCTGTATTCTTTTCTAAAACCAACTTTTCTCTAGTAAAACCCTTTTCGCCATAATCAAGCATAGCGCCGATTAAACATTCTGATGCAGACGCCGTGCCATCGTTTGCAAGCACAACGACATCTGTTATGCTTTTTCTTTCTATTGGACCATACATATAAAACTCTTCGCCCTTAGTCTTGCCTTGAGCATATGCAATAAGCGCTTTCTCACCACCATTATAAATTAAGTGCCTTGAAACCGAAAGCAAGTCATCCATATATCCACCACCATTATCTCTTAAGTCTAAGATGAGTTTGGTTTTATTATTTCTTATCATATAGTCCATTGCTTTGCCAAGTTCATAGGCAACAGTGCTTTCAAAACTTTCTATCTTTATAAGCGCCGTGTCGCTATCGACATCTATTTTATTTGCTTGCAAAAGCGTTGTGCCCCCACGCTCATAGTCAAAAATAATTTGCCCATCACTATCAAAATACTTAACATAGGTTGCCTTATAGTTTGATTTTATAACGCTAATAGTTTGATTTTGCCCATTCCTTTCAATTACAAACTCAACAACTTCGCCGGTTTTTATGTTGCCCAAAAATTCGCCGATATCAACCGAGTTAAACTGAGCAGTATTTCCGTTTGCAGTTGCAGAAATAAGAATATCCCCCACTTTTAATCCCGACCTGTCAGCAGGTGAATTTCCAACAAGGTTGGTGATGATAGGATATTCTCCACTGGTGTTTATGGTCATACCAAAACCACTATAACTGCCTGCTTGTTGTTTTTTTATTTTGTCGTATTCTTCTTTGGTATAATACCTTGCATAATCATCGTTCAGCCCAGCAATTAGTGCGTTTGCATAATCTTTTTGATTTAGGTTTATTGGGTTGCCATTTTCATCAAAACTATATCCAAAATGCTCTATATACCCTATTATTTCTGCAGAAATATTTGCTTCGGTTGGCAAGATAAGAGAGCGCAAGAAAAACCCACCCAAAAAGGCGATGACTATTGATAAAAATATTGATATTCTTATAATAACTTTTTTTGCACTATTTTTGCTTTTTTTCATTTCTTTCTTTTCTAAATTTTCCATATTATTTATTTTACCAAATTGGATAGAATTGTAATCAACCTAAATGTAATTGCATCAGAAAACTTTCTTATATTAAGTCCCGTTGCTTTTTCAATCTTATCAAGTCTATAAATAAGGGTGTTTCTATGCAAATACAACTTTCTTGAAGTTTCGCTTGTGTTTAGGCTACTTTCCAAAAATTCTTCAGCAGTTGACAGCATTTCTTCATCAGAAAAAATTTCATTTGCACTAGAATCCATAAGCATTTGTAAATTTTCGCTGAGTTTGTGTTTTGGAAGGTCTTCTAGCATTTTTATAAGCATAAATTCCTTAAACGAGTGAATATCCCCCCTAGACCCAAAAATCTGTGCCATTCTAAATGTGGAAACGGCTTGAGAAAATGAAACACTTAGTTCTAACACGCTTTTTACCGTGCTACCTATGGCAATTTTTACGTTTGCGCCAACTTCTTCATAAACCGACTGCTTTATGAATTCTGCATACTCTATTGGTGGTTGATATTCGGCATTTTCACCTTCTATAAACTTAATAAATGCTATTTGATTATCAAGTTCAACAACAACGTCAAGCGTATCTGCACAACTTGTAAGCATATTCTTTGTTTCTTCTAAATGGCCAGCATCAACATCGATGAGTATAACAAATGCAGGCGCATCTTTTATAGAAAATTTGTGCATGTGCTTTATTATTTGCGCTTTGTTTAACTCGCCAAGCAAGATTGCCTTAAATAAATCGCTTTGAGAAAGCGCCGTTTCTTTGAAAAAGAAATTTTCAGCAAGTTCTTTTAGTAAATGTGCATAGTTTTTTTCAGCGTCACTATTTCCACTTATTTTTGCTATAAGTTTTTTGCCCTTATAAAAAATATTAAAAAGCGTGTAGTTGTTTTTTTCATCAACAAAAACCCCATCAAAATCTAAAGGGATATTTATCTTATCGATATTTTCGCCTGCAATAAACTCCCCACCACTTGTATAAACCGAACACTCAATGCCCGTTTTTTCTCTAATGCTGTTGATAAAAAACTTTATGTCCTGTTCCATAACTTCACCCAAACTAACTATTTTATATTTTATACAAACATTATACAGTCTTTTTATGTAAAATACAATAGAAAAAATGAAATTTTTATGCAACTTGCCCAAAAAAAATAATTTTTTTGTTTTTTATCGTTATTAAAATAAAAACGAGTAGTTACTAACAAAATAAAAGGTTGCACTTTTTTTGTGCAACCTTTTTTTAATTTTACGAAAGACAATTTGTGTAAAATCAATTATTCTTCTGTTTTTTCTTCGCTAACTTCTTCAACAGCGCTTGCGTTTTTAGCGTTTTGTCTTGCTAATTTCTTTTCAAGTTTAATGCGTTGTTTTTCAGCGATAGCAGCAGCCTTTGCTTCTTCTTCAGCAAGTTTAGCAGCAGCGATAGCAGCCTTTTCTGCTTCTTCTGCTTCTCTCTTTGCTTGTAATTCTTCAATTTGTGCTTTGTTTTCTTCGTTTCTTGCTACGATTGTAATTTCTGTTTCTTTATCGAAAATATGGCAGTGGTCGATATCAAGAGCAACCTTAATCTTGTCGCCTCTCTTTGTTTGTGAACGAGAGTCAATTTTAGCGATAAGGTCAGATGTTTCATCATCGATACTCTTAAATCCATCTTCACTAACAACTTCTTCTTTTGCTGTTGAGCAGTAAATAAGTGTTTCAGCACCGAGTTGTTCTGCTACGTCAACTGTAATTTCGATAACCGGTTTGCCACTTTCTTTTACCCAATTTTCTTCTTCGTGGATGTCTTCTGGTCTAACACCGAATACGATTTCTTTATCTGTGTTGAGATATTTATCAAGGTTGACAATTAAATCAATCTTTTCTTTTGAAAGAGCAACTTTATTTAAACCGAATTCTACATAAACTTGGTCTTTTGTGCCTGTGAGTTTACCTGTAAAGAAGTTCATTTGTGGTGTTCCGATAAAGCCAGCAACGAATTGGTTAACTGGATAATCGTAAAGGTTGATAGGTGTATCAACTTGTTGCATGAAACCATCTTTCATAACAACGATTCTTGTACCCATTGTCATAGCTTCAACTTGGTCGTGAGTAACGTAGATAAATGTTGTTGCAAGTCTGTTGTGGAGTTTTGTGATTTCTGTTCTCATTTGTGAACGAAGTTTAGCGTCCAAGTTAGAAAGTGGTTCGTCAAGTAAGAATACCTTTGGTTCACGAACGATAGCACGGCCTAAAGCAACACGTTGTCTTTGACCACCAGATAATGCCTTTGGTTTTCTTGAAAGATACATTTCAAGACCTAAGATTCTTGCTGCTTCTTTTACTCTTTGGTCAATTTGAGCTTTTGGCATTTTACGAAGTTTCAAACCGAAAGCCATGTTATCATAAACTGTCATGTGTGGATAAAGTGCATAGTTTTGGAAAACCATTGCGATATCTCTATCTTTAGGTGCACGGTTATTTACATATGTACCGTCGATATAAAGTTCACCAGCTGAAATTTCTTCAAGACCAGCAATCATACGAAGTGTTGTTGATTTACCACAACCTGATGGACCAACGAATACGATAAATTCCTTGTCTTCGATATCAAGTGTGAAGTCTGTTACGGCAACAACGCCTGATGGATAAACTTTGTAAACATTTTTTAAGTTTAAGCTTGACATAATTTTCCTCCAATAGTCAATTTTTTGACTTGTTTATTTTTTACTATTCTATTTTACTACTTTTTATGTGCAATAGCAACAACAATGTAAACAAATATATAATCTATTTTTGTATATATTGCACAAAAACTAGTCCAATTCATCTAATGTAAGTTCGTATGCTGGAGCAAATTCTTTTAGGTAATAATCTATTTCTTCTCGCTTTAGATTTTTAAGGTCACTAAGTATTGTTCTTTTTGCTTTTTTGAATTCGGTATTGCCTGCTTTTAGTTCTTCAACGCACTTTAGATATGCCGAAAGCCTGTCAGCGCCTTTTACGATTTTATATTCTTCGCTATTTTCGTCTGGCAAAACATACTGCTCGTATTCGGCTTTTATGCTATCTGGAAGGGTGTCTAAAATCTTTTTGCTTGCAAGCGTTTCCAAATCTTTATAAGCGTTTTTAATTTCTGGATTAAAATATTTTATAGGTGTTGGCAAATCGCCTGTAATAACTTCGCCAACTTCGTGATATTGCGCTAAAAGAACGACTTTTTCGATATTTACTTGTCCTCCAAACATATTGTTCTTAATAACGGCTAAGGCATGCGCCAAGATACACACTTCTAAAGAGTGTTCCATTATGTTTTCTTCTCTAACCGAGCGCATAAGCGACCAGCGCCTTATATATTTCATACGATTTAAAAATGCAAAAAACTTGCTCATTTTGTTTTCCCCTTTTTTGAAAATTTTTATATAATTTTTTTTCTATATATAATGTTTTGTTAGGTTTTTAATTTTTTAGTTGGATTTACATTTTAGCATATTTTTTTGCTTGACACAATAAAATCAAAGTGTTATTATATTTTTACTAAAAAATTTTTTGAATATTCGCTATGGGTGCCGTTAGGCTGAGATTACACCATTTGAACCCGCAAGGTTATGCTTGAAGGGAAAGCAAGAGATTGTATCTAAAGAAAACGCTTCCATAGGAAGTGTTTTTTTGTTTTATAGGCAATATTTTCACTTATACTTTTAGCGAATAGAAGGAGACAAAATGTTAAACAATTTAATGTCAAGTTATGTTTTTGACACACTTGAACCTATTGCTAAGTGGATTAGCGTAGGCGTTATCGGTATGATGATTTTATCGCTCATCATTATCTTTTTTAGCAAGAAGGAATCTTTTTCTAAGTCTGAACTTGTTAAAACCGTGGGCATGGTTGCTGTTTTTTATGCCGTTGTTATGGGAATTGTTCTCGTTTCATTAGAAATGGCTAAAAAGTTTAGCAAAGGCTATCTAGAAGGAAACTGGGTAAGCGAAAAAATAATCCCTTTTGTACTTATCCCTGTTCTTGTTACCCTTGTTTTAACCCTTGTTAGCATGATTACACTATTTATAATTTCTAAAAAGAAACCTGTTATTTTCAAAAAGACCAGCATCATCGCTCTAATCGTTTGTGGCGTGGCACTTGCCATAACTATAGTTTTAATTGCAATTTTCTATTCTAAAAACGTTTTAGGCGACGGATACTATACGGGCGACTATGGAAAACTAAACTCACCTGTTCTTTATATCCTTTCTGCACTTTTAATTTTAGTTGTCGTTGCAACATCTCTTATCGTTGGCAGAAAAAACAAAACGCCTTTTGATGCTAGAACAATTTCTATGGCTGGCATTTCAATTGCCCTTTCTTTTGTGCTTTCATATGTTAAGTTTGAAGCAGCATGGCTACAAGGTGGTTCTATCACACTAGTTTCTTTCTTGCCTATTTGTTTGTTCAGTTATGTTTATGGCATGAAGAAAGGTTTAATCGTCGGCTTTATTTATGGACTTTTACAAGCAATTCAAGACCCATTTATCGTTCACCCAGGTCAATTCTTGCTTGACTATCCAATAGCATTTTCAATGATTACTTTTGCTGGGCTTCTTACCGACCTAAATGTTTTAAACAACTTGCCAAGATTAAAGTTCACAATCAGTGCTATACTTGTTGGACTATTTAGATACATTGCACACGTTATTTCTGGCGTGTTCGCTTTCGGTGCATATGCTGCCGACGCAGGTGCATCAAGTTTCTTTACTTTTAGTGCAATTTATAATACTTATGTATTTATCGACATCGCGCTCGTTGTGGTTGTTGGCTTAGTTTTATTTTCATCAAAGAGTTTTTTGCACGAACTTAAAAAGTTAAACCAAGATAAATAAAATTTATAACCAAATTAAAAACCCTTCTAAAAAGCATAACATTTTTAGAAGGGTTTTTGTTTTATTTGATTTTAGTTTAATTTTTCAATTAGTTTATCCATTGCTTTTATATATCCATCAAAACCTTCGCCTGCAATGGTTAAAAAGGCATATTCACGAACATAAGAAATTTTTCTAAATTCTTCCCTTTCATTTACGGCTGAAATATGCACTTCAACGGTTGGGATATTAACTGCCTTTAAGGCATCTAAAATAGCAACGCTCGTGTGGGTATAACCTGCTGGATTTATAATAATGCCGTCAATCTTTTTATATGCATTTTGGATTTTAGTAACTATTGCGCCTTCATAGTTAGACTGAAAACAAGTTGCCTTAATCCCTTTTTCTTTTGCACTTTTTTTGATAAGTTTAATAAGCGAATTATAACTTTTATCACCATAAATTTCTTTTTCTCTTATGCCAAGCATATTTATGTTTGGTCCGTTAATTACTAAAATTTTCATAAAAATTTACCACCTTATTTACTGCACTTTGCAAACTGTCATTGTTTGTAACTTCGCCATCAGCAAAGCGAGAGTAACTTTCTTTTCTCTTTTCGTAAAGATTTTTTATCGTTTCTCTATCTTTAGAAAGTGGCCTATTATCGCTTGCTAAAAGGTCAACATCTCTTTTTATCCAAATAATAACGCCATTTTGTTTAAGTGAAAAATAGTTTTCTCTTTTAGTCACCACACCACCACCTGTTGAGATGACTTTGTTTGAAAGTTTGCCTACTTCGCTTAAAACTTCGCTTTCTAATTTTCTAAAATATTCTTCGCCTTCTAAAGCAAAAATTTCAGGGATTGTTTTTCCTGCCTTTTGCTCAATAACAGCATCTGTGTCTATAAATTCTTTGCCTAAAAAATCAGTGGCCATTTTTCCTATGGTTGTTTTTCCACAGCCTGCCATACCTATTAAAATTAGGTTTTGACTTTCTTTATTTAACTTGTTTATAATGTTTTCGATTAAATTATCATCAAGTTTTTTATCTAAAAATAATTGGCTTGCAAACTTTGCTTGAGCAACGAGCATAGGCAGTCCGTTTGTGTGCTTTATCCCCAATTCTTTTGCTTTATTTAGTAGCATTGTCATCGCTGGGTTATACACAACGTCTAAAACGCCTTCTAACTTTGCAAAATTACTTAGTTCGATTAAACAAGAATAATTATCAGGATACATTCCAACAGGCGTTGTGTTGATAATAACTTGAGCATCTTTTGCTTTTTCGAAATAGTTTTGATAGTTAATTTCGCCTGAGCGAGATAAGATTTTTATTTCTTTTGCTCCCAAAAATTCAGCAACTGCCCTTGCCGTGTTAGAAGTTCCACCACTGCCTAAAATTAAAACGATTTTTCCTTTTATTTCAATTTTAGCACTATTTAGGGCATAAACCATGCCGTCAAAATCGGTGTTGTAGCCACAAAGTTTGCCATTTTTGCAAACGACGGTGTTTACTGCGCCGATTTTTTTAGCCCTTTCATCAACTTCATCTAAAAAGGGAATTATATTTTTTTTATATGGTATGGTAACGTTAAAACCTTTATATTCTTTTCTTAAAACAAAATCTTTTAACTCACTTTCTTCTAGTTCAACTAAGTCATAGTCATAACTACCAAGTAATGCGTGGATTTTTTTAGAATAACTGTGTTTTAATGTTTTGCCAATAAGAGCAAATTTTTGCATAATTAAACTGTTTCTCCATAAGCGCCGAGGAAAGTAAATTGCTCGGTTGAATTATCTAGTTCGCAAAGTAAATTTTGCACTGCTTTTTCTTTGATGTCGCAATTAAAGTCAAAATAAAACATAAACTCAAAACTTGAGCCAACTATTGGGCGAGATTCAAGTTTGGTCAAATTTATTCCAAGGTTAGCAAACTTTGCAAGAAGTTTATTAAGACTTCCCGGAGCGTTTTGTGGAAGGGTTGTCATAATGCTTATCTTATTTGAGCCTTGATAAAACTCTAAGTCCTTTGCAATGAGAATAAAGCGAGTGTAATTATTGTCGCTATCTTGCACGTTTGTCTCAAGTAGTTTTAAGCCGTAAAGTTCAGCGCACTCTCTTGAAGAAATTGCAGCAACGTCTTTTCTTCCACTCTCAGCCACCGTGCGTGCTGCTAAAGCAGTGTTTGGGCAAGCGATAATCGTTGCATTTTTAAACTGCTCAAGATATTTTTTGCATTGAGAAAGTGCTTGCTCGTGCGAATAAATTTCTTTAATATCTTCTTTCTTAGTATCCTTATTAACCACCAAATTGTGTAAAACAGGAAGTCTAACACTTTTAACTATATAGAACTTATGCTCTTTCATAAGGTCATAAACTTGGTTAACTGAGCCTGCCGAACTATTTTCAATAGGTAGCACCCCATACTTACAAAAACCCTTTTCAACTGCCCCAAAAACTCCGTCAAAATTCTTAAAGTAGGTTACGTCTGCAAGTTCAAAAAGTTTATCTGCAGCAATGCCAGAATAAGCCCCAGCCACCCCTTGACAAGCAACCTTTGCTTTAACAGGGAATTTAAGTTCGCCTTTTTCTAACGCCTTTTTAATTTTATCCCCCACTTCAGATTGATGCTCTACACTAATCGTTTGATAAGCCTTGCTCGTTTCAAAAATGGTTTCAAAAACACGCTTTAAGAAAACCTTTTTATCTTCACCAATATTTTCCGAAACTCTTAAAAGTATTTTCTTTTCTCTGTCAGGGTCGTTAACTGCCTTTCCAGACTTTGCTTTTGCCACACTCACTTCTTTAATAAGTTCCATGCGCTCTGCATAAAGTTTGGAAATCTTGTCATCGACAATGTCTATCTTCTCTCTTATTTCATTTAGTTCCATATTTTTTCTCCTATAGGCTATCGTAAATTGCAATGGCTGATATCGCTTCAATTACAGGGACTGCCCTTGGAACAATACAAGCATCGTGCCTTCCTTCTATTTTAAGTTTTGCGTTCTCTTTAGTCTTAATATTTATTGTGTCTTGCTCTTTGGCAATAGATGGTGTTGGTTTAACAACAACCCTAAAGGTTATTGGCATGCCGTTTGCTAATCCCCCGTTTATGCCACCATTGTTATTTGTTTTTGTTTTAACTTTATCTCCGTCATAATAAAATGGGTCGTTAGCCGTGCTTCCCAGCATACTTGCAAGGTCAAAGCCCGAGCCAAACTCTATGCCCTTAACTGCAGGAACAGCAAAAGCAAGCCCTGAAATTACACTTTCTAAACTGTCAAACATATACTCGCCAGCACCTATAGGCACGCCTTTTATAACGCACTCTATTATGCCACCAACCGAATCTAAGTCATTTCTTGCACTTTCAATAACTTCCAGCATTTGCTCTTTTTTAGAGTCGTCTAAAAGTGGAAAATCACCATCTAAATTATTTAGGTCTATTTTCTCAATATCGGTATCTTTATAACTTGCGCCCTTAACTAAACCTATTTGTGAGATATAAGCATTTATATTTATACCTTTTTTTTCTAAAATTTGTTTGCAAAGCCCACCTGCAATGCACATTGGCGCAGTTAGTCTTCCTGAAAACTTGCCACCACCACGATAATCAAACTTTTTTCCATATTTTTGCCAAGCCACAAAGTCTGCGTGCGATGGGCGTGGGGTAACTATTAGGTTAGAATAGTCTTTGCTGTTTTGGTTTGTATTTTTTATAACAGCCCTAAACTCGCCACCCAAAAACCCGTTAGTTCTGCCACTTTCTATGATAATTTTATCTTGCTCTAGTCGTTTTGTGGAATAAGCAGTGTTTTTTGCCTTTCTTCTATCAACAAATTTTTGCAATTTTCTTTGGCAAACCTTTTCTTTCTTAAAGCCGTTTACTATAACGCCAATCTCTTCTGAGTGTGAAGCGCCAAAAATTTCAATTTTAAGTTTTCTTCCGTTAAAGATAGAACTTTCTTTATAGTTCACTTGCTTTTCCCCCTACGCTCTTAAAGTCATCAAAAAATGTTGGATAGGACTTATTAACAGCCCCAGCGTCTAAAATTTTGCTTTCGCCACAAGCCACTGCCCCCAAAACTGCACTAGACATTACAATTCGGTGGTCGTTAAATGAGTTTACCACACCACCACTTGCCTTTCCACCATAAATTATCATTGAACTTTCTTTTTCTTCAGCCTTAATGCCAAAAGATTTTAGCATCTCTATAGTAGAAAAAACTCTATCGCTTTCTTTTAGCCTTAATCTTTCTATATTATGTATAATGGTCTTGCCACTTGCTAGTGCACCCAAAACTGCGCATATTGGCACTAAGTCTGGGCAGTCGTTTGCATCCATACTAAAGCCGTTTAACTGACTTTTGCTAACAGTTATTTGATTTTCGCCCACTGTAATATCAGCATTTGCACTTTTTAAGATATCTAATATCTTTTTATCACCTTGAACGCTTTGAAGGTTTAAGCCACTAACCGTTATGCCACCATTTATAGCGCCAAGCACTAAATAAAACGCCATATTTGACCAGTCGCCTTCAGCATCAAGGCTTCCACTAAATTTTTGACTGCCTTTTATAAAATATCCATAATCGGTGCTTTGGACTTTAATGCCATAGCCTTTGAGCACGCTTAAGGTTATATCCACATAAGGCTTTGATGCAAGTGGAGAAGTTAAAATAATTTTGCTATCACTATCCAAAGTTGCAAGCGCCATAATAAGCCCCGAAACATATTGCGAACTTATATCTCCCCTTATTTCAATTTCGCCAGCCTTTAACTTGCCCCAAATTTTGATATTATCTTTATTTTCTTCAAACGATATGCCGTTTTTTGAAAGGGAATTAAGAAGTTCGGTGTTTGGGCGAGAAAGTAGCCTGCCCCTGCCTAAAAAAGTAAATTCCCCACCAAGCCCAGCGCAAAGTGGAAGCAAAAATCTTAGCGTTGAGCCAGATTCATCGCAATCTAAAACCCTTTTTCCACTTTTTATATCGCTTAAGCAGTTATATGTTGCCAAAATATCTTTTGAACAAAAGCCGTTAAACTCTTTTCTTAAATTATTGCCACTAAGAAAGTCGCAAATCAAAATTCTGTGCGCAAAAGATTTAGATGCAATGGCTTCTACAACGCCACTTGTTTTAGATTTTTCAACCCTTATATTCATTGAAAATACCCCAAAAGGTCACATAGTTTAATGCTTTCTATCTCGCAATTACCTAAACCATTATATACGACAAGGCTAATGCTGTCCCCTTCTCTCTTTTTGTCATAAACCATGCACTCTACAATGTCTTTTATGTCAAACGGACAAAGCGACTTATCAACGTTTTTTGTTAAATGTGATAAAACCACCTTGATTTTTTCATAGTCATCGCTTGTGATTTTTCCGTGCTTTACCGATGCCGATAAAATATAATCTAAACCGATTGCAACGGCTTTTCCGTGCGAAATAGTATATCCAGATAATTTTTCTATTGCGTGACCTATCGTATGACCTAAGTTAAGAAGTTTTCTATTTCCACTTTCAAACTCGTCGCCTTCAACAATTTGCTTTTTATATTCAATACATAAACTTACAAAAGTTTCTAAGTCAAAGTTTTTGTTTAAGATATGCATAAACACTCTTTTATCTAAAAGTGCATACTTTGCACCTTCGCCAAGTCCATCTTCTATAACTTCATCGGTTAAAGTTGAAAGGGCTTCTATATCGCAAACAACGAGCGATGGTTGATGAAATGCACCAACAAGATTTTTTCCACACTCAAGGTCGATTGCCGTTTTTCCACCAACAGACGAGTCTATTTGCGCTAAAATGGTTGTTGGAACTTGAACGTAGTTTATGCCCCTAAGATAAGTGCTTGCCGAAAAGCCTGCAATATCCCCAACAACGCCACCACCAAGCGCCAAAACGATGTCCTTTCTTGTGAGTTCGTTCTTTGCCAAAAAGTTTTGGATATCTATATAAGTGTTTATGTTTTTGCTCTTCTCTCCGTTTTTAAAAAGGAATTTTCTTGCATCATAGCCACTTTCTTCAAGTGATTGCATTACGCTTTCGCCATAGATTTCATCAACGATATCGTCTGTTATCACTGCCACCTTACAAGGCTCAAACGATTGGGTTAAAATGCCACCAACAATATCTATTAGTCCACTTCCCACTAAAATATCATAACTTTTTGATGCATTTACTGTTATTACTCTCATATTTTTCTACTCTTCGTTAATTTTACTTCTTCTCATCTTTTCAGATAAGAGTTTTTTCTCGTTGCCGTCTGCAAGAAGTTTTTTCATTTGCTCTTTGTCAGCATTTTTAAGTGCTTTTTTATAATCTGTTAGATTGTTTATAATATTATCTATTTCTTGCACTAAAAAGTCTGCGTTTTCTATGGTTAACTCAGACCACATTTCAGGCGAAAGTCTTGCAACCCTTGTCATATCCCTAAAACTTCCTGCCGAAAACCCCATAACACTCGTTGCCGTTGGACTTTTCATATATGAACTTGAAACAATGTGTGCAAGTTGCGATGTGTATGCAATAATTCTATCGTGTTCTTTTGCCGTGGTGATTACTACGCTATTAAAACCAATCGAAAGAGAAAGTTCTTTTATTCTTTGCGTTGTTTTTAAACTTGCCGAAACAGGCACTAAAATCATAGACGCTTTATCGAACAAACTTGCCGTTGAGTGCGACACGCCAGAAAACTCTCTGCCTGCCATAGGGTGCGAACTTATAAACTCTAAGTGTGGATATTTTTGGCTTAAGGCTTTCATTTGGCGTACCACTTGCCTTTTGTTGCCACAGCAGTCCATAACGAGTGCACCTTTTTTGAGCAATGGACATATTTCTTCTAAACTTTGTTTTAATGCCTCTGGATAAAGCGAAACTATAACTAAATCCATTTGCCCAATATTATCATTTGTTAGTGGCTGGTGATATGCCGATAAAAGCCTTCCTAAACTCATTGCCTTTGCATCTATATCGTTTGCAAAAACGGTGTGGTCGGTTTTTTTACAAAGCACCCTTCCAAGCGAGCCACCTATAAGTCCTAACCCTATAATTGCTATATTCATTTATTCACCATCATAAACTTTATCGACAATGCTAAGCATCTTTTTAATCTTTATCATTAACTTATCAAACTGCTCTAAGTCAAGTGACTGAGCGCCGTCACACCACGCCTTTTTAGGGTTGTTGTGAACTTCGATAATAAGTCCGTCTGCCCCAGCACCAACAGATGCAAGCGACATTGATGGAACGAATTTTGAAACGCCTGTAGAGTGGCTTGGGTCAACGATAATAGGTAAATGTGTTTTTTCTTTTAGCGCTGGAATTGCCGAAAGGTCAAGGGTATTTCTTGTCATAGTTTCAAAAGTTCTAATTCCCCTTTCGCAAAGAATAACCTTATTATTTCCTTCTGCCATGATGTATTCTGCGCTCATCAAAAGTTCTTGCAAGGTGTTTGCAAGACCCCTTTTAAGAAGAATTGGCTTGCCTATTTTTCCCACTTCTTTAAGTAGTTCAAAATTTTGCATATTTCTTGCGCCGATTTGAATTACGTCTACATCTTCAAATAGGTCTATATCGTTAATGTTAAGTAGTTCTGTAACAATAGGAAGTCCCGTTTCCTTTTTGGCTTTAAGAAGTAGTTCAATGCCTTGATTTTTTAAGCCTTGGAAAGCATATGGCGATGTTCTTGGCTTAAATGCACCACCCCTAAGCATGGTTGCGCCAGATTTTTTAACGGCTTTTGCAACCGTTATAATTTGCTCTTCACTTTCAACCGAACATGGGCCTGCGATAACTTGAAAAATATTGCCACCCACCTTATGACCACCGATATTAACTATAGTGTCTAACGGATTAAATTTTCTGTTTGCATTTTTATATGGCTCTTGCACCCTTTGAACTTGCTCGACAATATCGAGTGAATTTATTAAGTCAATATCCACCCTACTCGTGTCGCCAACTAGCCCTAAAACGGTTGAAGTTTCACCACGGCTTACATGAACGTCAAGTCCTAATTCCTTTATCCAATCGACAAGGTTATCGTATTGATTTTTTTCGCAAGAATTTTTAACAACTATAATCATTTTTTATCTCCTACCCCAAAAGGTTAAATTTTCTAGATATAAAACTAAAGGGCTTTGCAGTAATTACCACAAAGCCCTTGATTTTTTTTCATCACAAAAACTACCGATAAGTAATTACTAATCCGATATAGAAAACTTGTTATTAAAATAAAAGTAAAAATAAGCGTTAGTTTTTTTCATAGTTTTTGCCTCAATTTATCTCAATTATACGCCCCATTATATAAGTTGTCAAGCAATTTTTAAATTTTTCTTTTGTTTTTTATTAAGTTTTCTTGATAATTAACCTTTCGCCATATTTTGAAATAATCATATATGTAATATTGCTTAAAATAGATAAAAAAGCAAAGACAATTATGAGTTTTATCTCTAAGTCAAGG
This sequence comes from Clostridiales bacterium, assembly GCA_015069465.1. Taxonomy (GTDB): domain Bacteria; phylum Bacillota; class Clostridia; order Christensenellales; family Borkfalkiaceae; genus UBA1259. The sequence goes on along the minus strand of SVIO01000003.1, from coordinate 72,197 downwards.
TTAACAAAATATAAAAACGCAAACACAGCGCCAGCAAGCGCCATGCCACAAAGCACTGTAAAGAACACCGAAACGCCTTGCTTAACTGCCTTTGTGATATTATCCCACTTCATATAAGGGAATAAAAGGTTAAACATAAGCCCCAAGTTTCCACCCAAAATTGCATAGAGTGGTGCGTTTAAGATTGTGAAAATTATAACTAGGGCTGGAGCCGATGACAAAAGCGCTGTTGAAAAAACAATGCCACAAATTAGCGCAGGAATAACAGCCACCACAAAGTTTACAAATAATTTTGTTCCAAAAATTCTTTTGCTAGAAATCGGGCTTGTGCGCATTATATAAAAACAACTGCCTTCAACATTTAAACTTACTGCCGTTGTTGGGCTAATCATAAATGTAAAAGCAAATATAGGTTGCAAAATCATTGCAAACATAAGTTTAGTTAACAAATCTTTTGTGCTAAAAGCCATAACCGTTAGCAAAATTGCGCCTGCTATTGCAAAAATCGAGCCTAAAAGAGTGTTCATTGCATAAATTGGCGTTGAAAATAGTTGCCTAAACTCTTTTTTCATAAGCGCCTTAAACTGCGTGCCACTTTTTGTCTTTTTAAACTTATAATTCTTTGCCCTTTTAACAGATTTTAAAAGTGTGTTTAGTTTATCGTAAGTATAACTAACAAAAACAATTAAAATCGACAAAATTGCAATTCCCACACCCACAAATATAAGTGCATAAGAAAAACTTGTTATGCCCTTTTCTACCCAAGGATAGATAAAATACATATTTCTTATTGCACCAAGGTTATCATTTAGGTCTGTGCCGATAAGAGAAATAGAATACATTGTTATAAATAAAACGGCATAGATTAAAAACTGAACGAGCGACTTTCTTCTAAACTTTGAAGAAATATAACTAACGATAACCCCTAAGAAAATTGAAACGAGCATTGGATAAACAGGGAGAGCAAGCGTCATTATAAAAAGTCTTAATAATTCTATGCTCGACACAGCCCCTATAATTTCAAACTGCACGAACACAGCCACTGCCAACACTAAAATTGCAAAAAGCAAATCTGCAACATACATAAATATTAGTTTTGAAAGCACTATCGTGTGTTTTTTTATAGGCATTGCAGATAAAAGGTCATAGTCCTTTGCACTATAGATATTTCCACTTGCCGAATAAAAAGAAAATACCAAACAAATAACGCTTATCAAAGCAAAAATGGTTGGCAAAAATTCTTTTGTTTTGCCCATCATAACATACATTTCAGCGAACATTTTTGCATAGATATAGGCAACCAACACAATTATTGCAACAAAAAATAGCCCCACACCAAGTATTCCTATAGTGCTTGCGCTTTTGCCCTTTTTCTTGTTGGCTATCTTATTTATGCCAAAAAGTGACAAAAATTGAATTTTTATTAAAGATAATAAATTATTCATCAGCAATCTCCAAGAAAAGTTTTTCTAAGGACTTATCGCCGATAATTTCTTGCATTTTACCTTCTTTAACAAGTTCGCCCTTTTTGATGATGCCAACTCTATCGCAAAGTTTTTCAACCACTTCTAAAACGTGGCTTGAAAAAAAGATTGCCGAGCCGTTACTGCAAAGCTCTTTCATAATTTCTTTAAGTCTAAAAGATGCAATTGGGTCAAGCCCCACAAAAGGCTCGTCTAGCACCAAAAGTTTTGGTGAATGAACTAGTGCCGAGATTAAAACGAGTTTTTGCTTCATGCCGTGCGAATAGGTTGAAATTAGGTCGCCTAAATTTTCTTTTATTTGAAAATCGGTTGCATATTTTTCTATTTTTTCATTTCTTTCATCGCCCACGCCATAGATGTCGCAAACAAAGTTTATGTATTGAATACCCGTTAAATATTCATAAATATCAGGGTTATCTGGGATATAAGCCATATCCTTTTTAGCCTTTATAGGCTCATCTTTAATGCTGTTTCCATTTATTAAAATTTCGCCAGCATCAAACCCTAAAGCGCCAACTATTGACTTAATTGCCGTTGATTTACCTGCGCCGTTATGCCCAACAAAGCCATAAATTTCGCCACTCTTTACATTTAAAGATAGGTTTTTAACGGCATAAGTGCCTTTTTGATATGACTTTGATAAATTTTGAATTTTTAACATTTTTTCTCCTTAATATTTATAATTTCTTAGCCTTTTTCTTATCTTTTTTATGCTTATAAAGTTGCATATTTATTATTGCGCCAAAAGATAGCCCAAGCATTAAAATATACGCCCAAACTAAGAATATAATAATCCCTGCAAGCGAGCCGTAAAATGCGTTGTAGTTAGAAAAAAACTTTAAATAAATGATAAACCCTATCGTTCCAATAACCATTATAAAAAGGGCAACTAGCGCCCCGATTGCAAGGCCTGAAAACCCCATTTTTAGTGGACTTATGAATTTATTTAATACATATATAATAGCATATCCTAAAATTATTGTAAACAAAAAAACAAAAATAGTAACAAAAATGTCTTCTCTTGGATTAAGAAAAGCCTTTAGATTAATATTGGAAGAAAAGGCGAACAAAAACGCCACCCCTAAAAACAAAACAAAGAGCATGGCAAGGGCAACTATTGCCCAAAGCCTTCTAAAAATGCCCCTTTTTATTTTAGAGCGTGCTTCATAAATAAAATCGCCGTCTTTTGACATTTGATTAAGTAAGTTTGTGCATGAAAACACAACTGCTATAATAAAGAAAATTGTTGCACCTTTTGATGAATTTTCTGCCGTTTCAACAACCTTTTCGCCAGCCAGTCTAAATTCTTCTGGAAGTCTTGAAACAAGGTCGTGCGTTAAACTTACCCCAAACACGCTAAATGCCGAAACCACCAAAAAAAGAAGTGGCACAAATGCTGTTAAAAAGTAATACACCCATGCCCCAGCAACTGTTGTTAACCTTTTTCGATTTATTAGGTCAAAAAACGACACAAAAAAGTTTTTCTTCATACAAAAACCAGTTTGTGCTATTCACAAACTGGTTATGCTTTTATTTTTTTATTTAGTTTTTCATGTGGCTAAAAATAAATCTTTTCCGAATAAACTTTAGAATAAATTTCTTTATATTTATCCCTATAGAATAGGTTAGTTCCACTAGTTGTAACGGCAGCCGTGCCTGCAGCAGTTGCCATTCTTAGAATTTCTTGCATAGGCACGCCCTTTTCAATGCCCACGCACGTTGCAGCAACCATACTATCGCCAGCACCAACCGTTGAGTTAACGGCAACAGATGCACTTTTACAAAAATAACTATCGCTTCCATCGGTGAGAACAGCACCTTCGCTTCCTAATGAGATAAGAACGTGTTTAACCCCCCTATCCAAATACTTTTTAGATGCAGAAACCATTTCTTGAAGAGAGTGTATGCTTTTGCCTGTAAACTCTTCGAGTTCTCTTAAGTTAGGCTTTACCATAAACACTTCTCTACTATCTAGTGCCGAAAGCATATTATACTTTTCGGTGTCCACAATAACTTTAACGTGACTTGGAATAACCGACAAAACCTTGCCATAAAAAGATGGTTCAACCCCTTTAGGTAAACTACCACTCATAACGGCAATTTCATAATCGCCAGATATTTCCTTGACCTTGTCGATAAGTTCGGTTTGCTTAAGTTTACTAACAGATTCGCCCTTATCGTTTATTTCGGTGAGCATAGCCCTTTTGTCTATAATTTTATAGTTTGTTCTTGCGCTTCCCGTGTTGTAAACAAAGTCGTGCTTAACGCCTTCTTTATCTAAAACTTGTTCAAAAAGCCTTGCGTGTGCATCAAACATAAAGCCTGTTGCATAACTTTTTTCGCCAAGTCTTGCAACGCCCATTGCCACGTTTAACGCCTTGCCCGAATAAGTTTCCACCTTTTTGTCAACACGATTTAGTTTGCCAACGTTAAGGCTATCTAATTCTATCGTGCAGTCAATACTTGGATTCGGGCATATTGTTAGTATCATTTTTTATTCTCCTTACCTATCGGTAATTTTATTTTTTGGACTTTTCTTAAGAGCTTACTTTTTTGCATCAGCAATGATTTTTTCTTGCGCTGAATAAGGCACTTCTTCATACCTTAAGAATTCATTAGAGAATTTGCCACGACCTTGAGTCATGCTTCTTAAATCGGTTGCATACTTAAGCATTTCAATAAGTGGAACTTCTGCGCATATTTCTTGAAGATTATCAGCCATTTCCATGCCGAGAATTCTGCCCCTACGCTTATTTAAATCACCTAAAATATCGCCAGTGTAATTATCTGGAACTAAAATCTTATAACTATAAACAGGTTCTAAAATAACAGGCTTTGCATTTCTAATACCTTCGTCATAAGCAAGTTTTGCAGCAGAGATAAAGGCAACTTCTTTGCTATCGACAGGGTGTTCTTTTCCGTCAAACAGCGTGCATTTTAAGTTAGTCATAGGATATCCAGCGAGAACGCCCTTTTGCATTGCTTCTCTTAAACCTTTTTCTGCCGCTTGAGCAAATGGTTTTGAAACAGCGCCACCGACGATTGCATTTACAAACTCGAACTCGCCGTCGCTTGCTCCCGGTTCAAACTTGATGTTAACCACACCGAATTGACCAGCACCACCCGATTGCTTTTTGTGTTTACCTTCGGCTTCTGCTACTCCCAAAATAGTTTCCTTAAATGCAACTTTTGGTGCACTTAAAATTGCTTCACAGCCGAATTTTGCCTTTAATTTTTTGCAAAGTATTTCGAGTTGAGTTTCGCCCATGCCACGAATTACCATTTCGTTTGTCTCTTTATCTTTTTCAACCTTAAATGTTAAATCTTCTTCGCTAAGCCTATTTAGTCCTTGGAAAACCTTATCTTCTTCACCACTGTTTTTTGCCGAAATTGCCATTGTTATAACAGGTTTTGGAAGTGGGATATCAAAGAACTTGATTAAATTGTTTTCATCACAGAGCGTATCGCCCGTGTTTGTATTATTAAGTTTGTTTACAGCACCGATATCGCCTGCAACAAGTTCATCAACAGGCTCTTGCTTTTTGCCTTTCATCACATATAGTGTATTGATTCTTTCCTTTTCGCCTGTTGTAGCATTATAAACGGTCATACCACTCTTTAGTGAACCTGTAAACACCCTAACCATATTAAGTTTGCCAACAAATGGGTCTGCAACCGTTTTGAAAACTTGTCCTGCAAAAGGTAAATTTGCATCGCAACGAACTTCACTAACTTCGCCCAAGTTATCGCCTTGCATAATATTTGTTGCCATAACAGGTCTTCTGTCAAATGGAGATGGAAGAAGGTCAACTATTTCGTGCATTAGGTTAATAACACCCATGTTTTGAAGGGCAGAACCACCCATGATAGGAATAGTTTCACCTTGTTTTAGACCATTTTTAACACCACTAACTATTTCATCGTTAGTTAGCGTTTCTTCTAATAAATATTTATCGAGAAGCGCTTCTGAAGATTCGGCAGCAGATTCCATTAAAGAATCTTTCAAAAGTTTAACATCTTCTAGCATATTTTCAGGAATAGCAATTTCGTTTCTTCCACCTTGAGTAAATTCAAAAGCCTTTCCAGAAATAACCGAAACATAGCCTTTCATTTTGCCATCTCTTATAATTGGGAAGTGCGTTGGAGAAATTTTTCTGCCATATTTTTGTCTAAAGGCTTCAACCGTTGCAACGTAGTTAGCATTTTCCTTGTCTATGCCATTAACAAAAATCATAAGTGGAATATGTCTTCTTGTGCAATAGTCCACAACCTTTTCAGCACCCACAGCAACTTCGCCACTTGCATCGGCAACTAAAATTGCAGAGCCAACGGCACGCATTGCTTGTTCGAATTCGCCTTCAAAATCATAAAAACCTGGAACGTCTACAATGTTGATTTTTATATCACGCCAATAGGTGTGCGCACATGCAAGAGAAATTGAAATGCCCCTTGCCATTTCTTGTTCATCATAGTCCATAACGGTGTTTTTATCTGCAGTCTTTCCTAATCTATCTATACTTTTACCATTGAATAAAATGGCTTCTGCAAGAGAAGTCTTTCCTGCGCCACTATGCCCAACTATAGCAATATTCCTAATATTTTCCGATAATACTTTACCCATAATTTTTTGTCCCCCTATTACTTTTGGTAAAATCCCGTCATCACTCCGGATAAATTTATTATAACCCATATTTTTTCATTTTTCAAGGGGGTTTTAAAAAATAGTTGTTCGGTTTTATTTTCTGTCACTAATAGTCGCCTAAATCGATGTTTCCGTTTTGGTCAAAAAGCCCACTTAAATCAAGCGTTTCTTGACCTTTTTTGTTAAAGTTTGGTGGGCATGGTGGTGGGCATGGCGACGGTGGGCATTGATTATGCTGTGGTGGACATGGTTGTGGTTTTTGGGGTCTTCCTATAGAAGTATTCTCAGCACAACTATCCCCACACTTAATGTCAACTAAAATGACGTCTCCACCTATTTTTATAATTTTGCTTACATCTATATATAATTTACTTTTATCTAAAAACCAAAAAATGCCCTTGTTTTTGCGTGCAGGCACATAAATCCCCACGATTACGCCTTGTGGAAACTTAAACCTCATGTCTATAATTCTGCCTAAACATCTGCCGTCTGCAATGTTTATTACATCTCTTTTTTCAAGTTCTTTATACGATAATTCCATATAATATATTATGCTGTAACTTTTTTATTATGAACTTTTTAAGGGGTGAGTAAAATAAATTTTTTTCTTGCCTTTTTGTTGCTTGATAAATTGCTTTTTCCGTGCTATAATCTTTTTTGGATTTTTACTTTTTTGTTAAGGAAAGTTTTTATGCTTGTTTGTGCTATTATTGCCATAATTACCATAGTTCTTATGGTTTGCTCGGTGCTGATAAAACCATATATAAAAATAGGCAAAAGCGAAGTCGGTCTTTACTGGCTTATTTGTCTTGTTGGCGCTACTGCAATGCTTTTATCGGGCTCGATAAGTATTGACAGCGTGATTAAGGGTATTACTGCAGATTCTTCTGTCAATCCCCTAAAAATATTAACACTGTTTTTATCCATGACCTTGCTTTCGGTTTATCTTGGCGATGCTGGATTTTTTGATTACATAGCCGACTCGGTTTTTCTTAAAAGCAAAGGTGGCCAGTTAAAACTCTTTTTAATCTTATATGCCGTTGTATCGGTTTTAACAATCTTTACTTCTAACGATATAATAATTCTAACCTTTACCCCACCAATTTGCATTTTTGCAAAAAAGGCAAAGATTTCGCCACTACCTTTTCTTTTTGGCGAGTTTATTGCCGCAAACACTTGGAGCATGGCTCTTATTGTTGGAAACCCAACTAATATTTATCTCGCTCAATCGGCTGGCATAAATTTTGCCCAATATTTTTCGGTAATGGCTCTCCCTGCCCTTGCTGGTGGAATTACAAGTCTTGTTATTCTTTTATTAGTGTTTAGAAAACAACTTTTAGCACCAATATGCACACAAGAAAAGGGGATTTCTCATAACATACGCATTTCAAAAGTGCCAATGCTTGTTGCCATTTGTCACTTATGTGTGGGCATAATTTTGCTTGCAATATCTGACATTTTGCAAATAGAAATGTATTTAATTTGTTTGGTGCTTGCCTTATCTTTAACGACTTTCGACTTAGTGTATGACATTATAACCATGCACACGGCTTCGCCCGTTTTGAAAAGTCTAAAGAAAGAGCCTTATGAACTTATTCCATTTATTCTTTCGATGTTCGTTATAGTGCTTGCACTTAAAAATAATGGAATCACCGACATTTTGGCAAAAGCATTATACAGTGGCTCAAAACTCGATGGACTTACTTTTGGGTTTTTATCAACCATTAGTGCTAACCTATTAAATAATATTCCTATGAGCGTGCTTTTTGAAAAGATTATTGTAAGTAACAATATGCTTTGTGTTTATGCAACTATAATCGGCTCTAACATAGGTGCTTTTTTAACACCTGTGGGCGCGCTTGCAGGTATTATGTGGAGCAAAATACTAAAAAAGTATCAAATAAATATGCCTTTTAAGAAGTTTGTTTTTTATGGCTTTATGATTGCTTTTCCAACCCTTATTTCTTCGGTTGGCGTTTTACTTTTAATCGTTTAGGTGAATTATGGTAACTATTTTATTCGTGGCAATTTGTATAATTTTTATGGGCTTAGGGCTTCCTGACTCGGTTTTGAACTCGGCGTGGCCTGCCATTTATGCTGAACTTAATTTGCCTTTTAGTTATGCTAATTTTATAACCGTTTTGGTGTCGCTTGGCACAGTTCTTTCAAGTTTATTCGCTGCAAAACTTATTGCAAAGTTTGGCGTTGGAAAGGTAACCTTTGTCAGCACTCTTTTTTCTGCACTATGCCTTTTTGCCTTTTCTTTTTCTAATTCAATGTTGTTTTTCTGTTTGCTCTCCATTCCTTTAGGACTTGGCGCTGGAGCAATAGATACGGCTCTTAATAACTACACGGCAACTAACTATTCTTCTCTGCACATGAGTTTACTACATTGTTTTTATGGCGTGGGTATTTCTATTAGTCCGTTTTTAATGTCTTTTGCCTTGGGAGATGATAATAATTGGCGCAAAGGTTATGTCTTAGTTTTTATTGCGATGATGGTTATAACCTTAATTTCTTTTATCAGCCTTCCACTTTGGAAAAAGGTTAAATCTAAACAGCCTGAAAAAGATGTGCCACAAAAAACGCTTTCTATAAAACAAATGTTTTGTATGCCAGCCGTTAGGTCGTCTGTTATTACCTTTTTTTGCTCGGTGGGTTTAGAGTTTACTTGTGGAATTTGGGCGTGCACATATCTTGTTAACGTTAAAAATCTAAGCGAAGCCTTAGCGTCAAGATATTTAACCTTTTATTATGCAGGAATAACTATAGGCAGGCTTATATCTGGGTTTGTTTCTAAAAAACTCAATGTGGAAAAAATTGTTTATGGTGGATATTCTATTGTTTTAATGGCACTTGTTTTACTCTTTATTCCACTGCCACCTATCTTTAAGGCTTTGTCATTATTCTTTGTCGGTTTTGGAAATGGACCAACCTTTCCTAACCTTATTTACCTTACCCCAAAAAATTTTGGCAGTGATGTTTCTCAGTCTATTATCGGCTTGCAAATGGCAACATGTAATCTTGGAATTTTAATATTGCCACCTGTTTTTGGCTTTTTGGCGCAAGAGTTAAGCCTTAATATCTTTCCTATATTCTTAGGCTTGCTATATATTTTTATGGTAATAAGCACAATTATCTATAGCAAACAAACCTATCCTTTAAGAAAGAGTTTAGAGTTAAAAGAAAACAAAAAATTATAATTTATATTGATTTTAAATGAATTTTTTGGTATAATTATCAAAAGGTGAAATTATGAAAAGAATTGCAAAGTTTGAAAAAGTTAGTTTAGATGAATACTTAAAAAGTGGCAGTGCTGAGTGCTATAATGAAATAATCTTGCCAAAAAGGGCAACTTCTGGCAGTGCTGGTTATGATTTTTTTGCACCATACTCATTTACACTTAAACCAAACCAAACAGAAAAAGTGGCAACGGGAATTAGAGTTAAAATCGATGAAGGCTGGGTGCTTAAAATTTATCCACGCTCAAGTTTAGGATTTAAATATCGTTTAAGACTAGATAACACCGTGGGCATTATTGACAGCGACTACTTCTTTGCCGATAACGAAGGGCATATTTTTATAAAGATAACAAACTGTGGCGATAAAGAACTTTTTGTTGAAAAAGGCAAGGCTTTTGCTCAAGGCGTGTTCGTTGAATATGGCATCACCATTGACGATGAGTGCGAAATTAAAAGAGTTGGTGGACTTGGAAGCACCGACAAACAGTAATTTTATAACATAAACCCCACCGATTTTTCGGTGGGGTTTTTTATTTATCTTTTTCTATCTTTTTGAGAATGTTTTTCTTATATTCTCGTGGTGAAAATCCTGTTTTTTGAAAAAACCTTCTTGAAAAATATGCATAATCATAAAAACCAGACTGCAAAGCCACTTCATTTAAGGACATTTGCTTGTTATATATTTCTATCAACTGCTGGGCAAAATCTATTCTTACATCAGTTAAAAAATTGACAGGCGTTTTTCCCGTTTGCAAACGAAACCGTTCTCTTATATAATCTTCTGTATAATTAACGCTGTTAAGAACTTGATTTAAGTTAAAATCACAGTCTTGAAAATTTAATGTTATCTTGTTTATAATTTGATATACTGCCTTTTCTAGTTTTGTTTGGTTTTTAACGTTTTGCAAAACTAATTGTGCCAAAGCATTGCATAATGCTGTTAAATATTCTGTGTTTTTATATAAATTGTTATAAATTGCCTTAACTAAAAACTGACCTTCTTCACCTTGATTATCTTCAAAAATGAGTGGCTTATTAAAGGTGAACGGAGCGTTTTCTTTCCACGCAACGTATATGCTTTTTAAGTTGCTTTTGGAAGTTGAGCCATGCACCATTTTGGGTGGAACAACAACGATTGTTCCCTTTTTTATTGAAAAGGTTTGTTCTTCAATCTTTATAGCACCTTCGCCATCAATATAAACTAAAACTTCATAATGCTCGTGTTTATGCAGTGGAAAGGCTTGCTGTTTATATTCGACAAAATTAACTATATAATTCATATTTTTTTCTCCACTTAAATTATATACAAAATCTATCTTTTGTGCAAGTTTTTTCCTAATATTTGTTAACTTGTTTTATTTTTTTGTGATATTATAAGTATTAGGAGATGTTTTTATGCTTTTTTCTAATAGAGACTTAAGAAAAATTATAATTCCACTGCTGATAGAACAATTTTTTGTTGTGCTTGTTGGCATGGCAGATACAGTTATGGTTTCAAGTTGTGGTGAATCGGCTGTTTCTGGCGTTTCGCTTGTGAATAGTTTTAATTTGTTTTTAACATATCTATTCACTGCGCTTTGTGGTGGTGGAGCGATTGTAATTGCCCAACTTATTGGCAAAAAAGACTTTGGTAAAGCAATGGAAGCAGGAAAACAACTTATATTCACCACCTTTTTTATCGCCACCTTTGTTTCAATTATAATGGTTTTCTTCAGAAAATATATTTTGGGGCTTATTTTTGGAAAGATTGAATTCGATGTTATGCAAAATGCATTAGATTATTCTCTTTATACATCTATTTCTTTTATTTTCTTAGTTCTTTATAATGCAGGTGCTTCTTTTTATAGGGCTCAAGGCAATACAAGAATTTCTATGGCTGTTTCGCTTATAACAAACTTTCTCAACGTGGCAGGCAACGCTTTATTGATTTTTGGTTTTAATATGGGGGCTAGTGGCGCTGGTATTGCAACTCTGTTTTCTTATATAGTTGGCTCAATAATAATTCTTGTTTGTGCTTGTAGAAAAAATAAGGCTATATACATAGATAAAATATTTAGATATAAACCCGATTTTAGGCTTATTAAAAACATTTTTGGAGTTGGTATTCCTTATGGAATTGAAAATGGAATGTTTCAGTTTGGCAAGGTTATAACCTTAAGTTTAATTTCGGCTCTTGGCACAGCGCAAATAGCAGCAAATGCAACGGCAAACACACTTGTTGGTTTTCAATATGCTTGTGGCACGGCTTTGGGTCTTGCTATGACTGCCGTTGTTGGAAGATGCGTGGGCGCAAAACAAAAACAGCAAGCAAAGCATTTTGCAAAAAAACTAACGGCAATAACCTATGTTTGCGTAATTTCAGTTTCTATTATTTTATGCTTATTCTCTAATTTCTTTGTTGGAATGTTTAATCTATCAACAGGTGCGACAAAACTTGCACAAAAAATAATTTTTATACATAGTATATTTATCTGCACCATTTGGCCTATAGGCTTTACTTTGCCAAATAGTTTTAGGTCTGCAAACGATACTAGTTTTACATTGATAATATCTCTATCATCTATGTGGGCATTAAGAGTTGGTTTAAGTTTTGTTTTCACAGGATATCTTAACATGGGAGTTATGGGCGTGTGGTATGCAATGTTCTGCGATTGGATATTTAGGGCAATTATTTTTGGAACAAGGTTTATTTCTGGCAAATGGCTGACAAAATATACCTTTAATTAAAACTTTTTCTCCACCTAGATTTAGGTGGGGATTTTTTATGTGTTAAGATAAGTAAAAACGCCGAGCAATTTTGCTCGGCGTTAGTTGTTTTTTAGTTATTAGTCTTCTGCTTCAAAAAGTTTAACTGCTTTTGTATAGTGCGCTTTTAAGTTGTCAGAAATAAAGGCTTCTACACCGTCTCTAAATTCATCTTTTTTGAACTTTTCAATGTAATCTTTAACTTGGTTATAAATTGCTTTAATGCCTAAGTCTTCTGCTTCTTCAGAGCTTCCAACAAACTCGATGTCTGCAAGCATTTTGTACTTTTCAGCAACTTCAAAAGCCTTTTCGATGCATTCTAATGTATTCTTTGCTTTATCTGTAACTTTTTCTTTAACTGAACTGCTTAAACCTTCATATTCAGTTTTAAGTTTCATAACTTCTTCGTAGAACGCTTGGTCGTCTTCTTCGTTAGCACCAATACCATCTACTGGTGAATAAGTTGCCTGCGTTTCTACTTTTGAATCAAAAATTTCTGCTATGTCTTTATCTAACATTTTGCCAAAATTATAAATTTTGTCAGTGTCTAGATAGAATAGGTCGTTTTCATCATCGTCATCGGTGTCTTTTTCAATAACATCTGCTGATAAATCAACATATTTGATATAAGACTTGCCTGTTACCGAGTTGTCACAATAGAACAAATAATCTTTGCCACCGATTGATTTTATTTCAACTTCATACCACGATGTTAATGCAGTATCTTCAGAAACTAAAATTATTTTTTTGTCATCATCTATTTGACCTTGTTGGTCAAGAAGTATTTTTGCGATATGACCTTCTGCATTATAGAAATATAAATATCCATCGTATACGAATAAAAGTTTGCTTATATTTTCTTTTAATGCTACAGGTGTTTTTTCATCTTTAACTGTAAATGAAGATTTATAAATCTTTGTGTCGCCAACAACGTAAATTTCTGAAAGTGAGCCGTTGATAAGTGTTGTTGCTGAAACGTGTTCTGCGTTAACAATTTTTGTTGCACTAGACCAATCACTTGTTCTTGCAACTAATTCGCTAATAGCGTATGTTTCTGTACGGCCTGAGTTTGTTTTTGTAAAGAAAATAAATCCGTCTTTTACAAGAGTTATTGAATACTTAACGTCGTCGATTTGAGTTGTTTGGTTGTTATTACCATCAACTAAAAGTTCGCCTTCTGTGCTACCCACTCTAATAACATAAACTCTGTTATATAAAGTTTCGTGTTTGTTTTCATAAACGGTTGTTGTGTAGTATCCAATAACGTCTGTGATGTTTTTGCTGTTTAAGAAAACGTGCTTATTTAACGAATCGCCATCATCAACTTCTTTTTGCTTTATAACCGTTGAACTTTCTTTATTAGAAGTGTTATAGCAAACAATGCTCATTGTATCTGCATTGTAATAGTAAATTAAAACTTGTCCGTTATCAGCCTTTACTATTCTGTATTGTGTTGCGATTGCACTTGAAGTGTCTAACGTAAAAAATTCATCAGTTGTGCCACTGCCATCGAGTTTTGTTCTCATAAATGTGAGTTCATCGTTTGCAGTGTGTCCTTCTGAGTTCTTTTCCACACTTGGCGTTGCATAATAAACATAGCCACCATCAATGAAAACGCCAGAACTATAATCAGATGCAACAAAGAGTTTTGGAACAACGACTTCTGTTTTAGAAAGGTCGTTTTTATCTGCAACTAAAAGTGCACCCTTAAGTGGCGTTCCCATTTTGTTGTTTGCCGTTGTGCTTTCACTTCCGTTTATAAAGTAAAGATAGTTTTCAGTTTCTGCAATAAAGCCTGCATTTTCGATAACTGCGCCACTATTTTTTAATGTTACTTTGCCACCTTTCCAATTGGATTCTGAACACGCAACAAGACCTGTTAGCGCAACGCTCATAATAAGCATTAAGCAAATCAATTTGGCTAAAATTTTCTTCATACAAAATCCTCTTATTTTTTAGGTAAACTTTTTTGATTTACCCGAATATATTATTTATATAACTATATTTTAAATTATATCGCTCATATATTATACCTTATATCTAAAACTTTTGCAATTATTTTTTGCAATTTTTTCTTTGTTAGGAGACAATAAAATGGATAAATTCGGTATTTTTAATCTTTTAAATTCTTTTTTTTCCTTAAACTCGCAAAAAAATGAAAAACCCACGGCAAATTCAACAACTTCTGGGCTTGCGAATAACCTTTTATCATCTTTAGGAAAAAATCTTTTATCTTCTAATTCTTGGCAAAGTAGCGAGCAAGTTAAACCTAAAGAAACACAAAATCAAACAGTTCCTTTGCCTTTACAAAAAAGCATGCTTTTAACTATCAATTCTCACGATGAAATTGTTAAAAGAGTTAAAGAAAAACATAGTCAGCCAAAGTGATTGATTTAAAAAACTATTTTGTTTCTTTAACGAAAAAAATGCAAGATAGACAAGTTTTCTTGTGAAGGCGAATACATTAAAAGTATATACCTAAACAAAAAGCCAAGTATATCGCAGAATTTTTCCGTTAAAAAAAGCAAGGAAATGATTCCTTGCTTTTTTGTTTTGTATTTTTTCGTGTTGATTTTTGGTTTTTCCAAAAACCTTTTCCAATTATCTCTTTGAGAATTGTGGAGCACGACGCGCTTTCTTGAGACCGTATTTCTTTCTTTCCTTCATTCTTGAATCTCTTGTTAAGAAACCTGCCTTTTTGAGTGCTGCTCTTGTTTCTGGTTCTGCTTGTAAAAGTGCACGAGCAATACCGTGACGGATTGCACCTGCTTGACCTGTGTAGCCACCACCACAAACGTTTACGATTACATCGTATTTAGCGTCTGCTTCAACCAAAACTAATGGTTGGCGAACGATAAACTTTAATGTGTCAAGACACAAATATTCATCAACAGTTTTTCCGTTGATTGTGATTTGACCATCACCTGCTGGGATAAGTCTTACACGAGCGATAGCCTTCTTTCTTCTGCCCGTTCCCCAATATTGAACTTTTTTCTTACTTGTTGCTTTTGCCATAATTACACCTCAATTACACCAACTTAAGCACTTCTGGTTTTTGTGCTTGATGGTTGTGTTCTGCGCCACGATAAACTTTGAGTTTTGTGAGCATTGAACGGCCTAAACTGTTCTTTGGAAGCATGCCTTTAACTGCTTCATAAACAGCAACGTCTGCCTTGTTTGCCATAAGTGTTTTATATTGAATAGACTTAAGTCCACCAATATGACCTGTGTGATATGTGTAGTATTTCTTTTCTAACTTTTTACCAGTTAAAAGAACTTTGTCGCAATTAACGATTATAACGAAATCACCTGTGTCAACGTTTGGTGTGAAAGTTGGCTTATTCTTACCACGAAGGATTGCTGCAACTTTTGATGCAAGACGACCTAAAACAACGCCTTCAGCATCAACAACATACCACTTTCTAACCACGTTTTCAGCGTGAGCCATATAAGTTTTCATTGAGTTTCTCCTTTAAGTTTTAACTATTATTTTTGTTTAATGCCATAATTCTAAATCCGTATTGCCGTACACGAAATTGGCAACTTTGAGAGGGCTAATCTCAAAAATACACGAACTTTTCCTTATAAACGCCTAAATATATTAACTTTTTTTGACTTTTAAGTCAAGCATTTTTATATGGTTTTTGCATAGTTTTTAAACTATTTTCACATATTTTTATGCCTATAACTATATATTGTGTTATTTTTCTTTGATAAGCACAATTTTTTATTAGGCTCTGCAACAAAAAATGAATGATTAGTGACTATCAGAGTTTGTGGCAGAGTCTATTATCAATATTCAACGCTCATTAGCGTTAGTCCTTTTGCTGAAAGGGTTTTTCCACCGAGGCTTCTCTTTCCCGTTTTAAGCATTTGTTCAACATCTTCTATTTCAAGCCTATTACTGCCGACTTTTATAAGAGTGCCAACCATTATTCTAACCATGTTATATAAAAAGCCATTTCCACAAATATAAAAATCTATGTCCTTGTCGTTTTGAACTATGTCTATAGAATAAATTGTTCTAACAGTTGTTTTTGCGCCACCACCTGTTGCACTCATGCACTTAAAGTCGTGAGTTCCCACCAAAATTTTAGAACACTCTATCATTTTTTGAACATCGATTTTATGCTCTATTTGAACGGAATATTTGTCTTTTAGTGGAAGAATTGTTTGGCTTACATAAGTAGAATATCTATAAGTTTTTTTCTTTGCATCTCTAGTTGCGTGAAAATCATCTTCGGCAAGTTGGCTTTTTAGCACTTTTATATCATCTGGAAGATGAATATTCATTGCCAAAAAGAACTTTTCTGGGGGGATACTTGCATCGGTGTCAAAGTGAGCCACCTGCCCCAAGGCATGCACGCCGGCATCTGTTCTTCCACTCCCCGTTATCCTTGACCTTTTGCCCGTAACCTCAAAAAGAGCATCTTCTAAAACTTGTTGAACGGTTATTGCGTTGGGTTGGACTTGCCAACCACAATAGTTAGAGCCGTCATAACTGACTAAAATCTTAACTCTCATAATGTCACCATTAAAAAGCCTGTAATATTCAAAAACACAATGCCTGTGATAAGCCCAGCGATTAAAAGCGTGCCTAAAAGGTCTCTATAAGTAAAGGTTAATTTTTTAAATCTCGTTCTATTTTTACTTCCTGAATAGCACCTTGCATCCATAGCGTCTGCAAGTTCATCTGCACGCCTAAACGAACTGATTAAAAGTGGAATTAAAATAGGAATAAGCGCCTTTATCTTTTTGAAAATATTGCCGCTTTCAAAATTTGCACCCCTTGCCTTTTGCGCCTTCATAATTCTATCCGTTTCTTCTAAAAGAGTTGGAATAAAGCGAAGTGCAATGCTCATGATAAGTGCAAATTCGTGAACGGGAAATTTTATCCATTTTAGTGGATAAAGCAGGCTTTCAATACCATCTGCAAGTTCGACAGGAGTGGTTGTATAAGTGAGTAAACTTGCACCCAAAACCACTAGAGTTATTCTAGCGATTATAAAGCCTGCATTAAGCAGTCCCATATCGGTAATTCTAATAAAAGTCCACTCGAAAACCACTTTTCCATCGCTTCTAAAAAATAGTTGCAAAATTGCCGAAATTATGATTAAAAATAAAATTCCTTTTATGCTTTTAAGCACTTTTAGAAATGGAACTTTTGAACAAATTGTGGCTATTAAAACAAAAAGTAAACACGCCAAAAATCCCATAAATTGAAATTGACCAACTAAAAATACTGCAACGATATATGCGATTGATATTAAGATTTTTGCCCTTGCATCCATTCTGTGAACAAATGATTTTGCTGGATAATATTGACCAAAAGAGAAGTCTTTCATAAGCGTTCCCCCTTGTCCTTAATAGCCCTAACAAAATCTTTTACCGTTAGATCGCAATCTATTTCAATGCCTTTTGCACTAAGTTTTTTTATAATCTTTGCCGTTGTTGGAAGGTCAAGATTTAACCTTTCTATAAGTTCATAATCGCTAAACACTTGTTTTGGCGTGCCCACAGCACAAATCCTGCCCGATGAAAATACTGCCACTTTTGTGCAATGCTCGGATATTACGTTCATATCGTGCGAAACGATTATTATAGTTTTAACAAACTCTTTGTGGAGAGTGTGTAAAAGTTCTAAAAAGTCCTTTTTGCCCTGTGGGTCTAAGCCAGCAGCAGGCTCATCGAGAACTAAAACTTCTGGTTTTGCCACGATAACGCCAGCAATAGCCACCCTGCGCTTTTGCCCACCAGAAAGTTCAAACGGCGATTTTTCTTTTACCTTTTGATAGTTAAGCCCCACCATTTCTATAGCAGACCTAACCCTATCTTGAACCTCAATTTCGCTTAAGTTTGGCTCAAAGTTTTTAAGGGCGAAAGCCACGTCTTCAAACACCGTTTCGGCAAAAAGTTGGTGCTCTGGGTATTGAAACACCATGCCCACCTTTGCCCTTAAGCCCAAATAATCGCACTTTTTGTCTTGCAACTTAAACTGACCGATTTGGATAGAACTATTTTCGTTTGTAATCTTAATAAGTCCGTTCAAGTGTTGAACAAAGGTTGTTTTTCCACTGCCCGTTTGACCGATTATGCCAAAAAATTCCCCTTCGTTTATAGTTAGGCTAACGTTATCTAACGCACGAGTTGCAAGGTCTTTGGACTTTTCGCTATAGGTATAAGTTAAGTTTTTTACTTCTACTTGCATAAGCCCTCCAACCAATTTTCAATATTTTTTGATAATTGCTCTTCGGTTAAAACGTCACCATCAATGTTTACACCTACGCCGTTTAACTCATCGGCAATAGTTGTTGAAAGTGGTAATTCTAAACCATATTTTGCAATTTTTTCTCTATCACTAAAAATTTCTTGTGGCGTGCCACTAAGCACTATTTCGCCATTGCTCATTACATAAACTCTATCGGCATTAACTACTTCATCCATATAGTGAGTAATGTTAATAATCGTTGTGCCTTGCTCTTGGTTAAGTTTTTTTGCCACTTCTAAAACTTCTTTTCTTCCTTGTGGGTCAAGCATAGCAGTAGACTCATCAAGCACCAAAACGCTTGGCTTAAGTGCCAAAACGCCAGCGATTGCAATTCTTTGTTTTTGACCACCAGAAAGCCTTGTTGGTGATGAGTGGCGAAACTTTTCCATACCGACAGATTTTAGTGCAAAATCAATTCTTTCGGCAATTTCTTTTCTATTTACGCCTAAATTTTCTGGGCCAAAAGCAATGTCATCTTCAACGATAGAAGCGATAAGTTGGTTGTCTGGATTTTGAAAGACAACGCCCACCTTTTTTCTAACATCATAAACTTGCTTTTTGTCACTACAATCTAAGCCCATAACTTTTACACTGCCACTATCGGCCTTTACAAGACCATTGAAAAGTTTGGCAAGTGTGCTTTTGCCACTGCCATTATGCCCAATTATAGCAATATGTTCGCCTTCAAAAATAGAAAGGGAAACATTTTTTATAACATCGATATTTTTGTCGTAAGAAAAATTAACGTTTTCTAACTGAATAAGTGGCATAATTACTTTCCTTTTTTTATCTATAAACTTTTAGTTTAACCATATTATTATACCAAAACCTTATGTTTTTTTCAAGCGAATAAATGCAATAGGCAAAATATATTTTATTTGCCATTAAATTGTTGGTAAAATTTTTCATTTTTCGTTGACTATTTTCATTTAAAAGTTTATAATAGTGATGTTAAAATATTATATAAAAATATTAAACAAATTTTACTTATATATTTAATGGAGGTTTTTCTTATGAAAAAATTGACTATTGACGGCAATACTGCTGCCAGCCACGTAGCCTATGCCTTTTCTGAAGTTGCTGCTATTTACCCAATAACACCATCTTCACCTATGGCAGAAGTTGCTGATGAGTGGTCTGCTACAGGCAGAGTAAACATGTTCGGTCAAAAACTTCGC
Source organism: Clostridiales bacterium (assembly GCA_015069465.1). Lineage (GTDB taxonomy): Bacteria > Bacillota > Clostridia > Christensenellales > Borkfalkiaceae > UBA1259. The sequence goes on along the minus strand of SVIO01000003.1, from coordinate 52,638 downwards.
CTTGCTGAAATGCAATCTGAAGCAGGCGCTGCTGGTGCCGTTCACGGTTCACTCGTTGCAGGTGCGTTGACAACAACTTATACTGCAAGCCAAGGCTTACTATTAATGATTCCTAACATGTATAAAATTGCTGGTGAACTTTTGCCAACAGTTTTCCACGTAAGTGCTCGTGCACTCGCTGCTCACTCACTTAACATCTTTGGTGACCACGCAGACGTTATGGCTTGTCGCCAAACGGGTTTTGCTATGCTCGCTTCTAACTCTGTTCAAGAAGTTATGGACTTAGCACTTGTTGCTCACCTTTCAACACTTAAGTCTAAAGTTCCTTTCTTACATTTCTTTGATGGCTTTAGAACAAGTCACGAAGTTTCTAAGATTGACGTTATCGACTATGAAGACATGAAAGCATTAGTTGATATGAAAGATATCGAAGACTTTAGAGCAAGGGCTTTAAACCCAGAACACCCTGTTCAAAGAGGTACAGCACAAAACTCTGATATTTACTTCCAAAACAGAGAAACTGCTAACCAATACTATTTAAATACTCCTGCTATCGTTCAAGAAATGATGGATAAGGTTAATAAGTTAACAGGCAGAAATTACCACTTATTCGACTATGTGGGTGCACCTGATGCTGAAAACATAGTTGTATTGATGGGTAGTGGTGCTGATGCTGTTGAAGAAACAATTAACAAGATGAACGCTGAAGGTCACAAAGTTGGTATGCTTAAAGTTAGACTTTATCGTCCATTTGCTATCGATAGTTTTGTTGACGCTCTTCCAAAGACAGTTAAGAAGATTGCTGTTTTAGATAGAACAAAAGAAGCAGGTTCTCTTGGTGAACCACTTTACCTTGACGTTTGCTCTGCACTCTTAGAAAAGGGCATGACAGACATCAAAGTTGTTGGTGGTAGATATGGTCTTGGTAGCAAAGAATTTAATCCTTCTATGATTTATTCTGTTTACAAGAACTTAAGTCTTGCTGAACCAAAGAACCACTTCACAGTTGGTATCTATGATGACTTAACAAACACTTCACTTAACTTTGAAGAAAAATACGATGCTGCTCCTGCTGGCACAATTTCTTGTAAGTTCTGGGGTCTTGGCTCTGACGGTACAGTTGGTGCTAACAAGAACTCTATCAAGATTATCGGTGACCACACAGACAAGTATGTTCAAGGTTACTTCTTCTACGATAGTAAAAAATCTGGTGGTATCACTGTTTCACACTTACGTTTCGGTGACACACCAATTCAATCAGCATACCTAATCGATGCTGCTGACTTTGTTCAATGCTCTAACCCATCATATATCACACGTTATAATATGACAGGCGATATTAAGAACAATGGTACTTTCTTATTCAACACATCTGCTTTAACAGTAGAAGAATTAGAAAACGTTCTTCCTGCAAGCGTTAAGAGAGATATCGCTAACAAGAACATCAACCTTTATGTAATCGACGCTATTAAGATTGCTGCCGAACTCGGTCTCCGTGGTAGAACAAACACAATTTTACAATCTGCGTTCTTTAAGGTTGCTAACATTATCCCTTACGACCAAGCAGTTGAATATATGAAGAAGATGGCTTATAAGTCATTTGCTAAGAAAGGCGATGCTATCGTTCAAATGAACTACAACGCTATTGACAGCGCTGAAGCTAACCTTGTTAAGATTGACGTTCCAGAAAGTTGGAAAAATGCAACAACAGGCGCTCCTATGGCTGATGTTGCTGATAACAAATATTTCAAAGACATCGTTCACCCTATCTTAGCGCTCGAAGGCGACAAACTTCCATCATCTGCATTTAACGCTGACGGTACAGTTCCAACAGGTACAACACAATATGAAAAACGTGGTGTTGCTGTTCTCGTTCCAAAGTGGGATGAAACAAAGTGTATTCAATGTAACCAATGTGCTTTCGTTTGTCCACACGCTTGTATTAGACCAGCCATTGTTAAAGAAGGCGAAAACAAACCTATTTCTTTCGTAACAAAACCTATGATTGGTAATAAGGGTTATGAATATAGAATGCAAGTTTCTCCACTCGATTGTATGGGTTGTGGCGTTTGTGCTGACATCTGCCCTGCAAAAGAAAAGGCTCTCACAATGGTTCCACTCGGCTCTATTGTAGAAGAAGAAAAGGTTAACTACGAATACAGCGAAACACTTGCTGAAGTTAACGTTTCTGCTTGCCCAGGTTGCAAACCATCAACAGTTAAGGGTAGCCAATTCAACAAGCCACTCTTCGAGTTCTCAGGCGCTTGCGCAGGCTGTGGTGAAACACCATATGTAAAACTTGTAACACAACTCTTTGGTGACAGAATGATAGTTGCTAACGCAACAGGTTGTTCATCAATCTATGGTGGTTCTGCTCCAACATGTCCATACACAAAGAATAAAGAAGGCAAAGGTCCAGCTTGGGCTAACTCACTCTTTGAAGATAACGCTGAATTCGGTTATGGTATGAACCTTGCTATGAATGCTCGTCGTGCTAAGATTGAAGAAGATATGCGTGCTACATTTGATAAAGTTAACGAAAAGACAAACGCTGCTTTCGCTGCATGGCTTAGCGACAAGGACGATGCAGAAAAATCTAAGGTTGCTGCACAAATGGTTAAAGAAGCTATTTGCACAGAAACTGCTGACGGCTTAGATTATATTAAGGATAACCTTGACTGCTTAGTAAAACCATCAATTTGGATTTTCGGTGGTGACGGTTGGGCTTACGACATCGGTTACGGTGGTCTTGACCACGTTCTTGCTAGTGGCGAAAACGTTAACGTTCTTGTTCTCGATACAGAAGTTTACTCTAACACAGGTGGACAAGCAAGTAAATCAACACCAACAGGTTCTGTTGCTAAGTTTGCTGCTGCTGGTAAGAGAGTTAAGAAGAAAGACCTTGGTATGATGGCTATGAGTTATGGTTACGTTTACGTTGCACAATGCTCAATGGGTTCAAATAAACAACAACTCTTAAATGCACTCATCGAAGCAGAAAAATACGATGGACCATCACTTATCATCTGTTATGCTCCATGTATCAACCACGGTATCAACATGACTAAGTCTCAAGAAGAAGAAAAGAAGGCAGTTGATTGTGGTTACTGGCAACTTTATAGATACAACCCAACATCTATCGATGAAGGCAAGAATCCATTTACATTAGATTCTAAAGAACCAACAGGCGATTATAAGTCATTCTTACTTGGTGAAACAAGATACGCTTCACTTATGAAGGCTAGACCTGAACTTGCTGAACAACTTTTCGAAAAGACTGAAAAGGATAGCAAAGTAAGGCTTGAAACTTATAAGAACCTTGCTAAAAACGACTAATTTATAATTAAATATTTATTAAGTCGCAAAGTTTTTAACTTTAAATTTAGACGCCCTAAAACTTAGGGCGTCTTTTTTTTGCTTTTTCTATTGTTTTTTTAACCAATTTTTGATATTATATATATAATGTATATAAATATTATAAATTTTTCGTTATTTTTTATTAAATTTTAAAAACCTTGTTTATTTTACTTTACTTATTTGCGTTTTTAAATTAAATTATTGTTAGGAGTTAATTATGAAAAAGTTTTTTAATATAATTTTATCACTTATTCTTTGTGCTTGCTGTATGTTTTCTTTTTCTGCTTGTGATGATAAAACAGTAAACAAAGATAACATTATAAATCCTAGAAATGAAACTATCAAGGTTGGATATATCGACTATGCCCCACTAAACTATATGTATAAGGGCAAATTTACAGGCTTTAACACCAAACTTGCCATTTCTGTTTTTAACACACTTGGCTATAACGTAGATTTCGTTTTGGTTGAACCTGTTGATGAAGATAGGCGTGTTGTAACCGAAGAAGATGTTTTTGAAGCGCTTGATAAAAACGAAATCACTTGTTTTTGGGGCGCACTAACCGATGCTGTATTAAACGACACTGATAAGTTCTATTTTTCATATAACTACATGGAAAACTCGCCTTGTTTAGTTGTTGATAATGGCACATCTATTGACAATATAAGCCATTTTGAAGGCAAAACTATTGCTTTTGGCCAAAGTTCTTCTGGTGAATTTTATTTTAATGATTTCCTTTCAAATATCCCTGATATAGACTTTATAAAATGTGAAAAAGGTCAAAAATCAGCGCTTCACAAAGCAAATTCACCAATAGAAGATGTAGATTGCGCTATCGTTGACACACTTTGTGCATATTATAATTTAGAAAAAACTAGTGAATATGGAAATTTAGTGTTAAACACAGCAAACAACCCTAACGCTTATCAAATCGGACAAAAAAATTATCTTAGAGTAGCATTTAAAAAAGATGCTGTTGGCGAAGAACTAAAAACTCTTGTTAATAAAACTCTTGAATTTTTTGCAAGCACAACAAAGACTGTAAATAACAAAACTGTGTCTTTACTTGAATATCTTGCCGTTGGCGAAACATATACTCTTGCAGAACTTAAAGACTTTATTATCAAAGACTTTTCTTCACAAAACTAAGTTTTAGAATAAATATATATTGCCCCACAAAAAATTGTGGGGCTTTTTATTTATTTTTATAATTTAAAAAATTTTTTGTTTTTTGTATCAATTTCACTTTACTTCTTTAGCGTAATAAAGTATAATGGTTGTACTTTAACAAAGTAAAGTAATAAATTTTTAGGAGATATTATTATGAAAAAACTATTCACACTACTTTTAACAGTAATTATGTCAATGGTTGCTATATTTGCAGTTGGCTGTACGGAAGAAGAGCCAGAAGCTTATAAGTTTGGTAAAGAACTTTTAAGATATGATAGCCAACTTGACACATTACCTAAACTTGTAAACGGCGATATTGACGTTTCAATCATCGACTCTGTAATGGCTGGTTATTATTGCAAAACAGGCAACTATGCAAATCAAATTGCAATTGTTGAAGACCTTGTTTTAGCACAAGAAAAATATGGTATTGCTGGTAGAAAGAACGACAAGGCGTTCGTTTCTAAAATAAACGAAGCACTTATTGCACTTTCAGAAACAAGATATGAAGAAATCGGTGACGAATATGGCTTAACAGATAGTTTATGCTTAGATGATGAAACAGTAAATCCACTTGCAAACGCTACAGATAACTCTTGGAATCAAATCGTAGAGTCTGGTAAAATTGTTATCGGTTATACAATTTTTGCACCTATTTGCTATGATGTTGTTGATGATGAACCTACAAAAGGTTTTGATATTGACCTTGCTAAAGCAGTTGTAAACTACTTAAACCAAACTTATTCTGTTAACTTAGATGTTGAATTCCTTTTAATTGACTGGGATAACAAAGAAGTTGACCTTGCAAATGACAATATTGACCTTATTTGGAATGGTCTTACAATCACTGATGAAAGAGCAAACGCAATGTGCATTTCAGTTCCATATCTTAACAACAACCAAGTTGCAGTTGTAATGAAATCTAACCTTTCAAAATATAGCGATGCTGCTAAAATCCTTGTTAATATGAACAAAGCCGTTATCGGTGTTGAAAAGGGTTCTGCTGGCGAAAGCGTTGTTTTGAAATAATTTATAATTCTTTTTAGGATTTTCTTTTATGGAATTTACAGAAATTTTAGTTAGTTTAGGGTTGGGATTTTTAACAACCCTAAATCTATTTGCAATAACTTTATGTTTATCGTTGCCACTCGGCTTAATAATCACTTTTGGTTTAAGAACTCGTTTTAAGCCTTTAAGTTATTTATGCTCCATTTTCGTTTGGATAATTAGGGGCTCACCTTTGCTATTACAATTATTGCTTTTTACTATTCTACCAAATACTGTATTCGGCATTTCAAACAAAGAAATTGCAAACTTTTTTAATTGCAAGGTTGCAGACGTTTACTTTATTTTAGTATGCGCAGCCTTTGTTATAAACTATGCTTGCTATTTCTCGGTAATTTTTAAAGGTGCTTTAGACGGAATCCCAAAAGGTCAATACGAGGCTGGCAAGGTTTTGGGCTTAAAGAAAGGTCAAATCTTTTCTAACATCGTTCTTTTTCAATTAGTTAAAAGAACACTCGCCCCTGTCAGCAACGAAACGATAACGCTCGTTAAAGATACTGCGCTTGCATCATCGTTTAGTGTTTTTGAACTTTTGGCAATAACAGACTCTATCGTAAACAAGTTTGTTACCTTAACGCCACTTGTTTATGCAGCAGTTTTTTATCTCGTATTTAACGGGATTTTAACACTTCTTTTCGGCTATCTAGAAAAGAAAATGTCTTTTTATAAGGAGTAAACTATGGCTTATTTAGAAATTAAAGGCTTTAAAAAGTCTTTCGGCAATGTTTCAGTATTAAAAGGCATTGATTTTTCACTCGAAAAGGGTCAAGTTTTATCTATTATTGGTCCATCAGGTAGTGGTAAGAGCACGCTACTTCGCTCGCTTAACTTTTTGGAAACGCCAGATGAAGGCACTATGACATTAGATAATGAAGTTTTGTTTGATGCAGTTTCGGCAAAAAGTGATGGCGAAAAAGTTTTGAGAAACAAAAGGCTTAACTTTGGTTTAGTTTTTCAATCATTTAACCTTTTTCCACAATACAATGTTCTAAAAAACATTACCCTTGCGCCAATGCTACTTCTTAAAGATAAGGTTAAATCTTATAAAAAAGAACTTAAAGCCGATAAAACCCTTTCTCTTAAACAAAGAAAGGAAAAGATAAACAAATATAAAAAAGAACAAAAACTTTTTATCGAACAAAATGCAATTTCGTTACTTGAAAAAATCGGTCTTTCTGAAAAAATAAACGCATTCCCTTGTGAACTTTCTGGTGGTCAATGTCAGCGTGTTGCTATAGCAAGGGCACTTGCCCTTAACCCAAAAGTTTTGTGCTTTGACGAGCCAACTTCGGCTTTAGACCCAGAACTTACGGGCGAAGTGCTAAAGGTTATTCGCTCACTCAAAGACCAAGATAGAACAATGATTATAGTAACGCACGAAATGGGTTTTGCTAAAAACGTTTCGGATAAGATTATTTTCCTTTATGATGGCGTTGTTGAAGAAGAAGGTAAACCTAGACAAGTGTTTGATAAGCCAAAGTCAGAAAAACTTGTGCATTTTTTGTCAAACCTTAACGAAAAAGAAGGCGAAATAAACAAAAATTAACGATTTTTTAGGTATTTTTATGGGAACAAATCAAGATTATTCTGCGCTTTATAGCGTGATACTTAAACTTAAAACTAAAGAAGATGTTGAAGATTTTTTTTCAGACCTTTGCACCATTAAAGAGTTAGATTCAATGACCCAAAGAGTGATTGCCGGAAAACTACTTCTTTCGGGTGAAACTTACGAAAAAATTATTTCCAAAACTGACATTTCTTCAGCCACCTTGTCAAGAGTAAATCGTTGCGTTAAATATGGAAAAGGCTATAAAAAGTTTTTATAAACATTTAATAATAAAAAAGAAAAAGTTGATAAGTTTTTCTTATCAACTTTTTTTATTGAACTATATTTATTACAGGAACTCCCTTCTTTTCAGCGTATTTCACGGTGTTATAAGTGCCACCCTTGTTTTTATTTAGATAACAAACAACACACGCACTATTATCAACCATAAACATATTTCTTTTTTGCATGCAAGAAGGGGTATATTCACGGCTTAAAAGCACTTTATCATCCGCCACGGAAAGAAGTCTATCATACTCTTTTTTCTGCTCAAAACTAAATCTATCGGCTTGAGATAAACAAGGAATGCATGCTATTATTTTTATTTGCTTTTGCTTTCTTATATCTTCTAAAATTTGAAAACATAATGTATCAAACCCCACAGCCATGCCTATTAAAAAGGTATCAACGCCATTATCGATTAGGTTTTCAAAAATCTTTTTTAATAGTTTTATATCAAGGTCTTTTCCTATTTCTCTATGTCCCGAAACACACACAGTGTTTGCTTTTAAAATAAAAATTTCACTCACAAAGGTTTTTTCCTTTCTTTTCCGTTTCCACGTGGATATTTATCCGGTGTAGATTTTATTTTTTTAATAACTATTATTTGTCTTTTTGCACCTTCTAACTCAAAGTTGTCAATTTTTTCTATCTTTCCACCAAGAATTTTAATTGCATTTTGGGCTTCAGTAATTTCTTCTTCTGCATCCCCTTTATATGCCACGAAATATCCACCAACTTTGACAAAAGGCAAGGTGTATTCACATAAAGTGTTAAGCCTTGCAACAGCACGAGCAGTGCAAACATCAAAACTTTCTCTATACTCAGCAGTTCTTGAAAGTTCTTCTGCCCTGCCACAAATTGCTTTTGCACTTTTGAACTCTAATTCTTTGCAAACAGTGTTCAAAAACTCACACTTTTTCCCCGTTGAGTCTAACATTATCAACATAATGTCAGGCTTAAAAACCTTAATAGGAATCGCAGGAAATCCACCACCAGACCCTATATCTATCAACTTATTACCAACAATGTTATCAACACCTAATAAACTATCCACAAAGTGCTTTATGATAACTTCTTCTCTTTCCGTTATGGCCGTTAGGTTAAATTTTTTGTTATATTCTAACAAAAGATTATAATATTTTTCAAATAAAACAATCTTTTCATCACTAACTTCTATCGAATATTTTTCAAAATAACTTTTCATAAAAAAAGTATAACATATAACCAAAAATAAAACAATAAATTTTAACTAAATATTGTTTAATCATAACCACAAAATAAAGTTATCTACACTTGTCAACATATTTTTTTGGTTATAAGTAATCTATCAACAATTTATCTACACACAGTTTGTCTATATATTTTCTAACAAAAATAGCCTTATCAACAATTCCACACACATAATACTAATACTAAACCTATTTTATATTTAAAAATAAATAATAAAAAAAACAAACATAACAAAAAAATAAATTCTCTTATGAAATTTTTATTAAAATAGAAAAGCAAAAAAAGAGAAAATTTATCTTAATAAATAACTTGATTTTTTTTACCTTTTATTATATAATAAAAGGGTATACAAAATTTACTAAAATTTACGTTTAAATAACTTAAAAAAAGGGAGACAAAATATGAAACTTATTTGCGATGGTCTTGATTTATCTGATGCAGTGCTTAAGGTTAGTAAAGCACTTAGTGTAAAATCTGCTAACCCAATATTAGAAGGTATTAAAATTACTGCTAAAGGTGATTCACTTACACTTCTTGCAACAGATATGGAACTTACTATCGAAAAGAAGATTAAAGCAGACGTTTTGATGGAAGGCGAAACGGTTGTTGTTGGTAAATATTTTGTTGATTTTGCCAAAAAACTTGAAAAAGAACAAGTTGAACTTTCAAGGCTTTATGATGGTGGTCTTCAAATAAAGTATTCTGATTCTGAAAGTGAACTTCAAGTATTCCCTGCAGAAAACTTTCCTAAGTTAGAAAAAGATGAAGATGCAAGTTATTTTGAACTTTCACAAAAAGATTTTAAAGAAATTGTTGAAAAAACAGCATTTTCTTGTTCTACTGACGATTCAAGACCAATTCTTAAAGGTTGCTTATTTGAAATAAATGATAATCAATTAATTTCAGTTGCCCTTGACGGATTTAGAATGGCAGTTATTAAAAAACAAGTGTTATCTAACCAAAATATTAAAGCAGTTATTCCTGCAAGAGCATTGAACGAAATTATTAGACTTTTAGATAAAGAAGACAACATTATTAAAATATGTATTCAAAAGAATTCTATTTTTGTTCAAGTTGAAAACACATGTTTAATGAGCAGGCTTATTGAAGGCGAGTTTGTTAAATATAATCACATTTTGCCAACAAACTTTGAAAATTATATAACGGTTAATAGACAAGCGTTACTCACAAGTATTGAAAGAGCGTCAATCGTTGCAAGAAATGATAGATATAACGTTATCAAATTTGATATTAAAGAAGAATCAATGTCAATTTCTGCAAAATCTGAAATTGGTGAAGTAAACGAAAATATAACTATTATGCTTGAAGGTAAAGATTTACAAATAGCGTTTAACGGCAAGTATATTAGTGAATATTTAAAGATAATTAGTGATGAATTTATAAATATAAAATTAAATTCGGCAATAGACCCATGTATAATAACAGCAGTGAATAACGATAGTTATCTTTATTTAGTGCTTCCTGTAAGAATTAACGCATAAACAATTGACAAAATCAAAAAATCTATATAAAATAGATTGAGCAAAAAAAAGAAATAAAACAAAAAGTTCAAGGAGAAAAACTATGAAACAAACATATCAACCAAAAAAGAGACAAAGAAGTAAAGTTCACGGATTTAGAGCAAGAATGAAAACTCGTAATGGTAAAAACGTATTAAAAAGACGTCGTAACAAAGGCCGTCATAAACTCTCTGCATAATGCCAAGTGAAATTAGGTTAAAAAAAGAAAAAGATTTCAATTTAGTATTCAATAAAGGAAAAAGGCTGTTTAGTTCTAGTTTAACGTTAGTATATTTGCCAGCCAAAAGTATAAAAGTTGGTTATGCTGTTGGAAAAAAACACGGAACAAGTGTAAAAAGGAATAGAATTAAAAGGCTTTTAAGGGAATCTTTTAGAAGTTTTGTGCCTTTAATTAAGCAAGACTTCTTTTTTGTTTTTATACCAAAAGTTAGTAATGAAGAATACACGCTTGAAAATTTTAAGGAAAATATGAAACATTTATTTTTAAAAGGTGGAATAATAGAAAAATGTTAAAATTTATAGGCGTAAAACTAATTAGGTTTTATCAAAAATATCTTTCTAGGGGAACATGTATGTATATTCCATCTTGTTCGCAGTATACCCTAGAAGCAATTTTAAAGCACGGCTTTATAATAGGGTGCTTTCTTGGAGCAAAAAGAATTTTAAGGTGCACACCTTGGTGTAAAGGGGGCTTAGATAAAGTTCCAGATAAAAAAAGTGTGCTTAAATGGGTATATTAAGTATGGAAATTTTAAATTTTACAGCACCTGGTACAGGTAGTTGGTTAGTACAACTTATATCTTGGCTTGTTAAAATTTGTTCTTCTGTTGCACTTGGCGTAATTTTATTTACAGTTATTCTTAAACTTGTAACATTACCATTCGACTATGTTTCAAGGGCTTCTATGCGCAAAAATTCACTTAAAATGGAAGAAATGCGCCCAGAACTTGAAAAATTGCAAGAACAATACGCTGACAACAAAGAATTATATAATCAAAAAATGATGGCTCTTTATAAAAAGAACGGCTATTCTATGTTTGGAGCATGTCTCCCAACAATTTTAACGCTTGTTATTTTTATTGTTGCTATCAAGGCGTTTACAGAGTATTCAGCAATCCAAAACAAAACATATTTTTATAATATGTCTAACTCATATAACAACGTTGTTTATGCAGGTTTTGAACTTGACAGCGAAGAAAGATATATTGTTCGTGATAAAAACGGCAAAATTGTAATTGATTATGATGCTATCGTATCTGCTGATACAAACGGAGATAATAAATTAAATCAATTAGACAATGTTAATAATAATATTGTTTTTAATAACGATTTTGAAATTTTATATAGTCAAGAATTAGACACATATAAATCTTCACCTGCTGAAGAATATTATAATATCAAAGTTTGGACTTCAAGTGGATATGTTATTTATAACCAAACATTTATGTTAAATACAGCAAGCCAAACAAAAGCAATAATTGAACAAAGTTTTTCAACAAGTGATGAATTATTGCTTAAAACAACACTTTTAACTAAAGAAAACAATTTCTTGAAAGTCAATATTGATGGTCAAGAAAAGATGTATAACGATATTGTTGGCACTGAAGATTGGACTGCTGAAAAGTTTATCTTAAATATTAGGCAAGACAAGTCTGCTGAAACTTATAGAAAGGAAGAACAATCTTTCCTTTGGGTTAAAAACATTTGGGTTACTGATAGCCCACTTTCCCACCCAATTGAAAGCAACTGGTCAACCTTTAAGCAAACACACGGATATCATGGTGCCGATATCGGTTCAGATGGTTATAAAAACTTAATCGCTAAACTCGGCGCAGAAAAAAATGAACCAAACGGATATTTCATTTTAGTTGCACTCACTGCCCTATCATCATTATTTATGCAATTAGTAATGGGAAAAGCGCAAAAGGCACAAATGGAACTTCAAACCGTTGACGGACAAGGCGTTCAAACACAAAAGATTATGAAGTGGATGATGCCTATCATGATGGCAATCTTTGCGTTCATGTACACTGCTGCATTTTCACTTTATATCGTTGTAAGTTCAGTGTTTAGCATACTAACAACGTATGGAATTAACTTTATTGTTGATAGAAATTTCAAAAAAGAACAAGCAAATAAACCAACACAAAAAATTCGTGGCAGAGTTTATGTGCCAAAGCAAGAAGTAAAAAAGGAAGAGCCTAAAAAGAAAGAACAGCCAAAAGATGACAAGTTTGCCCATCAAAGTGGTGGCGATTTCCTTACAGGAAAGGTTAAAAATAAAAAGAAAGGAAAATAAAATTTACACTTGAAAATATAAGTGTAAAGGAGGTAAAAATGCAATTTACAGGCAAAACGGTTGAAGAAGCCATAGAAAAAGGCTTAAAAGAATTAGGAATTGAAAAGAAAAATGCTTTAATTACCGTTATTAACGAGCCGGTTAAGGGCTTGTTTGGAATAATTAAAACTATGGCAAAGGTCGAAATTATCGAAAATAAAACTGAAGAACAAAAAGTAGAAGAGTTCGTAAAAGAAATTGCTAAGTTTATGGATTTTGATGTTTCTACAGAAGTTTATGAAAAAGACGGAAGCACAGTTATTAAACTTAACTCAAACGATTCTTCAAATATTATCGGTTATCGTGGCGAAGTGTTAGATGCTATTCAAACACTTGCAGGCGCAAGCATGAACATTGGCAGAGTAGAATACAAAAAGGTGGTTGTTGACTGCGAAAATTATAGGGATAAAAGAGAAGAAACACTTATTTCGCTTGCTAAAAAGTTAGAACAAAAGGCAACTGAAATGAGAAGAGAAGTTATTTTAGAGCCAATGAGTCCTTATGAAAGAAGAATTATCCACACATCACTTGCAAATAGTGAAACTTGCACCACAAAGAGTGACGGAAAAGAACCAAACAGATACGTTATAATCGTTCCAAACGACAAAGACGAGTTTTCTACCCCATATAATGCAGGAAGAAACAAGGGCGATAGAAAATATTCTAGACAAAGAAAAGATTCTCGCAAAAAATCAAGTGGATTTAAATCTCGCTATGGTAAAGACAGCAAAAAGAGTGGCTTTACTGAGCAAAAGAGAAAAACAACAATCAGTTTTGGAACATATCTTGGAAATAGTTTGAAAGACAAATAAAAGAAAAAAGTGGCAAGAAAATGCCACTTTTATTCATTACCAAAAAGAATTTTTAAAAACAAAGCATATATAGTTGAAAAATTAAATAAAAAGTATTAAAATAGAAATATATAAAAAACAAAAGGAAAAAATTTATGGGATTAATGACAATTATTATGATTGCACTAACTGCAGTCGCACTATTATTTGGAATGCTCTATGGCTTAGGAAGAGGACGCAACCGTTCAATTTTAAGATTGATTCTTATTATTGGCTGTATTGCAGGCGCAATTTACTTGCGTCAACCGGTTATCGAGTTCTTGCTTGATACCGATATGGCAAAAGAACTTTTAGCATCGCTCGCAAGCGAAGTGCCAGAGAATTTTCAACCTGTATTTTCAATAATTTTAAATCTAATTTTAAGTATTGTTGTTTACTTTGTATTATTCTTTGTTTTAAGAATAGTTTCTTGGCTAATTTTATTCCCTATTCTTAAAATATTCGTTAAGACAGAAGTTGATAAGAGAAAGGGCTTTGGTGCATTTATCGGTTTAGTTCAAGGTATAGTTATTGCACTTGCTGTGCTCGTTCCACTCAATGGATTAGTAATGCAAGTTGACAGACTTTCTAAAGTTGAAATGGTTATGCCTTCTCAAAACCAAGGTGGTTCTGGTGGAGAAGAACAAACAGAAAATAACGAGCCTAAACCACTTTTCGTTTTACCAGAAAATATCGGCTTAAATGAATATGTAAGTTCTGACTTAGCAAATATTTATAACACTGCTGGTTCTTGGTATTTTGATATGATTACAACGGTTGAAACACCAGATGGCAACTTAAACTTTGTTGACATTTGTGATGTGGTTATCAGCATGGTTGATATTACAGAATCAACAGCAGATATTTCAGAAGGATTCCAAACTGTAAAAGATGGTAAAGCAACAAAAGAAGAAACGGTAACCACTCTTAGAGAAATTGGTGCAAACCTCAATGATGTTGGCTTAAGGCTTAATAAAATGAAAAAGCCTGCAAAGGCATTATTAGACGTTTTATTCTCATCAATGTTTGAAAACCAACAAGTTACCTCTTTCGTTTCAGACCTTAAACTTGATTCTCTTGGCAATGTATTTATAAGTTTAGGCGATTTCTATGATGACGGTATTGTTGAAAGACAAGATGCAGAAAATATCGTAAATGGTCTTGTTGATAACTGGTCATTACTAGAACTTATGAGTATTGATGAAGCAGGCTTACTTCGTGATATGGAAGGCTCAAATGAAGATAGTTTTGTAGAAGCACTTCAAGGCGTTGAAACAGAAAAAGCAAATGTTATAAGAACGTTGTTTGGTATAGGCGCATAAAAGCGAATAAAAAGAAAAAAACCACTCTACAATAAAGGCGTCGGTTATAGCGATATTTAGACAACAAAAAAGACTAACGAAAAAAAATTCGTTAGTCTTTTTATTTTGTTTTGTTAAAAAATTAAAACATCATAACTAAAATAGGAATTACAACAAGCCAACCAAGAATTAAGAAAATACTTCTCTTTAATAACATGCCTATGTTTTTACGCTTATTTTTTTCTTGCTCTTCTTTTGCAAAACTTGAAAAATCTCCAACAGCAGCAAGTTCTTTTTCTAACTCTGCAATTTTTTCATTATACGCTTTAATCAACTCAAAATCTTTAGAACGCTCTTTTTTAAGTTTTTTATAACTATAAATTTTATAGGCAAACCAAAATGGAAAAGGAATTATTAAAATAAGCATTATTAAGCCAACTAATGAGTTAGCCATAATCTTTCCCCACAAAGTATCCAACATAGGTGGTATATCAGTGAGTGATTTTAACTTATATCTCGTTTCACTAAGTTCTTTTTCTATTTCAGCCAAGCGTTTTGCATCTTTAACTTTCGCTTTTTCCCTTCTATATATATTGAATTTCAAACCAGCCGATGCTTTTTTCCCACCAACTTCCTTTACGATAAAAGAGCCGTCTGTCTTAGGCGTAACTTTTATTTCACCTTTTTTTGCTGCACTATACCCTTTAATTTCTACACCCATAAATTCCCATCCAGCCATTGCTAAATGTTTTTTTTCTTCTTCTTCCCAAAGATAATCTCGCCCAACCATTGCATCATGTGAACAATAGGTTTCAAAGTTTTCATATTTTTGATCTTCAATCTTCTTTTTTTCCTCTTCGATTTTTCTTTTTTCTTCAAGAGAAAGAGTCTTTGATGATAAGTCTTTCCAATTATCTTTCATTGTTTATCTCCTTTATAATTTGTATAAAATTTAATATATAAATTATACCACGCGTTTCGCGTAATGTCAACGCAATTCGCGTAGTATTTAGTAATATAGTGGTAATATGAATAAAAATTTTAACGAAAAACTAAAAGAATTAAGGCTTGATAAATGTCTAAATCAAAAAGAAATTGCCAAAAGATTGGGTGTTTCTGTAACTTGCTATGCAGGATATGAACAAGGTTATCGTCAACCAGACCTAAAAATGTTGACAAAAATTTGTCTTTTATATGGTGTTTCAGCAGATTATTTATTAGGTTTAAGTGATGAATATTAAAAATTCACTAATATTTGAAAAGTCCCTAAACTTTTTCTAACTTTTGGGAAGCATTTTACTTTTCATATCCTTTTATA
Source organism: Clostridiales bacterium (assembly GCA_015069465.1). Taxonomy (GTDB): domain Bacteria; phylum Bacillota; class Clostridia; order Christensenellales; family Borkfalkiaceae; genus UBA1259. The sequence goes on along the minus strand of SVIO01000003.1, from coordinate 36,659 downwards.
AAAAATAAAAGCCCTTGTGCTTATGTGTCAATAGTCATAGGGTTTTTAAAACAATAAAAGTTTAGCCCACTATACTTCGCTTTAAGGCGAAATATAGTGGGCTTTTCATATCCACAAAAATTAAGTTTATATAAGTTATATTTTTAACCTTGTGGCTAAAAGTGATATGCCGTTGGCGTGATATTTTGGCGAAGCAAAAGTTATATTAAATAAATCCACAACTTGCCGAAAGCAAATATCACTGCCGATAGGCAATATCACTCGTCGTTAGACGAATATCACAAATCCGTTTAGGATTTATTTAGTTGCCGAATCCCTTGTAGGAACTCGGCTAACAGTAGAGTGGTTTTTTTTGTAAAATTGTCAATTGGACTTGATTTTATGCATACAAATATGCTAAAATATAAAAAAATGGAGAGAGAAAATGAGCGTTAAATTAAACCCTGATAAACAAGTTGTTGAAATGATTAAAGAAGGCTTAAAAAGGACGGGTGGATATTGCCCATGTAGGCTTAGTAGAACAGAAGAATTCAAGTGTATGTGCACTGAATTTAAAGAGCAAATTGCCGACCCAGAGTTTGAAGGGTTTTGCCATTGCAGACTCTATTATAAATCTAAAGACGAGGAGAACTAATTATGGAAGTTAAATTAACAAAACAAAATTTTGAACAAGAAGTATTAAAAAGTGAAATACCTGTAATCGTGGATTTTTGGGCAACGTGGTGTGGACCTTGCAAAATGATTGCGCCAATATTAGAAGAAATTGCAACTGAATATGAAGGCAAGATAAAGGTTGCAAAAGCAAACGTAGATGAAGAAATGGCACTTGCAATCGAATATAAAGTTGAAGTTATACCTACCCTATTCTATTTTGAAAACGGACAAGTTAAAAACAAGACTGTTGGAGTTTTAGAAAAGAAAGAAATTTTAGCAAAAGTATTTGGCTAAAAAGAAAAAATGCAAAAACAAACGAAAAAAACGGCACGAAATATTCGTGCCGTTAAACTTTTAAATTAAAAAACCATAAATTAGCGAGTGGCAAGCCAATCTGAAATAGAAGATATAGCCTTTTTATTACCACAAAGATATAATACGTCTCCATCACTAAACACATAGTTAGGGCGAATAGTGTCAACTACTGTGCCGTTATTTTCAATAGCAATAATATTTAAGCCAAACTTTTCTCTTAAAGAAACTTCTAAAATAGTTTTGCCAATAAATTCGTTTGGAACGTTAAAGGTTGCCACCTTAACCGAATGGCTAAGTTCGATAAAGTCAACCCCATGCCCCATTTCAAGCCTGTTTGCAAGGCGAAGAGCCATGTCTTGTTCTGGGTAAACGATTTCTGCGCCAAGTTTAGCCAAAATTTCGCCGTGTTCGGTGCTTTTTGCCTTGGCAATTATGCGTTTAACACCAAGGTTTTGAAGTTGCATAACAGTAAGAATAGAAACGTCGATAGCGCTTGCTAAACATACGACAACAACGTCGCAATTAGAAAAGCCCATATCAGAAAGAGATTTCTTTTCTAAATTATTTGATATAAATGCATTTTCTGTAATTTCACGAATAGCCGAAACTTTTGCTTCATCTTTATCAACAACCAAAATTTCAGCACCCATGTTAGCAAGTTTATGAGCAAGTGCTGTTCCAAACCTGCCGAGGCCAATAATACCATAAATCATTTTTTTATTTTTCATAATATTCCCTATATATTTTAACAAACAATTTTTTTAATTAACCGATAGAAATGTTACCTTCTGGATAAGAAAAGGTTTCCTTTCGAGTAAAGTTCCAAATAGAAGCGATAGTAAGTGGACCTAGCCTACCTATATACATAGTTACAATAGATATAAGTTTGCTACCTACCGATAATCCACTCGTTATGCCCGTAGAAAGCCCTACAGTGCCAAAAGCGCTTGTGGCTTCTAGTAAGACATCGATAAGCCTTAAATGTGGCTCTAGCATACTTATTCCAAGCGTTGCTGTGAGCACGATAAATATTCCTAAAATTGTTATAACAGATGCTTTTCTAAATGCGTCTTTTGGCATTGAATAATGAAAAGCCTTTTCAGACCTATTTGTTGCAGAAGCCTTTATGCCTTGAAGAAGAGCAAAGAAGGTTGTTGTCTTTATGCCACCACCTGTTGACCCAGGTGAAGCACCGATAAACATTAAAATAATTAAAACCAAAAGTCCTGCATATGAAAAACTGTTAAGCGCATAGGTCGAAAAACCAGCCGTTCTTGCCGAAACGCTAAAGAAAAATGCGCCCAGCCAAGAAATATCATTGCCTTCTGCAAGTTTTAAAAGCAAAGTTCCTAAAAATAGCAAAGCCCCTGACATTACAAGAACAACTTTGGTGTGCATAGAAAGTTTTTTCCACTTAAACTTGTTGTTAAGTAAATCTCTAATAACCAAGAAGCCAATGCCACCGAGTATTATTAGTCCACTGGTCGTAAGGTTAAGAAGAACATTATTTTGATAAGGGATAAGGCTTTGCCCCTTAAAAGCAGGGTTAATTCCACCCAAAATATCAAAACCAGAGTTGTTAAAAGAAGCAATGCTGTGAAAAATGCTAACGCCGAGTGCCGTTAAAAAGTCCATATCTTTAATAAAGACAATAAAACTCAAAATAGCGCCCACAAACTCAATTATAATAGTGGTTATAAAAATATCTCTAACAAAGTATTTAAGACCTTTTCTTGAGTTTAGGTTAGAGCCTTCTTTAATAACGTTTATGCCCTTAAGATTAAATTTTTTGCCAACGGCAAGAATAATGCCAGCACCGATAGTGGAAACGCCAAGCCCACCGATTTGGATAAGAAGAGCCAAAATGGTTTGACCAACTGGGGTAAAGGTTGAGCCAGCATCGACGGAGACAAGTCCTGTTACGCAAACTGCACTTGTCGAAGTATAAAGTGCGTCTATATACCTTAAGGTAACCCCTTCTTTTAAGCAAAATGGAAGGCTTAGAAGAATTGAACCTAAAAGTATTGTGGCAAGAAAACCTAAAGCGATAATTCTCACCGGAGATTGTCTTTTAAGAAAACTAAACATTTATAAGTTTTTTCCTTTTTTACATCCAAAAGTTAAAATTAGCATTTATCAAACTTGAAAAACATAAACATTTGATAAATCCACCCTATTATATCACAAAGAAAAACAAAATGCAAATAGCAAAAAAGAGCAGTACAAATTATGGCGTTTATTACCCTTTTATTTTTCCTTTTTCTATTATAATTCTATTAACTTCTACATTTTTGAACACCTGTCTATCAAAAGATGTAGCAGTAAAAATAGTTTGCATACTTTTAACGGCAGAAATAAGTTTTCTTTGCCTTTTTTTGTCAAGTTCGCTAAGAACGTCATCTAAAATAAGAATAGGATATTCGCCGAATTTATTATAAAAAATCTCGGCTTCGGCAAGTTTAAGCGATAAGGCAACCGTTCTTTGTTGACCTTGAGAGCCATAAACCCTTACGTCATCGCCATTAAGTGTAAACTTAATGTCATCTCTATGTGGGCCGATAGAAGTAAAGCCAAGGCGCATATCACGCTCTAAACCCACCTTTAAGTCTTCTTTTAGGGCGAAGGCAATATCTTCTTCACTGCCATAGTAACCACTCTCCGTGCGCATTTTAAGGTCTTCTTTATTGTCTGATAGGAGTGCGTGCTTTTGGCTTGCTATAGGCGAAAGTTCGGTTAAAAAGTCGTTTCTTGCCTTTATGATTTTGCCTGCCTCTCTAGAAAGTTGTTCATCCCATATAGGCAAGGTATCTCTTATTAAGTCTTTATCTGGGTCTTTTAAGAGATTGTTTCTTTGCGAAAGAATTTTATTGTATCTTTGAAGGGCATAGAAATAGTTTTTGCTCATTTGAGAGAGCGAAATGTTCATAAACCTACGCCTGTCTTCTGGGCTTTCTTGAACGAGTTTTAGTTCTTGTGGATTAAAGAACACGCTGTTTATGTTTCCCAAAAGTTCGCCCACTTTTAGAACTTGAAGTTCGTTTATATAAATACTTTTTTTATCAAGGCTATTAAACTCTATTTTAACAGACACTTCGCCATACCTAGACTCGGCTTTGCCAATAATTTCTGCACTATTAAAGCCGTGTCTAACCAAGAGCCTGTCTTTATTAGCCCTTGGAGAATAGCCTGTGCAAAGGAAAAAGATTGCTTCAGCACAATTTGTTTTGCCCTGAGCATTAGCGCCAGTAAGGATATTTATTCCACAGTCAAAGTCAAATTCTTGACTTTCATAATTGCGAAAATTTTTTAGTGACAAATGTTTAATATACATAGATTTTTAAAAATTTTGAAAAAAAGTGGCCGTATTACTTTATTTTATTCTAAAAATATTATATAATGTTTTCTACTTAAATGCAACTGATAAAGGGGGATAGTTTGTTATGGATAAAGAAAATTATGAGATTTTATGGGAACAAGTGTTGTTACCAAAGATAGAAAGTCTTGTTACTTCTATTGCTTATGAAAGTTTTATCAAACTATTAGTTCCTGTTGACATAAAAGGCAACACTATCGTTCTTTGCACTCAAAGTAAAATTTTTGCCGACGGCGTAAACAACCAAATGATAGGCTCTAAAATTAAAGAAGCAATTATCAAGGCGAACACACATATAACAGATTACTGTGTGGTTGTTGCAAAAGATAAAGAAGATTATCTTAAACAACTTGGCGAAGAAAGAAGAGATGAAATAGAAAATCAAGGCTCTCCAATAAACACGCAATTTACTTTTGATTCTTTTGTCGTAGGCTCGTCAAACGAGTTTATTTATGCTGCCGCAAAAGCCGTTGCTGAAGCACCGGGAGATAGTTATAACCCACTATTTATTTATGGTGGTACGGGACTTGGAAAAACTCATATTTTGATGGCCATTGCAAACTACATAAAGTTACATAATCCAACCCTTAATGTCGTTTATGCTACTTGCGAGCAGTTTACTAACCAATTTATCGAAGGCATAAGCAAGGGTAAAGGCACAAACGCAAGTGCCGATTTTAGAAGAAGATATAGAAACGTTGACGTTTTGCTTATTGATGACGTTCAGTTTTTGGCAACAAAACAAGGTATTCAAACGGAGTTCTTCCACACCTTTAACGAACTTGTAATGCAAAACAAACAAGTGGTTTTAACTTCTGATAGACCACCAAAGGAAATTGAAGTTTTAGAAGAAAGGCTTAGAACTCGTTTTGAAGGTGGACTTTTAGCAGACGTTCAACCACCTGACCTTGAAACTAGAATTGCTATTCTTAAGAGAAAGGCAGAAGAAAAGAAATGCGTTGTTAATATCAAGGTTTTAACATACATCGCAGAGATGAACGTGGGAGATATAAGAACGCTTATAGGAAAGTTAACAAAGGTTATCTTTGCTTCTAAACTTCACGAAAGACCTATAACTATTGAACTTGTTAACGATGCCTTAAAGGAATCTGCTGGCGAAAGGCAAGAAGAACTTAGGGCAGAAGATATAATAAACGGCGTGTGCCAGTTTTATAAGGTGTCTAAAACAGAACTTCTTTCAAAGAAAAAGACCAAAGAGATAGCACTTGCAAGACAAGTTAGCATGTATTTGGTTTTGGACATGATGAGTTTGCCATCAACAAAGGTTGGCAAGATTTTTGGCAGAGACCACGCAACTGTTACTTATACGAGAGATAAAATTTCAGAACAAATAGAAGTTGACACGAAACTCGCTGTTGATATCAACGATATTAAGAAAAAATTATTAAAACAATAAAAATTATGGAAAATAGATTCACTGAAGGAAAATTTGACGCTGTTGTAATCGGTGCAGGACACGCTGGTTGCGAAGCGGCGCTCGCCCTTGCAAGAACAGGCTTTAAAACGGTTATGCTAACACTAAACTTAGATAGCATAGCCTTTATGGCGTGCAATCCTTCAATAGGTGGAACGGCTAAGGGACAAATCGTTAAAGAAATAGATGCCTTGGGTGGCGAAATGGGTATAAACGCCGATAGAGCACTTCTTCAAATAAGAATGCTTAATCGTGGAAAGGGCGCTGCCGTTCAATCACTTAGGGGTCAGGCTGATAAAAATTATTATCACACAGTAATGAAAAAAACCTTAGAAAACACCCCTAACCTAAAGATTTTACAAGGCGAAGCCGTGGAAATTTTAACCGATGAGAGTGGAAAAAATGTCAGTGGCGTTTTAACTTCTTTCGGTGGAATAATTGAGTGCAAAAGCGTTATAGTTGCAACGGGCGTATATCTTAACGGAAGCGTTATCGCTGGCGAGTGGAGACAAAACTCTGGACCAAGTGGCTTTCAAGCATCTAACGGTGGACTAACTGAAAATCTTATTAAACACGGCTTTACTATTAGAAGGTTTAAGACGGGAACACCTGCAAGAGTTGATGCAAGAACAATTGATTTTTCGGTTTTGGAAGTTCAAGACGGCGAAAAAGAGATTTATCCGTTTAGTTTTTTGACCGAAAGCGTGCCACAAAAACAAACGCCTTGCTATTTGACTTATACAAACGAAAAAACCCACCAAATTATAAGGGATAACCTTCATAGAAGCCCACTCTATGGTGGGCTTATTAAAGGCACAGGTCCAAGATACTGCCCTTCGATTGAAGATAAAGTAGTGCGTTTTGCCGATAAGGAAAGACACCAACTTTTCTTAGAACCAGAAGGGGCAGACACAAACGAAATTTATGTTCAAGGTCTTTCAACTTCCCTACCACACGATGTGCAAAAGGCTATGTATAGAACGATTAAAGGGCTAGAAAATTGCGAGATTATGAGATATGCTTATGCTATAGAGTATGACTGCATTGACTCGCTTGACCTACTCCCTACCCTTGAATATAAAAAGATAAGTGGACTATATATGGCAGGCCAAGTAAATGGCACGAGTGGTTATGAAGAAGCCGCAGCACAAGGGCTTATTGCAGGGCTCAACGCATCACTTAAAATGCGTGGGTTAGACCCACTTATTATTTCAAGAGATGACGGGTATATCGGTGTTTTAATCGATGACCTTGTTACTAAAGGCACAAACGAGCCATATCGTATGATGACAAGCCGTGCCGAATATAGAATTGTTTTAAGGCAAGATAACCCAGACTTTAGACTTACCGAAAAAGGTAGAAGTGCAGGGCTTGTTGATGATGAAAGATATAATAGATATCTAAAAAGAGTTGCTGAATATGAAAAGGCAACATCAGAGATGAATATTTTGGTTAAGCCAAAAGATGCCGATAGTCTCTTAAAAGCACACGGCTATGATAGTGCAAAGCAAGGCTTAACTAAAGGCGACCTTATAAGGCGTGGCATTTCTCTCAGCGAAATTATAGAAAGTCTTGGTGGGTTCGACGGTATTTCTAAGGAAATTTTAGACACTGTAGAGACTGACGCAAAATATCAAGGCTATTTGCAAAAGGGTTTAGAGCAAATAGAAAAGGCAAAAAAACTTGAAGAAAAGAGTTTGCCAGACGATATCGATTATCTTGCAATTAAAGGTCTAAGAATAGAAGCCCAACAAAAACTCGACAAAATTCGCCCTAAGAACTTAGGTCAAGCAGGCAGAATTTCTGGCGTATCCCCTGCCGACATTGCAGTACTCATGGTATATCTTAAAAAATAAAAGAAAGTAAAAGACTAAACGAAAATTCGCTTAGTCTTTTTTTGTTTGTAGCGTTTTATAAAAATAAAAAATATAATATACTATGTATGATAGAGAATTAGCCTATCTTTATGCAAAAAGGTGGGCAGAGAGTTTTAACCCAAACTATTATAACTTTTCGAGTCTTGGTGGCGACTGCACCAACTTTGTTTCGCAATGTATTCACGCTGGTGGCGTGGCAATGAACTTTGATAGATATGGTTGGTATTATCTTTCGTTAAATAGTAGAGCGCCTGCTTGGACGGGCGTAAATGAATTTTGGAATTTTGGCACTTTCAACACGGGCGTGGGGCTAAAACTGACCGAGTGCGAGTTAAGTGACCTTGATGTTGGGGACATAATTCAACTATATAACGGACAAAAATATTATCATAATTTATTTGTTACAAGCGTCGATAACAGAATAAGGGTATCTGCCCACGATAATCCTATCTTTAACACCTTGCTTGGCAGATATAACTATGTGTCTTTAAGGTGTGCAAAAGTTAGTGACTAAATTTAAAAGAGAACAGCCTTGCAAGGTTTTGCCTTGCAAGGCTGATGTGTTTTTAAGACAATCTGTAAGCCGAGTTCTGTCGTGTACGGTCATTTATCTACGAATAATGTTACCATTATCCCCCAGCGATATTTGTTAAACTATTTCGGTGAAACTCCCTAATGAAATAGTTTGTCAATCTTGCGTCAGGTGGGGTTTACATTGCACCTTGTGTCACCACAAAGTCGGTGTGCTCTTACCACGCCTTTTCACCATTGCCCAAAAGGGCTGTTGTTTTCTGTTGCACTTTCCTTAAAGTCGCCTCCACTGGGATTTCTCCAGCACCCTGTTTCTAAAACGCTCGGACTTTCCTCATTGACAGGCTCTCCCTGCCCCCGCGACCGTATAACTGTCTTAAAAAGCAAGGCTATTATATATCAAACAAAAAGTTTTGTCAAGTTTTTATTTTTTAGTAAACATTTAAAAAAAGAAAAGGCAAAAGACTTTTATTAAAAAAGAGTTCTGCCTAATCAAATAAAGGTTTAATTAAAAGATTTTTTATAAATCGTCAGCGTCTTGAACAGGCTTTTCATACTTATCATAAGCATCTACGCCTGTATAAGAGCCAAAAGTGTCAAAATCACTTTTAAATTTATTGTTACTTACAATCTTTAGTGTTTTTTGAACTTTTGCTGGTCGTTTTACTTTTCTTATTATCTCTCATATTCATCCCCCTTGATAATATGTTGTGCAGAAAGGCAAAATATATTCAAAAAAAACCAAAATTTCGACAAAAATTTTTTGTCGACTTTTCCCTTTTACAAAAAGTCAAAAAACTTGGCTTTTTTATAATCGTTTTGTTTTACAATTAAAAAATAAAAGAGTATAATTGTTAAGAATTATATATTTGGAGATGTGGGATGTTAAACGAGAAAAAGAAGTTTAATTATGGTTTTATAGTTATTGCCATTTGCTTTTTGGTAACGGGCGTGTCTCTTGGTTTTTGCTCTAGTGGAAGAACTCTTTACGTTGTTCCTATGACCGAAGCGCTTGGTTTTAGCCGTGGGGCGTTTTCACTTAATGACACCTTTAGATTTGTTGCAACAACCATAATAAACATTTTCTTTGGCACGCTTATAAACAGGTTCGGTGCAAAAAAACTTATTTGCGCAGGGTTTATCTGTCTTATGGGTTTTTCTGTTATCAATATGCTTGCAGAAGAACTTTGGCTGTTTTATATCGCAGGAATTCTGCTTGGCATCGGGCTTGCTTGGACAAGCACTACAATGGTTGGCGCTGTTGTAAAACTTTGGTGCAAAGAAGAAAATAAGGGCAAAATAACAGGCTTAATACTTTCTTCTAACGGACTTTTTGGTGCTATTGCAACCGAAATTGTTTCACCTATTATCTATAAAGAAACATTTGGATATCGTGATTCATATAAGGTAATTACAATAATTCTTGCAGTTGTGCTTGCGCTTGTTATAATCTTCTTTAAGGATAGGCCAAAAGGCGCCGAAAAAACGGTTATCGAAAATAAAGCCAAAAAAGCCCGTGGCAGTGGCTGGGTTGGTATGGAATATAATCAAATTTTGAAAAAACCATACTTTTACATAGCGTGCGTATGTTTGGCTTTTACAGGTATGTCGCTTCAAGGTTTAAGTGGTATTGCCGTTCCACACATGCAAGATAAAGGCATTTCTAATGAGCTTGTTACAACAATGACTTCGCTCGGACTTATTGTTTTGATGGGAACAAAGATTTTAACAGGCTTTATGTTCGACAAAAAGGGCTTAAGGTTCACCATGAATATTTGTTTGATAAGCACCTTCATTTCGGTTGTTGCGCAAGTGTTCGTTGATTCATCTAGTTTAGGTATTGCCCTTTCGTTTGTAAGACTTGTGTTCCAAGACATTGCCCTTCCACTTGAAACGGTTATGCTTCCACTTTATGCAAGCGAACTTTTTGGAAATAAAAGTTATATGAGCGTTCTCGGTGTATTCTCTGCTGCAAACTATGCAGGATATGCCCTAGGCTCGCCTATAGGGAACTTTATTTTCGATATTTTTGGAAGTTATGATATCTCGTTTATCGTTTTCGGTGGACTAATGGTGTTCGTTGCAATCGCAATGCAATACGTTGTTAAACAGTCTAGAAAAGATAGAGCGATGATAGAAGGTGAAACGACTAAGGCAATAGAAAACAAGAAACCATCTTTGTTTGCAAGAGTTAAATGGAATAAAAAGGTAAGCCCTGTAATAGGCTATTCGCTTTTATTTGCAACTATTTCACTTGCCCTTTTAATTGGTGTATTAGTTATTTGCTTATAGATAAGAAAAACAAATTAAACAAAAAAACAAAAAGAGTGGCTAGCCACTCTTTTTTATTTTTATAAATTATTAAATTATCTAACGCCAATTCTTGTTGCTTTTGCCTTTCCACTAAGTAAATCGTGAAGTGAGCATTTTGCCGAAGCAATTATAACCTTTGTTCCAATTTTAACTGCATCTTTTATATATTCAAGTTTAGCCTTAGCCCCGTTTGCCCCTGCCCTTGATGCGCCGTTGCAATAATTTTCGCACTCGGTGATATTATCTAACACTTCATAGATGTCTTTACCAGAAATTTCACTAATTAAAGTGCTTGGGTCGTGACTATCTTTATAAATACCATCTGCACTTGTTAAAATAATTAAGTTTTCTGCTTTAACAAGGCAAGCAATTTGAGAAGCCGTTTCATCGTTATCCACACACTCAACAACCTTATCGGTCTTGTCTTTGAGTGACTGAATTTCAAACCTACGGCTTTCTTCTGTGCTTATTGCATCGTTATAGTTAATGATAGGGATTGCGTTTTGGTCTTTTGCACGAAGAAGCATTGCTTTTAGGTGTTCTCTTTTTTGTGGGTCGTTAAAGTGTTGGTGTTCAACCAAAACTTGCCTAAGCGAATACTTAGAATCAACATACTCACGATAGGTTGACATCAAAATAGACTGACCTTGCGCAGCGTAGTCGGTTTTAACGTCTTCTTTTTCGCCGACGAGTTCTGTGCCGTTTCTTTTTATATAATCAAGCCTGCCCGTTTCGGCAGCGCCACTTGTAATCCAAATATATCCCGGCTTAAGTTCAGACGAAAGCCTTGCAATCAAGGTATAGTCTAAAATATTGCTCTCTTTATCGATGAGCGCCATTGAACCGATTTTGCCAACGAGTTTTGTATCGAAAGTCATTTTTTTTCACCTTAAAAAGTTAATATCTTTTAATATTATAATCTAAAAAGACAAAATTTTCAACTAATTACACCAAAAATAAGTATGGTTTTATAATTTTAGGCAAAACTATAAGAAAAGCAATGTAAAAGGAGATAAAAATGAAACTAAAAGATAGTAAAACATATCAAAACTTAATGACTGCTTATTTAAGAGAGTCTGGGGCATATAATGAATATACTTTTTATGCCGAACAAGCCAAAAAAGATGGTTACGAGGCCATTTACAACATCTTCACTCAGTTTGCCGACAACGAACAAGCCCACTCTAAAATTTGGTTTAAGTTGTTTCACGGAATTTCAAACACCGAAGAAAACCTTATTGATGCAGCCGACCTTGAAAACTATGAGCGCTCGGTTTTATACAGTGACTTTGCCAAGGTGGCAAGAGAAGAAGGTTATGACGATATAGCAAGCCTTTTCGATGGTGTGGCAGCCATTGAAAGACAGCACGAAGAAACTTATAGGCAACTTGCCGAAAAGGTCAAAAACGACACTATGTTTTCTAGCAAAAAAGAAGTGTGGTGGAAGTGTAATAACTGTGGACATTTGCACAAAGGCTTAACTGCCCCTGAAATTTGCCCTGTATGTTCTCACCCACAAGCATTTTTTGGTACCCACAACACTAAATAGTTAAAAAACCAAGATAAAGAAAAAGGATAGCAGTCGCTATCCTTTTTTTTATGATAAATTTATTTTGCAAGGTCAAAAATCGCCTTTTTATAAATCTTATAAGCCGTTAAAATTTGTTCCTTTGAAACGTTTTCGTTGGCATCGTGGATATTGTCGATATGTCCCTTTAATTTTGGGCCAAAAGCACAGCCCTTAGCAAACGCCCTTGCAAAAGTAGAGCCACCCATACTTATAGGCTCAGCCTTCTCGCCTGTAATTTCGTTATACGCATTAAGAAGCGTTTGAACAAACTTGCCGTTCTTTTCTGCCATCATAGGGTCATGGCGAACTTTAGTGGTATAAGGCAATCTAAAACTATCAAGAATAGGTTTAACATCTTCTAAGGTAAACGGAGCAGGAATCCTTAAGTCACAAGTAATGGTTATCCCCTTTTCATCTTCTGAGATAAGGTCTGGCGAAAGGGTGACTACTCCTTGTTCGTTTTTAAGGGCAAATATGCCTTTTTTATCATAGAATAAGTTGTCTAAAACGCCTTTAACATCTTCGCCCATGTATAAAAGGTATTCAAAGAGTTTAACCATTGCGTTTATGCCAAGGTGTGGGCTAGAGCCGTGTGCAGACTTGCCTTTTGAAACTATATAGCCCTGTTCGTTTATAGAAAGATTAAACTTATCAAGGTCTTTTTGGTTAGGTTTGATTAGTGGGCGAACTGTCACGTAGTCGCAAACGGCATTTAGTGCTGTACCCCCCTTAACATCGGCAAAATTTTTGAGTTTTGGCAAGCAAAAAGCAACTTCGACAATGCCTTTTTCGGCATAACTAATAGGAAAATCTCCATCAGGCGAAAAGCCGTATTCTGGCAAGGTGGTTTTTGTCTTTAAGTATTCTATGTCACGCCAACCACTTTCTTCATCACAGCCTACGATAAGGCGAAACTTTTTGTTTACAGGCAGTTTAGAATTCTTTAACTCTTTTAATGCGTAAAGGCAAGATAGAAGTGGCGTTTTATCATCGCATACCCCTCTGCCATAATACACACCATCACGATGGGTTAAAGTAAAAGGGTTTGAATTCCAACCTATACCGATAGGCACAACGTCAAGGTGTCCTATAATGCCCACTTCTTCGCCTTTGCCAAAATAAACTTCACCAGCATAGCCATCATAGTTAATTGTTTCAAAACCGAACTCTTTTGCAAGACCTAAAAACCAGTCAAGGCAATTTCTAATATTAATTCCAAAAGGTGCGTCTTTTTTTGGCTCGCTTAAGATACTTTCAAAACTTATAAGATTGGATAAGTGACCAATAAATTGATTAAAATCTTGCATTAGGGCTCCCTTAAAAAACTATTTACACTTATATTATATAATATTATTAAAAATATTGTAAGCATATTTATAAAAATATTCTATTTGTTTTGTTTTTTTATAAATTTATGGTAAAATAAAATTATGAGTTTGATGGAAAATGTTCATGCAGGACACAGAGAGCGTATGGTTGAAGGGTTTTTGAAAAACACCGATGGGCTTAATGACCATCAGGTGCTTGAGATTTTGTTGTTTTTTGCTATTCCAAGAAAAGACACAAATCCCCTTGCGCATAAACTCATTAAATTTTTTGGTGACTTAAAAGGCGTGTTTTCGGCAAGTGTTAAGCAACTTATGTCGGTTGACGGCGTGGGAAAGAAAACTGCTTCTTTTATCGTTGCAATAGCAGAAGTGTTTAAAAGAATAGAAGCAAAAAAGGAAAAAGAGATATCCTTTTCTAATCCACAACAAACTAGGGAATATTTGGCTAGCGTTTTTGCTGGGCTCTTAAGAGAAAAGTTTATAATGCTTTTTCTTGACACTAAGTTTAGACTGCTTGCTAAGGTCGAGTTTACCGACAACCAAAGAGATAAAGTTAGCGCTGAAATCCCAGAAGTTGTAAGCGCTATAAACATTTATAAACCTACATATGCAATTATGGCGCATAATCACACGAGTGGAAGCGCCCTTCCAAGCAATGAAGACCATTTTGCAACAAAGAAAATGAATTTGATTTGCGAACTGCACGATGTAAACCTTATCGACCATATAATTATAAGTTTTGATGACTCTTTTAGTTATAAGGGCGAAAATTTGATAGACAACATAAAAAGACAATGCAATTTAAAAAATATCTTTAATGGCATTAAAGAAGTTTAAGGAGAAATAAAATGGTAAGAACTCGTTTTGCACCAAGTCCAACAGGGTATTTACACATCGGTGGACTTAGAACAGCGCTTTATGGCTTTTTGTATTCAAAACGCTATGACGGAAAGTTTATTTTAAGAATCGAAGATACAGACACGGCTAGATATGTTGATGGCTCTGTTCAAATTATATACGACACCATGCGTGATTCGGGCATTATGTATGATGAAGGCCCAGACGTTGGTGGCGACTATGGTCCATATATTCAAAGCGAAAGAAAATCTATCTACACAGAATACGCTAAAAAACTTGTTGAACTCGGAGGCGCATACTATTGTTTCTGTACGGCTGACAGAATTGAAAGCCTTAAAGATAGCACGGGCAACATTAGATACGACAAGCATTGCTTAAGTCTTTCTAAAGAAGAAATAGAAAGAAGAATTGCTAATGGCGAGCCATACGTTATTCGCCAAAATGTGCCAACTGAAGGCACAGGTACCTACCATGACCTTGTTTATGGTGATATTAGTGTTGACTATAAAGACATTGAAGATGGCATTTTAATCAAGAGCGATGGTATGCCTACTTATAACTTTGCAAACGTTGTTGACGACCACTTGATGGGGATTACCCACGTTATTCGTGGCACCGAATATCTTTCTTCTACACCAAAGTATAACCTTATGTACGATGCTTTTGGTTGGGAAAGACCAACTTATATTCACCTTCCACCTATCATGAAAGATGCTCAACATAAACTCAGCAAGAGAAATGGCGATGCTAGTTATGAAGATTTTGTTAAAAAAGGTTATGTTAAAGAAGCAATCGTAAACTACATAGCACTTTTAGGCTGGAGTCCTAAGAGCAATGTGGAAAAGATGAGCCTAAAGGAACTTTGCGAAAACTTTTCATTAGAAGGGATAAACAAGTCACCATCAATTTTTGATGAAACGAAAATGAAATGGCTTTCTGGCGAGTATATCAAGGCTATGACCGATGAAGAGTTTGTAGAAAAGGCTGATGCCTTCTTAAAACAAAGTAAGGTTTATGGCAAATATGACATGCTAAAGGTTGCAAACCTATTAAAAACAAGAATAGAAATCTTTAGCGAAATTCCTGAAAAGATTGACTTTTTAGAAGAGTTTGGCGAATACGATTTAGAACTATATACTCACAAAAAGATGAAAACTGATACAGAAATTGCCAAAAAAGTATTACCACTTGCAAGAAAGGCTATTGCTGAACTAAAAGAGTTTACTTTTGATAGCGTGCACGATGCCATGATGAACTTGGTTAACGAACTTGGCGTTAAAAACGGACAAGTTTTCTGGTGCGTTAGAGTTGCTATCTCTGGCAAGCAATCAACTGCTGGTGGCGTTATGGAAATTGCCGAACTTTTGGGCAAAGAAGAAACTTTAAGAAGACTAGACTACTCAATTGAATTATTAAACAAATAATAAAAACGCACCAATTTGGTGCGTTTTAAGGTTAATATCCCCTTATATTATGGTGGTAATATGATAGGAATTGATATTTTAGAAGTTAAAAGAATAAAAAAACTAATAGAAAACCCTGAATATACAAAAAGGCTTTTTTTCAAAGAAGAAATTGATTATGCAAACGCTAATCGCAACCCAGCCATTCATTTTGCAGGCTTTTTTTGTGTTAAAGAAAGTGTGGTTAAGGCTCTCGGTGGTGGTTTAGTGACCGAAATTATGGTTTTGCATTATGATAATGGCAAGCCATATGTTAACCTTTTTGGAAAAGCAAAAGAACTTTTAGGTCAAAGAAAAATAGAAATATCAATTTCTCACACCGACGACTATGCAACAGCAATATGTCAAATTGTTGAATAAAAAGACCTATTAAAGAATTTTAAAAAATAAAAATTCAGTTCCGTGCTGTGTTGCCACATTATACTGCCTTGTTTAAGGGCTGAACTGAATCTAACTACATTATATATATTTTTATAAAAACTGTCAATTATTTTTTAAGAAACAATAAACTTTAAACCCAAAACGAAAATTCGTTTTGGGTTTAATATTTTAAATAATAAATACAAACAAAAATGCAAGGCTAATCAGTTATGCACCAAAAGATTTCTTTATAGAAAAATTATCCTTGTTTTCTAAATAGCGAATATATTTTTCAATGCCAGAAGCAATATTTTCTGCCATTTTATAAATTAAGTTTAAGCGTGTAAGGTTAAACAAATTATAGTTATTGTTAGACTTGGTGGCAACAACGCCAATAATGCTTATGTCGCCCACAAGCCCTAAGTTCTTGTCAACACCAAGCCCAGGCTTAAGCCCCTTGTTTAACACCTTAATAAGCCCTATATCTTCACTACTGCCAATTGCAGCATCAATGGCAATTGTAATTGAGTTTGGGTGCATTTGCTTTAGATATGTTCTTGCATATTCAACTTCTTTTGCTGTTATAGGAAAGTTCAGTGTTCCATATATATAAGAGCCAACTTTTTTATTTCTTAAAAAAGTTCCAACAAGTGGGCCCAAACTATCCCCTAAAACAAGGTCACTGCCAATACATATAAATATTGGCCTTTTGTCTTGCTTGTTGCACTCTATTAAAGCCTGATATATCCCACTAGGACAATGCTGATTAAATGTACTAAATGAAAATTCTTTTTTTTCCATAACGCAAAATACTTCCTAAATTGTTTTAGTTAAAATGTTTAATCTTTATTAACACATTATTTATTTACTAAATTTTGTTAAATTATACAATTTGCTTTGTTTTTGTTGAAAAATTATTAAGAATGTGGTAATATTATAAAAAACAAAAAAGAAAAAGATGGTGGCAAAATGTTAAATTTATTAAACGCAAACCTTAGCGCTACCATAGATATTATAGCGCTTGTGGTAATAATAATCTTTGCGCTGTATGGTTTTATAGAAGGGTTTTCAAAAACGCTATTTACTTTTTTTGGAACGATAATAGCAATAATCGTTGCTGTTCTAGTTTCTTCACCTGTAATAAAATGTCTGGAAGAAAACTTTGGCACAGTTTCAAATATGGCAAATAACATATCCAGTCCACTAAATAATTTGTTTGGAAAAGGATTGATGCAAACAAAACTTGCAGATGTAAATAGCCAAACACTGTATAGTGCTGGAATAAGTGGAATTTTTGTTAAAATTGTGCTATCGGTTAAAAGTAAGGGCAATTTTGATGCCAATGCAACTGTAAGCGACGTTATCTCCCCTACTATTGCCTATTATATAGTTTTGATAATATCTGTTGTAATTTTGTTTATTGTTCTAAAGATTTTGCTTAAGTTTATAAGCAAAATGGCAAAAAAGGCTCATAAAAGTAAAGGCGTTGCGACAATAGACAGATTATTTGGTTTAGTGCTAAGTTTGTTATATATAATCATTGTAATAGAACTAATCGTTACTATTGTTGGTGTTGTACCATTTTCTCTTACTCAGGACTTATACGCTAGCATGCAAGCATCAAAAATTGTTAATACAATACAAGACCTCAACATTTTTGGCTTTTTGACAGATAAAATCATAAACACGCACATCATTGACATGATAATTAGCACAATTAAGCCGTAAATTACGACAGAACTTATTTAAGTAAAATAAAAAAAATATAAAATATAAAAACAACTGTACAAAACATACGCAGTTGTTTTTTTAATTATATAAAACCTTGCGTTTGCTAATAGTATGTGCTATAAGAAATTGTTTTGCACAATAAAAACTTAACATAAAACAAAAAATTAATGGAAAACAATGGAAAAACTTTCAAAACAACACAAATAAACATAAAAAATAAACATTTTATCTAAAAAAACAATAAAAAAGGCATATAAAACAAAGAAAATGTTGCACAAAAGCCGTAAAATATATAAATTTCACAAATATAAGCATAAATCTTGTTTAATTTAGTGTTTTTAATTAAACAAATATGGAAATTATAAAAACAAATACGTTTTTTAATAATCACATTGTTTCATGTGAAACACTCCCATTTTTTTCTTTACTAAAATGTTTCATGTGAAACATTAAAGTTTGGTTTGTTTCATGTGAAACAAACCAAGTGGTTATTGTGACAAAATATCAAAAAGTCGGTGTCTGTGAGAGAGAATTATAAAAATTTTTTCCACCTAAAAAATAATACCATTCTCGCTAAGAGCGTTAAAATGACAATTTTTAAAGCATGATTTTTGTTAATTTTTTATAAAAAATTATTAAAGTCTCGCTTTTCGCATGTTCGAATAGGTTGGGTTTTATCCAAGTTTTAAATAATTGCAACAAAAATTATAGTTGAGTAATGTTGCAACATCTATTAAAATAAAAAAAATATTGACGCCTTTAAAAATCTTGAAATAAATGTGCAGTTAATTCTGGTTTGGTGTTTTTGTGTTTATTTCAATTATAAATGCCTGTTTTTTTGTAAAACTAATAATATTAAGGTGCTGTTGTTAGGTATATATAATTTTTTTGTTTTTTGTTTAAAAATAATTTTGCGTTTATGTAAAAGACCCATATAAACTATATTAGGCGCATGCGATTTTGTAATTTTTCTTATTGAATAATTTAAAAGCAAATAATTTGGCGCAAAACATTTTAGCATATATTTATTAAATAGCGCTATAATAAATCGCTTTGCGCTAATTATAATTTTTGTTTAATTTATTGTGTTTAATAAATTTTATAAAATCTATTGTATTTTTATTTATATTGATGTATAATATTATATAATATTGCTATAAAATATTATGTAAAGAATTATAAGGATTTTACTAGCAAATATTTAATTTTATATTTTTGCAAGTTTAAGTTTGTTTTATTTATAAAAGAATGTTAAAAACTTTAATGTTTTTCAAGATTTTTTTAATATAGACAAGTTATAATATTGCTGATAAATTTTTAAGGAGAAATATTTTGAAAACGAAAAAGAGTAAGGCATTATGGATAGTGCTTGGCATCATAATTGCAGCGATTGCTATTTTCTCGGTTACATCATGCTTGATGGGAAGCACAGAAATTAAAACATCTGAACTTCACTCAATACTTAACGAGATGGCAAATAGTTCAATCTATGAAGATAGCACAGGTACAGGAAATGGAGACACCTATCTTGATGGTGCAGAATTAGAAAAGGCAAATGCAGAAGTAATAAGAGAAGAAATTTTAGATAGTGGTTTTAACATGACCAAAGGTGCGAAGATAGAAAACGTTGTGTTTGATGGTTATGTAATCACATTTGATTTAAGAAGTAGAGTTACTGGCGAAGTTCTTTCGTTTACAACAAACTATTCAAGAAGTGATAGCGAAGTTGCAATGATAACAGGGCTTCTTTCAAGCCTAAATTTAGGTTATAATTACACAGACCCTAATGCAGGTTCTATTTGGTCTTCGCTTTTACCACTAGGAGGAACAATTTTAATTGCTATCGTATTCTTTATTTTAATAATGCAAACGCAAGGTGGCACAAAGAGTGCAATGAATTTTGCAAAAACTAATGCAAGAGTAAACCAAAACTTAAAAGTAAGGTTTAGCGATGTTGCAGGTGCAGAAGAAGAAAAAGAAGAACTTGCAGAAGTTGTTGACTTTTTGAAAAATCCTAAAAAATTCTCTGACCTTGGTGCAAGAATACCAAAAGGGGTGTTGCTTGTAGGCCCTCCAGGTACAGGTAAAACACTCTTTGCAAAAGCCGTTGCTGGCGAAGCAGGTGTTCCTTTCTTTTCAATAAGTGGTTCAGACTTTGTTGAAATGTTTGTTGGCGTTGGTGCATCTAGAGTAAGGGACTTATTCGACGTTGCAAAAAAGAGCATGCCATGTATCGTGTTTATTGATGAAATCGATGCAGTGGGTCGTCAACGTGGCACAGGTATGGGTGGTGGCCACGATGAAAGAGAGCAAACCTTAAACCAACTTTTAGTACAAATGGACGGCTTTGAAACAAACGATGGCATTATCGTTATGGCGGCAACTAACAGGGCAGACATACTCGACCCAGCACTACTTCGTCCAGGCAGGTTTGATAGACAAATTTATGTAAACGTTCCAGACGTTCGTGGCAGAGAAGCAATCTTAAAAGTTCACGCAAGAAATAAGCCACTTGCAACCGACGTTAACTTTAAGACAGTTGCAAGAATGACAAGTGGTTTTTCTGGTGCTGATATAGAAAACCTTTTGAACGAAGCGGCTATCCTTGCTGCTAGAGCAAACAGAAAATATATTACAAACAAAGACCTTTACGAAGGCATCAATAAAGTGCTTATGGGTCCACAAAAGAAGAGTAGGCTTGTTACCGAAACGGATAAACGAATTACTGCTTATCACGAATCAGGTCATGCTATCTTAGCAAAACTTTTGCCTAACTGCGACCCTGTTCACGAAGTTTCTATTATTCCAAGGGGTCAGGCTGCTGGATATACTATGACAAGACCAGACTCTGACGACAACCACTTGACAAAGGCAAAACTACTTGACGATATAGTTATGACGCTTGGTGGTAGGGTTGCCGAAGAACTTATTATTAAAGATATTTCAGCCGGTGCTTCTGGCGATATCCAAGCCGTTACAAAGCGAGCAAGACTTATGGTAACCGAGTGGGGTATGAGTGAAAAGGTTGGTCCTATCTCTTATGGCTCGGATAAGGAAGTGTTTATCGGCAGAGATATGGCATCACACGTAAACTACAGCGAACAAACGGCTGGTATTATTGACCAAGAAATTAGACAAATTATTGACGACGGATTGCAAAAAGCAAGAAAACTTTTATCTGCAAACAAAAAACTTCTTGACAATATGGCAAGGCTTTTGGTTGAAAGAGAAACAATTTTCTCTGAAGAAGTTGATATGCTTATCGAAGGCAAGAGCGTTGAAGAAATTATAGAATTTATGGACAAAAACGAGCGTTCATTAAAAGAAAATCCTTTTAAGAGAAAGTCGGTTATAATTTCTGAAGAAAAGGCTAAGGAAAAGAAGGCAAAGGCAGAAGAATCACTCGCCCAAACCCAAGAAGATAGCCACAAGGAAGAAGAAACAAAACAAGAAAAGATAGACAAAGAAGGCGAGCAAAATTCTGATAAAGAATAATGCAAAAGTAAAAACAAAAGAAAAAGAAAGATAAAGCAAAAACTTGCAAAGGAGAGAATTATGGGAAAGATAATTGCTTTTTCTAACCAAAAAGGTGGCGTGGGTAAAACAACAACTTGTGTAAACATGTCGGCATACCTTGCAAAAAAAGGATATAAGTGCTTGATAGTTGACCTTGATGCACAAGGCAATGCAACAAGTGGCTTAGGCTTTGCTAAAAGTGAAGTAAAGCAATCGGTATATAACGTTATGATAGACGATATGCCTATCGAAGAAGCCGTGCTTAAGACATGCGTGGAAGGGCTTGATATCTTGCCTTCTAACATTGACCTTGCTGGCGCAGAAGTTGAACTTGTTTATGTTAAAGACAGGGAAAAGGTGCTTAGAAAAGTTTTAGAGCGTGCTAAACAAAGTTACGACTTTATAACTATAGACTGCCCACCATCGCTTGGACTTTTAACAATAAACGCACTTGCTGCTGCAGATACCGTGCTTATCCCTATCCAAAGTGAGTATTATGCATTAGAAGGTTTATCACAACTAATGAACACTATTAAACTTGTTGTAAAGCACTTAAACCCATCGCTTAAAATAGAAGGCGTTGTGCTTACAATGAGCGATAATAGAGCAATAATATCAAGACAAATTAGCGAAGAAATTCGTAAGTATTTCGGCAAACGAGTATTCGACACGGTTATTCCAAGGAATATTCGTTTAGCAGAAGCACCAAGCCACGGCGTGCCAATTATGCTTCACGACACACGCTGTTCAGGTGCAAAGGCATATCTTGCTTTAACAGAAGAATACATAGCAAGACAGCCTTCTAAAAAAACCAAAGAATAATTGGAGGAAAGTATGAAAGCAAAAGGATTAGGAAAAGGTCTTTCTGCATTGTTTTCTGAAACAGAAGAAGATTACGGAAAAAGTTTGTTGTTCGATGAAGAAAAAACGCATAGCAGTGGCGAAGATGTAAAGCAAATTGAAATATCTTCGATTTTTGCAAACCCAAATCAGCCAAGAAAGGTGTTTGACCAAACGGCTCTTCAAGAACTTGCAGATTCTATCGCAAAACACGGCGTGATTATGCCAATTATCGTTAATAAGAGTGGCGATAGGTATATGATTATCGCAGGTGAAAGGCGTTTTAGGGCAAGTAAACTTGCTGGCTTATCAACTGTGCCTGTTATCGTTAAAAATTATAACGAAAGGCAAATAAAAGAAATTTCCCTTATTGAAAACTTGCAAAGGGAAGACTTAAACCCAATAGAAGCAGCAACGGCAATGCGCTCTCTTATGGACGACTATGGCATGACACAAGAAGATTTAGCCGATAGAATAGGTAAATCTCGCCCTGCCATTGCTAATACATTAAGACTACTTAACCTTTCTCAAGAAGTTATAAAACTCGTTGCAAACGGCACGCTTTCTGCAGGTCATGCAAGGGCAATTATATCTTTGCCACAAACCGACCAAATAAAGTATGCCCAAACTACTATTAAAGAAGGGCTTTCTGTTAGAGAAGTTGAAAAGAGGGTTAAAGAATATTTTGAACCACCAGAAGTTAAGGCTAAAAAGAAAATTAAGCAAGAACTCTCTAACGAACTTAAAGAACTCATCATGGATATGCAAAGGGTTCTTGGCACTAAAGTAAACGCTATCGGCAACGACAAAAAGGGCAGAATCTATATAGATTATTACACTCGTGATGATTTAGATAGGCTCAGTGACATCGTTGAAATGTTAAAGAAAAAGAAATAAATAAAAAAATAGATAAAGACTCGGCTTATTCAAGACCGAGTTTTTTGTTTGTGTAAAAATTAAAAATACCATTTTTGGGATAGTAAATTTAGTATATTAAAAACAAAAAGGCGAGAATCTATGAATATAATTTACACTGGATTTGAAAGTTTAGACAAACACTTAAAAATTTATAAAGGCGAGTTAGTAGTTATTGGTGGCTACCCGGCAACAGGTAAAACGAGTTTAATCTGTTCTATGATTGAAAAAACCATAGATAAACAAAAGACTTTATTTTTTACTATGCAAACAAATAGGCATAAGGCTATTGATAGAATTAGCGCTTTAGACAGTTTGGAAAGTAATGGTTTGTTGATTTATAAAAACTTTGTTAATTTTGAAGAACTATTATATAAAATTATGGGACATAAAGATAATTTTGGAGTTGACGTAGTGTATATTGATAATTTTGAAGATTTTTTAATTTATTCAAATGGATATGAAAAAGAACTCGTTTTAAAACTTTTAGATTTGGCAAAGAAACTTAAAATTGCAATAATTGTTAGCGACGTTATGAATTGGTGCAATAGAAAGCGTTCTATATATAGGAATTTAAGACATAAGGAATTTATAAAATATGCCGATAAAATTATTACAATAAATTGCCCAGACAGAATGGCAACAGAAAAAGAAATTAGAAACGGTTTAGTTGAAAAAGACGTAGCTGAAATTAGAATTGATAAAGATATGGAAGAATATTATAGTCCTTGGACAAATTTAAAATTTGATAGCAATACTTTAACTTTTAATGAAATTCTCAAAACATCTTGATTCATTGCGACAATTTTGGTATAATAAATATACTAAAATAAAGGTGATATGGAAATGGAAAGTTTTGAACCAAAAAAGTTGGCATTGATTAGGGTTTTGCAAATTTTAGAAAAGCATAGCGACTGTGAGCACCCTATAAAACACGATAAAATAGTGGAACTATTGGAAAGTGAATATGGGCTTGTAATAGAGCGAAAAGCAATAGGTAGAAATATTTCGCTACTTAACGAAGCGGGGTATGATGTTGAAACTACCAAAAAAGGCTCTTATCTAGCCGAACGCACGTTTGAAGATAGCGAACTCAAACTCTTAATAGACGGCGTATTATCAAGTAAACATATCACACCCAAACAGTCAAAAGAACTGATTGAAAAACTTTGTGGTCAGGCGAATAAGTATTTCAAAAAACACGTTAAAAATATTTATTCGGTGCAGGACTGGGATAAAACCGAAAACGTTGCGGTGTTTTATAATATTGAAATTATTGACGAAGCCATTGAAACTGACAAACAAATTAAGTTTGATTATAATAAATATGGCGCAGATAAAAAAATGCACCGAAGTGCAATTCATACAGTTAGCCCTTATCAAATGATATTGCATAACGGGCGTTATTACCTAATGGGATATAATGAAAAATGGCAACATATTCAATATTACCGTATGGATAGAATTACCGATATTGAACTTATAGATAAAAACCGAACGTCATTAAAATCAGTTAATGGTTTTGAAAGTGGCATCGATTATAAACGTTTTTCTTCTTCAATGCCGTATATGTTTTATGATGAGTCAAAAGCAGTTGAATTTATTGCAGACGGGTGGGCGTTAGACCAAATTATAGACTGGTTTGGTAAAGATATAAAAATTGAAGAGAGAGAAGACGGGCGTTTTTTAGTTAAAGTAAAAGCGAGCATTAACGCCATGGAATACTGGTCAATGCAATACATGAACGCCGTTGAAATTTTATCACCTTTAGAATTAAGAGAACGAATAAAGAAAAACGTTCAAGTCGCAAATGAGAAATACAAGGAGTAAGAAAGATGGAAAAAGATAATAAGGTTTTAGACATAATAATTAGTTTTGTAAAAGCTGTAAAAATAACAAATGTGGAGGATGAAAAGAATTGCAAACATTATTTAGACGATGGAAATAATCGTTTGTGGGGTGCAAAATATCTATTGGGACAAGTTATAAGACAATTTAGAATAAATGATGACCATTTTTTTATTTCTGTTGCTGCAGATAAATTATGGAAAGAAATAACAAACGGAAAAGAAGACATTAAGAACTATCATTATACAATGAAAGTTCCTGTTCATAAAGAATGTAAATTGAATCTATATAAGGGGGCGGCAAAAGAGCCTTTTGAAAAAGAAAAAGCTTTTGCGCCCACAAACACATTTCAATATAGACAAGTTTTTCATGATGAGCACGTTATCCCTATTGAAGATGTTATCCAAAAATTGATTTCCTTAGAAACCTTAAATTATGAAAATGTAAAAAAAATATTAAACAATATTTATGTGTGTCGTATGTTGAAAAGCGAGAATGTTGAATTAAATAGAGGAAATAGGAATAAGAGAGAATGGGACGTTAAAGAAACCATTGAAAAAATTTATAAAGGCATTCACAATATAAATATAGTCGGGTGGGAATATGAAAAATAGCAATATCCCAAAGTTGGGATAATAAATGTGATAAACTCTTCTTGTAAAAAGCAAGGAGAGTTTTTAATGAATAAAGATTATCAGAAACATGAAATTGTAAGTTTTATAAAAGGTTTTGCAATTGGGTATTTTTTAGTAGAGATTATTTGTTGGTTTTTTAAAGCATTAGCAGGAAAAAAATAAAAAGGAGCAACATATATGAAAACATTTATTATTAAGTATTACTTGACGGAAACTGCGTATCGTGGTGGAGTTCCAGCATTTACTGAAACTTTTAGGGGTGATAGAAATTCGGCAGTGAATTGGGCTCAAAACAAAGTAAGAACATCTAATTTTAAGTTTTACGATATTCAAGAAAAATAAGAAAAAGCAAACCTTGTTTGGTTTGCTTTTTTGTTCTTATTATAGCGACTTTACATATTCAAGAATAGAATTTTTTAAATCTATTTTATCGCCGTTGTTTGTGATAACTTTATAGTTTGTTAGGTCAAGGGAAGAATAATCAACTTGGGCGTTTATTCTTGCTAAAATTTGCTCTTTAGTTAGGTTAGAACGCTTTTTAACGCTTTCTATTCTGGCGTTTAGTTCTCTTTTAATAATTATAACGCCGTCAAACTTATCCTGATAACCACACTCAAATAAAAGTGGCACTTCCACAAAGATTAAACCTTTTTTCCTATTTGCTCTTTTTAGAACTTCATCTAAAACGAGTGGGGTGATGGCGCTAGTCAGTTCGCTATGCTTATCCTTATCGAAAAAAGTAATGTCTGCAATTTTTTTAGTGCTAACGGTTAGCCTTTTCTCGCCACTTACAGCCGTTGGAAAAATGTCTTTTAATATCTTTTTTACGGCGTGCGTTTTATATAAATCTTTAACTATTTGGTCGCAAGAAAGTGTAAAATAGCCAGCGTTTTTTAACGCTTCAAGCGCAAGGCTTTTGCCACTGCCTATTCCACCTGTAATTGCAATAAGTTTATTGCTTTTCATTTTCTATTTGGCATCAAACCAAGTCGTGCCACTGCCCGTTTCAACAGTAAGGCGCACAGCAAGGTCCACTGCCCCCTCCATTTCGGTTTTTAATATGTTTTCTACCTTTTCTTTTTCATCTATAAATGCGTCGATAATAAGTTCATCGTGCACTTGCAAAATGAGTTCGGACTTTAAGTTTTCTTTCTTTAATCTGTTTGCGACTTTAAGCATTGCGATTTTTATAATGTCAGCACTACTGCCTTGAAGTGGCATATTCATAGCCACCCTTTCACCAAATTGGCGCATCGCATAGTTTGATGCCGAAAGTTCACGGATATATCTCCTTCTATTTAGCAAGGTCTTAGAATACCCCGTGCTTTTTGCAAACGCTATGTTTTCATCCATATAGGTTTTAACTTCTGGGTATTCCTTAAAATAAGCGCTGATAAACTCTCTCGCTTCATAGTTAGAAATTTTTAGTTGTTTAGCAAGTCCATATTCGCTCATGCCATATATAATGCCAAAGTTAACGGCTTTAGCCCTGCTTCTAAGGGTAGGGGTAACTTCGTTAATGCTAACGTTGAACACCTTTGATGCCGTTGCGCTGTGTATATCCTTGCCCTCGCAAAAAGCATCAATTAGGCTTTGACATTTTGAAAAACAAGCAAGAAGCCTTAGTTCAATTTGCGAATAGTCTGCACTGATTAAAATTCTATTCTCACTCTTTGGAACAAAGAACTTTCTAATTTCTTTGCCTTCTTCATCACGGACAGGTATGTTTTGAAGGTTTGGCTCTTTGCTAGAAAGCCTTCCTGTTGCCGTTAAGGTTTGGTTAAAGGTTGTGTGCACAAGCCCTGTCTTTTTGTCGATTAACGGCTTAAAGCCTTCTATATACGTTGAAGAAAGTTTTTGTAACCCTCTATATCTTAAGATAAGCGAGATAGCAGGGTGGGTGCTTTCTAAACTTTCTAAAATCTCAGCCGTTGTTGAGTATCCGTTCTTTGTCTTTTTGCCTTTGCCAAGTTTAAGTTTTTCAAAAATTACGTCGCCAAGTTGCTTTGGTGAGTTTACATTTAATGTTGGCTCATCAACAAGCGAGCGAATCTCGTTTTCAAGTTCACTTAAAATTCCACGATACTTTTCGCCTGCACTTAAAAGGGCAGTATAGTCCACCTTAAAACCACTTTGTTCCATATCAAAAAGAACATCTGCTAGTGGCAATTCCACATCGGTGTATAGGGTGGTTAGGTCTTGCTTGGCAAGTTTTTCTTTTAGCATATCGTATAGAATAAACTGCGAGTATGCTGGTGTAGTAGTCGATAGTCCATATTCGGTTAAAACTTGTGTTAAGTTTTGGTCGCCACTAGAAAAATCGCAAAGATATTTCATTATGCAGGTGTCATCGGCTTTAGCATTAAGGCTTAAACCCACGCTGTTAAATATAAAATGTTTTATGTCCTTTTTACCATAAACGATAAGTGGCGTTTTGCCATTAAGGTGGTGAGAGAGTGCGTTTAGAACATCAGCCGTGTTAAACCCATCATCGAGTAGACTCTGCCTTGTTTTTATAACGTATTCGGCTTTTCCATCGCTTAAATTGATGCTATTATCCCCAAACACTACGCTTAATCTTTCGAAGTGCTTAGAAAAAATTTCACTATCCAAACTTTCAATTTCTAATATGTCTACATTGCTAATAGGTTTGTTGCCTACAGTTTGGCTTGCCAAAGCATCGTTTGAAAACCACTCTTGTTTGTTGTAAAGCGACTTAAATTCAAGGTTTATAAACTTTTCCTTAACAGCACTAGAAAAAGGCAAACTAACTGTCATTTTTGATAGGTCGGTGTCAACCCCTGAGTTGCAGTCTATGGTTGCGAGTGTTTTTGATAAAAATGCACTTTCTTTGCCTAGAATAATTTTTTCTTGCAATTTACCTTTAAGTTTATCGGTGTTTTGATAAAGATTTTCTATATTAGAAAATTGTTTAAGTAAGTTTAGGGCAGTCTTTTCGCCAATACCACTAATACCAGGTATATTATCAGAAGAATCGCCCATCAAGGCTTTAAGTTCTATGATTTGGCTTGGGATAAGCGATGTCTTTTCGGTAAAGTTTTCATTGTTATAAATTTCAACATCGGTTATACCACGCTTTGTAAAATGCACTTCGGTTTCATCATCAACAAGTTGAAAAGAGTCCTTGTCCCCCGTGATAATTATGGTTTTAACCTTGGTCGCTTTAGCAATAGTGCCTATAATATCATCGGCTTCGCTTCCTTCAAGTTCAAAGGTCTTTATGTTCATAAGCGAAAGCACTTCTTTTAAGAGTGGAATTTGTGGGCGAAGTTCTTCTGGCATAGGCTTTCTTGTGCCTTTATATTCGGCATACATTTTATGCCTAAATGTTGGTGCTTTTAAGTCAAAAGCAACACCCACATAAGTAGGTTTTTCTTCACTTAACATCTTGAAAAACATGTTCATAAACCCATAAACGGCGTTGGTGTATGTGCCGTCTTTAGTCGATAAAACAGGCATAGCATAAAATGCACGGTTTATTAAACTGTTTCCATCAATCAAAACTAATTTTTCCATAAAAATCCCTTTAATTGCTTGCTATTTGAAAAAAATTATGATATTATCTTATAGCAAACTTTGAAAAAGCGTTGTATATAAATTATTTTACCATATAATTTTAACAAAAATACAACAATTTTGCAAGTTAAATTATAAATAATTTGCCGCTGTGGTGAAATTGGCAGACGCGCTGGACTCAAAATCCAGTGGTAGTGATACCGTGCCGGTTCAAGTCCGGCCAGCGGCACCAAAAATAATCTAGATACATTTGTGTCTAGATTATTTTTTTATGCTTGTATGGACGGGCTTGAATTAGGAGCGAGCAACTTTAGTTGCGTGTTCGCCTTTGGGCGAAAAAATAGTCCAGTGGACTATTTTGCGGGAGGCTCGAGAGAAGCAAGTCCGGCCAGCGGCACCAAAAATCGACAAGAAACGTTAGTGGCTTGTCGATTTTACTTATTCATTATTCACTCTTCACTATTCACTAAAAATAGGCAGTCGATATTTGGAAGTGAAGAAGTAATAGTGAAAAGAGAATAGTTTTGGTATTAAACATAGAGAAGGTTGGAAATGAAAGAAAGTCCTTTAATTATTAAATCAAAAGAGTTTGCATTGCAGATAATTAACATTTGTAATCAAATAAAAAAAGAGAAAAAAGAAAGTGTTTTAACAAATCAGTTGTTGCGTTCAGGCACAAGCATCGGCGCTAATATAAGAGAGGCTAATTATGCACATGGAAAGGCTGATTTTATTGCAAAATTACAAATAGCATTAAAAGAATGTTCGGAAAGTGAGTATTGGATAGAACTCTTGATTGAGAGTGGGTATTACAAAGAGCAAATAGTTTTAGAAAAATGTGTTGAATTAAAAAAACTGCTTATTTCATCAATTAATACGGCAAAATCAAATAAATAAAATTGAGTTTATTCCTATAAAATAAGTATAAAAAGTAATAAAAAATTAAAACCACCGAGTTTATATTAACTCGGTGGTTTTTTATTTAAAAATTTGTTTTACCTATTAAATAATCAACAGAAACATTAAAAAAATTAGCAATTTCTATTAGTTGCAAAATGCTAGGCTCACTATGTCCATTTTCCCAATGCGAAATTGCCATTTTAGACATGTTTACAACTTTTGCTAATTCTAATTGAGAAACATTGTTTTCTATTCTCAATTCTTTTAATCTATCCTTAAACAACACCATAAGTAGATTGTAACAAAATGTGTTACAATATGCTTGACAGTAACAAAAATTGTTACTATAATTATTACATAGATTAGTTTAATTTGTGTAATTAATTTAGTTAATAATTTACGTTTATTTTTAGGAGGCACATATGATACAAAGAATGATTGCACTAATAGCTGCTTTGGTGATAGGATTGGCATTATTTTTTAGTGGTATTGCGAATTTAAATATGACTTTTATAGGCTTAGGCTTTCTTATTGCTGCTCTTCCTTGCTTTATCTTTGGATATTTAATTTATGATAGAGCAAAGGATAAAGCAAGAGATTCTGGTAATAAAGGGAAATTTTCTATTATTTATCGACTTTTAAGTAAAAAAACGTTTGATTCGTACACGCCCTCCAATAGCGGGAATATAACTAAAGGAGCTGCTTATGTTGCATATAACAATGTAAAAAACAAGAAAAACGTTTCGATAAAAATAAAGAAAGAAAGGGTATATTATACGGCTGAACGGGTAACTGAATTAGTAAATTCTTTCGCCGCCGCGTATCATAGTCCAGAAAAAATTTCGGTGTATTTTTTTAAGAATGCTAATCATTTTCCTTGCAAGGAGAGTGTATTAGGTGAAATTAAGCAAGAATTTTCTAAAAAAATCACGGAGTTTAATAAAAAAATAGATAAATTATACATGGAATTATGGAATGATTTTGCAAAAAGAGATGAGAGTATTACGAAACTTAATATTTCTATCTTAAAGAACCAT
Source organism: Clostridiales bacterium (assembly GCA_015069465.1). Taxonomy (GTDB): domain Bacteria; phylum Bacillota; class Clostridia; order Christensenellales; family Borkfalkiaceae; genus UBA1259. Next base: position 5,623 of record SVIO01000003.1, on the reverse strand, counting down.
AAAGAAAAGGAAACAACGGGATTAGGATTTGGACTTATCACAAATTCCGCTTCACATGCAATGTTATATTCAGCAATGGATACCGATGAACGAGAATATCAAAGATTATCTAACGCCCCTAGATTGGCAAGCACCGAAGAAGAAGACAACAAGAAGTTGCAGGAAATATACGATAAAATTATAACAATTTATAATAAATTTATTGAAGATATACGTATAATCTTATCCAACGAGCTGTTATACGAAAGAAACGAGGCGCAAAAATTCGAGGATATAGCAGCTGAGAAGAAATATAAAACAAAGATAGTGATTATTTCTGTTATTATTGCAAGTATTATGCTAGTATCAATAATTATTGGGGCGGTTATCAACTCAAATAATAATCAAGCAAAAAAAGATAAGTATGATTTGGCTCATAATTATATAACCGAAAATAAATACGATTTAGCGATGAATCTGTTTTACGAATTAGGCGAATATAAGGACAGTCAATATTGGTATGATTATTTAAACATTCAAACGAATACAAAAATAAAATGTGGGGATTTTGTGGAAAAATACCAATTAACTACATTTGAAATACCGAGCAATCGAACGACGATTTATGAGAAAGAATTTCGAGGATGTTCTTCACTGCAATCTATAACCATTCCCAATTCCATTGTAGAAATTGAAGACTTTGCCTTTACACATTGCTCAAATTTAAAAAAGGTCGTCATTCCAAGTTCTGTTGATATAATAGGCTATAGAGCCTTTTGCTGGTCTTGTGAAGATATGGTGATTTATTGTGAGGCAAAAGTAAAACCTTCTCAATGGAGTTCTTCTTGGGACGATAAAGATTTTTATGAAAACTCAAGGATTACTGTTGTTTGGGGATATACAGGGAATTAATAAAATGATTGTTTATACCAAAAAAGAGCCATTATGGTTAGGAAAACTTAATATTGAAGCTTTTGAAGATAAACAGTTTCTACGTATTATAACGTTTTTTGTATTTCATTCCCCTGTGGACAATTTGTCAGCAAGACAGATTTGTTTAAGTGAATATGGTTGGAATACCCCTTGGAGAAAACCTTATTATTTAAACAAGCAGTTAAAACAAGCAGCAAGCAACTACGAGTTACTTTTTTCATCGGCCACATTTAAAAAAATGGATGAAGCATTAACAAAAGCAGATTTAATAAGTTCATTTCCATCTAATATTGCAAAAGAGCGAATTTGTATATATGACTGCAAAAATAATCAATTTATGAGTGTGTTTTTTCATATAAGAAATGCTTTTGCACACGGGCGATTTGATTTTAGGACATTAAATGACGAGGAATATTACATTTTAGAAGACGTTCAAAAAGATAAAGGAGACTTAAAAGTATCGGCACGTATGATTCTTAAAAAACGCACACTCTTAAATTGGATAGATATTTTTGAGAGAGGCGAAAAAGAGTATAAAAAACACGAGGAGATTTATATATGAAAGATAATAAAATTGTAATTCCGACAAGGGGAGAAATAATTTCTATGTTAGAGTTTGCAATAAAATCTGATTTAATCAATTATCAAAATATTGGCGAAATATTAGGCATGAAATTAATTGATGATTTGCTCCCAAAAATGAAAGTGGGACCTCAATGGGGATATGAAGGTTTTAGGATTTTTTGCAAAGAGAATAATTTGTTTTCTACTGACACGTTAGCTGAAGCGTTAAAAAAATTAAAATAAATTAACAACATAAAAGCCGTCTTTGTTAAAAGGCGGCTTTTAGAATAAAAAATCTGCCGTTTTTAATGTCTATTTTTTATAAATATACCTATATCGTATTGACATTTAAAAACTTTTAGGGTTCGGATTTGAAATGCCTTGGGGCACCACGTCAGAACAAGACCATGTTGCCTTGTTCTGACGTGGTGCACTCGATAGGGTTTGAACCTATAACCTTCAGAATCGGAATCTGATGCTCTATCCATTTGGGCTACAAGTGCATAACTGCTACTTAAAAAATATTAAGTAGCAGTTTGTCTTTAATTATTCATTTGTTTGTTCTTCAGTTTCAGCGTTAACCGTAACCTTAACTTGAAGAATTCTCTTAACGGTTGATTTCATAATTTCAATCGACAAATTTTTATAATCGAACTGGTATCCAGCGTGTGGAATAATGCCCAAAAGTTCAATAATAAAACCACTAAGAGTATTGGCGCTTAAAGATTCATCTTCTTCTAAGTTAAACTTTTCAAAAAAGTCAGCAATAGGTGCGTTACCATCAACAATACAAATATCTTCTTTAACATCCTTAAAGAAATTTATAATTTCATCGTGTTCATCATAAATTTCGCCAACCAATTCTTCCAAAATGTCTTCCATAGTGATAAGACCTAAAGTTCCACCGTATTCATCTAAAACAACGGCGATATGCACCTTCTTTATTTGAAGTTGTTTAAGTAGGTCAGAAATCTTAGCGTGCTCGGTTGTATAAAAAGCATTTTGCATAATGCCATCAATACCTTTTTTGCCGTTAAGGTATGCATTAAAGAAATCTTTTTCGTGGATAGTGCCGATAATGGTGTCGATACTATCTTTATAAACAGGGATACGAGAATAGCCTTCTTTAGCGAAAACCTTTCTTATGTCATCCATAGAAGAAGATATGTCAACTGCAACGATATTAACTCTAGGGACTAAAATGTCGCCAACTTCTAAGTCGTCAAACTCGATAACAGAACGAATAAGTTCGGTTTCTTCTTCTTTTAGTGTACCATCTTCTTCTGCTTCTTCAACCATAGTCATAATCTCTGCTTCTGTCACAATGTCATCGTCTTTGAAACGGAATATTTTGCTGATAAGCCATTTCCAACCAGAGAACACAAGGTTGAGTATGTATAGCAAATAATACACGAATTTGATTATTGGATAAAAGGTCATAGCCATTTTTTCTGGAAAAGATTTTGCTATTAGCTTTGGTGTAATTTCCCCAAAAATCAGAATGGAAACAGTCATAACCACGGTAGAAACGATATTTGCTGTCGATGGGTCATTTTTAAAGATGAGCCCAAACAAAATAGTCGCAAGTGTGGTCGCAACGATGTTTACAATGTTGTTGCCTATAAGTATTGTACTTATAAGTTTGTCATAATTAGTTTCTGCAAGGTCTAAAACCTGCTTTGCTCGTTTGTTGCCGTTAGAGGCAAGTGAACGAAGTTTGATACGGTTCGCACACGAATACGCTGTTTCTGTCGATGAGAAAAATCCCGACAAAAAAACTAGCACAACGAGTGCAATCAGTATGGGAACGGAGCCGTCAGGCATATTTATCCTCCTATAAAAAATATTTTTGTTAGTTTATTCTATCATAAAAACACCTTTAAATCAATAAAATAGCATGGAATTATGCAAGATTTTGTGCAACTCGCAAATATTTTGCATTTATTATCTAATTTATTGCGTTTTTTTGGTAATTATGTTATTATATATGCACTTTAATTAACTTTAACAAAAAAAGGAGTTTTGCATGAAAAAGACAGTCGTTGTTGGCATGAGTGGTGGTGTAGATAGTTCTGTTGCTGCACTTATTTTAAAAGAACAAGGCTACAATGTTATTGGTCTTTTTATGAACAATTGGGAAGAGCAAGATGAGTGTGGTGCTTGCACCAGCGAAGAAGATTTTGCCGATGTTAGAAGGGTGGCAAACAAAATAGATATCCCTTATTATTCTGTCAACTTTGCTAAAGAATATATGAATAGGGTATTTTCTTATTTTCTCGATGAATATAAGGCTGGTAGAACACCTAACCCAGATGTTTTGTGCAACCGAGAAATCAAGTTTAAGGACTTCAAACGCAAGGCTTTAGAACTCGGTGCCGATTATATTGCAACAGGGCATTATTGCGACATTTTGCACGATGGCAACACCCATTATTTGTTAAAGGCTAAAGACCAATCTAAAGACCAAACTTACTTTTTGAACCAACTTTCTCAAGAACAACTAGATAAGGTTTTGTTCCCACTTGGTAAACTTGACAAAACTGAAGTTCGTGAAATTGCTCAAAAATATGACCTTGCAACTGCAACAAAAAAAGACTCGACAGGAATTTGTTTTATAGGGGAAAGAAACTTTAGAAATTTCTTGCAAACTTATATTCCAAACCAAAAAGGCTTAATTAAAACTTATGATGGAAAAGTTTTGGGCGAACATCTAGGGCTTATGTATTACACAATAGGTCAACGTAGAGGCTTAAACATCGGTGGACAAAAGGGTGATGATGGCTCTCGTTGGTTTGTTATAGAAAAGGATTTAAAAAACAACATATTATATGTGGCTCACGGCGCTGAAGATAAACTCTATTCAAAAGGACTAATTATGAAATCTTGCAATTGGATTCCTTCTGAGCCAAAAGAAAAAGATTTTTCTTGCACAGGCAAGTTTAGATATCGCCAGCCAGAACAAGAGTGCACAGTCCATATTAAAGATGATTATATAGAAGTTGATTTTAAGGAAAGACAGCGTGCAATTACCGAAGGTCAGTTTGCAGTATTCTATGACGGCGATAAATGTATCGGTGGTGGCGTAATAGAAAAAGCAATCTTCTAAAAATAATAATTTCGTTTAAGTTTAGGGCAAGATGGAGTATTTTATAAAAATAACCATGATTGCCCTTATATTATATATAATGTTTAGAAAAGGGCTCAAAAAGGCAAAATGCACTAAAAAAGGGCAAAAAAATAGACAAAATGCCGAACTTTAACTTTTTTTAAACTTTTTTAAAAAACCTTGTAAAAACGTTTGACAAATATTTTGATTTAATATATAATCAGTCATGCTCTCTAGATGAGAGCAAAACTTCATAGGCAAAATCGTTAGATTTTTTCTTATGATTTTAAGTCAAGAGATTTACAATATATCGTGGCTAACAAACGGAAAAACACAATATTTTGTAGTCGAAAAAAAAGTTTGAAAAAACTTAAAAAAAATTTAAAAAACATTGAAAAAATGCTTGACTTAAAAGTTTGCTTATGATATTATATGTAGGCTGTCGCGAAAAAAGACAGCAAGCGTCAACCGAAGTTGACTAACGTAGCTTAAAAATTGAATAGAAGGAAATAAGACGAAATAATAGTTATTTTGAAAGTTTCTGTCAAAATCTTTTGAGTATTTATGTACTTAAAAACAGTCATTAAATGACAAACAACAACAAACGCTAAACAAAGCGAAATTCGTTAGAGCAGTTGAGTCTAAGGACTCGGCTTTAAATAATTAAACTTAAGAGTTTGATTCTGGCTCAGGACGAACGCTGGCGGTGTGCTTAATACATGCAAGTCGAGCGGAGTTAAAGGGGCTTGCTCCTTTAACTTAGCGGCGGACGGGTGAGTAACGCGTGAGCAACCTGCCTATATCTGGGGAATAACACATAGAAATGTGTGCTAATACCGCATAAGACCACAGTGGGGCATCCCACAGGGGCCAAAGATTTATCGGATATAGATGGGCTCGCGTACCATTAGATAGTTGGTGGTGTAACGGACCACCAAGTCGACGATGGTTAGCCGACCTGAGAGGGTGATCGGCCACATTGGAACTGAGATACGGTCCAGACTCCTACGGGAGGCAGCAGTAGGGAATATTGGGCAATGG
>SVIO01000011.1 GCA_015069465.1 Clostridiales bacterium | reverse complement strand
AGAATTGTTGTCGTTGCTTATGATGATGAAATGCATTTTTATGAGGCGTGCGGTTTCAAAAAAAGTGAAAATTCTTCGCCGATGTTTATAACGTCATTGTGGACGTGATTCAAACAAATTCCAATTTATCGATTTGATATTCTTTGTGGAAAAATTTTCAAAAGTGTAGCACACTATACTTTCAAATGAAAGTCGTGTGTTTTGCAAAGCAAAAAGAAAAAGGATAGCAAAAATTTTGCTATCCTTTTATACTGTCTAAAAATCCCTTATAGGGAACGCCTTTATTTTCGTCCTTTTTATTTTCATTTACTTTAAGTTGCTTTGCTTTTAGCCGTTTACAAAGTTGGCAAGTGAACTTGCATCAAGTTTGTCAAAAGTTTTTACAAATTCATAAAGTTGCATTGCAATTTTCTTTGCTCCACCCTTGCTATTGCTTTCGATATTGAGTGGAAGCAATGGGTCGTGAAGTGATAATCTAAGTAAGAACCAGCCGTTGCCGTTACATCTATTTAGATTTACTCTAACTCCTTCATAGTTTTCTTTTTCAAGCGACCATGCTTTTTGGGTTTTTGCATATTCGTTTAGTTTGTCTAAAACATCTTGTCCATAAGCCTTAAAGTCTTCAGTTAGAATATTCATTCTAAATTCCATGCTTTCTTTTGGTTCTTCAAGTGTATCGATAAGCGATGCTAAAGTATAGCCGTTTTTCTTGCCACGAGCAAGTTCAATTAAAAGTTTTGTTACAAGGTATGCGCCGTCATCTAGAAAATAGTTTTCTTTTAATGCGCCGTGACCTGATGTTTCAATTGCAAGTTGGCTATCTTGACCAAGATTATTTAAACGAATTGATTCATTGATAACGTTTCTATATCCCCTCTTAAAACGATGATGAACACCACCCTTTTCTTTAATGAACTTTGCAAGCCCTGTCGATGTGATTGAGTCTGTTACTATAGTTGTGTTTGGATATTCTCTAAGTAAAATTGCTGAAAGCATTGCAATAATACGGTTACGATTAAGTTCGCTACCATCAGCAAGCACTGCTCCTGCCCTGTCAACGTCAGTGTCAAATATTATACCAAGGTCTGCCCCAACTTCTTTTACGGCATCTGTAATGCTCTCCATTGCTTCAGCGTTTTCTGGGTTTGGAATATGGTTAGGAAAACTTCCATCTGGGTCTAAAAATCTGCTTCCTGTTGTGTCTGCACCTAATGGTTTAAGCACTTTATCTACATAAAATCCACCAGCACCATTACCTGCATCTACAACGATTTTAAAGCCTTTAAGTGGCTCGTTCTCGCCTGTAGCACTTCTAATTTTATCAGCAAGAATTTTTGAATATGTATCCATAAATTCTGCATTTTCAATGCTTCCTTTTGCTAAGCCTGTTTGCTGATCACTTTCAGCAAAAGCCAAAATTTCTTTGATGTTTGCTGATTCTAAACCACCACCAGCAGTAAAGAACTTAAAGCCGTTGCGATTAAATGGCAAGTGGCTTGCCGTTATCATAATAGAGCCGTCAAACATATATCCTTCAGTTACTGTTGACATAAACATTGCTGGCGTACTTGCCATGCCAAAGTTTGTGATGTTTAGCCCTTGTTCAACCATTGCTGAGCATATCCAATTGCAAAGTTTTTCGCCAGAAAGTCTTGAATCTCTACCGATTGCAACTCTTAGATTTGTCTTCCCCGTCTTTTTAATGAGCCAAAGGGCAAAGCCCCTGCCTATATCTTTACAAACTTTTTCAGTTAAATTTACGTTTTGACCTTCAATGCCTTCAAGAGCAACGCCACGGATATCGCTTCCGTTTTGCAACTTTTTGTATTCCATATTTTTCTCCTAAATATTTATTTTATTTTCACCATTTATTTTATCATAATTCTGTTAATAAATCAACACAAATTTCACACTTTTATCAGTAGCAACTTTCAAAAATTTCCTTACACTCGTTAAACCCAAGTTTCATTTGACTATCTAATATGCGAGTTTTGCCGTTTGTGCATAAATCTGCAAGTCTTTCGGCTTTTTCTTTTGGCACACCTAAATCACTTAATTTTGAAGGCATTCCAAGGCTTATAAAGTATTCGCTCATGGCTTTAATGCCCTTTTCACATGCTATCATATCGTCTTGTTCGGTGATACCAAACACATTTCTAAAAAATCTAGAAAATCTTTTTGGGTTTGCTTTATAAACATACTTTGCCCACGCTGGATATAATACTGCAAGCCCTGCGCCGTGCGCAACACTATCAAACTCGCCACTAACTGCGTGTTCTAATTGATGAACTATTAGCGAGCCACCCCTACCACAATCGGTTAAATTATTATGCGAAAGGCTTGATGCCCACATAAGCGTTGCCCTTGCTTCATAATCGGTTGGATTTTCTATTGCGATTTTGCCTGCTGAAATTATAGTCCTAAGCAAACTTTCGGCTATTCCATCTGTTATTTCTACAGGTGGCTGTGGAGTAAAATATCGTTCCATTGTGTGAGTCATCATATCCACAACGCCACATGCCGTTTGATATTTAGAAACCGAATATGTTAGTTCTGGATTAAGTATTGCAAACTTACATCTATTAAACTGACTGCCACAACCCTTCTTTTTACTTATTGTTAAATCAGACAAAACTGCTGAATTACTCATTTCACTGCCGGCTGCCGAGTGAGTTAATATACACCCTACAGGAAGCGCATCTTGTGGCACTGCCTTTCCACATGTAAAATCCCAAACGTTACCATCATATTTAACGCCGAGAGCAGTGAACTTTGATGAATCTATAACACTTCCACCACCAACTGCCAATATCATTTGAACTTTTTGTTCTCTTGCAACCTTGATTGCTTGGTTTACAAACTGAAGTTTTGGGTTTGGCTCTACACCACCCATTTCAATTACTTGTATATTATATTCTTTTAACGATGCTATAACTTGGTCGTAAAGTCCACTTTTCTTTATGCTTTGTTTTCCATATTGCATCATTATTTTATTGTAACCATACTCACTTATGATTTTGCCAACTTGAAGGTGGGTGTCCTTGCCAAAATATACGGCTGTTGGCGTGTGAAAATTAAAATTTAACATTTATTTTCTCCTACTTAAAATTTTCTTATTTATTATATCATATAATGCTTTTATTGTATATACCTTTTGAAAAATATTAGTATAAAAAGTAGCAAGAAAATTTACATTTCCTTGCTACTTTTATCTTTGTCTTTTTATTAAATAAATGCTTTATAGATTGCACCTATGCACTTTTCATAATCGTTGTTGCTTACGCCGATTATGATGTTAAGTTCGCTTGAGCCTTGGTCAATCATTCTAATGTTGATGTTTTCTTTAGCGAGTGCGTTAAATAAGGTTGCTGCTGTGCCAGAACGCATTGCCATGCCGTGACCAACGGTTGCAATTAAAGATATGTTTTCTATTACGTGAACGTAGTCTGGATTTACATTTTCTCTAATTTCATTTACCATTTCGGTTAAAACGCCGTTCTTTAATTGTTCGCTTTCTAATACAACCGAAAGGGTGTCAATGCCTGATGGCAAATGTTCTACACATACGCCATAGTGTTCTACAACTGATAAAACCTTTCTAATAAAACCAACTTCTGCGTTCATCATAGATTTTTCGATAAGAAGAACTGTAAAGTTCTTTTTACCTGCAATACCTGTTATAACGCTTTGGTTTTCTTCTTGTTTATATTGGTCGTTTGGAACAATCATCGTGCCTTTATCTTCTGGCTTAAATGTGTTTTTAATATTGATAGGAATACGCCTTTTCATAACTGGTGTGATTGCTTCTGCATGAAGAACTGATGCACCCATGTATGAAAGTTCTCTAACTTCCTTGTATGTAATTTGCTTAATTGCCTTTGCTTCTGGAACTATTCTTGGGTCGCATACTAAAAATCCACTTACGTCAGTCCAGTTTTCGTATAAATCGGCCTTTACGCCACGAGCAATGATTGAACCTGTGATATCGCTTCCACCACGGCTAAAAGTTTTGATTTCGCCTTGGAAGTTTTTGCCATAAAAACCTGGGATTACAGCCCTTTCTACATTTGCAAGTCTGCTTGCAACTTTGTCATCTGTATAGTCATCATTTAATCTTCCGTGTCTGTCGAATCTGACCATTTCAGCACAATCAACGAACTCAACACCTAAAAATGCAGCGAAAATTCTTGCACTTAAGTATTCACCCCTAGATGCAGCAAAGTCTGCGCTCTTTTTTTGCTCGATTGCTTGCTGAGTTTCTTTTAAAATCTCTTCAATTTCTAGGTCAATGCCTAAATCTTTTACAATTTCAATAAATCTTGTGCGAATTAAACTAAAACTATTTTCACAACTGCCACACTCTAAAACTTCTTTGTTGCATTTATAGAGCATGTCTGTGATTTTAATATCATCTTTGAATCTCTTTCCTGGTGCTGAAACAACCACGAAGCGCCTTGATGGGTCGCTTTCTATAATTTTCTTTGCTTGTGTCATGGCTTTGGCATCTGCCATTGATGTGCCACCAAATTTACATACTTTTATCATTTTGTTATCCTTCTACCTTCTAAATAATATCTTTTTTCTATACCTTCGCCCATTGAAAAGGTTTTGCGTGGGAATGCGCCGTTCTTTGACACATACCTAAATAAATCACCCTTGTCGAGTTTTTCAAAGAAGATGCCCACTGCATCGTTTCTTGCGCTTACGAGTTTTGTTAAGTTTTCATCGCCGTGAACATAGTCAACATATCCACCATTTTGGTCGATATATTCTTTAATATATTTATCAACCGAGCGAATACCTGTTGGCAAGTCGTTTGCGCCTTGTTTTGAAGTGGTGTTTTCCCCATCAAATATACGCATTTTTCCACCATCAACATTTTCTAAGCCTTTTAAGAACTTGTCCTTATCAACACCATATACGTATCTATGGATAGGTTCAAAATAAATGCCTTCATCATAAACGTTTACAAGTTCAACAAGCGCATATCTTGCTGGGTGGCTAGTCCACTCGCTTTCAGGAAGTGACTTTTTAACATTGTTCCAGTGTGTTTTTGCAGTCGCAAGAGAGTGGTTTCCATCGCCTACTGCAAATAAGAACTTGTCGTCTTTTGAATATTTTTTAATAAGTCTATCGCTATCTAATAGTTTATAAAACTTATCAATAACTGCTTGATAATCATCGATAAAGTAGCCTTCAATTTCGCCACCTTTCATGTTAAGGCTAAAGTCGTATACCTTTTTATATTTATCACGATTTTTATAAAGTTGTTCGGTAATTTCTCTATTTTCATCATCGAAAAGCACCATTACGTGTGGAAATTCTACATCTGCATTTTTTCTTATCTTAAGGCGTGGTGGAATTCTTTCTTCTATAGTGCCTTCGGTTGCACGGATAAGCGCATCGCTTTTTTGAGAATATTCGTATTCTTCTAAATCAATCGCCGTCATAAGACCTATTCTTCTATCAACAAAAGGGGTTTTTCTAATAGTTAGAATAAAACCTTTTTCAAGTTTCTTAAAAGTTCCATCTTTAAGATAGTCTTTGATGTTTTGATTGATTTTTTCAATGCGAGTATCGGCATTATCTTCAAGATAGATTTCTGGAAGCGTTAAGTTAAGCGTGCTTTTTTTACCCTTAACTTCATTTGATAAGGTTTGCCAATATTCAGGCTCGCTTGTAAATTGGTCGCAAGCAATGCATGCCCACGCCGTCATATCGCTAGTGTTTGGAAGTAAAATGTTGTCTGCTAAAATTACTTGTTTGTCCATATGTTTTTCCTTATTTTTGATTATCTATTTAAATTCAACACTAAAACAGTGATAATTGCAACAAAAAGTGCAAGCATAAAAATGCCAAATTTTTTCCAAAAGCCTTTTACCTTGCCTTTTGCTTCATTATTTCCGTTTTTATTTATCATTCTATTTTGCATAATTCCCCCTATCTACGAGCACTTTCTAGTTCTTGCCAATAATATTTTGCAAGTACTTTCTTTAAGGCTTCTGTATCGGCATATCTTGTAATTTTGCCTGCCCTTGCTATTGATATAATACCTGTTTCTTCAGATACGATAAATGATATAACATCGATAGTTTCGGTTACACCGATACCTGCCCTGTGCCTTGTGCCTAGGTCTTTTGGTATGTTTTCAATATTTTGTGAAAGTGGCAAAAAGCAACCTGCTGATATGATTTTTGTGCCACTTATTATCATTGCGCCATCGTGAAGTGGTGTTTTTGGAAAAAATACGCTTTCTATAAGTTCACTGCTGATATCGCTATTTAGCATTACGCCACTATCTAATATTTGGTTTGGAAGTGCGCCCGATGCTAATACCACGATTGCGCCCACGTCGTTCTTTGACATGTTTTGAAGGGCTTTAATAATCTCTGCAATACAGTTTTGAATTTTATCTTCATCGTATGAGATGCCTTCGCCATGTTTGGCATCTAAAAGTTTTGTGTTTCTTCTTGCCCATAACATACGCTTGATTTCAACCGAATATAGCGTTACTATCGCAATAACGAATATCGCTGGGATAACAAGATAGATAGCACTATTTATGTTTTCGATAAAGGTTAAAAGTGCGCCTGCTATTACCATTACAGAAACAAATAGCATTGCTAGTGCGCCCGATTCGTTGTCAAACAAGAATTTTATCATATAGTAATAAAGCACAGTGAACACTAAAACGCTTACTGCTGTTGCAACAATACCATTTGTTGAGCCTAAAAGGGTATTCACAACCAATTTCATTTTTTCGACTAAATTCATATTTCACCTATTTTCCCGTCATTATTTTAAAAATTGTTAAGTATGCAAAGTCGCCTGCTTCACACTGACCACTCTTTATTTTGTAATCTGCATCGCTAAGCATATCTACTGCACTTTTAAGCGCCTTTTTCTTGAACATTGCCGTTTGACTTTTCATTTTTGTAATGGCATATTCTTTTACACCAAACGATTTTGCCAACTCTTGCTCTGTCATACTGCTTATCGAAACATGCAAAAGCCTTCTAAAATAATTGTAGATGTAAGATAAAAGTCTCGTTGCCATTTCGCCTTTATTTAGCATATCTTTTATCATTAAAAGCGCTTTGTCAAAATCTCTTTTGCCAATCTTATCGGTTAGTTCGTATATCTTATACTCTAAATCTTGCGACACAAGATTTTCTACATCTTCAATCTTTATGGTTTCGCCACTTCCCACATAATCTATGAGTTTATGTGTTTCAGTTTTTATCCTTGTCATGTCGCTAAGGCAATATTCGCTAAGAAGTTTTGCCGTTTCGCCATCTATACTGACATTTTGCGATGAGCATTCGGCTTTTATCCACCTGACAAGAAGGCTAATGTCTGCCTTTGAGCAATCTACTATGCAAACGCTTTCAAACTTTTTAAGTTGGTCGCTTGTTTTTTGGTTTATTATTACTAAAACGCTTGATGAAAAAGGATTTTCTAAATATTTTGCTAAGCCTTTTTTTATCTGTTCTTGCTTAGGGTAAAATTCCCTAATTATTGTCATTCGCTTTTGGCTCATAAATGGATAACCTTCAAGCGAAGATATAATCTCACCTATTTCGGTGCTAGCGTCTAGGTTTACTAAATTTAATTCGGGGTTTGTTATAAACTTATTCTTCAAAAGGGAAACGCCACTTTCTCTAAAAAAAGCATCTTCCCCTTCAAATAAATATACTGCGTATTCTTGACCAGCATTTAGGCCGTTTTTAAACTCTAAATATTTCAAAACAAACTCCCTCTTATACATTTTATCACTTTCTATGTTTTTTTGCAAACATATTACTTTGACTTTTTTAACTTTTAATCGATTTTAAGGCATATATTTCCATAACTAATAGCGTTTTGATAAATATTACTATATTTATAACTTATCGCAATCGTGGGTTTGTATCGTGATAAAAGGGCTTCTGCCCTGTCTAAGCACACCATTATGTCATAACTATTGTCAAGATATGAAAAGTCTAAGTTTTCGTTTGGGAGCCGTGAAAATATGGCCGACTTTTGACTGCCTATTCTTCCTAATATTACCTTTCCTTGCATTGAAAAAGATAGGTCTATATTTGCCGATTTTATAATCTCGCCGTCAGCAAAGTTTTTTAAGATTATTTTTGGAAATGATATGTTGCAAATTTCTTCCATATCATACTGCTTATGTCCATAATAATAAACCTTTTTTATGGAATAAACTGATGTCATTTTTGTTATAAATTGTTGCAAGTTCACCATGTACCCACCCATTACTATAAGGGTGTCTACCCTGTCTTCACCCGTTTTTTGCACCAATTTTTTGAGTCTTGATGTCGAATAGATATACTCAACATCGCTCACTATTAAAACGTTTTGTTCTTCTAAAGAAATATATGTTGCACTTAAAGTGTCGTTGCTTGTTACATACATTTTTATTCCACTATTATTTGATGTGTTTGAGATTATGATTGTAGTTATAAAAGTGACTGATAGACAAAGCGATACAATGAGTTTTGCCAGCCTTTTTAGGTTAAACATATCTGCTAAAATTAGCCATATAAAATAATAGGAAATTATGCCACTACCTATCACTATCCCACCAACTATAAAGATTTTATAGTCAAATGCACCGATTAAAATGTTTATAAGTTTGAATATGTAGTTAGAAGGAAAAAGTAAAATGTTAGAAATGCCAAATATTCCACCGATAATGGTTGCAAATAGAGTTAGCGTGAAGATAAAAGATACTATAGGTATAAACAATAAATTTATTAACACGGAAATTGTTGAAACATAGCCAAAAGCATATAAACATATTGGCAAGGAAAATATTTGTGCAGAAAGAACAGTGCCTATTGTCATTGCAATTTTTTGTGGCAAAAATTTTATTAGTTTTGCTATAGGTTTTGCCAGAACTATAATGCCTGTTACCACCATAAAAGAAAGTTCAAAGCCAACACAAAATAATTGCACGGGCGAGAATAATAAAATTAAAATTCCTGCAAAAGATAGTGCCGTTAAACTATCATAACGGCTTCCTTTCAGGCTTGCAAAAAGCATAACCGAAGTCATTACAGTTGCCCTTAGTGAAGATGCAGAAAAACCACATATGCCACTATAAAAAAGCAAGATAAAAGTAATGATAATTGTCTTTAAAAAAGGGTTGATTTTTAGTTTTTTGAATATGAAAATTAAAAGGGTTGCCAAAAAGCCGATATGCAAGCCAGAAACAGCAAAAATATGGGCAACGCCTGCATATCTATAACTAGAGATAAGGTCGTTATCCATAAAGTTTGAATTGCCCAAAAGCAAAGCATAGCCTACTGAAAATTCTTTTTCATCTAACCCACTTTTTAATGAATCCCTGATAAATAAATTTAACCTTTCATAGATATTTAACTCAGTTGATATTTTATTTATCTCACTTGCATTAACGCTTGTATAATATTTTATGCCACGCTCAACATCGTTGCTATTAAACCTGTCTTCATATATGCTTTGATTATCGTATAAGTTTGCGTTGAAAGATATTATATCCCCTATGTCAAAGTCGCTTTTGCCAATTACTGACAAGGAAATTTTATAGTAAATTTCGCCCTTTCTGTTGCCGTTAATATAAGCATTATCTAATATGAATTTATGCCCCGTTTCGGACTCATAAATTTGCACGATTTTGGCTTTTATATCATAGTTATGCCCACTTAAATTAGCATTATTATAGTTGTTTATACTTGCATAAGTCCTAAGCCCACCTAGTATAAAAAAGATTAGAAAAACACTAGAAAATATTGCGTTTCTTAAAAGTTTATTTCTCTTTGTAAAAAATACTAAAAACGCCATTAGTGGAAGGACAAAAACACAAACGAAAAATACGCCCCAAACTATTTTTTCTTGCGTAAAGAAATATGTTGCGCTTATTCCACAACATAAACTTAACATTATAAATAATATAGGGCGAAAATTTATTAACTTTTTCATTTGCTTTTTTCCAATATTTTTCTCTAAAATTTTATAATAAACTATAAAAAATGTCAATCTATTCGTTGCACTGATAATAAATTTTTGCTATAATATAATTAGCCTTCTGGGTACGATAGGAAAAGCAAAAAAAATCCACAATATAATTTAAGAAAGCCATTGTCTATATTGTGAAGTGGTGCTCTTGGCTGTCGAATTTTCCAGCCATTACAAAAGAGATGCAGAAGCAATAAGCGTGGCATTCACCTGTTGACAAAACGGGTTATTATTTTCTTTTCCACCGGCCTATGCAGGTCTTTTTTTATTTTTATTATAAAATTTGTTGCAAATAATTTGTTAATGTGTTAAAATATCAGTCGTTGAGTTTATTTAGTTATCAATATATAACAACTTAATATTTATTGCTCGCCCTCATGGTCAAGCGGTTAAGACGCCGCCCTCTCACGGCGGAATCAGGAGTTCGATTCTCCTTGGGGGTGCCAAATAAAACCTAAACCGAACACGGTTTAGGTTTTTATTTTACTCTCGGTCGGAAATCAACTTGGTTCGGTCGTCACATGATGGGCATTCCTGATGGACGAGACCATCGGAGCGTTAGCGTAGATGCTTCTCCTTGGAACACACTTATTAAAGAACTCATAAAACTTTTTTTTACCAAATTTTTTATTAGATTAAAATTTGAAGCATTATTTTTTTATTAAAAAAATTTTAATAAACTTTCTTTTGAGAGTTGACTTTTTATGTAGTTATACAATATAATTGTATATGGTTAAATTATAATAACCAAAATATACATACGGAGATTATTATGGCAGTTAAAATTGTTGAAACTTCTCTTCGTGACGGACATCAATCATTATTTGCAACTCGTATGACCACTGATGAAATTGTTTCAATGGCTAAAATCCTTGATGATGCTGGATATTATGCCCTTGAAGTTTGGGGTGGTGCTACTTTTGACTCATGTATGAGATTCCTTAATGAAGACCCTTGGGAACGCTTGAGAAAGATTAAAGCAGTTTGTAAAAAAACTAAATTACAAATGCTTTTCCGTGGACAAAACATTTTGGGCTATCGCCACTATTCTGATGACGTGGTTGATATGTTCTGCAAAAAGTCTATAGAAAACGGAATTGACGTTATTCGTGTTTTTGATGCGCTTAACGATATTAGAAACTTGCGTCAAGCAGTTAAATCTACTAAAAAATATGGTGGCGAGTGCCAAATTGCACTAAGTTATACAACTTCACCTGTTCACACTATTGACTATTACGTAAACTTTGCAAAAGAAGTTGAAAGCCTTGGTGCTGATTCACTTTGCGTAAAAGATATGGCAGGCGTTCTTCTTCCAGAAGATGCCACAAAACTTTTCTCGGCATTAAAAAAGAACACAAACCTTGCTTTAGAACTTCACGGACACTGCACTGGTGGTATTTGCGAAATGACTTATATGGCTGCAATTAAGGCTGGTTGTGATAGAATTGACACATCTTTATCACCACTTTCTGGTGGAACTGGTCAACCTTCTACTCAAGCATTTAACTCTGCTCTTAAAGGCACGGAATTTGCACCTAACCTAAACGAAGACGTGCTCCACGAGTGCGAACCTATTATGGATAAGGTTGTTTCTAAATACCTTGCAAGTGGAACTTTGAACCCTAAGGCACTAACGGCAAACCCAAATATTTTGACATATCAAGTGCCTGGTGGTATGCTATCTAACCTTATGAGCCAACTTAAAGGTCAAAATGCTATGGATAGATACGATGAAGTTCTAAGAGAAGTTCCTAGAGTTAGAAAGGAAATGGGATATCCACCACTTGTAACTCCACTTTCTCAAATGGTGGGAACTCAAGCAGTTCTTAACGTGCTTATGGGCAGATATAAAATCGTTGCTAAGGAAATTAAAGATTACCTTCACGGAAAATACGGCAAAGCACCTGCTGAAATTGACCAAACAATTGCTAAGCCAATTGTTGGCGATGATGAAATTATCACTTGCCGTCCTGCAGATTTATTAGAGCCTGAATTTGAATCGCTTAAAGAAAAATATGCTGATATTGCTAAAAGCGATGAAGACGTTCTTTCTCTTGCCCTTTTTGAAAACGTTGCAACAGATTTCTTGAAAAAGAAATATGCACCTAAAGAAGAAAATCAGACGGAAGAATTTAACGTTATTTTTTAGAGGTTAATTTATTATGACATTATTATTAAGTTTAATTGATGGTTCAGGAAAAGACTTTGGTCAAGGTGGTCTTGTTTCTGTAATTGCTATCCTTTTGGTTTTTGCTATTCTATCAGTTATTATCGTAATAACTTTTGGCGCTGGCAAACTAATTGACAAATATACAAAAAAAGATGACAAAAAAACACCTATAATCCAAAAAACTTCAAGTAATACCACTAACCAAAGTAAAATTGACGTGGATATGAACGATGAAGATGCTATCGTTGCAACATTAGTTGCTTCTATAGATTATAGACAACAAACTAAAAAAGATATTAAAGTTATTAGCATAAAGGAGATTAAGTAATATGAAAACATATAAGGTTAAAGTAAACGGAAAACTTTTCGAAGTACAATTAGAAGAAGTTACAGAATCTACAGAAACTATCAGCGCACCTGTTAGCCAACCTGCGCCTACTAAAGCAGTTGCATCTAACGGCTCAAACGCTGTTGAAGCACCTATCGCTGGTAAAATCTTAAGCGTTAAGGTAAACGTTGGCGACACTGTTAAAAAAGGTCAAGTTGTTGCTGTTGTTGAAGCAATGAAGTTAGAAAACGAAATTCCTTCTACTATCGAAGGTACAGTTAAAGAAATTTGCGTTAAGGTTGGCGATATGGTTTCTAACAAAGACGCTATCGTTATTTTAGGCTAAACTTTTGGTGAAATAAAATGAGTATTGCTGATTTATTTAATTCTATTATTGAAGGAACTGTTATTGCTCAGTTCTTTAACGGCGATGGTTGGATGCGCCTTATTATGATTTTAATTGGCGTGTTGTTTTTATACCTTGCAATTAAAAAAGGTTTTGAACCATATCTACTTATCCCTATCGCTTTTGGTATTATTTTGGTAAATATCTTCCCTGAAATTTATATTACAACCAATGCTTCAGGCGAAGTAGAGCGTGGACTACTTGGATTTTTACACCTTGGTGTTGAGTGCGAACTTTACCCTTGCTTAATCTTCTTAGGCATTGGCGCTACAACTGACTTCGGTCCACTTATTGCCAACAAGAAAACTATGCTTCTTGGTGCTGCTGCTCAAATTGGTATTTTTATCGCTTTCTTTGGTTCATTACTTCTTGGTTTTAACTTCTTTGAAGCGGCTTCAATCGGTATTATCGGTGGTGCAGACGGCCCTACGGCAATTTTGGTTTCTAACAGTTTGATTCCAAATAATGGTGGTATGCTTGCGGCTATTGCTCTTGCGGCTTATTCGTATATGGCACTTGTTCCTATCATCTTCCCACCTATTATTAGACTTATGACAACTAAAAAAGAAAGGCTTATCAAAATGGAACAACTTCGCCCTGTTTCTAAAACAGAAAAGATTTTGTTCCCTATCATCGTAACACTTGTTGTTTGCTTGATTATCCCTTCTTCTACACCACTTATCGGCTGTTTAATGCTTGGTAACTTAATAAAAGAGTGTGGCGTTGTTCCTAACCTTCTAAATACTTGTGCAAACGCACTTTTATATATCTGCACGATATTATTAGGGCTTTCAGTTGGCGCAACTGCTAATGGCGAAACTTTCTTACAACTTGCAACGTTAAAGATTTTCGCTCTCGGTATCGCTGCATTTATCACTGCTGCTATATGTGGTTTATTATTCGGTAAACTTATGTGCAAACTTTCTAAGGGCAAGATTAACCCTATGATTGGTGCTGCTGGCGTTTCTGCCGTTCCTATGGCTGCCCGTGTGGTTCAAAAAGAAGGTCAAAAAGAAGACCCTTCAAACTTCTTACTTATGCACGCTATGGGTCCAAACGTGGCTGGTGTTATCGGTAGTGCTATCGCTGCTGGGATATTACTAACAATATTCTTGTAATATGAAAACACTTAAAAGAAATTTTCATTTTGATAAAATAGATTCTACGTCTGCATTTTTAAAATGCAGACGTTTATTCTTGCGAAATTTTACCTTTGTTTCGGCAGGTTTTCAAACTGCTGGGCATGGAAGGATGGGAAGAACTTGGGTAAGTGAAAAGCACGAAAACTTGCTATTTTCTGTACTTATTAAAGATAAAAAGTTAATAAATAAATTTTCATCGGTATCCCTTGCCGTTGCCGTTACAATCTTTAAGACTTTAAGTGAATTTGGATTTAACGACATAAGTATTAAGTGGCCAAACGATGTTTATGCTAGTGGAAAAAAGATTTGTGGTATTTTACTTGAAAGCACAAGTGATAATGGTGAGATTTCTTCTCTTATTATCGGCGTGGGATTAAATGTTAATGCTAAAGAGTTTAAGGGAGAGTTTATTGTACCACCGACATCTATGTTTTTGCAAACGGGAGAAGAATTCCCTTTAGATATCGTTAAGAAAAAGGTTTATAAAAATCTTAAAAATGAACTTAAATTGTTAAAAAAAGGCAAAAGTGATTATCTAGCAGTTGCAAGGGAAAATAACTTTCTTGTGAATAAAAAGGTGTTTGCTGAAATTAACGGAGAAAAAGCCCAAATTTTGGTTAAAGGCATTGCAAACGACAACTGTTTAATCTATGAGTTAAACGGCAAGAAAAACACTATTTTTGCCGGCGAAATAACCTTTCATATTTGATTTAAGACAATTATATCCCTAGCCTACTAATTATTTTAGACATATGTAAAAGGCTGTACGCAAGTTGCGTACAGCCTTTTTTGTTTGCATAAAATATTTTGTTTTACAAATAACTATTAAATTTTGAACAAATAATATTTAGCGTATACTGATTTAAGATTTGTAGCATTCCATTCGTAACTAGATAAGCCGATTCCACTGCCCATGCCTGAAACTCCCCACTTATAATCATCAGGAGTTTTTCTCCAGCCTGATGGTTCTTCAAATGTAATATTAACTAATGCATGACAATCATAGAATGCATATCTGCCAATTTTCTTTACGCTTGCAGGGATATCTATTGACATTACACTAGTACAACCATAGAATGCCCTTTCGCCAATAAACGTTACTGTTTCTAGTATAATTATTTCTGTTAAACCGATACAGCCTTCGAATGCAGAGTTGCCTATGCTTTCTATTGTAGCATACCTTTCATACGTTACACTTGTTAATAGCGTACAACCTGCAAATGCATAATCTCCAAGACCTATTACTTCATATACTGTGTCGTCATATGTGATTTCTTTTGGAATAACAATTTTTGTGATGTTCTTTGGTTGTCTTGAAACGGTTGCAACAGCACTATCTATATTTATAGCGTATCTTATTCCACCAATAGTTGCATAAATGTTGCCATCTTCTGCCACTTTATTGCTATTACAATTCCATACTACAGGATTGTTTGAAGAGTTCCAATCTTGAGACCAAGTTGTTGGTTTTTCTTCTGCAACGCAATATATTGTTGGTGTTGTACAATTATAGAAGGCTGTGCTATCTATCGTTGTTATACTTGTTGGTATGGTTACGCTAGTTAACATATAGCACTCAGAGAATGCATTTTCGCCTATCGCTGTTACATCATACGCCACACCTTCATATGTAACTTTTGATGGAATTACTATTTCTTTTAGGCTTTGTGTTTGTTTAGCAACTGTTACTATGCCATCTCTTAGAGCAAATATAATTCCGTCTTGTGTAATATATGTGTTGCCGTCATCAGCAAAGTCATTGTTTTCACAGTCCCATACTACAGGTCTATTTGAACTATTCCATGAACTATTCCATCCAACAGGCTTACTCTTTGTTATACAATATATTGTTAATGTTTCGCAACCATCGAAAGCCTTTCTTCCTATGATTTCAACGCTTTCTGGTATAGTTACACTTGTTAAGTTAGTATAACCAGCAAACACCAATGAATCGATAAATCTACAAGTATTCCTTATCGTTGCTGTTGTTATAGATGAACTGCTTACGCCTACAAGATAGAGATATTTATTGCTGCTGTTTCCTAAATATCTTAATCCTCCTGTTGTGGTATACGATAATGAAGAAGAACCAGCAAATACATTGTCTCCCACATGCACTATACTATTTGGAATTGTTATCTTTCCTAATGAGTCGCACTCTGCAAATGCATAAGAGCCAATACTTAGCACGCCGTCAGGGATATCTACTCCTCCCAATTGGTCACAATTATAGAAAGCATAAGAACCAATAATCTTACAATTTGCATCTATAGTTGTTGTTATTATTTCAATATCATTTGCGCCTGCTAAATATAAATATGGATTTTCGCTATTTCCTAAATAATTTAATTCATATACATCGTCAGCATGATTGTATTTCAATTTGTTGCAACCATTAAATGCAGAATCGCCAACTTTAACTAAACTATTTGGAAGTGTTATATCTTCTAATAAATAACAATCTTCAAATGCTTTTTCTACTATGCTTGTTACAGAATAAGTTGTTCCACTATAAGTAACAGATGCTGGAATATTTATGCTTGTAATATTTTTAACTTGTTGCGCAACTGTTGCTTCTTTACCTTTTAATGCATACCTTATGCCATCAACTACAACATAAATATAACCATTATCAGCAACATTGTTATTATTACAATTCCATACTACAGGATTGTTTTCGCTATTCCAATAACTATCCCAATAAGTTGGTTTGCTTTGAGCCTGACAATAAATGGTTAATGCTGGGCAATTATAGAACGCACTGAAACTAATTGCCGATACGCCTGTTGGAATTGTTACACTTGTTAAAAGCGTGCAATCAGAGAAAGCATATGAACCTATCATCTTACAATTGCTGTTTAGAACTGCTTGTGTCATATTTACATCTACAACACCTGCTAGATAAATGTATTTGTTATTGCTATTTCCTAAATACATTAACCCATTTTCTACAGTATAGGTTAGGCTATCACAATTACGGAGTGCATATGTTCCCATGCTTGTTAAATTATTAGGAATTGAAATTTGTGACAACGCCTTACAACCATCAAATGCATAGTGTCCTATTGTCGTAACATTATCAGGTAATGTAATGGTTGAAAGTTCCGTGCAGTAATAGAATGCTCTTTCACCTATACTTGTTATTGTTGTTGGCAACGTTATGCTTGTAAGTGAACGACAATTATAGAATGCCCTATCACCGATTGCTGTTACTGTATAAACACTACCTTTATGCGTTATAGTTGATGGAATATTTACCATCGTTACAGTATTTGGTTGTCTTGCTACTATTGCTTTACCATTTTGAATAATATACTTAACGCCATCTACTGCTATGTTAATATCGCCGTTTGCATCTTGGTCGTTATTGTTGTAATTCAATACAACAGGACAATTTGTAGGGTTCCAAGGATATTCTGCCGTTACCTTTCCTTCGTCATCGTATGTTTTATATATTGGTGGCTCTACGTCAGAAATGCAATAAATTGTTAATGCATTACAATAACGGAATGACCTATAGCCTATATAAGATACAGATTCAGGTAATATTATGCTTATAAGTGAATTACATTCGTTGAAAGCGTATTCACCTATGCTTGCTAATTCAGAGCCTGATATTGTTATGCTTGAAAGTGATGTACATCTATAGAAAGCATAACCTTCTATACTTGTTACACTTGATGGAATAGAAACGCTTGTTAAACCATAACAATCAGAGAAGGCTGCATATCCAATGCTTGTTACTGTGCTTGGAATTGTTACGCTTGTTAATAAGTCATAACCAAAGAACGCATAGTTAGATATTTTTGTTGCAGAACTTAAAACTATGTTTGTTACTAAACTACCGTTTATGTATAATCCATCAGCATAATTTAATGGGGTTGAAGTATAATCTTCAAAATCGATTTGCGCCCATTTATCTATCGTGCCCATATAGTTAACATTTGCTAACTTGTTACAATCCATAAATGCATATTCTTCAATAAGTGTTACACCACTTCCCAATTGAATTTCAGCAAGTTCACTACAATATGCAAATGCACCATAGCCTATTGTTGAAACGCTATTTGGAATAACTATGCTTACAAGTGAAGAGCAATATGCAAATGCAGAATCTTCAATTATAGAAACACTATTTGGTATTGTAACCGAACTTAGTGATGTACACTTAATAAACATAGCATCGTTTACTACTGATGTGCCATAAGGAATTTCTATGCTTGAAAGTGATGAGCAACATGCAAATGCACCAAATCCATAAGTTACAAGACTATTAGGAAGTATAACTTCTGTTAAATTTTCGTTATATGCAAATGCGCCATAACCTGCTTCGGTTACACCTTCTGCAATTTCCAATCTCTCAAGCGATGGAAGGTATGCAATAGCACCAGCACCGAGTTTTGTGTTAGATGTAATAATAATATCACTTAACGAACTTGGAATACCTGTCTTATGGGTTGGTCTTTGTTCTGTTGGTTGTGCTAAACCAAACATATAACCGATATATGCATTATTTACGTTTGTTCTGTTTTGTCCCACAAATGGAATAGTTAAACTTTCTAAAGCCGTTAAGCCTTGTAATGCACCATAGCCTATTGTTACAACGCTATTTGGAATTACTAAGTTTGTAATTAAACCACAATCAACAAATGCATTTTCTATTACTGTTGTAATAGGTAAACCTAAATACATGTCAGGAATAACTACAACTTTTTCTTTGCCTTTATATCCTGTAATAGCATATTCAGTATCATTATTTATCAATTGATATTGTAAACCACTATTATCGTTTTCTTCTTTAAGTTCATCAACCCTAACCTTTGCAATGTCAAGGATTTCTTTGTATCCACCGTCATTTACAATAGCCTTGTATGCGTCTGATAATCCGTCGTATTCTTGTAGGTATCTATATACATTATTATATTGATTTAATGTTACCTCTGTTGGGTCACCTAACTTAATAATGTCGCCAATAAGTCTATATACATTATTATATAGGTTTAATGCTTGACTATAATTATCATACGCTGATTTATACTCTGCACTGCTATTTGCATAATATTGAGCCTTAATAGAAGCATCAAGAGTGTTAAACCTTATAGTAGCATTTGTCACTGAATTATTGAACGCTGTTGGGTCTAAAGAAATTAACTCTATATCAACTAATAGTGCAGACATTTCTTGTGCAATTTCACCCATTTCAACCATAAGAGCGTTTCTAGATTCAATTAGGTTTTGATATTTATCGTAACTATATGTAGAGCCACAAACTTTAACGCTATTTGCTATATCAACCAATCTTTCATCAGCACTACCAAGCCAGCCATTATATATCGTTTCTACAGCATTAATGTCGTTAATATTCGTAGTTGTAATGTTGCCATTTATTTGAACTAAATCAACTAAATCTTTCCAAACAGTTACTTCCGTCATCATGAAAGCAAAATCTTGTTCTGCCATAACAAGTATATCGTAGTTTGTTACACATTTCTTTACAATATCAATATCTATTGCATCATAAGTTGCTCTAGCATTGCTAATTCTATTAGCAACATCCATATCGCTTAATGTAACTGTGCCAATAGCATCGATAGCATTTATTGCTTGGTCTATTTTTGCTTGATAGCCCCAAACAACTGTTCTGCTATTATAGTTCCATTTTGACGACCAACCACTTGGCTGACTATCTGCACCACAATAAATAACCATTGATGTTGCGCATCCTCTAATAACACCATTAGTTTTTCCTGCGCCCATTGTTACTACGCTTGCTGGTATATATATTGAAGTTAACGATGTGGTGTTATAGAATACTAAGTCAGCAATGTTTGTTACACTGCTTGGAATTTCTATTGATTGTAATGCTTTACAATTTTGGAACAAGTGAGATTCTAAACTTGTTAGTCCGTTTGGTAGTTTTACACTTTCTAACAATGTACATCCATCAAATGTATATTGACCAATTTCAGTAACACTGTCTGCAATAAATATACTTGTGAGTGATGTGCAGTATCTAAATGCATATTCGCCAATACTTGTAACTGTATTTGAAATTTCAATAGTCTCAATTGACTCACATTGATAGAATGCACGAGCACTTACCTTTGTTGCAGTCGTTAATTTTACTTCGGTAACTAGTTCGCTATTTATGTATAGGTCTTTAGAGTTTCTTGTTGGGCTTGAATAAGTGTTTCCAATTTCTATTTCAACCCACTCATCTACAGTTCCTAAGAAGTTAACATATGTAAGAGAAGCACAATTATTAAATGCGCCATTACCTATTACTTTAATACTACTTGGAATTTCAATACTTGTTATTGCAAGACCGTTAAACGCAGAATCTATTATCTTTGTAACAGGTTTGCCTTTATATTCGGCAGGAATAACCACTTCACTTTCTTCTCCAACATATCCAGAAACACCATATTCTGTATCGTTATTGATTAAAGTGAATTGTAAGGTTTCTTCCTTATATCCCCAAACCACATCGCAGTTAGAAGAATTCCAGTTTTCTGCCCAGCCACTTGGCTTAACTTCTGCAATGCAATAGATTGTTAAATTGTCACAGCCATAGAAGGCATCAGCACCAATAGTTGCAACCGTTTCTGGAATAATTATGCTTTCAAGTGATGTGCAATTATAAAAGGCATAACTAGCAATTTCTACATCGCTAACTAGTTCTATTTCTGTCACTAATGCATTGTTTATGTATAAATTTTTAGCATTATATAATGGGTTTGATGTTTGGTTGTTAAACTCAATGTTTATCCACTCGCTCATCGTTCCCAAATAATTTACCATTGTAAGTGATAAGCAATTAACAAATGCACTTTCGCCTATTTCAATAACGCTTGCTGGCAACGCTATTGAATTTAATTGTGTGCAACCATTAAATGCAAGTTTTTCTATAGATACAACATCTTCTGGAATAGCAAATGCTGTTTCTGTTTTACCAATAGCATATTGAATTAAAACTGTGCCATCTTTACTATATAAGTTGCCGTCTTTTGCACTATAGTTAGCATTATCTTGTGCAACAATTATAGATGTTAACGCTGTGCAACCATTAAACGCCATGTCGCCAATGCTTATTATAGTGCTTGGAATTTGTATGCTTATTAGTGATGCGTTATTTTCAAAAGCACCTTCGCCAATAGCATATATTTCCATGCCGTTATAAACTGATGGCAACACTAGGTCTGTTTCATCACCATAATAGCCTGTTAAAATGCCATTTTCAATAGAATATGGTAATACGTTTACAGGCAAAGAAATTTCGCCAACACCGTATTCAGCATAAGCCGAATTATCAACAAGTGTTGCATAAATATTTTGTTCACCAATTACTTGTGCGCTAAAATCTTCAACGCCCCAAGATACTTCTAATTCAATCATTTCCCCATCATAATCAAAGGTGATGGTGCTTGGGAGTAATTGACTTACATTTCCGTTATATGATAAATCGGCACCTAATAGCGCGATGTCACCAATTATCGTTTTATCCTTATAAACAGCAGTATACACATTTTCTTGAGCGATAGTTATTTGATAAGTAGAATCCGTGCAAACAACATTGCCTTCGCTATCTTGCCAATGAGAAAATTTCTTTCCTACTGCTGGCTCGTTTGCAGTAATTGTTATAATTTCGCCTTCTAAATATCTGCCACTTGTAAAGCCATCGGCAAGTTTACCATTTTCAACTTCTACTTTGTAATATGTATCGTTTGCAAGTCTATCAACATTATAACCAAAGTATTCTTGTGCTGCTGTACCATAGTTTAGCATTGCTGTTAAAAGATTTTTTTCTTCAGCACCTAAATCATTTGTCGTGTCGCTATCCGTGTCTTTTTCACGCATAGTGTAAACATACTCTAACACACTAAATTTTTCTACAGGGCTATAGTATGTTTCCCCATCAACTTGTATATATGCCCTTGCATATATATCATCTGTCATTTCTTTTGCAGCTAAGCCGTTTGAATAGAATACCAAACAACTTTTTCCATTTATAGTAGTTCCTCCACTATATGATACTTGATATTTTTCCGTGCTTAAAATATAATCATCTTGAGGTTCATCCCAAAATAACATTTTTATGTTTTGATAATCTACGTTTTCAAAACTTACTGCGTATAGTAAATAAACTGAGTCTGAATATGAAACAGAGTTAGATTCTATGTTTAGTGATATTTCAGTTTGAGTTTCTTCACCACTAGATAATAATGCAACAGACCTATTCATCATCATTCTTGCATTATATGTTGATGCAACTGCGCCTAAATCCATCCACTCAATTGGGAATGGGAACATGTTATCTTTATCTTGCCATTTGCTTTCTACTTCTATGTCGTCACCTATTGTATCGTCACCATCTATGCTTTTATACACGGCATAATATTTAACATTTTCATCAGCGATAATTACATCGCAAGTGGCTTCTTCGCTAACAAATTCTGCATAACTATCTAACCAATACAAAAATTCATATCCTTCTGCTGGCTCGTTTGCAGTAATTGTTATAGTTTGGCCTTCTAAATATCTGCCACTTGTAAAGCCATCGGCAAGTTTGCCATTTTCAACTTCTACTTTGTAATATGTGTCGTTTGCAAGTCTATCAATATTATAACCAAAGAATTCTTGTGCTGCTGTACCATAGTTTAGCATTGCTGTTAAAAGATTTTTTTCTTCAGCACCTAAATCATTTGTCGTGTCGCTATCCGTGTCTTTTTCACGCATAGTGTAAACATACTCTAACACACTAAATTTTTCTACAGGGCTATAGTATGTTTCCCCATCAACTTGTATATATGCCCTTGCATATATATCATCTGTCATTTCTTTTGCAGCTAAGCCGTTTGAATAGAATACCAAACAACTTTTTCCATTTATAGTAGTTCCTCCACTATATGATACTTGATATTTTTCCGTGCTTAAAATATAATCATCTTGAGGTTCATCCCAAAATAACATTTTTATGTTTTGATAATCTACGTTTTCAAAACTTACTGCGTATAGTAAATAAACTGAGTCTGAATATGAAACAGAGTTAGATTCTATGTTTAGTGATATTTCAGTTTGAGTTTCTTCTGCTTTTGCCCAAGAAATATTTATCGTGGCGAAAAATCCACAAACTGCCAATATAAATGAAAGAATAAGAATGCTAAATATCCTGTTTATTGCTTTCATAAAAAATCTCCTTATCTAATACTTACCTTAGTCAATGATTTTGTTGCAACATATTAAGTCCAACCACCAACATTGTCATCGCCCCAATCGCCACCAAAAGACACATTGAGAACATCCTCTTCAACAAACAAAATAATTTCTAATTCTGGCCTTTCGTACATATATACTGCCTCCTAAAATATTTACTTAATAAAATGTACATTTTTTTAGCAAAGTAGCACTTTTAACAGCGCTTTTTTCTTTTTGCTAAAACAAAATTTATCTATGATAAAAAAGTATTTTTTGCATATAAGCATACTCTCTCATTTTAATAAATTAATTTTGCTTTTACATTATACCATTTTTTTTACTTTTTGGCAACAAAATTTATGGTATTTATCCTTTCATTTTTTTCATTTGAACAATAATTTTTTAAGCAAGTTTTCATTGTCCCCATTACTTACAAAGTAATGCACGAGTTTTTTATAGAGATAACATCCATAAAAATACAACCCTTACAAATCAAAACAAACTAATCCCTTGACAATATAAAAAATAGTTGACTTTTATTGTCAAAATAGTTTATAATAGCACTAACGAAAGTAAAAATTATTTCTTTTTCCCATAGGGTATATTGTCACCTATGGGAATTCTTTTTTAATATTTCTATTTAAACAAAAAAAGAGCCGTTCGGCTCTTTTTTTAATATTCAAGCCCCACCCTTCTTTTATACACTAAAAAAAACGAGCCACACCTAATAGTGTGCTCGTTTTTTGGTGCGAAGGATGGGACTTGAACCCACACGGATAACCATACGCCCCTCAAACGTACGCGTCTGCCAATTCCGCCACCCTCGCATATCAGCCTATATATATTACTCAAATTTTTAGGTTTTGTCAAGAATTTTTTTATATAATTTTTTATATTTTTCAAAGTTTTTATGAATTTTTTTAATATACTCCCTACTTTCCTTATAAGGTATACTTTCTAGCGTTTTCCCATCACTACTTAAATTTTTATCCATAAGCCAAAGAGACACATTGCCTTCGCCTGCATTATAGGCAACTAGTGCTGTATCCATATCCTTAAATCTTGTGTATAAATATTTAATGTAATAACAGCCAAAATTTATATTGTCATCACTATCTAATAAGTCGTATTGTTCCTCGCCGAGTTTTTGAGCGATATAATCACCTGTTTTTTTGGTTATTTGCATAAGACCTATTGCCCCTTTCTTGCTTTGAGCATTAGGATTAAACGAACTTTCGGTTTTTATAACTGCAAAAATAAGTGCCCTATTTAAGCCATAATAATCTGCATACTCACATACAATTTCTTTATACTTTAGGGGGTACACATATCTTTTATTATACATATAATATAAACCAAAACTTGCAAGCGCCACCCAACATAAAACTAGGTATAAGGTTAATAACCTAAATGCTATTTTGATAATTTTAGTTTTTGAAAATTTTATCATAGATATAGTATTATTATACGCAACTTATAGTTTTTTAATATTGACTTTTTAATACATCAATTTTGACAATATCTTGTCTTTTACGATATTTTTTCTTTTTTTAGTTATAAATTCTTGTTGTATAATCGACCATACTATCCAAAATCGATTATGAAAAAATTATACATATTATTAGCAATAACAATAAGCCTTATTTCATTTATCCCAAGTCAAAATAAGCCTGTTCATGCTTTAACCCAAACTGAATATTTTAGAGTGATTGATAAGACCACCCCATTTTACAAGAACATTTACGACACCGACCCACTTTTTTATTTGCCTTTTTCTTATTATGTAAAGGTAATTGGTCATTCGGGTGATTATTATCACATAGAACTACACGGCGATAACGGTCAAGTTGCAATCGATGGCTATTCCCCAGCCAAACTTCTTTATGATGATGACCTTCCCGTTATTTCGCCTTATCTTGAATTAACCATAACTACCGTTAGCACGGCAGTTTTATATAGTGACCAGAATTTATTAACCCCACTTCAATATATTTTCCCTGAAAGAAACCTTTATTATTATGGCGAAATTATAACCGAACAAGGCACCTTATTTTATGTAGGATATAACAATCGTTTAGGATACATTAAAGAAGACGACGTTTACCCTTTTACTATTAAAAATCACCCGAATGACCTGCCTTCAAATTCGGTCGGTTCGCCAACTGAACAAATGCCATCTAACACTAACGATTCTAGTGTTTTTGGACTTAGAGCAGTTATTATTGCTTGCCTTATTTTCGCAGGTACTATCGCACTTTTTGTTTGCTTAAAAAATGGACAAAATAAGCAGAAATACCTAAACTATTACCAAGAAAATGACTATGAATAATTTATCTTAAGCAATCAAGGTAATTTTTGCTTTTTCTTGTGGTTTTTTAACCTTCTTTTTGTTCTTATTGCTTTCTTTTTCATACTGCTCAACCCTTTTTAGAAGTTCCTTAAAAAAGTTGGTGTTTAAGCAGTTTTTTTCAAACCAATTATCGGTTAGCCCTACCCCATCAAAGTATTCGCTTAGCCTTTTTATAAGGCTAACCTGTTTTCTAAAATACGACCTGCTTTCATAGTCAAAACCTATAAAATATTCTTTTGGTTTACGCTTAAAATACTTGTATTCTAAACAGTCCATTTCATAAGGCGAAAGTTTTTCAAGCGCCTTTTCGGTAAACTCTTTCAGTTCGATTAGAGCCACTTTTTGCGCAGTGTAATCTAGTATTTTTTCGCACTGCTCTACACACGGCGAAAAATCTCTCATTGATGAAATCGCCTTGCTTTCAACAAAATCATCAATCTGCTCCTTTACAGCATCTATATTTGCATAAGCGTATAGAATTGTTCTTGTGTAATTATGCTTCATAAGTTTCTCCTTTTTGCTTTAACTTTTGCATCGATGCCCTTAAATTTTATTACCTTAATTTTCCAATGTCAATGTTATATGTCTTAATTTACGAACATTTGTTCGTGTTTTTTATTATATGATATTGTCGAATTATGACATCTTTTGTCATATTTGAAAAATTGCTTATACTTTTCAAAAAATTTAAGTCTAGAATTTTTTATGGAATAAATTTAAGGGGTAATTTTATGAATTTTTTAAGATTTTGCACAAAAATATTTATATAATTTTTTATATAAATAAAATTTTTGTAATTATATTAAAAAATGTAATGACAAAACAAAATTTTTATGTTAAAATGATTTGTATGGATAGGAAAATGTCAAGAAAATTTAATAAAATAGTAACAATGTTTTTATTTATTGTGTTTGCCATTTGCGTTGTTGGTTTTTATAAAACGACAAGTGTTTCAAGTGCACAAAATTTGCAAATGAGTCAAAACACATATTTACCACAGACTAGTTTAGAAAACACAGCACTAATAAGCGCAAGTGCTGTTTATCGTGATGAAAATTTAACTGCTATTATCGAAGATGCTTATAAGTTTACACTTTACTTTGAAGATAAGAGCGTGGTGGTAAGTCAAGACAAAAACAATCTTAAGGATATACTAGATGTTAAGTTGTTTAACGATAGCACTTTGTTTTTCTCTGCAAATGCAAGGCTTTATGCTTATGATATTGAAAGTGGCGCTTACGAAAAGGTTAAACTAAACGGCTCTATTGAAGAACCTGTTAGTTATTTTGATTTTAACGATAACTACTTAGTAACAACTTATCAAGATTCTTGCAAGATTTTCTCTATTGAAAACAATAGTTTAGATGACGACACTTTTAAGAGCAACGGCTCTGAAATTGAAATTTTTAATGGTAGCACAATTTCTATAAATGACGATAATACACTATTTATAGTTGGAAAATCTGGTGTTTATAAAACTCTTGCAAGCCAGCCTGCTATTCAAACAAACGACAACACTTTAACATCAACTACCCCATCGCAAATAATTTCAAACGATGAATTTATATATTATGTAATAAGCGATAAAGTGTATAGCCTTTCTACTAATGGTGGCGTGGCTAACGAATTTACCACATTAGAAAGCGATAAGGCTTATGACCTTGGAAATATTAGTAGCGCAATCAAGAACATTTCTTTTTGCGATGATAAACTTTTAATTGTTCAAAGCGATAATATTCAAGAATTTAAAATTAAGGGTAACGAACTTATTTTTACAGGATTTGCAATTGCAAAAAATAAAACGGCTTATAACAGAGTTTCAAGTAATGCAACCGAAATTGAAAAAACGAACAAAATTGTTGGCGTTTTAGATAACTTCAAACTAACAATTTTTATTAATAACAACGCTGAAAATAGATATGCTAGAGAAAATTATATAAACTATTTGATTTCAACTTTAGAAATAAACGATGTTTTGCCGTCTTCTTTTACACTTGGCGAAGAAAATGCTTTGCTTTTATATGACAGCAATTCGGCAAACAAGTTTGTTTCACTATTAGACTTTACAAAAACAGATAATTATCTATCGAATAAACTTTCTTTAGCAAACGACTCTGTTATACATGATGTTTGTTATCAAAGTGGTTACTATTACCTATTGTGCGATAATGGTAATGCACCACAACATATTTATAGAGCAAAGGCTGATGAATCTTCTCTTAACTTTGAAAGAATAGATATGAATATATCAACTGCAGAATTTACAATGTTTACTGTTGATACATACTCTAATATTTATCTTGCAAGCAAAACTTCTATTGCAAAACTTTCAAAAGAAGACGGCTATTCTAACTTGGTTGAAATTGCAAGAAATTTCACTAAGATTACTAAACTTCAAACCGACCTTTTAGGAAGACTTTACGTGTTAGATAACGGCGCTGTTAAGAGCATTGAAAACACCACCATCACCGATTATGCTCTTGAAAACGTTAAGGCTTTTGCTTTTGATTTTATTGATAATAACGCATTTTTACTTTACGATAGTAGCGAGTTTATTTACCTTACAACTGGCCTTGACAACGCTTCGATTAGCGACCTTGTTGTGCCAGATAACTTTAGACTTTCTTGCAATCCAAATAGCCCAACTATTGCAAATGAAAACTTGCAATTCTATAAAGCAAAAGAAGGCGCTAATACTTATGTTATAAAGTCTCAAAATCAAGATTTAATCACAGGCGAAAACTTTAAGTTTAAAGCCTTAAGCAACTACACAGATGAATATGTGCTAATATGCACGGTTATGTATAAGGGCGAACAAGTGTTCTATGCCCTTGCAAATCAAGATACTATTGTTCTTATTGACATAAACCAAGTGGAAAATACTAATAAGCAGCCTGAGACTTTAGTTAAAGATGCTTTTATTGCAACCGATGTTTGCTGTTATTACTTGCCTATCATTTCGCCAAACGATAGGTTTGCATTAAGTAATAATTCTAATTTAGTTCGTATTGAAAAGGCGACACCTATTAAAGTAAAAAGTCAAATTTCTTTTCTAGATTGCGATTATTACTATGCTGAGTTTGATTTAGATGGCATTACATATAATGGATATATACCTTGCGACTTTACTGTTGACGTTTTAACCGAAGACTTTGAGTGGGATAAATTTAAGGTTGAAAAGGTTAATAAAACTTCAGTTTATAAAGATTCTAGCATGCAAGAAAAGGTGTTTATTTTGCCAGAAAATACTTCGATTAGACTACTTGAAAAGAAGGGCAACATTTCAAAGATAGCATATAAAAATGGCGATAATTGGGAAGTTGGATATATTTATACAAGCAAAATTATCGATGAGCCAAACTTAGCAATTAGAAATATTTTGATTATTCTTGCCGTTGTTGCGTGTCTATGTGGAACTAGCACATATTTCCTTCTTAGAAGCAAAAAAAGAGCAAACCAATAATCTATATTAAGTTTTAATTAAATAAATAAAATCCTCTGATAAGTCAGAGGATTTTTATTTTTTAGTTTTAAGTATTTTTGATTATTCTATATAAGCATTTTCTTCCTGACTGTAAACAAGACCGAGCAGATTAAATTCTTCATCTAAATCAAAATTTTCTGCATTTTCATACGCCGCAAGTTTGCTGATTGAAACTTCATATGCCGTCATAATCTTAATATCGTCATCGGTCACTTTCTTTTGATATTCTCGGCTTTGAATTCTGCCACTTATTGCTATTCTTTCCCCTACAGCAAGATTTTTGGCAAACCTTGCATTTCTTCCCCACGCTATGCATGGGATATAATCGGATTTGTTATAAGAACGATTAACGGCTATTAAAATGTCTGCTATTTCCCTATTAAATGGCGTCGTTCTATAGATAGGTGGCTTGCATATATACCCTGAAAGCACTATGCTGTTTGGATTTTTTATGGGCGTTTCATCCAAAAGTTCTCTTACAAAAACCGTGAGCATAAGTTTACTTTTTCCATCGACTAGTTTATTGTAACTTCTAAACTGACCTATTGCGTTTATAATTACTCCAACTTTTAAGTCTTTGTCACTTATAAGACGCTCTGATATGGTTACAGGCAAAATATCGCCCTGTCCTGAAAGCCTTTTAACTAAAACGTTCATTTCGTAAAAGCCTTCGCCATACACTTCGTGTGAAAATTCTGCTTCTGTTACAATTTCACCACTGATAAATACCTTGTTGTTTTTTTCTGCTAAAAAGTTCATATATATTATTTCCTCCAAAGAATTTCCTATGAATATTGTATTTGAGAGCCGTCTGCACCCATCTTGTAATTATCTCTGTAAATAAGATTGCCAATGCTAACAAACTCATAACCTTTTTCCTTTAGTTTGGTTATTATTGTTGGCAATGCCTCGGCTGTGTGAGAGCCTTGATTATGAAAAAGCACAATCGAGCCATTCTTGACTCGGCTTATTACCCTTTCAGTTATGCTGTTTGCTGATAAATCTTTCCAATCGAGACTATCTACATCCCACTGAATTACATAAAGATTAAGTTCTTTTGCCGTTTGAATAAGCCTATCATTATAATCGCCATAAGGTGGTCTAAAAAGTTCAACCTTTTTGCCCGTTATCTCTTCAATTGCCCCTGCCGATGATGAGAGTTCTTTTATAATGTTTTCTTTCGATAGTTTGCTCATATACGGGTGCGTTGATGAGTGCGTGCCTATTTCGTGCCCATAGTCACTTATCTTTTTTATGTATTCTGGATATTTTTTAGTCCAAAATTCCACCGTGAAAAAAGTGCATTTTACATCGTGCTCTTGCATTATTTCAAGAAGTTTATCAGTATAGTCAGTGCCCCAAGCACAATCAAAGGATATGGCTATCTTTTTTTCTTGGGTTTCCACCCTATAAATAGGTAACTGTCTTACTGCATAACCATAAAAGGCCTGATATGCACCTGTGCCACTTATAATTATCGAGCACACTATGCCTACGACTATTAAACTCAAATACTTGAATATCGTTTTTTTATCTAAAACGGTAAAATACATTATAAGGTTTTCCTTTTGTCGAATTTTTAGAGTTATTGTTTAAATTGATACCATATTGTCAATTGCTATTAACCCCACTAATAACTAATATGAACTAAAAAATCTAATTATGTATTCTCAAAATAAATTTAACTTAAAACAAAAAATAGCCCTTTATAAAAGGACTATTTTTTATCAATATATTAGATATTTTAGTTAATATTTCCGTGAAGCATATCTGATATAATTGCTATAATTTTATCGTGGCAACCACCACAACCTGTTGAACAGCCTGTCATTTTTTGGACTTCTTCAAACTCTCTTTCAACATCTTCAAATCTTTGATAATTTTTTACAGCATCTTCAATATCAAATAAACTTACTTGTTTGCAGTTGCAAATAATTCTATTTTCTTTGTATTCCATAGTTATTGCCCTTAAAAATTATTTAAAGTATCTCTTGAGTAAACCTTCAAATGCTTTGCCGTGACGTGCTTCATCTCTTGCCATTTCGTGAACTGTGTCGTGAATAGCATCAAGGTTAAGTTCTTTTGCTCTCTTTGCAAGTTCAAACTTACCTAATGTTGCGCCGTTTTCAGCCTCAACTCTCATTTCTAAGTTTTTCTTTGTTGAATCCGTTACAACTTCGCCGAGTAGTTCAGCAAACTTAGCAGCGTGTTCTGCTTCTTCGTATGCTGCTTTTTCCCAATAAAGACCGATTTCTGGATAGCCTTCTCTATGAGCAACTCTTGCCATTGCAAGATACATACCTACTTCTGTGCATTCGCCTTGGAAGTTCATTCTTAAGCCTTCGATAATTTCAGGGTCAACGCCTTGTGCAACGCCAACTACGTGTTCAGC
This sequence comes from Clostridiales bacterium, assembly GCA_015069465.1. Classification (GTDB taxonomy): domain Bacteria; phylum Bacillota; class Clostridia; order Christensenellales; family Borkfalkiaceae; genus UBA1259. Next base: position 12,400 of record SVIO01000011.1, on the reverse strand, counting down.
AGCCCATGTCATGCCTTCTTTTTGCTCGTTGAACTTTGTGTCTGGTGCGCCACATGTTGGGCATTTTGCTGGTGCAGTGTCGCCTTCATGAACATAACCACAGATTGTACATACAAATTTTTTCATAATTTTTCTCCTTATATTGCGATTTTTCGCTTAAAATTTTTTTCTTTTTATTTTTTCAGGCTTACCTTAAAGCCTTATTATTTACAGTCAAGACAAGAGCCATAATAAATGCACTTTTCCCCACTCACATTTACCCCAAGTTCATTTAGTTCTTGTGGTATAGGTGCCGGCTTAAATAGGTCTATGATTTTTCCACACTTATCACACACAAAGTGGCTGTGCCTTGATAAGTCCCCATCATAGTGCAATCTCTTGTCTTCAGTTTCTAGGGTGATTATCACCCCTTCTTCTACAAGTAGTTTAAGATTGCGATATACCGTTCCTAAACTGATTGTTGGATTTTTCTCTCTTGCCGATAGATATATCATCTCGGCTGTAGGGTGGTCACACCTGCCCTTTATTAACTCCTTTATCAGTTCTCTTTGCTTTGAATTGCGCATCAATTAACTCCTTATCAGTAATGATTACTATTATTATATAGCACATTAAAGAGTTTGTCAAGAGGTTTTTGAAACTTTTTTAAAAATTTTTAGATTTTTTATTTATGACTTGTTTTTATATATTATTCTTATATATAATGTATTAAATTTGGTCTAATTCATTTAGCCAAAGGGTGCTAACTGCATCTGATGGCATTTTAAACTCGCCCCTAGGTGAAAGTGAAACGCTTCCAACCTTTACCCCGTCTGGAAGGCAAGAACGCTTAAATTGTTGCATAAAGAATCTTCTTATAAATGTTTTTAGCCATTTTAGGATAGTCTCTTTATCAAACTGACCCTTAAATGTCTCTGTTGCCACATATAAGAGTTTTTTAGGCGAATATCCCCTTCTTAACATATTATATAAGAAGAAGTCGTGTAAAATGTAAGGTCCAACAATATCTTCTGTTTTTTGTGCAATGTCATTTCCATCTGCTGGAAGTAGTTCTGGACTTACAGGGGTGTCTAATATGTCGAGTAGCACGGCTTTTAGTTTGCCCTTACTTGATTTAGCATAGGTATTTACGATATGGCGAACGAGAGTTTTTGGAACTGAGCAGTTTACTGCATACATTGACATATGGTCGCCATTATAAGTTGCCCATCCGAGTGCAAGTTCTGACAAATCGCCCGTGCCAACAACTAAGCCGTTGTTCATATTTGCAATATCCATTAAAACTTGTGTGCGTTCTCTTGCTTGTGCATTTTCAAATGTCGTGTCGTAGTTATCTTCTGCGTGCTTTATGTCTTTAAGGTGTCTTTGAACAGATTTGGTTATATCCACCTTTTTTAAGGTTACACCAAGCGCTTGAGCGAGTTTTATTGTGTTTTGATATGTTCTAGAAGTCGTTCCAAAACATGGCATAGTTATAGCAATAATATCTTTTAATGAACGATTTGAGATACGCATTGCCCTTTCCATAACCAAAATTGCGAGCGTTGAGTCTAAGCCACCAGAAAGCCCAATTACAGCCGTGGATGAGCGTGTATGCTCTAACCTTTTCTTTAAGCCTTGTGCTTGCATATTAAGTATAAGTTCTGCTCTATTATCAAGCGATTTGTCATCGCTTGGAACAAATGGCAAGGTCTTAAACTTTCTATCGAGTTTTTGTGAAGTGCTTTCAGCACAAAATTCTACTACTACATAATCTTCATCGTGGCTGATATTTCTAAATGCTTTAGCCCTTTCATTTGAAATAAAGTCAAGGTCTATATCGCTTATTATCATATCCTTATCAAAGATTTTTGAACTTTCAAGCACATTAGACTTTTCAGCAATAATTTTTTGACCACCATATACGCAGTCTGTTGTAGATTCTCCATAAGAAGCATTGCACATTACATAAGCGCATGCAAGTTTTTCTGCTTGCGCTTTAACCGAAGAAAGTCTTAGTTCTTCTGAGCCAACGCTTTCACAAAAAGCACTTAAATTCACTATTATGTTTGCGCCAGCAAGTGCATGGCTAGTTGACGGACTAAGTGGACTTAGTAAATCTGAGCCAAGTTCAGCGCTTACTGTAAACTTTGCGTTTTCTTTGTTTTTGAATATAATTTTATTTCCAAATGGAATAGTTTGACCGAGCAAGGTTATTTGAGAATTTTTGTCTGGGCATTTAGCAAAATTATAACCTTCTCCTATAAATTTTTGTGGAACTATACCTAAAATGCTTCCGTTAGAAATTGCCACTGCCGTGTTATAAATTCTATTTTGATGTTTTATTGGTGCGCCAACAACGATTAGTGCACTTATCCCCTTAGAATATTCTAAAAGTTTATCGATAGAGCCTATCACACCATCAAGCAAAACTTCACTCTCAAAAAGGTTAAATAAGGTACTTGCCGATAGATTTAACTCAGGGAACACTATAAGTTCAGCCCCCTTATTATAAGCATCACCTATCGCCTTAATAGTTGAATCTAAGTTAAACTCTACATCAGCAACCTTTATTTGTGGCGAACATAATGCCGTTTTTATAAATCCGTATTTCATAAACTACACCTTGAATTGTTTATTTTTAAGTTTCAAATTTTGCATATTTTGTTAATTTTTGCAAAATTTCACTTTTTCATATTTCTATTTTAACCCATTTTTTAAGATTTTGCAATAATTTTTAAAATAAAAAATGGCAAAATTTTGATTTTTTGCCATTTTTGTTGTTTTTTTGTTGTTAAAAATTAAGCATCGTATCCGTTTGGATTTTTTGTTTGCCAATTCATAGCATCACGACACATATCATCAAGAGTCTTTTCAGCCTTAAAGCCTAAAACTTCGTATGCTTTTGTTGGGTCTGCATAACACTCGTCTATATCGCCTGGGCGACGTGGCATAATTTTATATGGAATAGGCTTTCCACAAACCTTTTCAAACGCTTTAACCATATCAAGAACGCTATAGCCTGTGCCTGTGCCTAAGTTTACAATAATTAAGCCTGGGTTTTCTGCAAGTTTATTAACTGCAAGAACGTGTCCCCTTGCAAGGTCAACAACGTGGATAAAGTCTCTAACGCCTGTGCCATCGTGTGTATTATAGTCATTACCGAATACGCCGAGATATTCACGCTTACCAACAGCAACTTGAGTGATGTATGGGCAAAGGTTGTTTGGAATACCTTTAGGGTCTTCACCGATAAGTCCTGATTCGTGTGCACCTACAGGGTTAAAGTATCTAAGTATTGCGATGTTAAATGATTTGTCTGATGCGTATAAATCCTTTAACATATATTCGATAAAGAGTTTTGTGCTTCCATAAGGGTTAGACGTTGAAAGTGGAAAATCTTCTCTAATAGGAACGCTTTCTGGCTTGCCATAAACTGTTGCCGATGATGAGAAAACCAAGTTTTTAACGCCGTGGTCACGCATTGCAAATGCTAAAATTAAAAGTCCTTCGATATTGTTTTCATAATATTCGAGTGGTTTTGCAACCGATTCGCCAACTGCTTTTAAGCCTGCAAAGTTTATAACTGAATCGATTTTATTTTCTGTAAAGATTTTGTCTAAGATTTTTCTATCACGGATATCCCCTTCATAGAACTTTACCTTTTTGCCTGTAATTTTTTCCACTCTTACAATTGATTCGTATTTGCTGTTCATAAAGTTATCAATACAAACAACTGTGTGTCCTGCATTTAAGAGTTCTACTGTTGTGTGAGAGCCGATATAACCAGCACCACCTGTAACTAATACGTTCATTTATTTTACCACCTTTTTTAATATTTTGAGTTTTATTTTATGTCGCAAGAATTTAAGAATTTGATAAACGCTTCTTGTCCTTTACCATCATTTTTGAATACTGCTGTGTTAAAGAGTATGTTCTTGCAAACGTTGTTTACATAATCAGTAACTCTTTTTTCAGCACTTTCAAATGTGTCGTGATAGCCTTCTTCAACAAGTTCTTTTATCATGTCTTTGTGTGCGAATAAATAGTTTTCTTTATCGCAAAGAGCACTATAATCGTATTTTTCTTTTTTGCATAAAATATCTGCTATCATAGAAAGTTGTTTCTTTAGTCTTCCTGGAAGAATAAATAAGCCCATCGCTTCAATAAGACCGATACCTTCTTTTTTGATGTTATGATATTCTGGATGTGCATGGAATATGCCGTCTGGATATTCTTCACTCGTACGATTGTTTCTAAGTATCATATCGATGATATACTCGTCACCTTGCTTTCTGCAAACAGGAGCGAGTGAATTGTGCCTTACGCCGTCAGTATAAGCGATAACACCAACGCTTTCATCGGTGTATTTTTCCCAAGCGTTAATAATTGCCTTTGCAAAGTCTGAAATTTCCTTTCTATTCTTTGATGAAAGTCTTATAACGCTGTTATACCAGTCAACAATGCCTACATTAACATTTGGATATTTTTCGCAGTTCATAGCCTTTTTGATTGGGGCTTTGTGCATTGGCATAAGATGTTCGCCACCTTGGAAGTGTTCATGATTAAGAATTGAACCACCGATTATTGGAAGCGCTGCGTTTGAGCCTATCATATAGTTAGGGAAAAAGTCCACAAAGTCCATGATTTTTTCAACCGTGTCATCAGCGATATGCATTGGTTGGTGGTCATCTGAAATTGCTATCATATGTTCGTTATAATAAGCGTATGGCGAATATTGAACAAACCAATCCTTTCCACCTAATTTTAGAGAAATTGTTCTAATATTTTCTCTTGCTGGGTGAGAAAGAGTGCCTTGGAAACCTTCGTTTTCCTTACACAAGAAGCATGCTGGATATTTTGATTTTTGTGTTGGTTTAACAGATAAAAGTTTTGCAATTTCTTTATTATCTTTTTCAGGCTTACTAAGGTTAATTGTAATTTCTAAATATCTGTTGCCGTCTTGATATACCCAAAGCATATTTCTTGAAATTGCAGTCTTTTGAATATAGTTATTCTTAATTGAAAGGTTATAAAAATATTCGCAAGCCTTTTCAATGCCTTGTTCTTTTTTAATTTCCATAAAAGTTTGATTTACTTTTGATGGGAGTGGAGATAATATACCGAAAATATACGTTGAATATAAATTTCTTTCTAAATCGGTTGTTAAGCCGTTTTCGATTGCATATTCTTCAACTTCATTTACAAGTTCATCTGGAACATCAAATTTTTCTATGTATGATAAATCTACACTTTCATCAAGTGGCTCTAAAAGTTTGAACTCTCTGAGCAAAAGATTTCTCATATATATTTCATCTCTACTATTAAGGTGCAAAAATGTCTTTGAATACTTTAATAATTTTTCAACTAATAATTTTCCATCTATCATAAGTTTTCTCCTTTAGTTTTGTAATAAAAATAATATCTACACTCTTTGTTTGAGTTATATAATTTCCTGTCTCTATCTGCCTTTTTCTTAAACTCTTTTTCAAAGTTTTTGGCACTCGTTATTATAAATGCCGACCAATTATCTAATCTTCTATATAAATTCCCTAATTCTTTGTTGCAAATGCTGGCTTCATCTTTATCATAAACCCTTTCGCCATAAGGTGGGTTTGTGATAATCGTTCCACCACTTAAATGGTTTTGTACATTTTTAACATCGCACACTTCAAACCTAATCTTGTCTAAAACCCCTGCTTTTTCTGCGTGGCGTTTTGCAAGTTTTATGGCTTTTGGGTCAATGTCCGAAGCAAACATTTCTAACTTAATGTTTCTTGTTTCTTTGTCTAAGGCTTCTTCTCTTGCAAGGTCAAAATATTTTTCATCAAAGTTTTGCCACTCGTTAAAAGCAAACCTTCTATTTATGCCACTTGCAATATTCATTGCAATCCTAGCACTTTCTATAGCAATTGTTCCCGAACCACAAAAGGGGTCTAAAAATGGGTTTTTATAATAAAAATCGCTTAAAAGTATTAGTGCCGATGCCAAAGTTTCTTTTATAGGTGCTATGCCCACTAAATCACGATAGCCCCTTTTATGTAGCCCAGCACCACTTGTGTTTAGATATATACTTGCCTTGTCTTTGAATATAGAAAACTCTATTTGATATAAAGCGCCGTTTTCGGTTAGCGAACTTTTATAAATGTTTGACAGCCTGTCGCATATTGCTTTTTTGATAATGCTTTGGCATGCCGAGATAGCATATAAAGTGCTTTTTACGCATTTGCCATTTACAATAATTTTTGCAGTTGGTGGAATAAAATCTTCAAACCTAACCATCTTTGTGCCATCAAAAAGGTCATCGAAGGTTGTGGCTTGAAACTCTGCAAGTTTTATATACACCCTGTCTGCTGAGCGCAAGAACATATTGCACCTTGCAACTGCAAGCATATCTGCGTTAAAAGTGAGCGTGCCGTTAAGTGCTGGAGCATCATCGTATCCTAATCTTTTTAGTTCGCTTTTAACGACCTTTTCAACGCCAGACGCACAGGTAACCGTTATATCAAATTTGTCACAAAAATCCACTTTGCTTTTCATTGGTTTTATTTTAAACAATAATACAAAATATTGCAAGTGTTTTAACACTTATTTTTTTATAAAAAATAAATATTTGTTTTCGCCTTAAAATGGCTTTCTTTTAATCAACTTAAAAAGGCGATTGACTTTTTGCCAAACGCCTTTTATATTTTCATAAATTATTTTATACTATAGTGCCTGTAACCTTGCCAAGCGCATACATCACTAATGGCTGACCATCATATACAAAACTATATAATGATTTATCTTCATAATCAGCAAGTAAATATTGCTCGCCTGTTGTTGCATTTACCCAACCATAAAATTCATTTGTTTGAACCACAGGTTTTACAACAGGTAAAGCGATTGTGTCGCCTGCCTGGGCTGTGATAAGTTGAGTGCTTGAGTTTATGCCTTCAACTTGCTTACCTGTTAAAACACCTAAATAGTACTTGATTTGACCTTGTTGAACTTCGCCATCTAGAAAGCGTGCTTTTAAGGTTATGTCGTTAGTAATTTTGGTTGTGTTAAAGTTAAATGGTTCATCTTGACCATCTAAACGCCAATAAACAAAGGTAATGCCTTCTTTCGTTGGGTTTTCTAACGGCTTTGTTGTATATGTTTCTTTGGTTACTTGTTGATATCCAATAATTTCATCGCCTACTTTATATGTGACAGTTGATGAATATGCCCAACGAACTTTTAGTGTGATATCACCTTTTACTTTGTAAGTATCAAAGTCAAAAGGAATATTTTTATTATCTAGATACCAGTGATAAAATAAATCATTTGTTCTTTCTGGGTCGGCTGGTCTAGTAATCTTTTTGTTTTCTTCAACTATTTGGCTTTCGATTACCGTGCCACCAAAAGTTTCAAAACTAACAGTATATTTTTTGGCTTCTTCTGGTTTACATGCCACAAACATCAGGCATGACACAATCGTTAGCACTGCTAAAACCAAAGAAAACAATTTCCTTTTCATATTTATTCTCCCTACTAACTAATTTTAACTTATTTATATTTTACAATAATTTTAATGTTTTTGCAATATCTTTTGCAAATTTTTATCGCTTTTAAGCAACTTTAATCAATATTTTTTCCAAAAGGGTCGCCTTTTATGTCGGTTGAAGCAAATTTTTTGTCTTGTAAAATTCTTGCCCTTTGCATCGATGCATTTCCATATTTCTTTCTAATGTTATCAACGGCTTCATCAAGCCTTTCTTGTTTTTCGTGCTTGTCTTTGTCGATGTCGAAATATATTTGCTCCTCACTATGCGTAAAATCGCATATGCTAACGCCAGCAGCCCTTACAGGATTATGCCATTTATATAACTTTTCAAATAATTCGTACGATGCATTTACAATGTCTATTGCACTATTTGTTGGATGAATTAGTTTAACTTGTTTGCCATAAGTTTGAAGGGCGTTGTCGGTTACCGTTATCCTAACGGTGTTTGCTTTACCTAATCCACTTTCCCTAAGTCTCGATGCAACGCTTTCGCTGAGTAATAATAGTAGCGTTTTAACTTCTTCAAAGGTCGTTAGGTCTTTATATGAAGTTAAACTATTACTTATACTCTTTACTTCACTTGCATCTTTTTCAACAGGCGAATTATCTAAGCCATTTGCATAACAATGAAGGGTATTCCCCCATACGCCAAGCAAACTGCTTAAAACTTTTGGGTCTAATCTTGCTATATCACCTATTGTATGAACGCCGATTGAATTTAGTTTAGAGTAAGTTGACCTACCCACAAACAAAAGGTCTTTGGCATCGAGTGGCCACACCTTTTGTTTGAAATTGTTTATATCTATAACAGTCACTGCATCTGGTTTTTTCATATCCGAGCCAAGTTTTGCAAAAACTTTATTAAAACTAACCCCAATACTTACCGTTAGACCTAATTCTTGCTTGACCATTTCTCTTATTTTATGTGCAATTTGTTCGCCACTTCCAAAAATCTTTGTGCTATCCGTTACGTCAAGCCAACACTCATCTATGCCAAAAGGCTCAATATTGTCGGTAAATCTTTCATAAATTTTTCTTACCTTTTTCGACATTATTTCATAGGAAGTATGGTCTGCAAGCACACAAACTACATCTTTGCATTTTTGTTTGGCTTGCCAAAGCACATCGCCCGTTTTTATATCAAAACTCTTTGCAAGTTGGTTTTTAGCAAGAACAATGCCGTGCCTATCTTCAACACTTCCACACACAACGAGTGGTTTATCTTTAAACTCAGGGTGCTTTAGCGCTTCGACTGAAGCATAAAAATTATTCAAATCGCTATGCAAAATTGTACGCATGTTTCCCCCTTTGTTTTTGATAAAATTTAGACTTTTTAGATATAAATTTTTATAACGCATAAAGTAATTTTTGCCACTTTTATGCGTTAATATTCTTATATGCTAAATGCCCCTTTTGTAAGGGGCATTATTTATTTTTTATAGTTTATTTCTTTGAATTTTGCCACTAACCGTTTTTGGAAGTTGGTCTTTAAACACAACTATTCTTGGATATTTGTATGGCGCTGTTTTAGACTTAACGTAGTTTTGAATTTCTTTCTTAAGTTCTTCAGTTTCTGGAGTGCCTTTAACTAAAACTATGCTTGCCTTTACAATTTGTCCCCTAACTTCATCAGGTACAGCCGATACACCACACTCTAATACGTAAGGGAGTTCCATAATAACGCTTTCGATTTCAAATGGTCCAATTCTATAACCACTTGACTTAATAACGTCATCAACCCTACCAACATACCAATAGAAGCCGTCTTCATCACGCCATGCTGTATCCCCTGTGTGATAATAGCCATCGTGCCAAACTTCTTCGGTTTTTTGTTTATCGTTATAATAGCCGGTAAACAAACCACAAGGCACGCCATTTTTAAGATTTACAACTATTTCACCCGTTTCGCCATCAGGTACAGGGTTGCCATTTTCATCGTGAAGTTCTATATCATAGATAGGTGCAGGTTTTCCCATTGAACCAATTTTGTGTGGCTTGCCAACAAGGTTACCGATAAGCATTGTTGATTCTGATTGACCAAAACCTTCTTTGATTTGGAGCCCTGTTAATTTTTCAAACTGATAATATACTTCTGGGTTTAAGGCTTCGCCTGCCGTTGTCATATGCTTAACAGATGAAAAATCGTACTTAGAAATGTCTTCTTTAATAAGCATTCTAAGCATTGTTGGTGGCGCACAGAAAGTTGTAATTTTATATTTAGCAAACATAGGCAATATGTCGCTTGCATCAAACCTATCAAAGTCATAAACGAAGGTTGCTGCTTCAGAAAGCCATTGTCCATAGAGTTTACCCCACATAGACTTTGCCCAACCCGTATCTGAAATTGTAAAGTGCAAGCCTTCCGTATCAACGGCATGCCAATATTTTGCTGTGTGGAAATGTCCTAATGGATATTTATGGTTGTGTGTTGCTATTTTTGGATATCCACTTGTTCCCGATGTAAAGAACATTAGAAGTGGGTCATCTCCACAAGGCGAATCTTTAGTTCTATTAAAGTGTGTGCTAAAGAGTGAATATTCTTCATCAAAATTGCGCCAGCCTTCCCTTGTTCCATTAACAATCATTTTATGAACAAGGCTTGGGCATTTTGCACTTGCAATATCAACTTGATGAGCAGTATCCCCATCGGCAGTACAAATAATAGCGCTTACGCCTGCTGAATTAAATCTATATTCAAAATCGTGTTCTTGAAGTTGGTTTGTTGCTGGAATTGCAATTGCACCGAGTTTATTTAAGCCTATCATTGCAAACCAGAATTGATAGTGCCTTTTAAGAACGAGCATTACCCTATCGCCTTTTTTAATGCCTAAAGACTTAAAGTAGTTTGCACATCTTGCAGATTCCTTTTTAATGTCTGTAAAAGTAAATTTACGCTCGATTTTATCTCTTGAAACATGGAGCATCGCAAGTTTTTCTGGCTCTCTATTTGCGAGAGCATCAACTAAGTCAAATGCAAAATTGAATTTGTCTGCATTTTTGAATTTAATTGACGTTGGTGTTCCATCGCTATCCGTTTCAACATCTATAAACTTATGATATTCACGAACTTTATCGTCTTTAACGCTTTCATTTTTTGGATAGTTAATAACTTTTTTATCTAAAGAAAGTTCAGGAATAGGCTCGCCTGTTGGATTTAATACTATTGCATAAAATATACAATCTCTGCCGTTTACAGCAATCATGCCGTGTGGCGTGTCACTATCATAATAAATGCTGTCGCCTGGGCCTAAAATTTCTTGGTGGTCACCAATTTGAACTTTTAAGTAGCCATCAACAACGATATCACACTCTTGACCAGCGTGGGTTGTGAGTTCGATTTCTTTATTTTCGTTTTCTTCATTATAAGCACTTCTAACATAAAGTGGCTCTGCAATCCTGTTTTGGAAGGCATATGCTAAGTTAAAGTATGTCATGCCGTGTGCTTGTGAAATTTTTTGACCATTGCCATGGCGTGTTAAAGTATAGCCTTTAAGTTTTGGACTATAGCCTTCTATAATTTCGGTAACATTGACATTAAGTGCGTTTGCACAACGATAAATAAATGTAAAGTTAAGGTCACTATCGCCCTTTTCACAAGCAAGATATTCGCTTTCAGAAACGCCCGTTTTTTCAGCCATATCTTTTATAGAGAGCCCTTCGATTTCTCTAAGTTCTCTAATTCTGCCTGCCATCTCTTTAATTTTTTGGTCTAACTCTTTAATTTTTTCCATTTTTCTCTTCCTTTTTAGATAAAAAAATCGCCCCAAAGCCTATGCTTTGAGACGAGCAAAATTACCCGCGGTACCACTCAAATTGCAACCAAATCGTTGCCACTCTTGGAATCTATCAATTCCTATGTCCTTAACGCAGCAATCACGGAAAAGTTCTACTCTCTTTTAATAAAAGATTTCTTCTTTTCAGCTCGGAAACTACAAACATTTTAACCACCCCTATTGACTTGCACCAACCGTCATTTCTCTTTTGGGTAAATATAAAACGCCCTTTTCGTCAACGCTTTTACTTTTTGATAATTTTAACATAATTATATATTATTGTCAACTTTTTTTAAGCATATTTTTTAACCACGCTTTATTTTATAATAATGCAACATTGATAATTATTTTTCGCATTTGTTTTGCATACTCATAAGCAATTTTTGTTCCACTTTTTGGTTGATATAAAAATAAGTCATGTTTATATTTTTTTCTCATTGGTGGATTATAGTTTTCATCATAATAAAATATACAATAATCGCTATTGTGTATCATTGCTTGATTTCTCTCAACATAACTTGCCTTGCCAGCACTATATTTGTTTTTATGTTCTAATTCTTCTTCAAATCCCAACAAATGCACTTCCCTTTTTTGAAAACGCGAACATACTTTCTCCCACTTTTCCCTTTCACTTTCTAAAATGCAAGTTTCACTTTTACACGTATATGATACTCTTTTTATCCCTTGATGTTTTTCTTTTAGTTCAGTAACTATTAAATGACATAAATTATTAAATTCGCTACGACTTCCAAACAAAAAGATTCTCACATTATGATTGATAATCAGCTTTTCAATAATATTTTTAATTTTTTGTTTGGTTGCTTGACTTGCTTGGATTTTTCTATGTCCTATAAATGAACAGGTTTTATGTTCTTCCATAATAAAATGCTCCTAAAATATTCATTTTGAATACTCACACTAACCATTATATCATATTTTTATGTATATACGTATTCAAAATGATAATTTTGAGAAAAATTTATGTATGTGACATTTCTGCACAATGTTTATATTAACTTAAAATTATTATATAGATATTATTTAAGGGGTTATTATGGAAATAAAAGAAATATTATCAAGAATAGGTTATGTTAGAAATAAGGCTAACTTATCTGCAAGA
>SVIO01000010.1 GCA_015069465.1 Clostridiales bacterium | reverse complement strand
AGAATTGTTGTCGTTGCTTATGATGATGAAATGCATTTTTATGAGGCGTGCGGTTTCAAAAAAAGTGAAAATTCTTCGCCGATGTTTATAACGTCATTGTGGACGTGATTCAAACAAATTCCAATTTGTAGGGTAGTTAATGAATAGGCAATAAGGATAATTACGGATTTAATCTTGAATTTTTAATAACTTTAATTTAAAATTTGACGGGGAAAAAAGGAAAGAAACTAAAATGATAAGAAGAGCAATAGAAAAAGATATACCTAAAATTATAGATTTGCTTAGGCAAGTGTGTTTAGTACATCATAAGGGCAGACCTGATATTTTTAAGGTTGGCACTAAATATTCTGCTGAAGAATTAAGGGTTATATTAAAGGATGAATCTAGGACGATTTTAGTTTCGGTTGACGAGAACGATAACGTGCAAGGTTATTGCTTTTGCATTTATCAACAGCACCTAAATAATTCAGTTTTAACAGATATAAAAACTTTATATATTGACGATTTATGTGTAGATGAAACTTTGCGTGGTAAACATATCGGCAAAGAACTTTACGAGTCGGCAGTAGAACTTGCAAAAGATACTGGTTGCTATAACTTAACTCTAAACGTTTGGAGTTGCAATCAGTCTGCATTAAAGTTCTATGAATCGCTAGGTTTATTACCCCAAAAAATCGGTATGGAATTGATATTGAAATAAAACATTTTTATAGTACAGTAACAAACAAAACACTGTTTCGCTTTTATGAAACAGTGTTTTTATATGCAAATATATTAACTTAGAGCGACATTAACTATGGGAACTTTTTTGCGTTTTGCGTATTCTAAAGTTTTAGCTGCACCACCCCAGGAATATTTAACATAGCAATTAGCCAAATTTGGCTATTTTCCAAAAAAATTTATAACTCAAAAAGCCTTTATAAAAAACTAGTAGTAAAAAGAAAATCGCTAGGTGAAACCTAACGATTTTCGTGGTGCCGCTGGCCGGACTTGCTTCTCTCGAGCCTCAAAAAATAAAAACTCGCAAAAAGTATCGAAGAACTTTTTGCGATAAAGGAAGAGCAGACAATCAAGTCGTTGCTCTTTTGTGATAAAAAAAGAGCAAGACAAACTGTCTTGCTCTGACATGGTGCCGCTGGCCGGACTTGAACCGGCACGGATGTTACTCCGAGGGATTTTAAGTCCCTTGCGTCTGCCTATTCCACCACAGCGGCAATTGTTATTAAAATAAAAACCTCACTAGATTTTGTGAGGTTTAACTGGAGGCGCCACCCAGATTCGAACTGGGGGTAAGGGTTTTGCAGACCCGGGCCTTACCACTTGGCGATGGCGCCGTCGACATAACCTTATGAGAAAAACCCCATAATAAAAAAATGGAGCGGGAAACGAGATTCGAACTCGCGACATTCGCCTTGGCAAGGCGACGCTCTACCACTGAGCCATTCCCGCACGTTGCAATGATGATTATTGGTGGGAACAACAGGGCTCGAACCTGTGACCCTCTGCTTGTAAGGCAGATGCTCTCCCAGCTGAGCTATGCTCCCGCTTGCTCATCACTGCCGATATAATATAACAAATTTATAAAATAAATGCAAGCGTTTTTAAGGGGTATTTTAAATTTTTTTTAATTTTTTTTTGTTTAATTTTTTTATTGCTTTTTTTTATTAAATTTTTAATATTTTTGGCTATAAATTTAAAGATAAATTTACTTGACCCTATATAAATATGAGTTTATAATGAATATATCATAAAAATTTTTACTATATAATATATGTTAAATAAATAAATTTTGTTAATGGAAGGAAAAAATGTATTCTATTGGTGTTGATATTGGTGCAATGAGCATAAAGATTGGTTTAGTTGATGAATATGGAAAAATTTTATATAAATCATCATTTAAGACTAATAAAAATCCAAAAAAGGCAATTGATAGCATTGCATATCAAATAAAAGACTTATTGAAAGATAACAATACAAGTATACAAGATATAAAAGGAATTGGAATTGGTTGCCCAGGTGCTGTAAATAGTAAAACAGGTGTTATTGATTTCTTGCCTAACTTAGATTGGGAAAATATTGAAATTGTTAAAATGTTAAAAGAATATTTTGATACGGACATAAAAATTTCAAACGATGCAAATGTTGCAACGCTTGGCGAAGTTGTTTATGGCTCTGCAAAGAATTTGAACAGCGCAATAATGTTTACACTAGGTACAGGCGTTGGTGGTGGAATAGTTATTGACAAAAAACTTTTTGAAGGGGAACAATCTCGTGGGGCTGAACTTGGGCATACAACATTAGTTTTAGATGGCGAACAATGCAGTTGTGGTAGAAAAGGTTGTGTGGAGTGTTATGCTTCTGCAACAGCACTTATAAAGCAAACAAAAAATGCTATGGAACAAAACAAAAGCAGTAAAATGTGGGATTTAGTTGGTGGCGATATAAATAATGTCGATGGAAAAACGGCATTTGAGAGTGCAAAACAAGGTGATAAAACAGCAAATGAAGTAGTTGACAAGTATGTTTATTATTTGGGCGAAAGTATACTTAACATGCTTAATATTTTTAGACCCGAAGCATTTATTATCGGTGGTGGAATAAGTAATGAAGGCGACTTTTTGATAAACAAACTTATATCACATTGTGAAAAACAAAACTATGGCTATAAAGATGCACCAAAAACCCAAATTTTAAGGGCAACGCTTGGAAACGATGCAGGCATAATCGGGGCATCGGTTTTAGTTAGATAAAATAATATAAAAAGCACTCAATTTTTTTGAGTGCTTTTAGTTTTTTATAAAATGTTATCTGCTTTGATTGATTTTATGTATTCTGTTGGGGACATTTCTGTTTGAAGTTTAAATTGTCTGCTAAAATAATATATTGAGCCAAAACCGAGCATATCAGAAATTTCGCTGATGGTAAATTTTTGTTGGCTTAAAAGTTTTTTTGCTTTATCAATTTTCATATCGATATAGTATTGAATAATAGAAACGCCCGTTTTCTTTTTGAATTGAGATTTGATATAACTTTTACTAAAACCAACTCTAAAAGAAATTTCATTTAAGTCAATATGCTCAGCGCTATCAAGTTTGTTAATTAAAATTTCTCTTATGCTATCGACAATTTTGTCCGAAGTAATGTTTAAGTTCATAACTTCATTATGTTGGGGTTTGTTTTCAACATTTCTAATAAGCGAAATTAATAGTAATTCAATGTTGTTTTTAATGATTTGTTCGCTTGCAAAAGGCAAAGATTTTTTCCTTGTCATCTTGGTTAGATGAGCGTCGTTAAGTTTATCTGAATAACTTGCTTTTGCTTCACTTATTATTTTATTTAAAAGTGATTTTTCATAGTCGGTTAATACTAAAACACGTTCTGCTAAGTTTTTTAATAACTTATTTTTGCAGTCAAAAGAAATTATTGCAGAATTAGCAAAATTGTTTTTCGTGTAAATAGTGTGTGTAAGGTTAGGGCGATGTAAAATTGCTTGACCTTGAGTGAGCGAAAGCATATTGTCGCCACTTAAAATTTGAGCGTTGCCACTATCGATAAAAACAAGTTCCCAAAAATCATGATTTTCTGGCTCAAAATTAAAGTTTTTTCCATACTTAAAATAATGGATTGTATATATGCCAGAAATTTTTATTGGAGCATTAAGTTTTGTTACTGTATATTTTTTTGATGCCATGCTTGTATTATATAATATTTTTAGACAAATATCAACTAAAAGTGTCTCTTTGTGTAAACAATTTAATTTTTTTTATAAAGACATTATAATGTATATATAGTATAATAAATATACTAGATAGAGGAGAACTGAAATGAAATTTACGACAAACTATGATAAAGGCTTTTATCCTATAAGTGTAAAACTACAAGAGTTTAGAAGCGCAGTTGCAAAAGAACAACATAAACCACTTAAGATTTGTGTTGAAAGAAACGATGGCTATAACTATATATTTAATATTGATATCTTCGTTGACCAAGCTAAACGAGAAGAAAACTATGGCATAGTAGAAAGAATTATTAAGTCTATGCTTTGGGTTGTTGGTGGATATAAGATTTATATCTGTGGTGACGATTATGTTTATGATAGAATTAAAGATGATTATACAGATAAAGGAAGCCGTGCATTTGACGTAGACTTTATGCAAACTGTTTACGAACAACCTTTTGAAGTTATAAAAACAACTGAAGATGATTTTCCAAAGGCAAATAATTGTGCTGTTAAAATTGGTGGACATCTTGATGGATGCAGAATTGGTTTTGACGCTGGTGGAAGTGACAGAAAGGTTAGTGCAGTTATTGATGGAAAGGTTGTATATAGTGAAGAAGTTGTTTGGTTCCCAAAAATAAACAGCGACTATCATTATCATTATGAAGGAATTTTAGCAGCAATGAAAACTGCTGCATCAAAAATGCCAAGAGTTGATGCTATTGGTGTTTCAAGTGCAGGTGTTTACATCAATAACAAGATAATGGTTGCATCACTCTTCTTAAAAGTTCCAAAAGAAGACTATAAACCACATGTTCAAAATATGTATATAGATGTGGCTAAAGAAATTGGTGCTCCACTTGAAGTTGCAAACGATGGTGACGTTACAGCGCTTGCTGGTGCTATGGATTTAAATGATAATTGTGTTTTAGGTATTGCAATGGGCACAAGTGAAGCCGTTGGTTACATAAATAAAAACGGACTTCTTAACGGCTGGTTATCAGAAGTTGCTTTCGTTCCTGTTGACTATAGTAAAGATGCAATGGTTGACGAATGGAGTGGCGATTATGGTTGTGGCGTTAAGTATTTCTCACAAGACAGCGTAATTAAACTTGCAGAAAGTGCAGGATTTAAGTTCGATAAGGGTAGTTCACCTGCTGAAAGGCTTAAAGTTATTCAAAAACTTATGGCTGATGGCGATGATATGGCAAGGAAGATTTATGAAGATATCGGTACATATCTTGGTTATGCTCTTCCATATTATGCAGAATTCTATGAAATTAAGCATTTATTGTTACTCGGCAGAGTTACAAGTGGCGAAGGTGGAAGTATAATTGTTGAAAGGGCAAAACAAGTATTAAAAGAAGAATTCCCACACTTAAGTAATATTAACATTACAATGCCAGATGAATCAAACAAGCGTGTTGGTCAAAGTATTGCTGCTGCATCACTTGCACAGTCAATTAAAAAATAAAAATATAACAAATACATAGGAGATAAATTATGAAACATACAGAAACATTGATGTGGAAAGAAATTAACGAAACCCCAAGAATTTTTAGCGAAATTCAAAACGAAAATGCAAGTGTAATGAGCGAACTTGTTAAGGCTATTAAGGCAGGAAGTGCAAGAAACTTTGTTGCTGCTGCTCGTGGTACAAGTGACCATGCACTAATTTATTTTAAGTATGTTTTAGAAGTAAATTCTGAATATACAGTAGGTTTATCTGCACCAAGTGTTGTTACACTTTATAAAGGTAAAATCAACTATGCAAACAGCATTATCATCGGTTGTAGCCAAAGTGGTAAGGCTGCCGATGTTTTAGAAGTTATTAGAAGGGGTAACGAACAAGGCGCTATCACTATTGCTGTTACAAACGATAAAGAAAGCCCAATGGCAAAGGAGGCAAAATTCCATCTCTATTGCTCAGCAGGTTTAGAAAGCAGCGTTGCTGCAACTAAGACATTTAGTGCACAACTTTTCATTATGCTTTGGCTTGCTGCTGAACTTTCTGAAAACAAAGAACAACTTTTATATATTAAGAATTTACATACTGAAATCGAAAAGGTTATTCCACAAATCGATGTTTTAACAACAAAGTATGCTGATAAATTTAAGAACATGAAGAGTGGCTTTGTTCTTTCTCGTGGTGTTACATATCCAATCGCTTTGGAAGCAACTCTTAAACTTCAAGAAACATGCTATATTCAAATGAAAGGTTATGCAGGTAGTGACTTCTATCACGGACCTATGGCTATGGTAAACGAAACAACACCTGTTATCATTTACTGCGCTGAAAACACAGGCGATGCTGAAATGAAAGCACTTATACGTGCTGACCAAATCAAGTGTGTTGAAAAGATGCTTTCTTTAAATGCACCTGTACTTTTAGTAACAAACGACGTTTTACTTGCTGGCAAGTTTAATAAATGCAACGATGCATTATTTAAGTTCAGCGTTCCAGAAGAAGTTTGTATGTTTGCGTTTGCATTATTTGCACAAATGTTTGCTTGTAAAATTTCTTGTGGCATCGGCAACAATCCAGACAGCCCAAGAGCATTAAGCAAGGTAACAATTACAAAATAGTAGGTTTATATGTTAACAAAAAGATATGTTTTGAAAGAAAACATAACAGGAAAAGAAATTCCGGATTTTAATACGATTTTAGATGTAACTTTAACCGATTCTCACTTAATATTTGAGTTTGATTGCAAAAATTCGCAGTTTTATTCGGCTTATGATAAATATAACGCACCTATTTGGGAAGGCGATGTTTGTGAAGCGTTTATATGTACAAACGGAAATAAGAATTTATATTATGAAATCGAAATTGCACCAAACGGCACGGTTTTTCTTAAACTTATGAAATACTTAGGTGTTGGTGAAATAGAAGAGTTTGATATTGATAAAAATTTTGTTGATTGGAAAATTCAACTTTGTGGAAGCGATTATAAAGTAAAATTTTCAGTGCCACTAGATAAAATTGGTTACGATAAAGAAAAAGGTATTTTATTTAATGCTTTTCGTATAGAAACAGAAGGTGGTATTCAGGAAAAAAATCTTCTTGCATTAAATCCAACAATGTGTGATACATTTCACAATAACGAATTTTTTATTGAGTTGAAGTAAGCACGAAAACTAAAATAGAAAGACGGACTTTAGTCCGTCTTTTTGTAATAAATAAACTGCTAAATGTATATCAATTTACAATCAATTTACATATTACCACTTGAAAAGATAATGTCTATGTGGTATAATATATACTAGGTGTATTATGGTAGAAATTAAAGAGTTGTTATCAAAACTTAATGATGAACAAATAAAACCTGTGCTTGAAACTGAAGGCGCAGTTTTAGTTATTGCAGGCGCAGGCAGTGGGAAAACCAGAGTTTTAACCACAAGAATAGCATACCTTGTTTTAGAAAAAAATGTTTCACCATCAAACATTATGGCGATTACGTTTACTAATAAAGCGGCAGGCGAGATGAAGGAAAGGCTAATTAAAATTGTTGGCGATATAGGTGATATGTGGGTTTCAACAATTCATAGTATGTGTGTTAAAATACTTCGCCGTGATATCGATAAACTTGGTTATGATAGTAATTTTACCATTTATGATGATACCGATAGAGATAGAGTTATAAAAAGGGTTATTGAAGAACTCGGCTATGATGCTGATGTTGTGTTTAAGCCTGTTAAAAATATTATTTCTATAGCAAAAAACGACTGTGTATCTGTGGATGAATTTAAAAAAGTCTATGCTGATAATAAATTTGTTAACGAATTTTATGAAATTTATTCGGCATATGAAAATGCACTTTTAAAATCTAACGCATTAGATTTTGACGACCTTTTATTTGTTACATATAAACTTTTTGTTAGCCACCCAGAAGTTGCAGATTATTATTCTAATAAGTTTGAATATATACATATTGATGAATTTCAAGATACCAATAGAGTTCAATTTGCCATCGCTCAGCGCTTAAGTATAAAGCACGGCAATATTTTTGTAGTTGGTGATGATGACCAAAGTATATATGGCTGGCGTGGTGCTAAAATTGAGAATATTTTGTCTTTCGATGATATTTATCGTGGTGCTAAAGTTTTTAAACTAGAAAGAAATTATCGTTCAAGCAAAAAAATATTAGAACTTGCAAACAGTATTATTGCTAATAACACAATGCGTAGGCAAAAAACATTGTGGACTGACAATGATGATGGCGTAAGAATTGAAACTTTTGTCGGCACGGATGAAAATAACGAAGCGACTTTTACAGCCCTTCAAATAAAGAATTTAATGGCAAGAAATCCAAATATTAGTTATAAAGATTTTGCTGTTTTTATGAGGGTTAACGCACTTTCTCGTGCATATGAACAAGAATTTGCAAAATATGGAATTCCTTGTAAAATCTATGGTGGTTTTAGGTTCTTTGAAAGAAAGGAAATTAAAGATATTCTTTCATACTTAAAAGTAATTGTAAACCCTTCCGATAATGAAAGTTTTTTAAGATGTATTGCAGTTCCAAGGCGTGGAATAGGCGATAAAACCCTAAGGGAACTTAGAGAATTTTGCTCTGTAATGGATTTATCTTTATATGAAGGCGTATTCCGTTTAGGGGAATCGTCTATAGGTAGTTCATCAAGGGCTAAACTATACAATTTTGGCTTATTATTAGATGGCTTTAAGGCATTTACTAAAAATCATAATATAGTTGAAACAATAGACCATATTTTAGATTCTACAGGATTTTTAGACCAATTTGTTGAAAAAACTGAAGAAAACACTTCAAAATTATATAACATAAGCGAACTTAAAAACTCGGCTGACCAGTTTGAAAAAGACAATGTTGGAACAACGCTAGCAGACTATTTAAGTTCGATAACGCTTAGTTCAGACACTGATGAAATTACATCTGATGATGCTGTAACAATTGCCACAATCCATGCTGTAAAGGGCTTAGAGTTTGACCACGTTTTTGTTGGTGGGCTTGATGAGACAATTCTGCCTATTGCTCGAAGTATAAACGATGAATCTGAATTGGAAGAAGAAAGAAGGCTTATGTACGTTGCTGTTACAAGGGCAAAACAAAGGCTTTATCTCACAAGAGCAATGAGCAGATATCTTTATGGCAGAAGGGAACATATGGTTCAATCTCGATTCTTAAAAGAAGCACAATCAGTATTGTCGCCTATTAAGAAAGAAGAGAAAAAACAATATTCATTTGAGAGTAAAAGTTACAATTTGGCTGGGGACGATTTTGGCGAACCAAAGATTAGTGGTGGATATTCTTCTAGTTATGCTAAGAGTATGCTCAATGCTAATAAGCCAAAAGCAAACGAAAACTTTAACAAAAACGAGTATAAATCGGGCACTAAAGTTCGCCATACAAAATTTGGAGAAGGCACGGTTATAATGGTTAAAGGTCAAGGGGATAATATAATTGTCGATGTTGCTTTTAAGGGAATAGGAATTAAATCCTTGTCGGCAAAATTTGCACCTATGGAGATTATTTAATGGAAAAAATGAGAAAACTTGTTGACACTCTCAACAAATACGCATATGAATATTACAATTTAGATAATCCAACCGTTTCTGATAAAGAATATGATGCCCTTTATGATGAACTTGTTAAACTCGAAAAAGAAACGGGAATTGTATTATTTGATTCGCCAACAAGAAGGGTTGGTGGCGAACCAATTTCTGCATTTAAAAAGCATAAACATATAAATAGGCTTTATAGTTTAGATAAGGCGACAGAGTTTGATGAACTTATCGCATTTGATAATAGAATTAAAAAAGATGGGGTTGAAAGCGAATACACTGTAGAATATAAATTTGATGGACTTACTATTTGCTTAACTTACGATGACGGAAAATTCGTATGTGCATCAACTCGTGGTAACGGAATAGAAGGTGAAGACGTTTCGGCGCAAGTTTTAACAATAAAAAGTTTTCCTTTATGCATTGATTTTAAGGGAAAATTAGAAGTTCAAGGTGAAGCGATAATAAGACTTTCCGTGCTTGAAAAATACAATCAAACAGCAACCGAAATTTTGAAAAATGCAAGAAATGCCGTTGCAGGTGCAATAAGGAATTTAGACCCTAAAGTTACCGAAAAACGCCACGCCGAAATTATGTTTTATAACGTAAACTATATCGAAGGAAAAGAATTTTCTTCGCAAGTTGAAAGTGTTGAGTTCTTAAAGCAAAACGGCTTTAAAGTTCATCCATTTTTGCGTGTTTGTGATAGTATTGAAAGCGTTATGTCTGCTATAAAAGACATTGAAATCAATAGAAAAACACTAGATATTTTAACTGATGGTGCAGTTGTTAAACTTAACGACATGCAAAAAAGAGAAAAACTTGGTAATACCGACAAATTTCCACGCTGGGCAATTGCTTTTAAGTTTGAAGCAGAAGAAACAACAACTATTTTAACTGATGTAAAATGGCAGGTTGGAAGAACGGGAAAACTAACTCCACTTGGCATATTAGAGCCGACCGAACTTGCTGGTGCAACAGTTAAAAAAGCAACCTTAAATAACTATTCGGATATTCAAAGAAAAGGCGTTATGATAGGTGCTAGAGTTCTTGTTCGTAGAAGTAATGAAGTTATTCCAGAGATACTTGGAACTACCGAAGTTTTTGATGACTCTAAGGTTGTTGAAAGGCCAACAATTTGTCCATATTGCAAAAGTGGGCTTGTAGAAACTGGTGCTAATTTATTTTGTCCAAACAAAAATTGCAGACCAAGGGTTGTGGCAAAACTCGTTAACTTTGCTTCTAAAAATGGATTTGATATAGAAGGTTTTAGCGAAATGACAGCAGGGCTACTATTTGACCAATTTGGAACAAACAGTTTTTCTGATTTATTTTCTTTAGACAAGGAGCAACTATTAACACTTGAAGGTTTTAAGGATGCAAAGGCATCTAATTTATTAACTTCAATTGAAAACTCTAAAAACATTGATTTTGATAAGTTTATTTATTCGCTTGGCATAGAAAACGTAGGAAGAAAAACAGCAAGAGATTTATCAAAGGCGTTTAAGGATTATACTGAACTTAAAAATGCTGATTATGAAAAACTTATTAGTCTATCAGATGTTGGCGAAATTATGGCAGAAGGCATTATAAAATATTTTGCTGATAGCGAAAATTTGCAAGAAATTGAAAAGTTGTTTGAATTAGGTGTAAATATCAAGTATCAAACCACTGAAAAGAAAGGTGTGTTTAGTGGTGAAAAGGTTGTTTTAACAGGAACTTTAGTGGATTTTAAGAGAGACCAAGCAGGGAAAATTATCACCGAACTTGGTGGGGAAGTTCAATCTAGTGTTTCAAAAACAACTACGATGGTTCTTGCAGGTGAAAATGCAGGAAGCAAACTTGATAAAGCAAAAAAACTTGGAATTAAAATTATTGATGAAGACACCTTTAAAGTGCTTATAAAAACTTGATAAAATATTTATTTTATGATAAAATAAATAAAACATAGTGGAGAAAGTTAGTTATGTACAGTATGACCGGTTATGGAAGGGCAGATTATAGCGAGAATGGAATTAACCTTGTTGTTGAACTTAAAACGGTTAATAATCGCAATTTTGACCTTAACACTAAAATTCCACGTGCTTTTATATCGCTTGAAGATGCCATTAGAAAAACTGTTCAAGAATATGTAAGGCGTGGCAGAATAGACCTTTTTGTTACTTTTTCGGACACAAGGGAAAATTCTTCTAATATTGAAATAAATTTTGATAAAGCGTTTGGTTATTATAATGCAAGTAAAGTTTTAGCAGAAAAGTTTAATTTAGAAAATGATTTTTCAGTGGCTATGCTTATGAAATCGCCTGACGTAATTGTCGATGGCATGGCACCAGACTTAACGGAAATTAAGCAAATAATAAGCGATGTTGTTAAAAATGCCTGCCTTAAACTTAATGAAATGAGAAAGGTTGAGGGCGAAAAGCTTGTTAATGATATGCTTAATCGTATGGAAACGATTAGAAATTTAGCAAAATCTATTGAAAATAGGGCACCACTCGTTGCAACCGAACACAAGGTTAAACTTCAAGCGAGAATTGAAGAAGCATTAAAAGACATTAAGTATGATGAAGCAAGACTACTTAATGAAGTTGCTTTCTATACCGATAAAGTTAATATCGATGAAGAATTAACAAGGCTTAAATCTCATATCGAGCAATTTATTGAGATTATTAAACTTGATGGCATGGGTAAAAAACTTGACTTTTTGATGCAAGAGTTCAATAGAGAAACAAACACTATTTGTTCAAAATCTAACGATATTGAAGTTACAAGGCTTGCATTAGAACTTAAAAACGAAATTGAAAAGGTAAGAGAGCAGGTTCAAAATTTAGAATAATATGAGAAATGTTTTAATAGTTTTGTCGGGGCCATCAGGTGTCGGCAAAGGCACGATAGCAAAAAAACTTACTGAAAAAAATCAAAATATTTCACTTAGTATTTCTTGTACGACAAGATGTCCAAGAGATGGCGAAGTAGACGGAAGGGAATATTTCTTTATTGAAAAGGATAAGTTTTTAGAAAAAGCAAAAAACGATGGCTTTTTAGAATATAGCAACCATTTTGAAAACTATTATGGCACACCAAAAGATTTTGTTATGGAAAAACTTAAAACAAAAGACGTGCTTTTAGAAATAGATGTAAATGGTGGACTTAATGTTAAAAAAAGTTATCCTGAAGCACTTCTAATAATGGTTGCACCACCATCACTAGAAGAAATTGAAAATAGGCTTATAAACAGACACACAGAATCACTTGAAAAAATCAAACTTCGCATGCAAAGAATAGATTATGAATTAGAAAAGGCTAATTTATATGATTACACGGTTGTCAATGATGACCTTGAGCAAGCGATAACTGAAATTGAACAAATAATTATTAAAGAAAAAAATAAGCAAATATAAAGGAGATTAGATATATGATACATAAACCCCCAATTGACCAATTAGCACAAAAAATCGGTTCAAAATATGAACTTTGTATCGTTACAAGCAAGCGTGCAAGACAGTTGATGGAACAAGCGCAAAACCAAGGCTATAGTGAACTTCCAAGCAAGGAAAAGCCTTTGTCAGTTGCAGCACAAGAAATTGAAGACGGCAAATTGATTGCAACAAACGATTAGTTAAGCAAATGTGTTCATCAATTTTTGGGTGAACATATTTTGTTTTTTATGTGGTAAGAAAAATGTTTGCTGATGTTATAGTTGACATTAACAATGTCGAAGTCGATAAGGTGTTTGAATATTCGTTTTCAGACTGCAAGATAACTCTTGGCAGTCATGTCATAGTGCCTTTCGGCAAGAAGGTTGAAAGTGGAATTGTTATAAATGTCAAAGACAAAAGCAACTTTGATGAAGATAAGATTAAACCTATTTACAGATTGCTTGAAGAAAAGCCTGCATTAACAAAAGAAACCCTTGAACTTATGAACTTCATTTGCAAGACATGTTATGTTACAAGGGCTGCAGCCTTAAGGCTGTTTTTACCATCGGAAATGCGAAAGGGCAAAGTAAAAGAGCAATTTATAAGGTATCTTCAACTTGCTGATGGCGTTGATGTTGATAGCGTTATAGAGTCGCTTAGAAAAACGGCAATAAAACAAAAAGAACTTCTTATCCACCTAAAAAGTGGCGAAAAGTTTTTACATAACGAACTTGCCGAAAAGTATGGACCATCTGCAGTAAATGCAGTTGTCGAAAAAGGGTATGTAAACATCATAAAAGAGCAATTTTTTCGTTTACCATATAAAGAACTCGATGCATCAAACAAAAACGTTGTATTAACGCCAAAGCAAATAGAAGCAGTAAATTCTATTAAAAATACTGATAAAATGACAAGTTTAATCTTTGGCGTTACTGGTAGTGGTAAGACCGAAGTTTATTTAAACTTAATTAGCGATGTAATTTCTAAAGGCAAGTCAGCAATAATGTTAGTGCCAGAAATTGCTTTAACGCCACAAATGTTAAAAGCGTTAAGGGCAAGATTTTCTAACCACGCAGCAATTCTTCATAGTGGTCTTTCTGCTGGCGAAAGGTTTGATGAGTGGTGGCGTTTAAGAAACGGTCAGGCTCAAATTGCTATCGGTGCAAGGAGTGCGATATTTGCGCCACTTGAAAATATTGGGCTCATTATTATTGATGAAGAACACGACGGCAGTTATTTAAGCGAATCGGCGCCTAGATATAACACTATTGATGTTGCTAAGTTTAGAGCCAAAATGAATGGTGCAAAACTTGTTTTAGGAAGTGCAACTCCTTCGATAGAAAGTTTTAAAAACGCTAGTGAAGGTGAGTATAATTTAATACGACTTCCTGAACGAATCAACAAAAAAGAACTTCCATTTGTCGAAGTTGTAGACATGCGAAAAGAAGTTATGCGTGGTAATAATTCTCCATTTTCTTCGGCATTAAAATCTCAACTTACAAAATGTTTAGAAAATAATAACCAAGCAATAATCTTTCTTAATCAAAGGGGATATTCTAAAACGGTTATTTGCACCGAATGTGGTCATGTGCAAAAGTGCACAGATTGTGATGTGTCGCTAACATATCACAAAGAAGATGAATCGCTTTTATGCCATTATTGTGGTGCAAAATATAAAATGATAAGTGCTTGTACAGAGTGTGGCAGTCCTTTTATTAGGCATGGTGGTTATGGCACAGAAAGAATTGTAAGCGAACTACAAAAATTATATCCAAATGCACGAATTTTGAGAATGGATAAGGACACAACTCAAAATAAAGAGGGGCATTTTAATATTCTAAATAAATTTACCGAAAGAAAAGCCGATATTTTGGTTGGCACACAAATGATAGCAAAAGGTCACGACTTTCCGTTTGTTACGTTAGTAGGTATTTTAGATGCAGATATGAGTTTGCATTTTTCGGATTTTAGAAGCAGTGAAAGGACCTTTCAACTGCTCACTCAAGTTGCAGGTCGCAGTGGTAGGGCAGAAGAAAAGGGAAGCGTTGTGCTTCAAACTTATTCGCCTGAAAATTTAACACTACGCCAAGCGATAAAATATGATTATTTGGGCTTTTATAATCAAGAAATATCAATTAGAAAGGCAACGGGTTTTCCACCGTTTACAGACATTGTAAGGGTGCTTGTAAGTGGAATTGATGAAGAAACTACTCTTTTAACAACAAAGGCAATATATCAAGAAATATCTGATATTTATGAGCAAAATAAAGATAAATTTAGATTTTTTGGATGTATGAAAGCACCACTTAAGCGTTTGCAAAACAGGTTTAGATATCAAATTCTTATGCGAATTAATACAAACGATAAAAAACTTTTAGACCAAATATTCTTTGCAAGCGATAAATATAAATCAAGAAATCTTTTGGTTTCAATGGAAATAAACTCAAACAATTTAACATAAAACAAACAAAAATTTAGATAGATAAAAGTTTTAGAGGTAATTATGGCAATTAGAAATATTTTACAACTTGGCGATGAAACACTTAGAAAAAAAAGTTTTGAAGTAACGGCTTTTGACCAAAAACTTCACGAACTTTTAGATGATATGAAAGATACTCTTATAAAGGCAAATGGCGCAGGGCTTGCCGCACCACAAGTTGGCGTTTTAAGAAGGGTATTTGTCGTTTCGGTTGATGGTGAATATTTTGAGTGTGTAAACCCTAAAATCGTAAGTAAAAGTGGCAGTCAAGATGGCGAAGAAGGTTGCCTTTCTGTTAGAGGAAAGTATGGCTCAGTTAAAAGACCTTATAGTGTTACAGTAGAAGCCTTTGATAGGTTCGGAAAGCTATTTAAGGTAAATGCAAAAGGCTTCCTTGCCCGTGCATTTTGTCATGAATATGACCATTTAGATGGAATAATTTATGTTGATAAAGCCACAAATCTTCAAGAAGAAGGTCGTTAGTGATGAGAATAATATATTTAGGCACGCCTGATTTTGCCATAAAACCACTTGAAAAATTGATAGAAAATGGTTACGATGTCGTTGCTGTTATCACAAACAAAGATAAACCTGTTGGTAGGAAACAGATTTTAACTGCTCCACCTGTAAAACAATTTGCTTTGTCTAAAGGCATTAAGGTTTTACAATACGATAAAATACGACTTGAAGGTTTAGAAGACCTAAAAGCATTAAAGCCAGACCTTATGATTACATGTGCTTTTGGTCAGATTTTATCCAAAGAAATTTTGGATATTGCGCCACTTGGAGTTATAAATATTCACGCATCACTTTTACCTAAATATCGTGGTGCATCGCCTATTCACTATGCAATTCTAAACGGCGAAACCGAGACGGGAATAACCATTATGAAAACCGATGTCGGCATTGATACGGGCGATATAATATCCCAAGAAAAAATAGACATTTTAGATGGCGAAACTTGTGGAGAACTTTTTGATAGGTTATCTATTTTAGGTGCTGACCTTTTGATAAAAACCTTGCCATCAATTATAGAGAAGAAAGCAAAATTCATTAAACAAGATGATGAAAATGCATCGTACACAAAAATTATAGACAAGCAAATGGCAAAAATTGATTGGACAAAGAGTGCAAAAGAAGTTGTTTGTCAAATTCGTGCTTTTAATCCTATGCCAACAGCATTTACCATGTTTGAAGCAAACCCTTTCAAAATTTACAAGGCTATTGAAAGTGATTTGAGTGGCCAAGCAGGTAAGGTAATAAAGGCCGATAATTCACTTGTCATAGGGTGTGGCGAAAAGTCTGTTGAACTTAAAATTGTTCAAAAAGCAGGTGGAAAACCTATGAATATAGCCGACTTTTTGCGTGGAAATAAAATTTCGGTTGGAGAGGATTTTGGTAAATGATAAACTATTTTTATGACTGTTATCAAATACTAAATAAAGTTTATAGCCAAAATTCTTATATAAAACAAGCCATAAACGGCACGTTTATTGAAGAAAAAAATCGTGCGCTTATAGTTAAAACTTGTTATGGTGTTTTAGATAAAGATATCGAACTAAGTTACTACATAGATTACCTAACTGAAAAGTCACCAAAACTAGTAATTAGAACGATATTAAAAATTTCAATGTATGCCATTAAATATCTAGGCAAAAAAGAGTATGCTGTAACAAAAAATGCAGTTGAACTTACAAAAAAACTAGGTAAAGGTGGCGCAAGTGCATTTGTAAATGCATTTTTAAGAAAATTTATTAAAACTGAGTTTACTTTGCCAAAAGATAGATTTGAGAATTTATCAGTAAAATATTCTTATCCACTTTTTGCAATAAAAGAACTAGAAAAAGACTTTGGTGTTGAGCGTTTAGAACAAATTTTAAGTGCTAAAAACGAGAAAACTTGCTTATCTTTTTATCAAACTGATGGGGAAAAATACTTAAAAGATTTAGGGGTTGAGTTTGAAACTACACCTTTTGAAAACGTGTTTTTAGCCAAAAATTTTGTTAGAAATGCCGATTATGATTTAGGCATATATACCTATCAAGCACTTGGCTCGGTTGCTATTTGCGATGTTGTGGAAAAGGGCGAAAATCTTCTAGATTGTTGTAGCGCTCCGGGTGGCAAAAGTATAAGGCTTTCTCATAAGTTTGATAAAGTTTACTCTTGGGATATTCATGAGCATAGAGTTAATCTTATTAAAGAATATATGGAGCGTATGAACTGCCAAAATATTATTCCAGAGCAAAGAGATGCAAAGGTTTTTGACAAGAAGTATGAAAGCTATTTTTCAGCAGTTCTATGCGATGTGCCTTGTAGTGGAATAGGTGTTGTAAACGATAACCCAGACATTAAATTAAATAGAGAAGAAACAAATATAAAAGAGTTAAATATTGAGCAACTTTCAATACTTAAAACGGCGTGCCGTTACGTTAAAAAGGGTGGACACCTATACTATTCAACTTGTTCAATATTTAGCAGTGAAAATATAGAGATAATAAAAGCATTTTTAAGTCAAAATAATGACTTTGAAATATGTGAGATAAATAGTAAACTAAACCACCAAAATATTATGGGAACAAACCTATTTTTGCCAGATATATCAGGTGGATTAGGTTTTTACGTGGCAAAACTAAAGAGAGTGAAATAAATTGAAAGAGTGTTTATTAAATTTCAGTTATGCTGAACTTGAAAACTTAATATTATCGCTTGGCGAAAAGAAATTTCGTGCAGGTCAAATTTTTAGGTCGTTGCATTTAGGTCTTGAGTTTAACGACATGACCGACTTATCTAAAGTTTTTAGAGAAAAACTAATCGAGAGTTATGATGCTCAACCTGTAAGAATAATTAAACATTTGCAATCGGTTGATGGCACAATGAAGTTTTTGTTTGCACTCCGTGATGGAAACGTTGTAGAAGGCGTTTTAATGAAATATAATCACGGATATTCACTTTGTATTTCAACACAGGTTGGCTGTAGAATGAGATGCGTGTTCTGTGCTTCTGGTCTAAATGGACTTGTTAGAAACCTAGAGGCAGGCGAAATTTTAGGCGAAGTTATATGTGTAAATAAGTTTTTAGGTGGTGCGTTGGGCGAAAATCGCAAGATTATAAATATAGTTCTTATGGGCAGTGGCGAGCCACTTGATAATTATGATAACACGGTTAAGTTTTTAAGATTGGTTTCAGAAAAAAACGGCATAAATATAAGCCAAAGAAACATAAGTTTGTCTACATCTGGAATAGTCCCAAAAATGTATGAATTAGCAAATGAAAATGTGTCGGTAAACTTAACGATATCACTCCACTCTCCATTTGATGAAGAAAGGCAAAAAATCATGCCTATCGCAAAAACTTATAAAATTAGTCAAATATTAGATGCTTGTTCAAATTACTTTGAAAAAACAGGCAGAAGATATATTTTTGAATATGTTTTAATAAAAGGCGAAAACGATACCAGTGCTCACGCAGAAGCACTTATAAGTTTATTAAAAGGTAGACCTTGTCACATAAATTTAATAAGGCTAAATGAAGTTAAAGAAAACAATCTTAAAAGTGGCACTGATAAAGAAGCCTATAGGTTTATGGGCGTGTTAGAAAAGGCAGGGCTTTCTGCAACCGTTAGAAGAAAAATGGGCGAAGATATTGATGGCGCTTGTGGTCAACTTAGACAGAGATATTTAAGTGAAAATGAATAGATTAGGGCAAGTTTATAGAGTGCATTCTAATAAATATTTTGTAAAAATAGGCGATGAACTTATTAGATGTGGCGCTCGTGGACTATTAAAACTTAATAATAACGAAATTTTGGTTGGCGATTTTGTAGAAGTCGATAAAGATACTATAGTTTCGGTAAAAGAGAGAACAAGTAGGTTTGTTAGGCCAAATGTAAGCAACGTTGATAACATTGTTGCCGTTGTTTCGCCTAAGCCAAAGCCAGACTATTATCTTCTTGATAAGTTATATATAAATGCCGTAAAAGAAGGGGTAGATTTTTATATTGTTGTAAACAAAAGCGATATTGAAAGTGATGTCTATCAAGAAATATTGTCGGAATATTCAAACCTTGACATAAAAATCTTGCAAGTGTGTGCAAAGTCGGGTCAAGGAATAGATGAACTAAAAAAGATTTTAGAAAACAAACTTTCTGTGCTTGCTGGTCAAAGTGCCGTTGGAAAATCATCAATTATAAATGTAATGTTTGGTTTTGAACTAAAGGTTGGTGATTTAAGCGAAAAGATAGAAAGGGGAAGACATACGACAACCCGTTCTGAGATATTTGAAGTGGAAAACATCAAAATTATCGATTCGCCTGGGTTTGCCACAATAGATGCAAATGTAAGTGCAAAAGAAATCCCTTCATTTTATCCAGAATATGTAAATGTTGCATCGGAATGCAAGTTCCGTGGTTGTACGCATATAAACGAGCCACAATGTAAGGTTAAACAGTTGGTTGAAAGTGGCGCTCTATCAAAACAGCGCTATCAAAGATATATAGAAATTTATAATGAATTACAAAATAGGAGAATTATTTATGAGAAAAATTAAAATTGCCCCATCAATTTTGTCTGCAGACTTTGCAAGGGCAGGACAAGAAATCGAACAAATTACAAAAGACGGCGCAGATGTTTTGCACCTTGATGTTATGGACGGAAGTTTTGTAAAGAATATTTCTTTTGGGCCTAAATTTATTCAAGAAGTTAGACCTTATAGCAAGGCAACTTTTGATGCTCATTTAATGATTGTAAATCCTTGGAATTACATCAAGCAATTCGCAAATGCTGGCGCTGATATTATCACTGTTCATTATGAAGCGTGTGGTGATAAATTAAAAGAAACACTTCTTGCAATCAAAGATTTAGGTGTTAAATGTGGCGCAGTTATTAACCCAGACACGCCTGTTGAAAAAATTGAAAACGTTATCGAATATTGCGATATGCTTTTATTAATGAGCGTATATCCTGGATTTGGTGGTCAAAAGTTTATTCCAGACGTTCTTCCAAAGATTGCTGAGGCTAGAAAACTTATCGATAGCACTGGCAAGGATATTGACCTTGAAATCGATGGTGGTATTACTAAAGAAAACGTAAGACTTGTTAAAGATGCTGGCGCAAACGTTATCGTTGCTGGTAGCACAATATTTAATCAAATCGATAGAGCAAAAATTATTAGAGAATTAAGAGAAATTTAAAAAACAATAAAACTATATGTATTTATGTTCTAATATAACAAAAATTAAAACGCCTTGCATATAATGATTATGTGAGGTGTTTTTTATGAGAATTTGTTGTGTAAAACCACCAAGGATAATTAGAGGTATTTTACGGCTTATATTTAATAAAAAGTGCAGAGAATAAAACATAAAAAAGGGTGCAATTTTGCACCCTTTTGTTTTTATATAATGTTTATATTACATTTTTAAATAAATTAAATTAAATCGACAACTGTTTGATAGATTTTTCCATCGCTATCTAGCATTTCACTCATCTTATTTAATGTAGCAGGAACTGCATCATAAGTAGATGTGTCAAGTTTTAGGTGAGATAGGTTAATAGCCTTGTTTGCAAGAAGATTTATGCTTGCTGCCGTATTTTCAAAACCACCGTTTATACACAAAATATTAAGTTGTTTTTTGATTGCTTGTGAAAAAGAAACTGCATTATTTTTATAAGAAGTTCCTGTAAAAGCCACACTTGCGTTATGAGAAGCAAGAGCAAATGCCTTTGCAATAGGGATATTACAATCTGAAATATAAACAACGCTTTTTGTAAGTCTTCCACTAGTGATTGCCATAACTTCTTTATTCCAGTTATCTTCTTGACCTAGAACATAATAAATGCCGGAATCTTTAGCAATTTTATAGTCTTCTTCGTTAATTGTCATAACGATAGGGACTGCTTGGTAATAAATTAAAAGTTGTGCTAAAATATTGCCAAAATCATTTGCACCAACAATAGCAACATAGTCGCCTTTTTGTATGCCGAGTTTATCAACAACGGCAATGGCAAGCGAAATGTCCTTAATAAAAAGAGCATCTAGTTTTGGCACGCTTTCAGGCAAAACAAAAAGTTTTTCTGGTGGACTAGATACAAAGTCTCTTAAAAAGCCATCGTAATCTTCGCCAGCAATTTGCATGTTTGAACATTTAGAAAGTCCACTTTTGCAATTATAACACTCTGCGCAAGATTTGTGTGCTTCGACATAAACATATTGACCTTTTTCTAAACCAAAAAGGTTTGCGCCGGCTTCTGCAACAATGCCGATTCCAGCCCTGCCTAAGACAACATTGTTAGATTCAATTTCACCCTTAAAACTTAAAACATCAGATAAAGTGATAAGCGCTTTGGTAATTTTTACCTTAGAAAGAGCGCTAGAATCTGCTGTTTCAACTATTTCTTGCTCCGAAACGGTAGAAGGGGCAGTAATTTTCCAACCTTTCATGTAATCTCCATAAAACAAAAATTTTAACCATTATATTATAAAAACAAAAAAAAATCAAGTAAATCTCGCTACTTAAGTATAATTAAAAGTTTTTGCTTTTTTTTGTAAATATGCTTAAATATGTTTGACTATCTTAAGAAAATATAATATAATAACTTGGTAAATTAGTAAAAGAGGTGCGCTATGAAAGAATCTATACATCCAGATTATCATGAAGTGACAGTTGTTTGCGCTTGTGGTGAAACTTTTAAAACAGGTTCAACTAAAAAGGGCGATGTAATTAAGGTAGATATTTGCAGTAAATGTCATCCTTTCTTTACAGGCAAACAAAAGTTGGTTGATACCGGTGGCCGTGTTGATAAATTCAACAAGAGATATGGCAAAGCAAAATAGTTCGCTATATTGCAAGGCTTTAAGAGTATATTCTTAAAGCCTTTTTTATAATCAAAATTAGGCTTTTTGGGTAGGTTATATCATTAAATGTCAAAGGAAAATAGCAAAAAAAAGCAAAAAGATAAAGTTTCTATTGGTGGGCAAGCCGTTTTAGAAGGCGTTATGATGCGTGGCAAAACGGCTATGGCAACTGCTGTCAGAGATGAAGACGGAATTATCCGTGTGGAATCTAAACGCATTAAGCCTATTCAAAAAAGAAACTTCTTTTTAAGATTACCTTTAGTTCGTGGCGTTGTGTCATTTCTGAGTTCCTTAATTACAGGAACAAAGGTTTTGATGCGTTCTGCAGAAGTGTATGGCGAAGAAACCGAGCCATCTAAGTTCGAGCAGTTTGTTGCAAAAAAACTTAAGGTTGATATTATGAGCGTTATTATAACATTTTCGCTCATTTTAGGGCTTGGTCTTGCTGTTTTGCTTTTTATGTTTTTGCCACAACTTTGTAGGCGAGGCTTAGAAACTTTATTTGAATTAAAGTTTGATATTTGGGCAAAAAACTTTATTGAAGGTGGGCTAAAACTTGTAATTTTTATACTTTACATTATTTTAGTTTCCTTTATTAAAGATATAAAACGAACTTTTATGTATCATGGTGCAGAACATAAAGTTATTTCTTGCTTTGAAAGTGGAAAGCCTTTAACGGTTGAAAATGCTAAGTCTTGCTCTAAAATTCACGATAGATGTGGCACAACATTTATGGTGTTTGTTATGGTTATAAGCATTTTACTTTTTGCTGTTGTCGAAGGACTAATAGGCACTGATGTAGAAAAAGTTTATAGAATACTATTAAAACTTGCACTTTTGCCTGTTGTTGCAGGACTTTCTTATGAATTATTAAAGTTGCTTGCAAAAACAAACTCAAAACTAGTTTTGCCATTAAAATTACCTGGCATGCTACTTCAAAAGATAACAACTCGTGAGCCTGATGATGAAATGTTAGAAGTTGCTATCGTTTCATTTAATACTGTTTACGAAATGGATAATTACCCAAATATTAAGCCAAAAGATTTTGTAATGCCAACAAAAAGAAGCGAACTTGTAGAAAAGATTAAACTTGAACTTAATGAAAATGGTATAACTGAAGATGCAGAAAGCGAGTGGATTATGAGTATAACGCTTGGTATTAAGAGGGACCAAGTTTATACTGATGATTTAGTTGTGCCAAAGGACATAGATAAAATAAATCAAATTGTCAGCGAGCGTATTTCAGGCAGACCACTTTGGTATTGTATAGGCAACACAGACTTTTATGGTTATATAATAAAAGTTGATGAAAGGGTGCTTATTCCAAGACCAGAAACTGAAATTTTGGTTGAAAATGCACTTAAACATATAAATTCTACAACAAAAGTGCTAGATTTATGCACAGGAAGTGGTGCAATAGCAATTGCTATAAAAAAAGTAAGTGATGCAAGCGTTTGTGCCGTGGATATAAGCGACGGGGCACTTGAACTTGCAAGCCAAAATGCAAAGGATAACAATGCTGACATTAAGTTTATTAAAAGCAATATGTTTGATAGTTTAGTGGGAGAGAAGTTTGACGTTATTATTTCAAACCCACCTTATATAATGAGCAAAGACATTTTGACTTTGCAATGTGAAGTTAAAGATTTTGAGCCACACTTAGCACTTGATGGTGGGGAAGATGGCTTTGATTTTTATAAAATTATTGCAAATAATGTAAAAGATTATTTAACAGATAACGGCGTAGTTTTATTAGAATGTGGAATAAATCAAGCCCAAGAGATAAAAAATATGCTTGTAGGCTTTAATAATGTTGAAATTATTAAAGATTATAATGGAATTGAAAGAATAGTTAAGGCGGTGCTTTAATGTTTAAAAAACTTGATAAAATAGTTGAAAGATACGAAAAACTAAATGAACTTGTTAGCGACAGCGAGATTATAAGCAAGATGGATGAATGGCGTGCTTATACTAAAGAACTTGCTGAAATTACACCTACTGTAGAAAAGTATTTAGAATACAAAAAGGTGATTTCTGAACAAGAAGAATTAAAAGAAATGATTCCTTTGGAAAGCGATGCAGAAATGAAAGCGCTTATGCAAGAAGAGTTTTTAGTTTGTAA
This sequence comes from Clostridiales bacterium, assembly GCA_015069465.1. Lineage (GTDB taxonomy): Bacteria > Bacillota > Clostridia > Christensenellales > Borkfalkiaceae > UBA1259. The sequence goes on along the minus strand of SVIO01000010.1, from coordinate 25,954 downwards.
GGATAAAATTACAAATATTACAGATGAACTTAAAATTTTACTTCTTCCAAAAGACCCAAATGACGATAAAAACGTTATCATGGAAATTAGGGGTGGCGCAGGTGGCGATGAAGCAAACCTTTTCGCTTATGAACTTTATAAACTATATATAAAATATGCCGAAAAGAATCGTTGGAAAACCGAAGACATTGAAATCAGTACAACCGAACTAGGTGGCTTAAAAGAAGCAGTGTTTTCAATTTCTGGTAAATCTTGCTATGCAAAACTTAAATATGAAAGTGGGGTGCACAGAGTTCAAAGAGTTCCAGAAACAGAATCTCAAGGCAGAGTTCACACTTCAACAGCAACCGTTGCTGTTCTTCCAGAAGTAGAAGACGTTGAAATAAAAATCGATGAAAAAGACTTAAAAGTTGACACTTTGCGTTCTTCGGGCGCAGGTGGACAACACGTTAATAAAACCGAATCTTGTATTAGACTTACTCACCTTCCAACAGGAATTGTAGTTTTATGTCAAGACGAGCGTTCACAAACAAAAAATCGTGAGAAGGCAATGAAGGTATTAAAGAGTAGACTCTATGACTTTTATCAATCACAATACGATAAAGAATACTCTGAAAATAGAAAAAGTCAAGTAGGTACGGGTGACCGTTCTGAGCGCATTAGAACCTATAATTTCCCACAAGGTAGGGTAACCGACCATAGAATAGGGCTAACACTACATTCCATTGATAATTTTATGTTGGGTGATATAGATGAAATGGTAGAAGCACTTGCTATTCACGACAGGGAGTTAAAACTTAGTGCCGGTTTTGACGAAGAATAAAAAAGGATTTATGTCATGTGTGTTTCAAAAAAAGTAGGAAGGATTGCCCAATCTCTAACGCTTGAGATTACGGCAAAGGCAAAAAAGATGAAGGCTGAGGGCATTTCAATTATCGGCTTTGGCGCTGGTGAACCAGATTTCAATACGCCAGAATTTATAATTGACTCAGCAAAAAAGGCTCTTGATATTGGCTTTACAAAATATACGCCAGCATCAGGAATGGTGGAATTAAAAAAAGCAATATGTGAAAAGTTCTCAAAAGAGAACAACTTAAATTATGACCCAGCACAAATAGTTGTTTCTTCTGGTGCAAAAAGTTCGCTTTATCACGCAATATGTGCTATCGTTGACGATGGCGATGAAGTTATATTGCCAAGTCCATATTGGCTTACATATCCAGAACTCATTGCTCTTGCTGGTGGCGAGTGCGTTTATGTTCAAACATTAAAAGAAAATGAATATAAAATGACGGCAAAGCAATTTGAAGATGCAATTACTGATAAGACTAAATGTTTGATATTAAATAGCCCAAACAACCCTACAGGTGCTGTTTATACCAAAGAAGAACTTGTTGAAATTGCAAAAGTGTGCGAAAAGCACAAAATTTATGTAATTTCTGATGAAATTTACGAAAAACTTGTTTATGATGGCGAAGTACATTATTCAATTGCAGAGCATAGCGATTTTATGAAAGAACATACAATCGTTGTAAATGGTATGTCAAAGACATATTCAATGACAGGTTGGAGAATAGGATATCTTGCAGCACCACTAAATATTGCTAAAGCAATTTCTAGTATGCAAAGCCATACGACAAGTAATCCTTGTTCAATTGCTCAATATGCTTCGGTAAGTGCTTTAACCGACCCAAAAGGCAAAGAGTTTGTTGACTATATGCAAAAGGTCTTTGACGAGAGAAGAAGACTTATGGTAGAAAAACTCAGCAAGATGAAAAAAATAACATATATCGAACCAAAAGGCGCATTTTATGTGTTTGTAAATGTTTCATCTTTATATGGAAAGGCTTTTGAAGGAACTATAATTGATGGTTCATTAAAGTTTGCTGACTGTGCACTTAAAAACGGCATAGCAGTTATTCCAGGCGTTGCTTTTGGTAATGATGAGTGTATTAGAATATCTTATGCAATATCAAAGGAAGATATAACAGTGGGCTTAGACAGACTTGCAGATTTTATTGAAAAAATCAATTAAGTTATATCTATGAAAAAAAGTTAAAAAATACATAAAAATTTTTTAAAAACATATTGTAATTTTATAAAAAGTGTTATACAATATAGATATAAAGATTATATAGTTTCAGGAGGGATTATTTCTAATGAAAATCATTTACGGACCAAAAGGGACAGGCAAAACTAAAGCAATAATCGAAAGTGCAAACCAAATGCTTGATACTGCTAAAGGCCATGTAGTATTTATTACAGATACATCAAGATATACATATGACTTAAATAATCAAATTAGATATTTAGATGTTACAGGTTTTGACATCGTAGGCGAAGATGGCTTAAGAGGTTTTATTAAGGGTATCGTTGCGGCAAATGGCGATAACGAATACATTTATTTAGATGGCATTGCAAGGATTACAGGTAAGCCACTAAGCGAACTAGATGGCATTTTCTCAGCAATGGAAAAGCTAGAAAAAGATTATGATGTTAAATTTGTGTTAACTTGCAGTTCTCGTAAAGAAGATTTGCCTGCTTTTATATTAAAGTATGTTGATTAACTTGATTTTTACATTGAAAATGTAGTAAAATAGAAGTCGGAAGTTTTCCGACTTCTATTTGTGTTTTTTAAAATATAATTTTAAGACAAACAATAAATTTACTTAAATTAAAATTGGAGACTTTTATGAAGTTTATAAGTACAAGAGGTGGCTCGCAAGTTGACTCTGCAGCAAAAGCAATATCAAAAGGTTTGGCAAACGATGGTGGACTTTTTGTTCCACAAACTTTTCCTACTGTTTCATTAGAAGATTTAAATAATCTATGCAAAATGGATTATGCTGAGCGTGCTTGCTTTGTGATTCACAAGTTTTTAGAAGAATACGACTATAACGACCTTTTAACTGCTTGCAAAAATAGTTATTCTAAGTTTGAAGAAAACGATGCTGCACCACTTGTAAAACTTGATGATAAGTGTTTTATATTAGAACTTTTTCACGGCCCAACGCTTGCCTTTAAGGATATTGCGCTTACACTTTTGCCATATTTACTTAGAAAAGGTTGCGATTTATGTGGGGTAAAAGAAGAAGTATTGATTTTAGTTGCCACAAGTGGTGATACAGGCAAGGCTGCGCTTGAAGGATTTAAAGATGCTCAAGGTATAAAAGTTATGGTCTTTTATCCAAGCGAAGGCGTTAGTGACATGCAAAAACTTCAAATGTGCACACAAGAAGGTGGTAATGTTAATGTCGTTGCAATTAAAGGTAATTTTGATGACTGTCAAACAGCCGTTAAGAAAATTTTTACCGATAAGAACATAAACGATATGCTTCTTAAAAATAACGTTGTGCTTTCAAGTGCAAACTCTATGAACTTTGGTAGACTTGTACCACAAGTTTCATATTATTTCTCAGCATATGCAGACCTAGTTGCTTCAGAAGAAATCAAACTTGGAGATAAGGTTAACTTTGTTGTTCCAACAGGTAACTTTGGTAACATTTTAGCAGGTTATTATGCTAAGCAAATGGGACTTCCTATTGATAAACTTATTTGTGCATCAAACTCAAACAACGTTTTAACCGAGTTTTTTGTTAGTGGCACTTACGATGCTAATAGAGAGTTCTTTAAAACAATTTCTCCATCAATGGATATTTTGATTTCAAGCAATCTTGAGCGTTTGATTTTTGAACTTTCTGGTAGAGATACTTCTCTTACAAAAGCACGTATGGATGAACTTAAAACATCTGGCAAATATAAAATTTCAAATAATGAACTAAAAACTCTCGAAAAAGAATTCTATGCAAACTTCACTGATGAAATTGATTGCAAAGAAACAATTAAAGATGTTTTTGAAGAATATGGCTATGTTTTAGATACACATACATCAGTTGCATATTCAGTTGCGCAAGACTTTATAATTCAAACAAATAACCAAAATCCTGTTGTTATTTTGTCAACGGCAAGCCCATATAAGTTTTCACACGATGTTTTATCGGCAATAAACGAAAAAGCGCCTTTAGATGCTTTTAAGTGTGCTGATAAATTGTTTGAAATAACTGCTATGGATATTCCAAAACAAATTTTGGAACTTAAACAAAAAGAAAAGAGATTTACAAAGGTTATTGAAAAAACGCAAACAGTAGATGTTGTTTTAGATTTTATTAAATAATTCAAGGAAAATTAAAGTTAGGTATAATATAATGGAAGATAAGAAAATATTATTCAGTGCAATACAACCAAGTGGAATACTAACAATCGGTAACTATTTGGGCGCACTTAGAAATTTTAGAAAGTTACAAGACGATTATAATAGCGTTTTTTCTATTGCAGACTTGCATACTTTAACGGTTAAGCAAGACCCAGCAATACTTAGAAAAAACACATACGAATTAACAGCGTTATATTTGGCATGTGGAATTAAAGCAGACCAATCAATTCTTTTTGCTCAATCACATGTATCTGCACACGCTGAACTCGCTTGGATTTTAAACACTATTTGTTATCCTGGTGAACTTTCAAGAATGACTCAGTTTAAGGATAAGAGCCAAAAACATGAAGATAATATAAATATGGGCTTAATGGACTATCCTGTTTTAATGGCTGCTGATATTTTACTTTACCAAACTGAACTAGTTCCAATCGGAGCAGACCAAAAACAACACCTAGAACTTGCTAGAGACCTTGCAATTCGTTTTAACAACAGGTTTGGCGAAACATTTAAAGTTCCAGAAGGTTATATCGGCAAATCTTGTGCAAGGGTTATGAGTCTAGCCGAGCCAGAAAGAAAAATGAGTAAGTCAGACGCTAACTTAAATGCGTTTATATCTATGGATGATGACCCTGATACTATTATTAGAAAATTCAAAAGGGCAGTTACCGATAGTGACAATAAAATTATTTTCTCACCAGAAAAACCTGGTATCAGCAATCTTTTATCTATTTACACGGCATTTGCTAATAAAACGATAGAAGAAGCCGAAAGGGAATTTGAAGGCGTTGGCTATGGCGACTTTAAACTTGCTGTAGGAAAAGCAGTTTGCGATGTTATTGAACCTATTAGACAAGAAAAGAACAAACTTCTTTCAGACAAGGCATATTTAGATGAAGTGCTAAAAAGTGGCGCAGAAAGGGCTGAAAGACTTGCATATAGAACGCTTTCTAAAGTTTATAAAAAAGTTGGCTTAGTGCCAAGAAAAAGGGGCTAAAATGTTTGGTTATATCAAAGCAGACCTCCCAAACATGTATGTAAAAGACACAGTTCTTTATCAAGCAATGTATTGTTCTTTATGTAAAGGAATAGGACAAACTTGTGGACAAAAAGCAAGGTTTGCACTAAATTATGACCTAACGTTTTTGTCAGTTTTAATGCACAACCTTATGGGCGAAGATGTTAAGGTGGAAAAGCAACATTGCGCCGTTCACTTGATAAGAAAAAGACCTATTGCCTTAACTGATGACTTGACAAAAAAAATTGCTATTCTTAATGTAATTCTTGCATACCACAAACTAAACGATGACGTTATTGATAGTGGCAAGGGAAGAATTAAAAGGTCATTTTTCAAAAAAGCGTATAAAAAGGCAAAAAGATTAGAGCCTGAAATGGATATTGCTGTTAAAATAATGTATGATAACCTTTTAAGGCTTGAAAAATCTAATTGCGATAGCATCGACATGATTGCCGACCCATTTGGCAATATGATGCAAGACATTGTTAAAATTATAATGCAAGACAAGTTGACTGAAGAAGTGAGTGAACTTGCTTATTATTTAGGAAAGTGGATTTATTTAATCGATGCGCTTGATGATTTTGACAAAGATAAAAAGAAAAAAAATTATAATGTGTTTATTTGTGCTTATAAAGACGCAAATACTCAAGATGAACTAATTTGCAAATATAAACAAGACTTAATTTTGGTGTTTTCATCTGTTTTAAGTCGAATAGGCGAGTTGACATCGAAAATCAACTATAAATTTAATCACGACTTAATAGACAATGTATTATATAGGGGGCTTAGTGCTCAAACTAAAAGGATAATGGAGAAAGAAAAATGCAAAAATACTTCGAAATTTTAGGCTTGCCAGTAACGGCGACCGATGAAGAAATTGAAAATGCTTATAAAACCTTAAAAGAAAAATATTCTCGTGAACGTTTTTTAGAAGGCGAAAAAGGTAATGAAGCAGCAAAACAACTTACAAAAATTGAAACGGCTTATAATGAAATTATGGAAAATAGAAAAGCAAATTCAAGTGATTTAAATAGTTTTGTTGCCGTTGAAGAGTTAATTAAGGCTGGCAACATTTCGCTTGCTCAAGCAAAACTTGATGATATTTCTGACAGAAATGCAGAGTGGCATTATCTTCAATCGGTTATTTTCTACAAAAAGAATTGGCTTAACGAAAGTAAAAAACAACTTGAAATTGCTATGAATATTGAGCCACACAATAATAAATATGCCGAGGCTTATACAAGACTTAAAGATAAGATGGAATATAATAACAGGCAATATAATAACGGTTATTATGGCAATCAAAGTCACCAACAAACATCTCAACAAATGGGTGGAACAGATAGTAACGGCTGTGTTAATGACTGTTTAACACTTTGTTGTATGAATATGATGTGCAATATGTGTTTGAATTGTAGATAATGAAAAGCAAAGTAGTTTCCTTATCGGCAATTTCGGCAAGTTTTATTGCCGTCGCTTTAATTATAGGCACTTATTTTGAATTAGCAGACTTGTTTATGCTTGTCGTTGCTTCGATATTTGTTTTATTACCTTTATATCTTAACTCCTATAAAGGTAGTTTTCTTGCTTTTTTAGTGGGGGGAATAATCGCAATTCTAATAAGTGGCTTTAATTTTACTCTAATTTATCCAGCATATTTTGGCTTTTTTGGAATTTATCCAATTATTAAAATGAAAATGCTTGAAAAAAGGGTTAGTAGAGCAGTAAATATAATAGTTGGCATAGTGTGGTTTTTAATTATATCTTATATTTGTTACTATTACTATTTATTTGTGCTTAATGGAGTTTTTGAAGGATTGCCTTATTGGTTAGAAAAATATATAGTTTACTTTATAGGCTTAATCGCTATAATATTTTTCTTTTTTTATGATAGGTTTGTTGTCGTTATGAAATATAATTTAGATAAATATTTATCTAAAATTGTTAAATAGGAAAGTTTATGGAGAAAAATCAAGAATACATAGGCACTGTTTGTGCTATTGGCTCAAATGGTGAAGGCATTATTAAGCAAGATAATGCAATAATATTTGTACCATATACGCTAGTGGGTGAAAAAGTTAGGTTCAAAGTGCTAAAAGTGGCATCAAAATGTGTTTATGCCAAGGCGCTTGAAATCTTAACGCCTGCTGAAATTCGTGTAAGGGCAAAATGTCCTGTATTCACTAAGTGTGGTGGTTGTCAACTTCAACACATTAAATATCAAAGCCAACTCTCCATAAAAGAACAATCAATAAAAGAAACATTTAGAAAGGTTGCTGGCATTGATGTAGATGTTTTGCCGGCAGTTTGTGGTGATAATGAGTTTAGGTATAGAAATAAACTTCAATTGCCTGTTAGTTCAACTGATAAAGGCACGGTAATCGGCTTTTATGCAGAAAACTCACATAGAGTTGTGCCAATATCCGATTGCCCAATAAATGCCTTTTGGACAAAAGATATTATTTCAGCTTTTACAAAATATATAAATGAGTATAGTATAATTGGTTATAACGAGTTTACTAATTCGGGCGATTTAAGAGAAATTACCGTTAAAGAAATAAACGGCAATCTAATTATAACGGCAGTTATTCTTAATCCCAAAATTAGGGGGCTAAATAAACTTGCAGATATAATTAAAGAGTTTGTAAAATTGCCATTTTCACTTTATATCAATATAAATAATAAGCAAACAAACGTTATTTATGGGGAAGAATTTAACCTTATATATGGTAATGCTGATTATACAAGCGAAATGCTTGGCGTGAAGTATAAAATCGGCGTTCAAAGTTTTATGCAAGTCAATAATTCTGTTTGCAACAAACTGTATTCTAATGTAAAATCACTCGTAAACGCTAATGAAAACACAGTTGTTATAGATGCATATAGTGGCGCTGGTTTAATGACTGCTATACTTGCAAAAAATGCCAAAAAAGCAATAGGTGTTGAAATTATTCCTGAAGCCGTTGATTGTGCAAATGAACTTGCTAAAATAAATAAACTTGACCATAAAATTACTAACTATTTAGGCAAGTGTGAAGATATTTTGCCACAACTTATTGCTGATGAAAAACAAAATAATAGTGATATTTGCCTTGTTTTAGACCCACCAAGAAAAGGCTGTGACATTAAGGTTATAAATTCTATTATTAAAAGTAATATCGATAAAATTATTTACGTTTCTTGTAAGCCTTCAACACTCGCTCGTGATGTAGGACTTCTTGTTGGAACTTTAGGTGTTATAGATGGCGAAATTAAAAAGATTGAGAATCCTAGCCTTAGATACAAAATAAAACTTGTAAAACCATTTGACATGTTTGCCCAAACCAAGCACGTTGAGACTTTGGTTGTTTTAGAAAGAATTTAATAAATATACAAAAAAACACTCACTAGTTATTGCTAGTGGGTGTTTTTTATAAAAACATTTTGCCTAAATCATAAATGTTTAATTCTTTTAGTATATATAATGTAAGAAAATATCTATAGAAATGATTTAGGTGAATATGTTTGTTATAAAAAGAAAAAATATTATTATAGTATGTGTACTTTTGATTACCTTTTTGACCTTTATTTTGTGTTTTAGTGCAATAAAAATAAACCCTGTTGGTCGTGCATATGCTAACAAAGTTAAAATAGTTTTAGATGCAGGTCATGGTGGCATTGATGGTGGTGTTTGTGGTGTTAGAACAGGTATAAAAGAAAGTGAACTAAACTTAAAAGTTGTTAAAAAATTAGAAAAAACTCTAACCGATGCAGGTATGGCTGTGGTTTTAACAAGAAATTCTGAAGCAGGGTTATATGGTGTTGCAAATAGTAGTTTAAAGCGTAAAGATATGGAAAAACGAAGGGATATAATTAAAAAAGTTAAGCCAACCTTAGTAATTAGTATACATATGAACCAATATACGCTCTCAACACGCCGTGGTGCACAAGCCTTTTATAATAAAAATAGCGACAAGAGTAAACTGCTTGCAGAGTGTGTTCAACAAAGTTTTAATGAAATGCCAGAAGCTGTTAGAGAAAGTTCTGCACTTGCCGGTGACTATTACATAGTAAAATGCACAGAATATCCAACAATTATTGCAGAGTGTGGTTTTTTATCCAATCCTGAAGATGAAAGTCTTTTAATTAGCGATGAATATCAAGAAAGTTTGGCGTATAATATTTTTAAGGGAATTTCGTTATATTTAGCACAAACCACATTTATATATAATCAATAATTATTTAGCCCGAATATAAAATTTCGGGCTTTCCTATTGTAATTTTGCAAAAAGTATTGTATAATTAATGTAAAATATTAACAAAAGAAAAAGACTCGTTAAGGGGTGTTTATGGAACTAATTTCTCACAGCAAATTTGACCTGTCCGAGCATTGTGGACATATTGTGCTTTTATATGTGGACACTATGGAGAGTAAGGTTGCAAAAATTAAAGAGGCATTAGAGATGGCTGGTTTTGTATATTATAGTTATCCAGTTTCAGTTATAGGCAAAAATACATCTTACAATTTAAGTGAAATTTTTGATAATTGCTCTTGTTTAATAAGCGTTTTTTCAGAAGAATTTTTTAAAGAAGAAAACGAATTTATTAAAAACCAGTTTTTTTATCATATAGGTTATGTTTGTGGTTTAAATAAAAATTCTGTTTTGCCATTTTGCTTAGAAAAATCACAAAACATTACTTTGGAAAGAACCCCACTACAAAAATTAGATTTTATAACAACAATTGAAGGCTTGTTTGATGCCTTAAATTCACGATTTGCAGGTAAAATTTTAAGATATAATTTTTATAGTAATTATATGGTTAATAAATATGCTACTTCTAGAATTTTTTATAGGTGTTTACATTTAAAGTTTAAGATTTATAACACAGCCTTTCAAAATGCGAAAGTTTATTATGAAGATTTTTTCTCAAGAGCCATTTCGGACAATTCCTTCGATGAATTTTTATCTGAAAACTTAATATGCGGTTGTAAAATTATTAGTTTTGGTAATGACAAGCATTTAACTCCACAAATGCTTCCTTATAAAGATGAAGTGTATGCTAGAGTTGATGATTATCCACAAATAATATCGGGGAAAAAAGCCTATTCTTTGCTATCAAAAGAAAATCAAGAAAAAACAGGGGTTAGGGCAGAATTGACAATGGATATTTTAATGCCTATCCATAAACTTTTAGGCTCATATTTCAAGTGTTTTATTACAAGTAAGCAAGAAAAGTATCCTGTTTATCTACTTTTGGCATTGTTTGAAGGTGACTTTATCGATGCTCAACCAGAGTTTAAGGATAATGTGCTAGAAAGCGTTGAATATTGGAAAAACATATATCCAAAGGAAACATTTATAGATGAAGAAAATAGCCGTTTTTATTTTGGTATAGGTTTAACAAGCAATAGTGAAATAGAAGTAGATGAGTCTCTTAAAATTGGCGACTCTTTAGATTATATGTTCCCACAATAAGAAAAAGGAATAAATAAAATGTTGAATTTACAAGAGAAAATATTAGGTGATTTTGATTTTTTTACCAGACTTCCAAACGAAGATGAGAAAAAGTTTTATGGAATATTTATTTCGCACTCTAACTTTGACCAGAGCGAAAAGGATTTATTGAATTATGTGAAAAATGCAATGGTTGAGAAAGGTCTTTATGTTTTATGTGATAAAGACTTTATTAGGGGTGGAGATGATTATCAAAATAGGATTGAAAACGCATTAGATTGTTATGCTGCCGTAGTTATCTTAACAAAAAACTCAATAAAATCAGATTGGGTTAATTATGAAATGGGGTATCTAAGGGGAAAAGGAAAAACTATTTATGTTTGGGATAAGGAAAATTTATTTGCGAAAGAAAATAGAGAAAAAAATCCTTCGCTAAACCTTCTCTATTATACTCATTACAAAAGATATGGAAATATTTATAATGATATAGACGATATTATAGAAGAAATTTCTAAACACTCTCAGTATTCTCAAATGTTCAGTAACGAATCGGCATTTTTAACTAGGGCAGAATTCAACCAAAGACTTAACGAAAATGCTGTTTCAGTTATAGCAACTTTGTCAAGTCCAATTTTTGATAAACATTATAACCTATTTAAGGATTGTAAGTTTGGTCTATTAACTATGAATTTTGGAATGTTTTATAGTGGTCATGGCGACGGATGTCAATGTTATAGCAAAAGAAACAGTCCAATAGAAAACAAAATTTGTCCTATTAGTCAAAGTGAGTGTGCTTTAGTGCAAAAAACAGAAGTAACCGATAAAAATAAGGAGTGTGTTCTATTAAATAGTTTAATTTATAGTGGCGTATTAAAAAAGGCTGGCACACTCGATAGGCTCGGAAACGTTATAGAATGTGGTGCAATAGAATATAATCTTCCTGTTCACAAAATATATGGCACTGAATTTAAGTTTATAATAGATGTCCCAAACGACGACTATTTTATTAGAATGCTTAACATATTAAATGAAGCAGGCATGAATGCAACTAAGTCTATTTCAAATATTGAAAATAGAATTTATTTATCTTTACCTGAGAGAAGAGGGCAAGGGCTTTATAGATTAGACCATGAGTTTTCAAATAATTTTATATGTCCGTATGCAATAAGAAAAAAATTTAGATAGGAGCCAAACTATGTGGGGAATTTGCCTTAATTTGTCAATATCCATTGCTTTAATAGTATTAATAGCAATAGTTGTGCTTAGTTTCACTAAGATTGCAACTAAAAAAAGATTTAATTTAAACTATCTTTTTATAATAGGCTTTTTTATAGTTGGGTTTATACTATTCTTGCCAATTTTTAGTTTTAGAACTAAAAATGACAGTTTGTCAATTTTTCAAACAATAGTCTTATCTTGTATGAATGCATTAAAACTTTTTGTTTCAGGTTGTGAATATGGGGATATATCCGAAATTATTGCTTTAGCACCACAAAATATTGCTTTTGTTTATCAAATTTGGTTTTTATTGCTTTTTATTTTTACACCTGTTTATACTATAGGTTTTATACTTTCCTTCTTTAAGAATATTAGGGCAAGAATACAATATTTAGCAAGTTGGAATAAAGATGTTTACATTTTTTCATCATTAAATGAAAAGTCTTTTAACTTGGCAAAGGATATTAAATTAAACAACAAAAAAGCAGTAGTGGTGTTTACAGGCTTTGATAAAAATGAAGAAAAAAATAGCCCTTATATTTTTGATTTGCAAGCAATAGGCTGTATTTTCTTTTATAAAAACTTATTTTCTATTGATTTTTCAAATCACTCTCAAAAAAGAAAAATTACCTTTTTTACCATAGATTTTGATGAAAGCAAGAACCTAAAAGACGGCCTAAAAATAATTGACACATATAAGCATATAAACAATGTAAATCTTTACATATTTTCAACACAAATAGATAGTGGCTTACTTCTTGCAAGTGCTAATAAAGGCAAAATAAATGTAAGAAGAATAAATGAAGTTCAGTCTTTAATAAGTAGCCATATTTATGAAAACGGAAAGACTTTATTTGAAAGTGCAATTGAAAAAAACGGTACAGATAAAGAGATTTCGGTTTTGATAGTGGGGCTTGGCAAATATGGAACAGAAATGCTTAAAACTTTATCTTGGTATTGCCAAATGGATGGATATCATTTAACTATTAATGCTTTTGACAAGCAAGAAAACGCATTAGAAAAGTTAAAAGGCATTGCACCAGAACTTTTAAGTACAAAATATAATGGAAAAGAAATTGATGGGGAAGCACGATACAAAATTAACGTTTATTCGGGTATAAACGTAAAAGAGCAAACCTTTAAGTATAAAATTGAAGAAATTAAAGAAGTTTCTTATGTTTTTGTTTGTTTAGGAGATGATAATTTAAATATAGAAACTGCCATAGAATTAAGAAGTTTGTTCGAAAGAATTCATACACACCCAATTATTCAAACTATAGTAAATAACTCATTGCAAAAGAAATCACTTCAAAACTTAAAAAATTATAGTGGTCAAGATTTTGACATAGATTATATTGGTGATATAGAATCTATTTACTGCCAAAAAGTTATCATCAATTCCGAACTTGAACAAAAAGCCTTAAAGCAACATTTAAAATGGGGGAAGGAAGAAGAGTTTTGGAATTATGAATATAATTATCGTTCATCATTGGCAACTACTATACATCTTAAAGCAAGGATTATGTGTGGCATTAAAGGTGCACATAAAAAGACTAATCAATTAACTGATGAAGAAAAAGTGATAATTGAAAAACTTGAGCATAGAAGATGGAACGCCTATATGCGAAGCGAAGGATATGTGTATAGTGGTAGTTTAGATGAAAAAAGTAGAAACAATTTAGCCAAAACCCACCATAATTTAGTGCCTTATGATTTACTAAGTCAAAAGGATAAGAAAAAAGATAGTGATATTGGAACTATATAAAAGAAAGTTTACAAATAAATTGTATAGCCCGAATATAAAATTTCGGGCTTTTTTATTGTGTTTTTGCCAAAAATATTGTATAATGATTATAAATACAATTTGGAGTTGTGGAAGTGTTTAAACTTGGCGAAATTATGGATAAAAATAAGGCTAAAAACCTTAATCCAATAGTACTTGCATTTGTTGGAGATGCAGTATACTCATTATTCGTTAGGGAAAGGCTTACATTTACATCTGACTCAAAAACAGGTGAACTTAATGCTAAGGCAACAGCAGAAGTTAATGCCGTTGCTCAGGCTGAGTTCTTGAAAAATATTATGCCACTTTTAGATGAAGATGAACTATCCATTTTTAAGCGTGCAAGAAATGCGAAAAAACCAACAAAGGCAAAGCACGCATCGGTTGCAGAATACAACATTGCAACAGGTTTTGAGGCAATACTTGGCTATCTATATTTGATAGGTCAAAACGATAGATTAAATTTTTTATTAAACGAAGGTAAATTAAATGAAGGTTGAAGGAAGAAATTCAGTTTACGAATTATTAAAAACAGATAAAGAAATCGATAAGATTTTAGTTCAAAAGGACTTGAAAGACGAGCCAAGTAAAAGACTTGTAAACGTTATCCGTTCACACAAGGTAAAAGTTCAACTTGTGGATAAATATGTGATTGAAAAAGAAAGCGAAAGCAAGCGTCATCAAGGTTTTATTGCTTATGTTTCAGATTATAAATATTTTGACATTGATGATATCATTGATAGTTGTACAGAAGAAAATGCATTAGTTGTTATTCTAAATGAAATTCACGACCCACACAATTTGGGTAGCATTATAAGGGTATTAGAGTGTGCTGGGGCGCAAGGCTTGATTATTGGAAAAGACAGAAGCGCTTCTGTTAGCGACACAGTTATGCGTATATCTGCAGGCGCGCTTAATCACTTAAAAGTTGCAAAGGTTACTAATATAAATAGTGCAATAGATACATTAAAAGATTATGGATTTTGGGTGTATGGTGCCGAACTTGGTGGCGAAAACATTTATAAAGCGAACCTTACAGGTAAAATTTGTTTAGTTATCGGTGGCGAAGATAGTGGCGTTAAAAGATTAACAAAAGAAAAGTGCGATGGCATTGTTTCAATACCAATGTATGGAAAAGTTAATTCTTTGAACGCATCGGTTGCTTGTGGCATTTCAGTTTATGAAGTGATTAGACAAAGATTGGAAAAGGGTAATGAATAAGTTAGAAATACAAAAATTAAGTGATGAAGAACTCGTTTCTCTTGCCGAGGCTAAAGATGAAAGAGCAATTGATGAACTTTTTGATAGATATAAATATATAGCATCAGCCGTTGCTCACTCATATTTTCTAAATGGTGGAGATTCTGAAGATTTGTTGCAAGAAGGTTTATTTGCTGTGTTTAAGGCAATAACATCTTTTAATGCCAAATCAAGTTTTAAGACTTATGTTTATACCTGTGTAAAAAACAGAATATTTAATGTTATAAAGAGTTCAAATAGGTATAAAAATCAACCACTTAATAATTATATATCTTTGTCGGGAGCCTTTGATAATGAAGGCGATGCCGATAAGACCGAGATAATAGTTGATAAACATTTTGGGCCAGAAGAAATTTTTATAAATGCAGAAGCTGAAAACGAACTTAAAGATATAATTAACAGTGTTTTAAGTAAGTTCGAGCATGAGATTTTAGTTTACTATTTAAAAGGCTATTCTTATAGAGAAATTAGCGAGAAAGTAGAAAAAAAAGAAAAGTCAATTGACAACGCAATTCAGCGAATAAGAAAGAAGATAATTTTGGCATTAAACAGTAAAGGATAGGGTAAATTATGGGATATTTAGCACTATATAGAAAGTATAGACCAAATACTTTTGAAGGCTTAATAGGTCAAGAACATGTTGTTAAAACGCTTGTAAATCAAATTACAAGTGGCAGGCTTGGTCACGCATATTTATTCACAGGTACTCGTGGAACGGGCAAAACTTCTGCTGCTAAAATTTTTGCTAAGGCAATAAATTGTTTAGATAATAAAAATGGTTCACCTTGTGGTAAGTGTGCAAGTTGTTTGGCTATTTCAGACCCTGCAAATATTGACATAATCGAAATTGATGCTGCATCAAATAATGGTGTAAATGAAATTAGGGAACTAAGAGAAAACGTGCAATTTCCACCTGTATCTTGTAAGTATAAGGTATATATTGTAGATGAAGTTCATATGCTTACAGGCGCAGCATTTAATGCGCTACTTAAAACACTTGAAGAGCCACCAAAACACGCTGTATTTATTTTGGCGACAACTGAAGTTCATAAAATTCCTGCAACAATACTTTCTCGTTGCATGCGTTTTGACTTTAAGTTAATTCCTGATGGGCAAATTGCATCGCTTATTGAAAAAATATACGATGAACAAGGCAAAAAATATCAAAAAGAAGCAGTAATGGCTATTGCTAAAGCAGGCGAAGGTAGTATTCGTGATGCCTTATCTATTGCAGACATTGCTCTTTCATTTAGTGATGGTGTGCTTACCTATGATGATGTAATGAACATTTTAGGCTCATCAAACGCACAAAGTCTTTATGAATTTATTGAAAGCATAATAAGTGGAAATACTGGCGCTGTTTTGCAAACTATAGACACGCTTTGTTCACTCGGCAAAAGCATTGGCGTGTTGATAAAGGATATAACATCAATTATTAGGGATATTATTGTTGTAAAAACTTGCAATAATGCTAATGAAATTTTAGCACTTCCTAATGAAAAGTTTGAAATATTAAAAAATCTTTCACAAAACGCAAGCGAGCAAAGACTGATTAGAATTTTGGAAATTTTTGCAGAAAGTGAAAGTTTGCTTAGATATTCAAACCATGCAAGAATAGTGTTTGAAACGGCATCGATTAAGGCAACAAAACCAGAAAGCGATTACGATATAGATGCGCTTCTTGCAAGAATAACAAAACTTGAAAACGATATTAAAAATAATGTAGTTACCGAAGTTAAACAAGTTATTGTAGAAAAACCGATAGTAAATGAAAGTGTAAAACCACAAATTAAAGAAGAAGTTAAGGTAAAAGAAGAAAAACTAAGTATATCTTCTATAAGTGAAAGCGATTTGAAAGGAAGATTGCTTCTAAATTTAAGAAAAATCGGTAGTGAAATGCTTTGGAATTTGATTCAAGGCGTTGAGATAAAAGTTGTGGGCAATATTTTAACTATAATTGCATTTAATAATGGTGACCATGAACTTTTAGATAGGGCAACTACAAGAGATACAATTGAACAAGCAATGAAAGAGTTTAATCCATTTGAACTTCAAGTTGAACTTGATGAAAAGGAAAAAACTCTTGATGCTGTTGATGAAGAGGCAAAAAGGCTAAAAAACATTTTTGGCGATGATATAGTAATTATAAATTAAAAAGGAGAATTAAAATGTATAAAGGTGGATTTGGAGGATTTGGTGGAGGCAACCAAATGCAAAATTTAATGCGTCAAGCACAAAAAATGCAAGAAGAAATGCAAAAAGCACAAGCTGAACTTGAAGAATTAGAAGTTGATGGCAGTGCTGGTGGTGGATTAGTTAGCGTTACAATGACAGCAAAGAAAGTTGTAACAGGTATATCAATTAAACCAGATGCAGTTGATATGGATGATTTAGAAATGTTAGAAGACCTTATCGTTGCAGCACTTAATGACGCTTATGATAAGGCTGATGAAGTATATGCTGAAAAAATGGGTGCATTTGGGGGATTAGGTCTATAAAATGAAAGTTTATATCGAGCCTATAGGCAGGCTTATAAACGAATTTTCTAAATTGCCCGGTGTTGGCACAAAAACGGCTCAACGCTTTGCATATAAAGTTGTAAACATGTCTGAAAAAGAAGCAAAAGAATTTGCTGATGCAATTTTGAATGTAAAGAAAAACGTGCATTATTGTACAATTTGTGGCAATTTTTCTGAAGGCGAAGTTTGTGATATTTGTAAAAATCGCCAAGATAAAACTATATGTGTTGTTAAAGACCCAAAAGATGTTGTTGCTATTGAAAAACTAAACGAATTCAATGGTGTATATCACGTTTTACACGGCACAATTTCACCGATTGATGGAATTGGCCCAAACGACATCAATATTAAAGGACTACTTAATCGTGTTGCAGGGGGCAATGTTGAAGAAGTTATAATGGCAACAAACCCAGATGTAGAAGGCGAAGCAACGGCAATGTATATTTCTGGGCTATTAAAACCACTTGGAATAAATGTTACACGACTTGCACATGGCATACCGATAGGCACTGACCTTGAATATGCAGATGAAGTAAGCCTTGCAAGAGCATTTGTGGATAGAAAAACTTTATAGGTGATTTTATGAACATTTCTGTTTTAGGCTGTGGGCGTTGGGGCTCTTTTATCGGCTGGTATCTAGTAAATAATGGGCATAATGTTGTTCAATGGGGTAGAAGCGATAGCAAGAGTTTTAATGTGCTTAAAGTCTCAGGGAAAAATGAATATGTTGAACTTGATAAGCGTATAAATTTAACAGACGACTTAAAATACGCTGTTGAAAGTAGTGATGTAATCATCATTTCTATTAGTGCGCAAAATCTTCGTTCTTTTATGAAAAATGTATTAAAATACGACATTTCAAATAAAAAGTTCGTTTTATGTATGAAAGGTATAGAAGTTGAAACAGGAAAACGCCTTTCTGAAGTCGTTATCGAAAGTGGGGTAAATAGTGATAATGTTGCCGTTTGGGTAGGTCCAGGGCATATTCAAGCATTTACGCAAGGTTATCCTAACTGCATGGTAATCGATTCTAATAATAAAGAACTTGTTAAATTTTTGGCTGATAATCTTCGTAGTGATTTAATTCGTTTTTATTATGGCGATGATATTATTGGTAGCGAAATAGGTGCTGCTGCAAAAAACGTTATGGGTATTGCTGCTGGAATGTTAGATGGTGGTGGATATACAACCTTAAAAGGTCCACTAATGGCTCGTGGAGCGAGAGAAGTTGCAAGACTTATAAAAGCAATGGGTGGAAACGAACTTTCTGCTTATGGTTTATGTCACTTGGGCGATTATGAAACAACACTCTTTTCGCCATATTCAAACAATAGAAATTTTGGCGAAAAATATGTTAAAGGTGAAGAGTTTTCTAAACTTGCAGAAGGTGTTAGCACGGCAAAGGCAATGCGAGAACTTGGAATTAAGTATAATGTAGATTTGCCTATAACGAATGCAGTTTATTCTATTCTTTACGAAAATAAAGAGCCGTTAAACGAATTTATTAAGTTGTTTTCTCGTAGTACAAGAAAAGAGTTTTAATATTTATTATTATAAAATTAAAAAAGACGCTATTTGGCGTCTTTTTTTGTATTTATTTACTTGTTATTATATTTTTCAATAATTGCTTTTGCTGAGTTTATAACTTCATCACGCAAAGAAATAGGTGAAATTACCTTAATTCCGTTTCCATATGAAATAATTTTTGAAATAAGACCATTATCAAAAGGAAGTTTAACTTCGGCAATATGCTTACCATTTTTAAATGTAATATTTTCAATTCCTAACCACTCTTCAATGTCTGATAAACACTTTTTATCAATTTCAAATATAACATCTTGAGTGGTAGTGTCGCCTTGCCAAAAACTTAGTGGTAGGTCTTGTTGGGATATATCTTTTCTTTCAAATTTTTGGTTTAATATAGTTGCTTGCTCAATTCTACCTGTCTTAAAAAATCTAAAATCATTTCTTAAATGGCAATATGCAAAAACATACCAAAGCCCTTGCTTGAACACAATAACGTGTGGCTCTATAATTCTTTCAGTAATTTCACCATTTCTATCATGATAACGAATCAAAATATTATTATTGCTTTCTATACATTTTTGCAATACATTAAGTTTTGCTTTATATCCAACGGTATCGCCCCAAGGACCAGCATCAATGATAAGGTTCCCACTCTTTAAGTTAACACCACTATATTCGTTTCTTATAACTGATTTTAACTTGTTTATAACGTTTGTTATATCGTTGTTTGGTACGCTTGATGTAATTGCAGTAAGAGCACCGATTGTTTGTTCAAACTCTTGCTGTGTCAAAAATGTAGAAGAAAACTTAAACGTATCTATAATTGCAAAGCCACCATTGTTGCCACGAATTGTATATATAGGCACTCCTGCGAGTTCTAAACAATTTATATATCTGTGAATACTTCTAACGCTAACTTCATATTTTTCTGCTAAATAGGATGCTTTAACGCATTTTTTGGACATAAGTTCAAACAAAATTCTAAGCATTATTTCATATTTCATAATTATCTCTCCTTTATTAAATTATATAATAAAGTTGCATTTTTGTCAAATATATGACAAGCGTATGTCATTATATTATGTTATTCTTAAGAAAAAAAAGGGGATAACATATGATAAAAAATTTATTCAACAAGTTATTAAAGAGAAATGTAACAAAAAGAAAAAAAACATTTACAATTATCAATGAAAACAGAGAAACGAAGGTAAGATATTCTTATTGCGCAAAAAATAAAAATGAAAGGCAAGATAGTTGCCTTTCAAAATATTTTGAAAATATAAAGGGATTAAATCAAATAGAAAGAAATATATATTCTAAGACTTTTTAATTTATTGATTCTATTAGTATGCGAGAAATTTGCCTGCTAGAATCTGTTATAGGTGACTCATCAAAACTTCTTTTTAAGTTATGCCTATTAGAATAAGTTGAGTTTATGGCTAGAGATAGTGATTCTGGTGTAAGAACATTTTGTGGTAAAACAGTTACTAAACCTAGTTTTTGAAAATATTCGGCATTTACCACTTGGTCTCCACGAGAATTTCCCTTTGGTAATGGAATTAAAATTGAAGGGATTTTTAAGGCTAAAAGTTCAAAAACTGTATTTGAGCCGGCACGAGAAACGCAAACCGAACAAACGCTAAATGCAATTTCTATATTATTTAGGTATTCGGTTTGAAAATACCCTTTATTTTTAATATCTTTAGATAAATTACCTTTGCCACATATATGAATAATATCAAATTTTGGCAAAAGGTTTTCTAAAGAATTTCTTATTGCAGTATTTATTGCCATTGCACCTTGACTGCCACCGGTAATTAAAAGTATAGGCTTATTTCCCGTAAAACCAAAAAATTCTAGCGATTCGTTAGGTTTTGTGCTCAAAAGATTTTTTCTAATGGGTGGGCCAACAAATTCACCATTTTTTAATGATTTTGCAGTGTCTTTAAACGATGTTAAAACTTTTTTGCAATATTTTGCAGTCAATTTATTTGCTAGTCCTATTGAATAATCACTTTCGTGAGCAATTATAGGTATTTTTCGTTTTTTTGCAGCGAGAATTATTGGCACAGCCACATATCCTCCTTTTGAAAATATAATATCTGGTTTAATCATATCAAGTATCTTTCCTGCCTTAATATATCCAGAAATTAGTTTTATTGGAATAGTAAAATTCTTAAAAGTAAAACTTCTGTTTAGTTTTGCGCAAGGAACAGAATAGTAGGGAATGCTTGCTTGCTTAATTATGTTTTTTTCTATTCCATTTTCACTGCCAATATAATAAATAGAATCAAAATCTTTTTTGATATATGGTAATATTGCTAAATGTGGTGTTACGTGACCAGCCGTGCCACCACCAGTTAAAATTATTTTTGCCATACATTATATATATGCAATTTAAAAAAAGGTATTCTTTTATTGTTTGTTATTAAAAGAAATTAAGTTAATATTGTTTAAAAATAAAAAATCTCAACGAAACTCGTTGAGATTTTTTTATTCTAGACTAATTATTAGTCGTTTTCGTTTTTGTTTTCATCTGCTTTATCTTCGTCACCAAAAACTTGAACATCGCCATAAACATAAGAATCTAAAGATTGCTCATCATTGTTTGCTTCTTCGTTTGTTGGCTCATCAATGTTTATATCAATATCATCAATGTCGATGTCAATTTCTTCTACCTTAGATTTAGCAGGTTTCTTTGTTCTGCTTCTTACTGTAAAGTGTGATTTTGCATCATTTCTGTTTGCTCTGCGTCTATTTCTAAAGTTCTTGATAAAGAGCATTATGATTGCAACAATGAGAGCAACGCCGATAACTATAGAAGATAATGATAACCAGAATGTAGCAGGGTCTGTTTCATATAATGATTCATCTTGAGTTGTATCTTCTTCTACATCGCTAGCATAAGGGTCAACTTCTGTTGGGTCGATAGTGTTATAAATTGCATAAATCATTTTATATGTTTTTGCCCAAACATAGTTAGGTGCATAAGATATATTGCCGTTTTCTTCAGCGTTGTACTTTTTCTCAAGTGCTGTTAATTCTCTTTGATAAAGAATTAAATCTGTTGGGTTTTCAATATTGCTACCTTGATTATAAAGTGGTGAAATATCTTCAGTTAAAGCATCTTGCCAACGATTATGTTCTTCAAAAGCATTTGCTTCTTTTACTATAATGTCATCAAAGAAAACATATCCGTTTTCGGTTAGGGCAGTGGTATTGTCACGAGCACCGTTCCAAAGTTCAACTCTGAAATCTTTTTCTGTTGCGCCAGTGGCGATATAGAATTCAACAGTAACCCAACCAGCGTCATCTAGCATTGTCTCATCAATAACTAAAAGCAATTCTTTATTGTCAACAACTTGGCCGTTATTATCATATTCGCCTTCAGCAGTGTTAACAGTAAATGAATCAAGTTTCATTACAGTTTTTTCAGTTTTAGATGTGTCAACAATATAAATGTATGCATCTGCACCATATACTCTAACTTTTACTGAAACTTTTGCATAAGAATTAGCACCGATGCTATAGTTTTCACTAATGTAACCATAACTCTTGCCTTCAGTTTTAATCATAAGTGGTTGAATGCTACCATCATCAGTATAGTTAAGTGCATCTTCGATATCGGCAAGATTAGTAATTTGTTTATAGTTGTTTAGGTATTTACTATTAACTAAACCTGCGTAAGCATTGTTGTTGATTTTGATAGTATCTTGTTCATTACCTGTAATATAGTAATGTCCAGATTCGATACCGGTATAAAATCTTGGTGTAGTTGGGTTATTAAGAATTTGACCAATGCTACTTGAAGCAACAACTAGTGAATAAGACTCGGTGTCTGCTTCGTTTGGTGTATAGTCTTCTGAATAACCAGCATAAAGTGCAGTAGTTCCTGCTGATGTGCTTGAAAGAAGTTTATAATATTGATAATTAGATGTTTCAATTTCATTTTCTTCATCTTGTTCTGTTGCATATTGATATGTCTTACCAGAAGAAATGATAGGCTCAGTAATTGTTACGGTGCCAAGAGCATAATTATCAATTGCTGAAGTGTATTCATCTGGACCGATAACTATTTCTAGATAAAACTCACGTGGTGTAGTGTGTTTATCTTCATCAAAGTTATTCATAATAGTGATGGTGTATTTTGCCCACTCACCACTAGCCTCAGAAATTGTTGCAACTGCTGGTCTTTCAACAATTTCTGTGCCAAACTTATCTTGAACGTTTATTATAATATTTGGCGAATAAAGTTTATTGAGATTGTTCTTTACAAAGAAAGTAATTGCAGAATAACTCTCTCCGTTAAGTTTAAATGCTTGGCCATTATTGTCAAGTTTGATAGAATAACTTGCAGGGTTGTTGAGTTTTACTTCAAGACCTTCTGAAATGCCATAAGGTGCATCTAAATTAGTTTTTGGGGTAAGGGTAACTGATGCAGCATTATTATAGTTACCAGTAAAATTGCCACCTTTATATTGTGTAAATCCATAATACTCTTGGTCATCTGTATTAGTATGGAAACTTACAAAACTTGAATATCCAGAAATGTCTGCGATATTAACATTCATATCATAAAGATACAATGTATTGTCGTCATAATTAGATGCGTTAACCATAGGTTTAGCATCTTTATTGTTATATGAAACAGTATTCAATGTTGTGTTTGTATAATTAGCAATGCTTGTGTTGTATTCATCAGCATCTAACAATTCAACGTTAATATCATCAAAATATACAGTGCCTGTTGCAGAATAATTGTCGTGACCTAAACTTAATTGTAAGGTGAATTTAGTTTCAAAAACAGCATCGGCTTTTATATAAAAAGTAAATTGTTTCCAAACATTATTTGTAATGTTATAAATACCATAATTTGATTGTGTTGAGCCATTAAATGTGTTTTTAATTGAAATACTAGCACCAATTGGCTTGCCGTATAAGTTTTCAGTGTAATCGGTGTTAAGGTTTGCAGTTTTTACCCAAGCACTAACTTTTGCATATTCGCCTTGCTTTAATGTAATTTCTGTTGCAGATGTAACAGTTTGTACACAGCCATGTGCAAAAGAACCTTTAGTGTAGTTGTTAAGCATGTATACTTTGTTGTCGATATCATTTGCGTGAGTGCCAGGATTTTCAAAAGCATACTTAACATTAGGGTCTTTAGTTTCTGGTACTAAGAAATAATTTTCGATGATGTATTGTTTGATTTCATCGGTAGTAACAGTTTTGTCGTCGTTACCATCTTTGATTATTTCTCTAATATCGTCATTATCAAAGTCATTGATGTATTTGACATATGACAATAAACCATCATCTTTATATAAGTTTGACATAAGTGCTGTCCAACCATAGTTAGAAACGTCAACTACGCCAGACTTAGATGTTGCAACTTTAGTAAATGACCAACCATCAACAGTTGTTTTTGGATAGTCTGAATATTTCATAGATTGTGTGCCAAAAGTAAATGAAGGATTTTTTATTTCCCCATCAACTTTATCAGAATAAGAATATTCTGGTATCTTGTCGGCTTGGTCGTCTTCTTTGCACGCAGT
This sequence comes from Clostridiales bacterium, assembly GCA_015069465.1. Taxonomy (GTDB): domain Bacteria; phylum Bacillota; class Clostridia; order Christensenellales; family Borkfalkiaceae; genus UBA1259. The sequence continues at coordinate 1,429 of SVIO01000010.1, read as the reverse complement.
AGCCATAAATAAAGATAAGCACATTAATGTTGCAAGAATAAAAACAAGAAGTTTTTTAATTGTTGGAAATTTTGAGTTAGTTTTTCTCGTCATAATTCACCTTTTACACTTTTATTTTCTCAGCACAAAGCCAAGTAATAAACACATTTTTACATATTGAGATTATTATATAATATTTAGACAAAAAAATCAAGAACTAAACAAGCAAATATACCTTTTTTTTCTAAAAAATTGGTAAAAAATTATTTTTATTGCAGATAATATTCTTAAATGAAAGAAAGGCAAGAGAAAAGAGAAGTAAAACAAGTTAAATATAAAACACTATTAAGTGTAATTACGGGTGCAATTTCAGGCTTTATAAACGGGCTTTTTGGTGGTGGTGGTGGAATGGTCGTTGTCCCAATGTTAACTAAATTCTTAAAATATCACTCAAAAAATTCACACGCTACGGCAATTTTAATTATACTTCCATTATCGATAATAAGTGGCATATTATATTGTACTTTTGGCAAGTTTAACCTAGAAGTTGGTGTTCCGGTTACGATTGGCATAGTTGTGGGTGGCGCCGTTGGGGCGATTTTACTATCAAAACTTTCATCAAAGTGGGTTATAATTATCTTTTCTGTTGCGATGGCAGTTGCTGGTGGAAAAATGCTATTTTTTTAATGATATGAGGTGAAGATGCAATTTATATGGTATATTGTGGCTGGGATAATTGGTGGACTTTTAGGTGGTATGGGAATGGGTGGGGGAACGCTTTTAATTCCACTTATCACTATTTTTTATTCGGTTTCTCAACATACGGCGCAAGCAATAAACTTAATAGGGTTTATTCCCATGGCAATAGTGGCGCTTATAATTCATATCAAGAATAGACTTGTAAAATATGAAAATGTTATTATAATCATAATTTCGGGCGCAATAACTTGCGTTATAGGTTGTTTTTTGGCAAAAACAATGAGTGGCAATCTTCTTAAGCGCTGTTTTGGTGCTTTTTTATTGTTACTATCGGTATTTCAATTTATAGATGGCGTAAAATATAATAAAAGTTAAACTAGCTTTTGTGCAAATAGCACAAAAGTCTTTTAATTAAAATTTGCAAAAAATGCAAAAAAATAACGCAATATATTGCTTTATATGTGTTAAAATCATTAGATAAAACCTTGCTAAAACTAATATTATTAAAAAAATAAAAAAATTTGCACAAAATTTTAAAAAAGGTATGTACAAATAAAATATTTTGTGTTATAATTAGTGCGAAAAATATTATAATGGTACGGTGAGTAAATTGGAAAAAATTGCAATCATTGATTTAGGCTCGAATACAGCAAGATTACTTTTAGTAGAAGTTAAAGAAACTGGTCATTTTCAAATTGTAGACCAACTTAAAGAAAGCCCTCGTCTTGGCGAAGGTATGGAAAAGGATGGT
>SVIO01000002.1 GCA_015069465.1 Clostridiales bacterium | reverse complement strand
ACAAAATCAAATTTTTATGGTAACATATCAAAAGTAGAAATATAGAGCAACTAAATAAATAAAATTAATTATTCGGAGAAATACCCAAGAGGCCGAAGGCGACCCCACCCTCGTGCACAGCACTTCGTGGACTTTGGCTACAAACAGTTCACTGAACTATTTGCTTAACGCGTCGTCCCCCTGCTTCGGAACCTTAGCAGGGTAGCCGATAGAAGAAGATAAACAACTAAATATATTAAATTAGATATTCGGAGAAATACCCAAGAGGCCGAAGGGGCTCCCCTGCTAAGGGAGTAGTGTGTGATAAGCGCAGCGAGGGTTCAAATCCCTCTTTCTCCGCCAAGAAAAAAGGACTATCAAACGATAGCCCTTTTTTCTTGTTGTGATAAGTTTGAAAAGAGGGATTTGAAACAGCGTTAAGAAACGGTAGTCACCTACCGTTTTAGCGGTGACCGAAGATTTTTGCAAGGCATTAGTTTGAGAGACCCGTAAATTGCCTTGCAAAAAGCAAGACCCAATCCCTCTTTCTCCGCCAAGAGCGATTCTATTTGAACCCAAATAGAGTCGCTTTTTCTATTACGATAATCAAATATATATTCATTAAAGGTAATGCAGGTATAATATTTACTTTTGAGCGTCCTAAACCTGAAAATACACACTGCTTTTCAGTTAAGAGATAAATATGGCGATTTTATTAAGAATCACGAGTAAATAGATTGAAGATTCTTATAGTTTGTGTTATAATAAAGAAAACAAAAGATGAGGGTTGATAAAAATGAATTTTAAAAACAAGAAAATATTGTTTATTGCTGGTTTGATAACAGGAGCAATTTGTATAATTTTAACTTTTATTTCAGACGTGTTTTTAATTGTCGGTTTTTTAATTATAGGTGTATCGTTTCTTCTTTTTGACAAATATAGAAAGGAAGAAAAAAGACATAATGAAGATGAAAATTTACTTGAAAATAAAAACATAACACAAGTCAACAATTCTGAATTGTCTACATATAAAGAATTAATTTCTAACGATTTTTCTCTTGATAATATTGATAGTAATTTTAATGCTTCACTTGTTTTAATGGCATTAAATCAAATAAAGGAAAATGCTTATTTTAACCCTAATGATATTAATTTTGATATAGATATAAAAATAGAACAAGTCCAACAACTAGGTAAGAAAAAATTTTTAGAATCAAAATATAAAGATTTTATAGCAGTTGATACTGAAACTACTGGTTTAGATAGTTTTAACGATAGAATAATTCAAATAGCGCTAATAAAGGTTAAAGATGGGGAAATAGTGGATAAGTTTATTTCTTATGTTAACCCACAAATGCATATAAGTCCAGAAGCAAGTAAAATAAATAATATATATGATAATGATGTAAAAAATGCTAAAACGATAAAGGAATTGTTTCCAAGTATTTTAGAGTTTATAGAAGATTATCCACTTGTCATGCATAATGCAAGATTTGATATGGCATTTATTAAAGATGAATATTATAGATGTTATGGAAAAAATATGCCTAAGGTAAAATATTTTTGTACTATGAAATTATGGCAAGAGTTATACTTAAAATATCAAGGCGAAAAAGTTCCTAATGCGAAATTAAATACGTTAGTATTAAATTTGCTTACACCACAAGAAATTAGCGAATATAGCATAGATAAACATAGTGCAGATTGTGATGCAATTGCTACCTGTAAAGTATTTATGAAAATGTATGATGATGGCGTTCAACAGGTATAAAAGTTCAAATGCAATCACCACTTGCCCACCATGATAAAGGATGCCGATTTTGGTGTCCTTTTGTTTTAAAATAAAAGTGTTTGGGTTGATTAAAAACGGCAAGTTTTTATTTGTAAAATGATTTGTTTTTGGGGTGTATGGATTATTCTTTTATAATCTATTGATTTTTTATAAATTTACTGATATAATATATATAATTTTTATAAAGGAAAGGGAGAGTATGAAAAAGACTTTACTTTGTATAATTTTAGCGATTATATCAATTTTTAGTTTTACTTTTGTGGCTTGTAGCCCAAGTAAAGGTGGTGGTGGAGGTGGCACTGGTCCTGTTGCCAATGCTGAACTTGACGAGTATAACCAAATAGTTGACCAAATGAAGGCTGTGTTCGCTCAAGTTTCTAATCAGCCTGCATCAATTAGTGCAAATACTTTAATGAAAGCAAACAATGGAAATGGCGAAAAGCAAATAAACGGCACAATGGGTGCAAGTTTATTTAATTCGCAAACATATATTGCAAGTTCTAAAGAAAGTATAATATCAGGCATATTTGCAATGATGGATGGCGATTCAACCAAGAAAGAGTCTAACGATATGGACTATTATGCTTATGGCATAGATTTTTCTACAATGACTGCAAGAATTGCAGGATATGCGGCAAACAACTATTTTAAGGTGAGTTCATTTTACGGCTTAAATATTTTGATGGATTATGGTGGAAATACTATAATTAACGCAAGCGTAGAAAAAGAAGATAACACTATAAAAACCTATTTGTTTACAACCTTTAAAAATTCTAGAAACGAACTTTTGAAAGAGTATAACTATGCTGAAATAAACTTTATAAGTAAAACAGATTTTAACATTTTAGTTATAGACTATGCTTATGATGAACAAGATAATATTATATCACAAGCGTTGATTTATGCATCAAGCAACAAAGATTTCTTTTTGCTTAGTGGTGATATTGAAAATCCAAAAACGGGAATGGCTTTCTTTGATTTGGGCGAAGCAAGTCCTGCATACGTTCTTCAAGGCGACAAAACAAACACAATAAGCAGTTTGTATACAATTATGTCGCAAGAGTTTGCTTTGTCAAGTCAAGACAAAGCAAAAATAGGTGGCTTATATAACACTCAAGACTATTCTATAAGTTATGAGAAAGTTGTAGAGGCGAAAACCGACCTTGGCATTCTTATTGACATGGAAGATGAAGAATACGTTGCGCCAATCGGTTTTGTTTCTAACAAAAATGCAGAAGATTTAATTGGCAGAAAAACACTTCAAGCCTTTGTTGATGATGGCGAAAGTGTTGACGGCACAACTCTAACAATTCCTGATGAGTTCAATTATTTAAGTGGTGGTATATATTTTCAGGCTAATATAGACACCCTTGTTATTCCATCTTCTATTCGAGGTATTGTGGTTTACGACCATAATTGGAACTATTCTATTTTAGATGATACACTTTGCTATGATTATGAAGACGGTAGATATAGACCGTGGGGTGGACTTTTAACATCTTATGTTTTAGATGATAACGGCGAGTTTTATGCTAGCAACGAAAAACCATTTAAGAAGTTTATTCTTTTAGATGATAACGGCGAAGAAGTTAATGAAACGGATGCCTTTATACTAGATGATATGGGTAACCTTTGGGTAAAAGATTCAAACGACAATAAGAATTATTTGTGGGGCTTTGTAAGTGAGCCACAATCGGATACTCTTTATTTACCATCGCCAACCTATGAAACAATAAATGGAAGATATATTGAAGTTGAACATTTCCATGGTGGAGATTTCTCACAATGCTTGAAAAACGTTGGCAAGCTTGATGATTACGTTGCTACAATCAAACACCTTGTTGTAGATGGTTACGTTACAGAGCAAGAAATTCCAGAAATGGGAATTCAGCCTGGATTTAAACTTATAAGAAACAATTTCCTTATGAGTTATGAAACTCCAGAGGGCATTATGTATGGCTGTAACTGGAATTTTGACACCCTTACTATCAATAATATCATTGATGGGGCGAGAGTAGATATAAGCGCCATGTTCAGTAGTGAAGTAATCAAGTTTGACATTTATGATATGGCATATCCTGTGAGAGTATGTCAAACAAAAATTAAAAAGGTTATCTTAAACGGCGATTTTGAAACTATTACATATCATAATGGTTACACTATAGATGAGCACGAACCAAGACAGCCAATTGGTGATGGAAACATGATGGAAACGGTTAAACCAGGCGATGTGCCACAAGGACCAAAGATTATTGGAACTTATGCTATCAGTGAAGATTATGAATTAAACGGCAGACCAAACGCGCATTTATCTTATGACAGCGTTGTTTATGGTAAAAAAGTTGTTGAAATTTATAATAATGATTATCAACTTCCTGTTTTTCCAGATGCAGAAACATTGCTTATTAAGTCAAGTGTTACTGAACTTGGAATTCACCATTCTTTATTGGAATTAGGTCTATACCCTATGCCAGAAGATAGAAAACTCACCTTAGAGTTTGAAAATATCGCAGGAATTGATTTTGGTTCTTTCGAAATTAAAGATTTTATGTGGCGAGATTGGGAAGACCCAAATAGGGCGTGGCGAGATTCAAACAGGGTAGTGAAAATAAAGTTTAATTGTTCTCAAGCGTATATGCAAAGGTTACTTCCAACCATTGCGTGGGACAATGATGCAAGTTGGCTTTCTGAAGCAATAAATTCTGGCACATATATAATTGAATATGCTGACCCACACCCTTATGAAGAAGAGTTCTTTGCAAACTTTGATTTTAACGATGGTTCGGTTATTAAAAAAGAAACCAATACTCAGACTACGTTTGAAATTAACGACGAGTTCTTAAGACTTGTTAAGCAAATTACAGGCAAAGAGTTAATATCACTTCTTTTTTACGATGGCAGTGAAAAAAATATAAAAGTTATCTTAAATATAAGCAAAGAGTATATTGATAACGGTGGTATAATTCCTTTTATTAATGGTGCATATATTGTTGAAATTGCAAGCGAAATGAAAGAGTTCGATAACCTAGTTGAAATATTGGATAGCATATTGCCTTGTGCCGGCTCAAAACTTATCTTTAACGGCACAAAACAAGAACTAATTGACCGCACGGGAGGTTTGGGCGAAGCATATATAACAAGGTTATTATACGCTGAATATTCACACTATTCTGAAATTATATTCTCTGACGGCGAAAAACTCTATAGTGGTTTTGGCAATAGAACTTTGACTTATGAAGATAGTAGAGTTAAGGTTTCTATAACCTTTGCTGATGGCTGGGCAGATACATATCATTTTGAAGACAAGTTAAACCCAAGCGTAAACTATACAGGCGAGAGGGGCAACTATAGTGATTATGATGATAATCTTATTTATTGGACAATAAGTATTGGCACGTGGGAGTTAGAACCAGACACAAGCACTTACGATGACCTTACAATTAAAGTTCCTAATTATGAACTTTTATTCCGTTATTCATATGGCGAAAACGAAGATTATAGACTTATATTTGTTTATGGAACGGCTGACTCGGATTATAGTGTACAATTTGGCATAAATTCGTTGCCACCGACAATAACACTTTCATAATTTACAATAAAACACAAATAAAAAAGACCATCGTTTGATGGTCTTTTTTGTATGTCCAAAAAAATTTTTATTCAGGTAAAACTGTTTTATCTAATACGCTTTGCATATTGTTGCCAAGGATTGCTTCGATTTGTTCTTCTGGAATATCAAGCGATAAAAGTCTTGCAAGTTCCCAAGCGATATCGTGAACAACTGTGTCAGTTCCAAAAACAACACGATGGTAATCTATGTGTTTAAGGCTATCTTCCCAACGAACATCGGTTGTAAAACTTCCACAGAACTCAAAATAGCAGTTGTTATAGCGAGAGTCTTTTGCAAATTGTTCGGCTTGTTTTCTGCCCCTTGTGCCACCACCACTATGACCTATAATAAAGTTGGCGTTTGGATATTTTTCTGCCATTTTTGCAATCTTTTCTGGCGTTCCACAATCGCCGTCATCAAACGAGTGGAATAAAATGTGCATTGAGTGTTTGTTTGCATATTCATACATCTTAAAGAATCTTTTATCATCGACATTAACGCCTAGGTATTGTGGCGCTACTTTAAAGCCACAAAAATACCCACCCTTAAAGAAGGAGTCAAGCACTTCTTCGGTATAAAGTTCAGAATATATTGGGTTAACAACAAGGTTGCCCCTAAAATGCTCTTTATCATCGATTTTAATTTCAACCATTTTGTTTCCTTCGATAGGTGTGCCGAAAAGGGCTGTTTCTGGTTGAGAAAGCATTTTATCTATGCCAAAAGCCTTCATTTCCTTTTTGAAAGTTGCAACTTGGTCTTCAATTCCGTTTTCAAGAAGATACCAACTGCGTGTAAATGGACCGATATGTGTGTGTGCATCGATAACGAGAACGTCACTGAGTGGTTTGCCGACAATAAACTCTTTCCAGAAACGATTGTCAATTTTATCTTGAACTTTCTTTTTGTTGCGTAAAGCATGTTTTTTGGTGTTTTTTGGCAAGAGTGAAACAAAATTATCCCAAGCAATTTGGTCTTTCTTCTTTTGTGGAATATTTGCCCAAGCAAGACCACCTATTGCAGCGCCACCATGCGAGCGATATCCAACACCGAAAACAACACGGCTATAATCGGTTTGCTCGCACAAGATTTTTATAGCATCTCTAGTATGTAACCACGAAATGTCGCAATAAACATTTTTAGTTCTTCTCATAAGGTCTAAAACCCTTGAGTATTGCCACCACATAACTTCTTTAATAACAAAGTTAAGGTCAGGAAACTCAGGTGCGATATGAGCAAGGTCTTCAACATCGTTTGCAGTCATTTCTGTAATGTCAATTAAAATAACAGGTTGATATTTTCTTATCCTTTCAAAAACAGGGCGATATTCGACCAAACGGAACCTGTTTGTTACAGGGAAGATGATAATGCAACCACCAACCCCTTTATTAAGGCATTTTTCAAGTGCTTCCATTTCGCCTTTTCCAACAAGCATGGCAGGGTTTGCGCAAAATGCAGGAATAATTCTTTTCTTTGCATCTGGTGTTTTTTCTATGTCTTCAAGTAAAAACTTGTTTCCAAAAACAGGGTGCAAATCCCTTGCGTTAAGGTGATATGCAACCGTTTGCCAAATTCCAAGTCTATCCATAGAATCAAGCAAGTCTTGCATTGTTGGATAGTCTGGTTGAGCGTATGCGCCCATACCATATTTGCCGTTTATGTTTAGATAATAACCACATTTCATAAAAACTCTCCTTTAGGCTTAAGTTAGAGTAAAATTTACACTAACATATCATTATTTATACTAACATCATATATGTTGCTAGTCAAGGGATAAATTAAAATTAAGCAAAAAATATCATAAAAACTCATGATATATATGCATATTTTTGCTGTTTTTTGTGTTTGTTTTATTTTTACAAGGCTACCACTATTTTTAAACCTTATTTTAAACGGCTATGGAATAATTAAATAAATAATAAAAATTTTTTTGATGGCAAGGCAGGGCGCTTTGCTCTTTTATTGTGATTAAAGGTCAATTTACTTGATTTTATAGTTAAATTATATTATAATAATTAACATATTTTTTAATTTGGTTAGACAAAAGGAGAAAGTATGACATCAGAAACAATTCAAATTTTAATTTCTATGGTATGTTATATGCTTGTAGTTGTGGGAATTGGTCTATTCTTTGCAAAAAGGGCAAAACAAAGTTCTGACAACTATTTTTTAGGTGGAAGGTCTTTAGGTCCTTGGGTTGCTGCCATGAGTGCAGAAGCGTCGGATATGAGTGGCTGGCTACTTATGGGACTTCCTGGGGTTGCTTATTGGTGTGGCTTAGCAGACGCTGCTTGGACGGCTATTGGTCTTGCTGTTGGTACATACGTAAACTGGCTTATCATTGCAAAAAGACTTCGTAACTATTCTGTTGCTGCAGGTAATTCTATTACACTTCCAGAATTCTTTAGCAATCGTTTTAACGAAAAGAAAAAGGTGCTTTTAAGTATCTCTGCAATCTTTATTCTTATATTCTTTACTGTATATGCATCAAGTTGTTTTGTTACATGTGGTAAACTTTTCAGCACACTTTTTGATACCGATTACCACACTATGATGATTCTTGGCGCAGCATTTGTTGTGTTCTATACTTTTATCGGTGGGTTCTTGGCAGAAAGCGCATCGGACTTTATGCAAGCGATAGTTATGATTTTTGCGCTAGTTGTAGTTTTAGTCGTGGGCGTTGTAAATGCTGGGGGCATTGGTCAAGTTATTGAAAACGCTAAGTCTATTGACGGATACTTTATGCTTACAGGCATTGCAAGTCCTGAAGTAGATGCTAACGGCGTTCAAATATCTGGACTTTTCGGTGAGGCTCAACCTTATGGTTTCTTAAGCATAATTTCAACACTTGCTTGGGGTCTTGGATACTTTGGTATGCCACAAGTTCTTCTTCGTTTTATGGCAATTAGAAAGGCAGATGAACTTAAGCGTTCAAGAAGAATTGCCACGGTTTGGGTTGTAATTTCACTTTTCGTTGCAGTTATGATTGGTATTATTGGCAGAAGCGTATATCCTACTCACGAAGGATTAAACACAAGCAGTGGTGCAGAAAACGTGTTTATAACACTTTCACAAAACTTGTTGCCACCACTTCTTGCTGGTATCGTTATGGCAGGTATACTTGCTGCAACAATAAGTTCATCAGACTCATATCTACTTATCGCAGCATCAGCATTTGCTAAAAATATTTATGGTGGACTTGCTAAAAAAGATGCATCAGACAAACAAGTTATGGTAACTTCTAGGATAGTTCTTTTAATCATTGCTATTATCGGCGTTGTTATTGCTTGGGATGAAAACAGTGTTATCTTCACGCTCGTATCATTTGCTTGGGCAGGTTTTGGTGCAACGTTTGGTCCTGTTATGATTATGTCACTTTTCTGGAAGAGAATAAATCAAAAGGGTGCAGTTGCAGGTATGATAACGGGTGGCGTTATGGTATTCGTTTGGAAACTTTTGTTAAATCCAATAGGTGGAGTGTTCGCAATTTACGAACTTCTTCCTGCATTTATCCTTTCGCTAATTGCAATAGTTGTCGTTTCGCTTTTAACTAAAAAGCCAGATGAGGAAATTACCAAGACTTTTGAAAAGGTTAAGGCAATGAGTAAAGGCAATTTTATCGAACAAAACTAATTACTCTATTTATAGTATTAAAAAGCCGGTCAACTTAAGTTGGCTGGCTTATTTTTTATCTGTTTTATTAAAAATATACAAGTTTTTAAAATTTTTTTGCTAAAAAAAGGGTTTTTATAATTTTCGTTGTAGATATATATGTGTACTATAATAATTGGGCTATTTTTAACCTAAAAATACAATTTGGGGGCATAAATGAAGGAAAAAACCTTAAAAAAAGAAGAAATGTTTTTATCGCCTTTTGCCTTTAAGTCTATAAACACCGTTGGTAGGCTTAGGGAAGAGCCACCTTGCCCTATGCGTACACCTTTTCAGCGTGATAGAGATAGAATTATTCACTGCAAGGCTTTTAGGCGATTAAAGAACAAAACTCAAGTTTTCTTTTCGCCAGAAGGTGACCATTATAGGACAAGACTTACCCACACGCTTGCCGTTTCGCAAGTTGCTCGTGGTATTGCAAGGGTGCTATCTCTTAACGAAGACCTTACCGAAGCCATTGCGCTTGGTCACGACTTGGGGCATACCCCTTTTGGTCACTCGGGCGAGCGAATATTAAAAGAACTCAGTCCTAAAGGTTTTGAACATAACGAGCAGTCAGGGAGAGTTGTTGATTTGCTCGAAAACGAAGGCTTAGGGTTAAATTTAACAAGAGAAGTTGTAGATGGTATTATCAATCATAAACTAAAAACCACACCAAAAACGCTTGAAGGTAAGGCCGTTAGCCTTGCCGATAGAATAGCGTATATAAATCACGATATAGATGACGCTATTGATGGTGGGTTTATAACCTTAGAAGATATACCTAAAGACTTAGTTGATATTTTAGGCGATACTTCAAGAAATAGAATAAACACTATGCTCAGTTCGATTTTTATCGCAAGCGAAGGCAAGAACACGGTGGAAATGCAACCTGAAATACACGATGCGACCATGCGACTTAGAGAATTCTTGTTTGAAAGGGTATATAAACACAAGACCTTCCGTGATGAAGAAGAAAGGGCAAAGCGTATGCTTACGGCGCTTTATACATACTATAAAAAGTCACCAGAAAAAATGCCCGAATTTTATGTTAAAAGATTAGATGTTGATGATATTGACACCGTGCTTTGCGATTATATTTCGGGCATGAGCGATATGTATGCAGTAAAAACGTTTAGCGAGATATTTATTCCAAAGAATTGGAAGTTGTAATAAATAATTTTAGGAAGATAAATGAAAGGCTTTGACGCAAAGTTCATAGACGAACTTAAAAACAAAAACGATATAGTTGAAGTTGTTGGAAAATATGTAGGGCTTCAGCAGAAAGGTGGAAACTATTGGGGAAGATGCCCTTTTCATCACGAAAAGACGGCTTCGTTTTCGGTTAACCCTAATGGTCAGTTCTTCTATTGTTTTGGTTGCCATAAAAGTGGCGATGTTATAAGTTTTGTTATGGAGATTGAGTCGCTTGATTTTAACGATGCCGTTAAATTTTTAGCAGAAAGGGTTAAAATGCCACTTCCTGAAATCAAGTATGATGATGAAAAGATTAAAGAGCAAAAGCGCCAAAAGGAAAGGATTTTATCACTACTTGTGGACACTGCTCGTTTCTATGCATCAAATCTAAAAAAAGAAGAGTCTATTAAGCATAAAGAATACATATTAAAAAGAAAAATGTCTTCAGAGACTTTGGCAAAGTTTGGTATAGGCGCATCGCTTAACTTTAACGATTTGCCAAAGCATTTGCTTTCTAAAGGGTACACCTATGAAGAAATGACGCTTTCTGGGGTGGTGGATGTTAAAGATGGAAGATATTATGATTCGCTTGGTGGCAGGCTTATAATTCCTATTATAAATCAGTTTAACCAAGTGGTTGCCTTTGGTGGAAGACTACTCGAAAAGGCTGATTTTGCTAAGTATAAAAACACAAGGGAAACCATTGTTTTTTCTAAGTCTAATAACTTATATAACTTAAACAACCTTAAAAAACTTAAAAATGAAAACGGGCTTGACGGCGTTATAATCGTCGAAGGCTATATGGACACCATATCTTTAGTTCAAGCAGGGTTTAGAAACGTTGTGGCAAGTATGGGAACGTCTTTAACTAAAGACCAAGCCAGAATAATTAAAAGATACACCGACAAAGTGTATATTTGCTATGACGGAGACTTTGCTGGACAAAAGGCCGCTATCCGTGGCTTAGAAATCTTAAGCGAAGAAGGATTAGAAGTAAAGGTGGTGGCACTCCCTGAAGGCTTAGACCCAGATGACGTTATTAAAACTTATGGGGCAGAAGGATATAGAAAACTTTTATTAGATGCCAAACTTTTAATCGACTTTAAACTTGACATAATAAAAAGGACTTACGATGTAAACACTGTTGACGGAAAGAGAAAGTACGTTATAAATGCAGTTAAGGTTATTCGTGAAAGTTCTTCGCCAGCCGAACAAGAAGATTTGCTTAAAACGGTTAGAGATGTTTCTGGCACTAGCCTTGATGCATTAAAGAGAGAACTTTATAGCGAAGAAAGTAAAAAACCTAATATAAATGCACAAACTAAACTTTATGTGGAAAACAAGGGGGATAAAATTACCATTGCTTCTAGGTATGTTTTGGCATCTTATTTATTTAACAAAAATTTTGCCAAAGAAACCGACATAAGTTCGTTGCAATTTGACCTTCCTGTTCACAAGGAAATTCAAAGTTATATTATTGAAAGAAGCGAAAGTGGTGGGGCAGTTAAGTTTAACGACTTATATGAAATCATATCCCAAGAGTTTTTTGATGAAGTGGGAATTATTGCTGGCTTAGAAACCGAAGAAAATAATAAACTAGACCAAGCCACATACTTTTTTGACTGCATTAAAACGATAAAGACTGAAATGTTAAATAGAAACATAAATAGGCTGACGGCGTTATTTGAAGTGGAAACGGATACTGAAAAACGACGCACCTATGCTAAAGAAATGGCATCGCTTGTTGCACAAAAGAAAAAATTAATTTAGAAAATACCGTATAAAGTAGGAGGAACTTTATGGAAGAAATATTAAACCAAAATGGTGAAGAAAGAACGGAAAATGTGGGTGAAATTCTTTCACCTGAACTTATGGATGTTGTTGCCGACATTATAATAGAAAGCAAAAAGAGTGGTTGCATTAAAAGTTCTATTTTGCTTGAAAGGCTTGAAAAATTCCAACTAGCAGCATCTCAATTTGAAGAAATTTATAAAATGCTTGACAATCAAGGCGTTCAAGTCGTTGAAGAATATGAAAAAGATAAGGATTTGCTTGACCAACTTCTAAAAGAAGTTAGTATGGACGACCCTGTTAAGATGTATCTAAAAGATATCGGTAAAGTTCCACTTCTTCAACCTGATGAAGAAACCGAACTTGCTAAGCGTATGATGGACGGTGATGAAAATGCCAAACGCCTTTTATCAGAAGCAAACCTAAGGCTTGTTGTTTCTATTGCAAAGCGTTACATGGGTAGGGGTATGCAATTTTTGGATTTAATTCAAGAAGGAAACCTAGGGCTTATGAAAGCCGTTGAAAAGTTTGACTATCAAAAGGGATTTAAGTTTTCAACATACGCAACATGGTGGATTCGCCAAGCAATCACCCGTGCTATTGCAGACCAAGCAAGGACTATTCGTATTCCTGTGCACATGGTTGAAACTATCAATAAGTTAATTAGAGTTTCTCGTAAACTTTTACAAGAACTCGGCAGAGAACCACTTCCTGAAGAAATTGCAAAAGAAATGGATATAGATGAAGCAAGGGTTAGGGAAATTCAAAAGATTGCACAAGACCCTGTGTCGCTTGAAACACCTATCGGTGAAGAAGAAGATAGCCACTTATCAGACTTTATTGAAGATGAAAAGAGTGCTGCTCCAACCGATGCTGTGTCATACACAATGCTTAAAGAACAACTTATCGGCATACTTGACACCCTTACACCAAGAGAAGAAAAGGTATTAAGGCTTCGTTATGGCTTAGATGATGGCAAACCAAGGACACTAGAAGAAGTTGGTAAAGAGTTTAACGTAACTAGAGAGCGTATTCGCCAAATCGAAGCAAAAGCGCTTAGAAAACTCCGTCACCCAAGCCGTTCAAAAAGACTTAAAGAATATATTGACAAACAATAATAAATAAAAAATGACAGATAGATTAGAAAAGATTTTTTCTATTATCCCAGAGTGCGAAACGTTTGCAGACATCGGTTGTGACCACGGCTATATGGCACACGCTATGCTTACTCGTGATAAGGCAAAAAGGGTTATAATTGCAGATATCAGCGAAAAGTGTTTAAGTAAAGCAAAAGACCTGTTATACCCTTACATAAATAGTGGCAGGGCAAAAAGCGTGGTGGCAAACGGATTTATGGGCGTTCCTGATAGCGATGTTGGGCTTATTGCAGGTATGGGGGGCGAAGAAATTTGCACAATTTTAACAAGTGCAAAAACTCTTCCACAAACACTCGTGTTGCAACCTATGAAAAACACCGATAAAGTGCGTTTGTGTGTGGTGAAATTAGGGTATAAAATAGAAAAAGATTATGTTTTTAAGAGTGCTAATAAGTTTTATGACATAATGCTTGTCGTTAAGGGAAAAGACACCTTGACCGAGCAAGAAATCGAGTTTGGCAGAGACAATATTAAAGAAAAAAGCCAAGATTTTATAGATTTTATAAGTCAAAAACTCGTTAGATTAGATAGCATTTTATTAAGTCAAGATATTAGCGAACTTGATAGAGAAAAAATGCTAAAAACAAAGGAAAAATTACAAAAATATGTATAAAATCAGTGATTTAATGACTTTAATCCAAAAAATCGCACCACTTTCTCTTAGTCATAAACTAATTGAAATGGGCAGTTACGATAATAGTGGGCTTTTAGTTAAACTATCTGAAAGTGCTGAAAAGATTTTGTTTAGTTTGGACCTTTCAGAGAGTGCTGTTATGTGTGCCGAAAACAACTCTTGCGACACCATTATCACTCACCACCCAGCAATTTATTCGCCTATTAAGACAATAAATATTGACACAGATAAGGCACTTGCCCTTGCTATAAAAAAGGGTATAAACATTATTTCTATGCACCTAAATTTAGATGTTTGTAGTTTGGGGATAGATAACTGCTTATGCCAAGGCTTAGGTGGAAAAAATATAAAAATTATTGATGAAATTGAAAGAAATTGTGGATATGGAAGGCGTGCTAAAACTCAAAAGCAGTCACTTGAAGCATTTGTTAAAAACATTAAAGAAGTGTTTGGCTCGCAAAAGATTTTATGTTATGGCGATAGGCCTGTAGAAGAATATGCTTCTTTTTGTGGAAGTGGTGGCTCGCACGCAATCGAAAATTTAGAGTGCTTAGAAAGCGTTGACACAATTGTGACGTCAGATTTAGCACATCATCAACTTAAAGAACTTATAGAGAAAAATAAAAATGTCGTTATAATTCCACATTACGTTAGCGAACAATACGGCTATAAAAATTTTTATGAGTTAATAACTGAAAAATTAGATAAAAAAGCACAAACTTTTTACTTTTTAGATAATAGATTTATGTAAAGGAGATTTGATTATGATAAAGGCTTTGAAAGAATATCAAACCAAGGATGCAAGACTAAAAGAGATTGAAAATATACTCTTGTCAAGCGAAGAAAGAAAGAAAAGAAATTCTGCAAAAAAATATATCTTGGGCGTTGAAGAAAATGTAAATAAACTCGATGATAAGGCTATAGAGTTAAAGGCTACGTTAGATAAAATCATGCTCGATGGAAAAAAACTAGAAGAGCAACAACAAGAAATTATGCAAACCTTAGATGCTGTTGCCGATGAAAAAGAAGTTCAATTTTTGATTAAAAAAGTTGATGAAATTTTGGCAAAAATTAAAGCGTTAAACGCTGATGCCGAAAAAATTTCTAAGGAAATGCAAAGCGTTGTTTCTGAGTATGAAAAGATTAAAAAGACAACTAAAGTAGCACAAGTTCAATATAAAGAAAACGCAGATAAATACAAGGCTTTAGAGAGTTCTTATCAAGCAGAAAAAGAAGGTCTTGAAAGCGAGTTAAAATCGCTTAGTAAAGAAGTTGAACCTTCGCTTATGGAAAGATACTTAAAAAAGCGTGCTGATAAAATGTATCCAATTTTATATGCCGTAAAAAACGATGCCTGTGGCGCGTGCAGAATGAATCTTTCTATGTCGGATATGAACAAACTCAAGAACGGCGAAGTAATAGACTGCGAACAATGTGGCAGAATGATTTATTTAGAACAATAAAATAAACTTATAAAGGGGGAAGGTTATTTTACAAAAACCTTCCCCTTTAACAATCCCTAACTTAAAATTTTTATATATAGGGAAAGCCTTTTTTTCCGAACACAGCCTTTCCCTATAACCCTAACTGTAAAACTCCTCAAAACCCCACGCCCCTTAGTCTTTAAGGGGTAAGGAGTTTTTATTTTTTGTTACAAATTGTTGACTTTTCAACAAAATGCTTGCAAAACGATAAAAAAGGTGGTATAATTCAGTTGTTAGTCTAAGAAAAGGGGGAAATAAAAATGGAAAAGTTTGTTGTAAAATTTGCAGAGACTGAGCAAGAAAAAATGCAAACTTATAAACTTCGCTATAATGAACTCATTTTGGAATATCGACCTGAAAATATAAATGAAAAGGGGTATGATATAACGCCTTATGACGAATATGGAAAACTTGCTATTTGTATTGATACCGAAATAAATCAAGTGGTGGGTTGCTATAGAATTATTACTTCTGATACTTTGCCAAAGGATAAGCCTTTTGTTAGCGAAGGGGAGTTTGACATATCTTCGCTTAAAAATAGTGGTGAGAGCATTGCAGAACTATCCCGTGCCGTTATTAAAAAAGAATATAGGGGCAGTATGGTGCTTATGCTACTTTTGCGTTTTGTTATAGGGTTTATTAAACAAAACGGCTACAGGTATATTATCGGCGAAGCAAGTTTTTATGGAACTGACAAAATGGCGCTTCAAAAGGAAATATCCTACATTGCATATAATCACTTTAATCCTGAATACGAGATAACGAGTTTAGATAAAAACCAAGTGGAAATTTTGCCAAGAGAACAACTAAGCGAAAGTGAAATTAAACGCAGTATGCCACCACTAATTAGGGCATACGTTAGTTTTGGTGCATTTTTATCAAAAGAAACCTTTTGCGATTATGAGTTTGGAAGCATAGACACTTTTGTGCTTTTAGATACAAAAAACTGCAACGATAGATACATAAACAGATTTTTAGGACTATAAAGTGAAAACTTACAAAAATTGGTTAAAGAATTACAATTAAAAAGTAAAATTATGAATATCCATGAGCAATGCTTTTGGATATTTCTTTTTTAAATAAATATTTAAAAAATTTTTGTCTAAAGCATTGTAAAAAGTCTTTGTTTTTGATATAATTTAAGTGATTATTATAATAGGGGTGCTATTTTGAACGGATTGGGAAGAGACAATAAAGAAAACAAAGAAAAAAGTTTGATTTTTACCAAAGAAACTTGTGGTGTTGTTTTGGCGCTTTTTTCTGCGCTTTGTCTTGTTTGTTTGATAACAAGAGAAACTGTATTTTCCGAAATAGGAAGGGTTGTTAATGCCTTTCTTTTCGGTTGCTTTGGATTTTTTGCCTATGCTGTGTTTATTTCTCTTTTCGGACTTGGCGTGCTTTTAGTAAGTGGCAAAAAAATTAACCTTTCTAAAAAGAGAAAGGCACTTATTACAGTGGCAAGTTTTGCACTCGTTTTAATTTTGCAATTAGTGACAGTAGATGCTGTTTCGCTTGAGTTTGGCGAATATCTTTCTCTCTGCTATGGTATGGGCGAAAAAGGTATATCTTCTGCAAGTGCCGGTGGGCTTTTTGCTGGCATAATCAGTTATTTTCTTTGCACGCTACTTACAGGTGTTGGCAGTTATGTCATTTTAGGGCTTGTAATCGCTTTGATAACCTTTGCTTTTGTAAAAGACTTTATGGACCAAGATAATAAAGAAAAAAGAAAAGATAGACAAAAGTTTAGAAGTTCTTATGTAAAAGATTCTATTGTAGAGCAAGGTCAAACTGAAGAAAATGTGACTAGCGAAGAACAAACTTTAGAAGATGGAAATAATTCTAATCAATTTGCGCAAACGGCAACGCCAAAGGCAAGACAAAAACTTTTTATCAACAACCCAGAAGAATTTTCTTTCAAAAACAAGCGTGAAATCCAAAAAGATGCAAACGTAAGTCCATTAAAACTTGAATTTTCTCAAGGTGGACTAAACGTTGTGCATACTCAAACGGCTAAAGAAAACACAATTAAAAAAGATGATGACTACAAAAAGAAAATTGACTATATCAAAACGCCATCAGTTATCGATATGGAAAAATATACTTCTAATAGTTATCAAACGAGTTCTTTTTCAGTTCCACCAACTTCTGCGACAACCGTGTCAAGTTATATCTCTCCAAGCAAAGTGGAAGATAAGCCGTTAAATAGCAATAATGATATTCCATTTATCGAGCATAATAACGATAGTAGTGAAAAAACAAACCAAGATAGTGCTGAAGCAAGGGCCGAAGCTTTTGGCGAAAGATATTTAGACATAAACGATAATCAAATAAATTCTACTTTTAATCAGCCTATTATAGAAGAACAACCAACCGAAGTTGATTCTTCTAACGACAATGCTAGTGAACAAATATTTCCTTCTCCAAATCTTAGTGAAACGGAACCAAAAGAAGAACTTTCAAGCAGTAGAACAAGCAGGTTTGATTTTGCAAGATTAGATAACATTGGCGTTGAAGAAAATCCACCTATGATTGAAGAAGAACCAGAGATAGTCGATTTTTCTTTAGACAACGATAGCATTAGCGATGACAGTGCGTTTGAAGAAGAAATTGAAGAAGAAAAACCTGCCCCAACGAATATAAGGGCAAACGACAGATTAAGAGATATTTTTTCTAAGCCAGAAGAAAACGCTGAGTCTGTTGCATTTACAAGTAGGGTTGCTCAAGACAACAACTTGTCATCAAGGCGCTCTATTATGTTTGAAGAAAAGAAAGAAATAGAAAAGCCTATAGAAGAAAAGCCAAAAGCACCTATAAATAGAGAATATTTTAGGCCACCTTTTGATTTGCTTGAAAGTTATGCTCAGCCATTTAATGCAGAGCAAGAAAATCATGAAGAGCGCATGGAAATTATAAAGCGCACCTTAGAAGAATTTAGAATCGATGCTGTGCCACAAGGCTTTGTTCAAGGTCCATCGATAACTAGATATGAAATAATGATGCCAGCAGGCATTTCGGTTAAAAACGTCTTAAAGTATGACGATGACCTTAAGATGCGCCTTTCAGCAAAAAATGGTGTTAGAATTGAAGCACCTATCCCTGGTAAGAATTTAGTGGGTATAGAAGTTGCTAACAACATAAAAGTAACCGTTGGCTTAAAAGAAGTAATGGAAGGCTTAGTTGGTAAAAAGGAAAAGGCAGGCTCGCTTATGTTTGCGCTTGGTAAAGACATCGTGGGTAATGCTATCAGCGATGACCTTACAAAAGGTCCACACTATTTGATTGCAGGTGCAACGGGTTCTGGTAAGAGTGTTTGTCTTCACGTTATGCTAGTGAGCTTGCTCATGAGATATAGCCCAGAAGAACTAAAACTAGTTTTAGTTGACCCTAAATGCGTTGAGTTTAGAAAATACGAGCACTTGCCACACCTACTCGTTGATGAAATTGTCACCGAGCCTAAGCGTGCGCTAAGTCTTTTGCAATGGGCTTATGATGAAACTAACAGAAGAAATGAAATGTTTACTGCTTGTGGTGGACACATTAGTAATATCGATGATTATAACTCAATGATTGCAAACGACAAGATAGCAAGATTACCTAGAATAGTGTTCGTTATCGATGAACTTGCCGACCTTATGGAAGCGTGCAAAAAAGACTTAGAAACAAGGATAAGAATGATTGCTGCTAAATCTCGTTCAGCAGGTATTCACTTAGTGCTTGCAACACAGCGTCCATCAGTCGATGTCGTTACGGGTACGATTAAGGCTAACTTGCCATCAAGAATTGCCTTAAAAGTTATGAACTTTGCCGACTCTCAAACCATACTTGCAGGTGGTGGCGCAGAAAAACTTTTGGGTAACGGCGATATGCTTTATAAAAACTCATCTATGGGTGACTATGAGCGTTATCAAGGCGCTTACATTAGTGGTAGAGAGATTTCTAATATCGTTGAATACATCAAAGAAAAGAACACTGCTTATTTTGATGAAGAGATTATGCAGTTCTTAGATAAAGAAACACGCCCACAACCAGAAGAAAGTTCTTCTAGCGAAGAAGGTGGCGCTAACGAAGAGTTCAACGACTTTTTCTTAAAGGCTCTTTGGTTTGCTGTTAAAACGGGAACTATTTCAATATCTTCATTGCAAAGAAGATTTTCAATAGGTTACCCAAGGGCAGGAAGCATTTTTGACAAGATGGAACAAAAAGGATTTATTTCACCTAACGAAGGTGGAAAGGCAAGAAGGGTGCTACTTACCCCAGAAGAATACGAACAAAGATTTGGGCCTGGTGTAGAAGATTATTGATATGAAACAAGTGTTAAATAAAAAAATTGGTGTTATTTCGCTCGGTTGTGACAAAAACAGGGTGGATACCGAAAAAATGCTTGCTATTCTTTCTAAAAGGCACACTTTAACAGCCGATATCGATGATGCTGAGATTTTAATAGTAAATACCTGTGCTTTTTTAGAAAGTGCTAGAAAGGAAGCCGTTGAAGAAATTTTAATGGCTATAGAAAGTAAAAAAAGTGGCACAGAAAAGGTTATCGTTTCGGGCTGTTTACCACAATTATTCATTGACCAAATAAAAGATGAACTTGTGGAAGTCGATGCTTTTTTGGGGGTTAGTGACTACAATGAAATTCTAGCCGTTATTGACAGAATTTATGCTGGCGAAAGAGTGGTATGTGTTGGCGAGCCAAGGGGCGAGTGTGGAAAGAAAAGAGTTGTTACCACAGATAACTATGCATACCTAAAAATAGCAGACGGCTGTTCTAACCACTGTACATACTGTTTGATACCATCTATTAGGGGCAAATATCGTTCGGTAGCGATTGCCGACTTAATAGAAGAAGCAAAATCTTTAGGAAATGTTAGCGAACTTATTTTAGTTGCGCAAGACACTGCTAAATATGGCTGTGACCTAGGTGGGGGAATCACACTAGTTACTTTAATTCAAGAACTATCTAAACTCCAAAATGTAAAGGCTATTAGACTGCTTTATTGTTACCCTGAAAACATAACCGATGACCTTATCGATGAGATTGCAAACAATCCTAAGGTTATTAAATACATAGATATGCCACTTCAACACGCCGATGATAAAGTGCTTAAACTTATGAACAGAAAGGGCACGGCTGAGGGGTATTTAAGGCTTATTGAAAAACTTAGGGCAAAGGTTAATGGCATAGCAATTCGCTCTACCTTTATAACGGGCTTTCCTATGGAGAGTGAAGAGGCGTTTAATAACTTAACCGAGTTTTTACTTAAGGCAAAACTCTTTAACGCAGGCTTTTTTAAGTATAGCAGAGAAGAAGGTACGCCGGCATATAAACTTGATGGACAAGTTCCAGCAAAAATAAAAACCCAAAGGCATAAAAAACTTTATTCTTTGCAGAAAAAAGTGGTTAAGGAAAATTACAAAAAGTTTATAGGCAAAACCATCAAGGTGTTAGCAGAAGGCTTTGATTGTGACCAACTCGTTTACTATGGAAGGGCGTATTTCAATGCGCCAGACATCGATGGAAAGGTTTATTTCTTTTCTCGTGATGAAGTTGAATATGGCGAAAGTTATGATATAGAAATTATCAAGTCAACAGGGTATGACTTGTATGGAGAAAGACAATGAATTTACCAAACAAATTAACAATTTTAAGGCTTATAATGATACCACTTTTCGTGGCGACATTTTATCTAACGATTTTGCCTTATAACTACTTAATTTCGGCAATAATTTTCGTGCTTGCAGCATTTACCGACTTTCTAGATGGATATATCGCAAGAAAATATAAACTTGTGACTAATCTTGGCAAGTTTTTAGACCCTATAGCAGATAAGGTGCTTGTTTCAACGGCTCTCATCGTTATGCTTGTGCCTTTGACAAACGAGCCTGCAATTTTACCATTTTATGGCGCTATTGCCGTTGCCATAATTCTTGCAAGAGAACTTATCGTTAGTGGGTTTAGAATTGTTGCAGCATCAAACGGCAAGGTGCTTGCTGCTGATAAGTCAGGAAAAATTAAAACCTTTGTTCAAGATATTGCAGTAATCATTTTGCTACTTAGCGCAGACTTTATGCCAGGGCTTTATTCTACGCTTAATATCGTGGGACTTTGCTTTTTAGGTTTAGCAACGCTTTTAACCATTTATTCTGGCATAGAGTGTATTGTAAAAAACATTGATGTTCTAAAGGAAAACAAATAACAAATAATGAAAAGTGCACTTATATTTTTTAGGAACGTAAAAACCGAATTCGATGGCAATTACTTCGCTAATGCCCTTAGTGTTTTTGGCAGTGGTGGGCTTGATATAGATACCATTGAGATTTTATCTTACGCCGATGATTTGGGATTTAAGAGAAGGCTACTTGAGTTTAAGGAAATGTTCGATAACCTTATCATAATCGGTGGGGATACAGTGCGATTTAACCTTAAAAATATAATTGCAGAAACTTTTGACACACCACTTGTGGAAAATGAAAACGCAAGGAGTTTTTTAGATGCCGTTTCAAAGGCAAACGCAATAAATTATCCAGAAGACTTTGCGCTTTTGCCAATAGAAGGGGTGGTTATCCCAAACATTTATGGTGGATTTCAAGGCTTTATACTCGACACTACCGATATAACGCTTTCGGTTCTTCCTTTTGACTATAAAGAAGTTAAAACGATGACGGATAAGTACGTTTTGCCTTATCTTGAAAATAAACTAGGCATAAAGAAAACAAGGCTTACCTTAAAATATTTTGGCGACGTGAAAAAACTTAAGCAAACGCTAAATCAACCAGAACTTTTATTAGAGCAAGGGTTTTATTACACTATTTTTGAAAAGTATGGGGATATAACGGTTGACCTATTGTTTGATTACGAAACGCCAGAAGAAAGAAAAAAAGAAATGGTAAGATACATAGTATCTAACTTAAAAGACAACATCTATGCTGAATATGACGTAAGTTTAAGTGAAAGATTATTTGACCTGTTAAAACTTAGAAACTTAAAACTTTCAACTGCTGAATCTTTTACAGGTGGCAGAGTTATATCGGAAATAATCAAAAACTCTGGTGCATCGGCTTGCGTGAACGAAGGAATTGTATCATATTCCAACCAAAGCAAACTTAGTAGACTTGGTGTTAAAGATGCCGACCTAAAGACTCAGGGTGCAGTTAGCGCCGTGGTTGCATATCAAATGGCTGTTGGTCTGTTGAAAGAAGGGTGCGACATAGCCGTATCCACAACGGGCATAGCAGGCCCACAAAGCGATAATACCGATAAACCTGTGGGGCTTTGCTTTATTGCTGTCGGCATGAAAGACGGCGTTCATACTTATAAGTATAAATTATCGGGTTCAAGAGAAGAAATTACTGAAACAGCAAAAAATACTGCGCTGTTTTTGGCAATAAAAAAATTAAAAAATATATAAAGGGAAATTATTATTATGGATGAAGCAAAAATAAAAGCGCTTGACGGCGTTATGGCACAAATCGAAAAACAATATGGCAAGGGCGCAATTATGCGTTTAGGACAAAATGCTGGCGACACAAATATCGAAGTTTTGCCAACAGGTTGTCTATCACTTGACCTTGCTATTGGTGTTGGTGGACTTCCTAGGGGAAGAATTATTGAAATTTATGGGCCAGAATCTTCTGGTAAAACAACGGTTGCACTTCACGTAATCGCTGAAACACAAAAAGCAGGTGGCATTGCGGCATTTGTAGATGCTGAACACGCTTTAGACCCTGTTTATGCAAAGGCATTAGGGGTTAACCTTGATGAACTTTACGTTTCTCAACCAGACACAGGTGAACAAGCACTCGATATCACAGCATCGCTCGTTAGCAGTAAGGCTGTTGACATTATCGTTGTTGACTCTGTTGCAGCCCTCACACCAAAGGCTGAAATCGAAGGGGATATGGGTGATTCTCACGTAGGACTTCAAGCAAGACTTATGAGCCAAGCACTTAGAAAACTTACAGCAATTACAAACAAGAGCAAAACTTGTATTATCTTTATCAACCAACTTAGAGAAAAGGTTGGCGTTATGTTTGGTAACCCAGAAGTTACTGCAGGTGGTAAGGCGCTCAAGTTCTATGCAAGCGTTAGAATCGATGTAAGAAAGGCAGATGCGCTTAAAGATAGCGAAGGTGCATACGGCAGTCACACAAAGGCAAAAATCGTTAAGAATAAGGTTGCCCCACCATTTAAGACGGCAGAATTTGACATTATTTTCGGCAAGGGCATTTCTCAAGGCAGTTGCCTAATTGACCTTGGCTTGCAATACGATATTATTCAAAAAAGTGGGGCATGGTTCTCTTATAACGGCGAAAAGATTGCTCAAGGCAGAGAAAAAGCCGTGCTTTATTTAGAAACTAACCCAGAAGTTGCAGAAGAAATTAAAAATAAAATTTTAGATGCATTTAAAAATAAGAACAAAAATGACTAATGTTATCTATTGACATTTTTGTTAATTTGGTATAAAATAGAAATGATAAAAACGCTTGTGCGTTAAATAAAAACAGGAGGGCATAGATATATGCAAAATTTTAATTACAGTCCCCTGTTCTTGAGTAGTAATGACACGGTTTTCGTTGTTGTTATTGCAGTATTAGTGGTATTAGCAATAGCCGCTTGGCTTTTGAGTTGGAAATTAAGTGCTAAATCTTTAACTAAAAAATATGAAAAAGAAGCAGGAGATATAGAAACTCAACGAAACAGAATGCTCGATGACGTAAGAGAAGAGAGCAGGGCTATAAAGAAAGAAGCTATTTTAGAAGCAAAAGAACAGGAAATTAAACTTCGCAATGAGTTTGAGCGTGAATCTAAAGAAAAGCGAATTGAACTTCAAAGACTAGAGAATAGACTTAACCAAAAGGAAGAAACTCTAGAAAGAAAAGAAGAAAATCTTGCGAAGAGAAACGAAGAAACAACAAGACAACAAAACAATCTAAAGGCAAAAGAAATCGAACTTGACAATAAGATTGACGAAATCAACAAACAACACGACAAGATGATTGAAGAGTTTGAAAAAATTGCCCAAATGAGCAAGGAAGAAGCCAAAAAAGAACTCGTTGACGCTATTACAGAAGAAGCAAAGCGTGAGGCTGCTGGTATGGTTAAAAACATAGAAGCAGAAGCAAAAGAAAATGGCGAAAGAAAGGCAAAAGAAATTGTCAGCCTTGCTATCCAAAAATGTAGCACAGAACAAGCAACAGAAATAACAGTTTCTGTCGTTCCACTTCCTAACGATGATATGAAAGCAAGAATTATCGGTAGAGAAGGTAGAAACATCAGAACGCTTGAAAATGCAACGGGAATCGAACTTATTATCGATGATACCCCAGAAGTTGTTATCGTTTCAGGCTTTGACCCTGTTAGAAGGGAAGTTGCAAGAATTGCGTTAGAAAAACTTATTCAAGACGGCAGAATTCACCCAGCAAGAATTGAAGAAACGGTTGAAAAGGTTAAAAAAGAACTCGATGCTCAAATCAAAGAAGCAGGCGAAGCCGCTATGTTTGAGTGTGGAATCTTTGGGCTTCACCCAGAAGTTGTTAAACTTTTAGGAAGACTTAAGTTTAGAACAAGTTATGGTCAAAACGTATTAAAGCACTCTATCGAAGTTGCTCACCTTGCAGGTGTTATGGCAAACGAACTCGGTATTGATGCAAACCTTGCAAAGCGTGCAGGCTTGCTTCATGACTTAGGTAAGGCTGTTGACTTTGAAATAGAAGGCACGCACATGCAAATTGGCGCAGACCTTGCTAAAAAGTATAAAGAAAACTTTAATGTTGTTAACGCTATTCTTGCTCACCACGGCGACGTTGAGCCAAAGACTTTAGAAGCAGTGCTCGTTCAAGCAGCCGATGCTATCTCTGGTGCAAGACCTGGTGCAAGAAGAGAAACAACAACTAACTATATTAAGAGACTTCAAAAACTTGAAGAAATTTCATCTTCATTTAAGGGCGTTGAAAAATGCTATGCTATCCAAGCAGGTAGGGAAGTTAGGGTTATGGTTAAACCAGAACAAATTAACGATGCTCAAACATTGTTCTTAGCAAAAGACATTGCTAAAAAGATTGAAGAAGAAATGGAATATCCAGGACAAATTAAGGTTAACGTTATTAGAGAATGGCGTGCAACCGAGTTTGCAAAATAATAAAACGAAAAAAAAAGGATTTGAATAAACAAATCCTTTTTTGATAATAAAGGAAAAAATAATGGAAATAGTAAAAGATATTTTTTATGTAGGCGTAAACGACAAAACTATTGATTTATTTGAAGGTCAATACATCGTGCCAAACGGCATGGCGTATAACTCTTATTTAATAAAAGACCAAAAGGTTGCAGTTTTAGATAGTGTGGATAAAAACTTTAAAGATGAGTGGCTTTCTAATATTGATAAAATCATGGTTGGTGGCGATATAGATTATCTTATCGTTTCTCATATGGAGCCAGACCACTCTGCAAACATAACGGCTTTTGCAGAAAAATATCCTAATGCAAAAATCGTTTCATCATCAAAAGCGTTTACTATGATGAAAAACTTTTTTGGCACAGACTTTGCTGATAGAAGGGTTGTTATAAATGAAGGCGATGAACTCGATTTAGGCGAACATAAACTCATCTTTGTTAGTGCGCCTATGGTGCACTGGCCAGAAGTTATGATGTCTTATGAAGTGGCAAGCAAAACTTTGTTTTCTGCCGATGCTTTTGGTAAGTTTGGTGCACTTGACACCGAAGAAGATTGGGCTTGCGAAGCAAGAAGATATTATTTTGGAATCGTTGGTAAATACGGTGTGCAAGTTCAAGCCGTGCTAAAAAAACTTGAAAATATCGAAGTGGAAAGAATTTGCGCTCTTCACGGTCCTATTTTAACCGAAAATTTAGGATATTATATAGACCTATATAAAACTTGGTCAAGTTATGGAGTTGAAAGTGAAGGTGTGGTTATAAACTACACTTCAGTTTATGGCAACACTAAAAAGGCTGTTGAAATTTTAGCAAAAGAACTAGAAGATAAAGGCGTTAAGGTTGCCGTTAACGACTTAGCGAGATGCGATATGGCAGAAGCCGTTGAAGATGCCTTTAGGTATGGCAAGGTGGTTTTTGCAACCACAACTTATAATGGCGATATCTTTCCATTTATGAAAGAGTTCATTCATCATTTAACCGAAAGAAACTTCCAAAACAAGTTTGTTGGCATTATTGAAAACGGAAGTTGGGCACCACTTGCTGATAAGATAATAAAAGGCATGCTTGAAAAGAGCAAAAACCTTACTTTTGCAAATCAAGGCGTTAAAATCTTGTCGGGCGTAAGTGAAGAAAATATATTAGAGATAAAAGCCCTTGCAAATGAACTTGCAAACAACTAAAACAAAATATGAAAAAAATAAAAAATAGCGTGGAGATTTTCCACGCTATTAGTTTTTATTTGGATTAAGTTTTTAAAATTTTTACACTTTTTTACATTTTTTACCAAAAATGCTTGACAAAATTTTACAATAAGTGTAAAATAGTGTAAAAAGGAGCAAATATGAAGATACAAGAAATTTTAACAATAACAGAACTTTCAAGGTTACTAAATAAAAGTAGACCATCTACATATAAATATATTTCTGATTATCAAAGTGGTAATTTTGAAAATATACCACCACTAATTAAAGAACTTTTTGATAGTGTAGAAAATGGAAAATTTAATAAGGGTAACATTTATGAGTATTGCTATAATTTTTTGATAGTAAGCAGTAAAGATGAAATAAAAGAAATATATGACTTATTAAACGAAAATAAAGAAAAATTAAATTTAACAAAAATAAAAGAATACATACTAAAGGAGATTAAAGATGAAAAATAATGAATTTGAAAACAATCACTTGGCAGAACTTTTATATTATTACAGGTTAAAAAAGGATTTAGAATTTACCGAAGAAAAGATTGAAGAAAATAAGTTAATAGAGATAAAAGAAGACCAAAATGTCTTGGTAAAATTTTGGAACAAAAATGTTGAAAATTTTATTCGTGGTGATGAATTAAAAAAACATAATGCAGATAAGGAGAGCATTGAAAAAAGAATATCCGATTTTGTTAATTCGCACGAAGGTTTTGACTATGAAGAATATTCAAATGAAGATAAACTATTAGAGTATGTTGATGAACAAGTAAAAGCAGACAAGTCGTCACTTTTAAGAATAAATTTGGGATTACTTGCTGTTTTAGAAAGTAATGATTTTGTTAATAAAGAAAAAACAAAAGAACAAGTTTCTAAAATTTTATTTAACAGTAAGGGCAGAATAAAAGAACTTGAAAAAAGTTTAGAAAAAAATTACTTAAAAATTTGTGGAAAAACAAGTTTTGATGAAATAGGAAAGAAAGTTTTATTAGGCATAGGCTTTGCAACAGCTTTTGCAACTTTAGGTACAGGCTTACTTGCTGGCAGTGCATTTTTTGAAGTGTTGAATGCAAGTTTCATTTATTCTATAATGGTCGTTGGTGCTAGTGCTATAGTTTACAAACTTATAGACATTGATGATAAAGAAAACATTAAAAAAGAATTTAGAAAAATGTCGGCTGATGATGCTGGGGCAATGTTTGCCTTAAAAGCAACCCTTATTGAAGAAGCAAAAAAGATAATGGATAAAAACGAGTTTGATGAGTTTTTAGATTCAAGTTTAAGGTGTGCTAGTGATTTACGCTCGGATACGGAATTTATGCTTCTTATTGAACAAAAAGAAGTTGATAGTTCAAAGAAAAAAATAAAAATATTCAACAATTGGACAAATAGGCTTGCAAGCATTGTTGTAAACCAATAAAAAATAGCGTGGAGTTTTTCCACGCTATTAGTTTTTTTAGTTAAGTTTAACTTTGGTTTAGTTAAAATTATCTGTTGTTGATGAGTTTTGTAAGTTCAACAGGGTCAAGTTTTTCGCCATTCTTATAAACACGCATATTTCCTGATGCGATTTCATCGATAAGCATAACTTCGCCACCATTATAACCGAACTCGAACTTAATATCCCAAAGGTCACAGCCGATTGTCTTTAAGTCATCAGCAACGATTTTTGTAATCTTAAGTGTTTGAGCCTTCATGCTTTCAAACATTTCAGGTGTCATAACCTTAAGTGCTGCTAAGCCTTCGCTAGTCACTAGTGGGTCGCCCTTAGCATCGTTTTTGAATGTGCATTCAACATAGCCACCTTCTAAAACTGTGCCATCTTCGATATATTCGCCATATCTACGGATAAAACTACCTGTAGCAACCAAACGGCAAATAACTTCTAAGCCCTTGCCAAAAACTGTTGCAGGAAGAACTTCCATTGTTGCGTTTTCGATATCAGCACTGATATAGTGTGTTTTAATGCCTGCTTTTTTAAGCAATTCAAAATAATAAACAGAAGACTTTAAGTTAGCCTTGCCAATACCTTCAATTGTTAAGCCAACGCTGTTTTCGCCTGGGTCAAACACGCCGTCTTTTCCTGTGCAATCATCTTTGAATTTAAGTAGAACGTTGCCATTTTCAAGTTCAAAAACATCTTTTGTTTTACCTGTGTAAAGTTTTTTCATAAAATAACCTCATAAAAAAGTTTAATAACAAGTGTATTATAACAAATTATAAGTCAATTTGCAATAATTTAAAATACCAAATAATAAAAAAACTAAAAAAAATTATATAAATCCATTTCAAAAAAGTTGTTATCTATGATATAATTTAACTATAAAATGGGTGGCAAGGCAGTTTATGAAAATATTATCACCAGCAGGCAATTTTGAAAGTCTTAAAATGGCTGTATATAACGGCGCAGATGAAGTTTATCTTGGGATAAGCGATTTTAACGCACGCAATAATATAGAAGGCTTTAACTTAGACACTTTAAAAGATGCCGTTGATTTTGCTCATATATATAATGTTAAAGTTCACCTTGCAATAAACATTTTGTTTGATAACAGCGAACTTGGGTGTGCACTAGAAGTTGTTGGAAAGGCCTTAAACATGGGTGTCGACGCCTTTATCGTGCAAGATTTAGGACTTATTTCTCTTATAAACGAACTATACCCTATGGCTGACGTGCATTTAAGCACTCAAATGGCTATCCATAATTTAGAAGGAATTTTGGCACTTAAAAAATATAAATTTTCAAGGGTGGTTCTTGCAAGGGAAACACCACTTGAAGAAATAAAAAGAATAAAAAAGTTTTCTTGTGTAGAGATAGAATATTTTGCGCAAGGGGCACTATGCGTGTCTTTTTCGGGCAATTGCTATCTTAGTTCTTATACTCAATCTGCAAGTGGCAATAGGGGTAAGTGCAAGCAACTTTGCAGGCTTCCTTATACATTTTATAAGGGGGATAAAAAACTTAAAAAAGGCTATCTCTTAAGCGCAAAAGATTTTTGCATGATAGATAGGCTTAAAGAATTAAAGGATGCTGGGGTGGATGCCATTAAAATTGAAGGCAGGGCAAGAAGACCTTATTACGTTGCCACGGCGACAAGGGAATATAGAAGGGCGTTAGACGGCATAGGTGCAAGCATTGAAAACTTAAAACTTGCTTTTAACAGAAACTACACCGAAGGTTATTTTAATGGAAACGCTGAGATAATTTCTAACGTTCAAAGCCATATCGGTTTATCGGTGGGCAAGGTTTATGACTTTAAGCAAGGAAAAAAGTTTAATGAGGTTTTCTTTACTTCTACTAGAAAGATTTATCCTAAGTCAACGCTAAAATTTTTGCAAGGTCAAAGTGAAGTTACCATTTCAGCATTTGACATAAAAGATTTGGGGGAAAATAGGTTTGTTTTAACCACCACAAACCAAGTTCGAAAAGGGGACACAGTGCATTTAATCGTGGATAGCGAAAGCGAAAATAATGCTCTTTCCTATATTAAAAAGCGAACGATTGACATTGAAATCTTTGCTAAAATTGGCACGCCTATTAGGGCAGAATTTAGTATTTTAGGTCAAAATCAAGTGGTGGAAGGTGACCTTTTAACCGAGGCCAAAAACCAACCACTAAAAAAAGAAGAAATAGAGAGTAATTTTGCTAAAAGCGAATATTTTATAGGCAATATTAAAATAGGCAAGTTGGAAAATGTCTTTATCTTAAAGCAAAGCCTAAATGCGTTTAGAAGAAAGGTTTTTGATAAGGCTATAGAAATTTTAACAAAGCCAAGTTGTAGCGTAGAGATTAAAAGTTTGCCAAAATTACCTAAAATCAAGGCTTTTCAAGACTTTTGCATAGTGGAAAAACTTAGCGATAAAATGACTGCAAAAAATGTTATATATTCGCCAAGTGAATATGGCGAAATAGATATTTTGGCGTTTAAAAATAGGTGCATTGAACAAGGAAAAAAGCCATATCTCGACACCCCTAACTTTGCACTAAAAAAAGATATTGAACTGCTTAAAAATATAATTAAAAATTGTGGGGTAGGAATAATTGCAAACAATTATTATGCGCTTAACTTAACCGATGATGTTGTTATTGGCGCAGGCTTAAACGTGTATAATAATTTTACGGCTTTTGAACTTGAAAAAGAGTTTTTTGTTGCCGAAGGGGGCCTTGCAAAAAGGGTGGACTTTGCCTATATGACCTTAAGGCATTGTCCAATGAAAAATTTGCTTAACGGCAGTTGTTCTAACTGCCCATATGAAGATGGATATTCTTACAAAATGGAAGGTGGAAAAGTTATGAAGTTGAAAAGAAAAAAACTTAGCACTTGCACCTTTTATTTAACCGATTAAATGACTTTCTATTTATACTTTTATTTTACAAAATAAATGCTGTGAAAATTTTGTGAGATATTTAACTTTAAGTTGTTTTTATTAAGGAAAACATTTGACAAAATTCGATGTTAAATGTTATACTATATGTACTTAGATGAATATTAGTTTTTTGCGACTGACGGCTGAGTGGAATTGTCCACAGGAAGTAAAAAACATTTTATTGTCGGCCGTCTGGGCAGTTTGGGTTTTTTCAAACTGTCTTTTTGCATTAAATGGGCGTTATTTGGAGGATTATATATGAAAAAAGTTGCAGTTGTTATGGGTAGTGATAGCGACCTTAAGGTTGTTGAAAAAGCAATACTCACATTAAAAGATTACGGCATTGAAACAGAAGTTCACGTTTATTCTGCACATCGCACGCCAATCGAAGCAAGGGACTTTGCGTTAAACGCAAGAGAAAACGGCATTGGCGCAATCATTGCCTGTGCTGGTAAAGCAGCGCATCTTGCTGGTGCTATTGCAGCAAACACAACGCTTCCTGTTATCGGTATTCCTATTAAGGCATCGGTTTTAGATGGTATGGATGCACTTTTATCAACAGTTCAAATGCCAGCAGGTATTCCTGTTGCAACCGTTGCTATCGATGGCGCTGAAAACGCTGCACTACTTGCAATTCAAATCTTGGCAGTTGAGGATAAGGACTTGGCACAAAAACTTCAAAATGCAAGAAATGAAAAAATGCAAAAGATTTTGGCAGTAGATAAAGAAATCAATCAAAAATATAACTAATTTAAACTAGGGTAGATAATGGAAAAACAAATGCTTTACGAAGGAAAGGCAAAAAAACTTTTTGCCTTAAATACGCCAGATGAATATATCATGAGTTTCAAAGATGATATATCGGCTTTTAACGGCTTGAAAAAGGGTGTAATTTCTGGAAAGGGCATTATCAACAACAAAATAAGTGGGCATCTCATGCAAATTTTAGAGGGTAATGGCGTGCCAACTCATTTTATTAAAGAACTTTCAAATAGGGACTCGCTTGTGAGAAAGGTTGATATTATTCCATTAGAAGTGCTAGTTAGAAATGTTGCAGCAAGTTCGCTCTCTAAAAGATTAGGGCTTCCTGAAGGCGCTAAGATGAGACAGCCTGTTATTGAGTTTTGTTATAAAAAAGACGAACTTGGCGACCCTATGATAAACGAATATCACATTTTGGCAATGGGTTTTGCAACCAAAGAAGAACTTGATTTAATAATCGAATATGCTCAAAAGATAAATCAAATCTTGAAAGAGTATTTTCTTAGTAAAAAAATAAAACTTATTGACATTAAACTAGAGTTTGGCAGAACGGCTGACGGTAAGATTATTCTTGCCGATGAAATTTCGCCTGATACTTGCAGGCTTTGGGACTCTATCACTAACGAAAAACTTGATAGAGACCGTTTTAGGCGTGACCTAGGTAATGTCGAAGAAGCATATAACGAAATATTTGATAGACTGCTCGGCTAACGGGTGGTCGTTTTGGAAAGGTGAAGCAAAAAATAGTTCTTCACTTTTCTATGTTTAATTGTGATTTTTTTGGAGGTAATTTATGGACGAACTTCGTGAAGAGTGTGGCGTGTTTGGTATCTATGCGTCTAAAGAGCAAAACCTTGCAAGCATGACATATTATGGCTTGTATGCCCTTCAACATCGTGGGCAAGACAGTTGTGGCATAGTTGTAAATGACGGTGGCGTTTTTACAGCAAAGAAAGATTTAGGTCTTGTTGGTGATGTGTTCACAAAAGAAAATTTATTGAGTTTTGGTAATGGAAAAATTGCCGTTGGTCACGTAAGGGCAGGCACAAAAGGCACTATATCTTATGCAAACGCTCAACCACTTGTGGTAAACCACGTTAAAGGTAGTTTGGCTATTGGTTTTAACGGAAGTCTTGTTAATAAGAGAGAACTTAAAACCCAACTTGAACTTCAAGGCTCTATCTTCCAATCTAACGGCGATGCAGAAGTTATAACTTATGAGATTATTAAGGCTAGACTTTCTTCGGCGTCTATCGAGCAAGCAATAGTTAAAGCAATGGACAAACTTGAAGGTGCTTATAGTTTGGTTGTTATGTCGCCAACAAAACTCATCGCCGCTCGTGATAAGCACGGTTTTAGACCACTATGTTATGGTAAAACTCAAGACGGCTCTTATGTGGTTGCTTCAGAGAGTTGCGCACTCGATGCTGTTGGTGCAAAACTTATTAGAGATGTTTTGCCGGGCGAAGTTGTTGTGTTCGATTCGATGGGTGTTCGCTCAATTACCGACCATTGCAAAAAAGAAAAAATGTCACTTTGCATTTTTGAACTTGTATATAATGCTCGCCCAGATTCTATCGTCGATGGTTATCCTGTTCACGAAGCAAGGGTTCAAATGGGCAGATATTTAGCAAAGAGATTCCCAGTGGATGCCGATGTAGTAATAAGCGTTCCAGACTCTGGTAACGATGCGGCTATCGGTTATGCAAGGGAATCGGGAATACCTTATGAACTAGGATTTTTGAAGAATAAATACGTTGGAAGAACATTTATCTTCCCAGACCAAAAGGATAGAGAAGACCAAGTTAGAAAAAAACTTAACCCTATTCAATCGGTTGTTAATGGAAAGAGAGTTGTCATGGTTGATGACTCAATCGTTCGTGGAACAACAAGTGGCAGGGTTGTAAGTCTTCTTAGAGAAGCAGGCGCAACAGAAGTTCACTTTATGGTTTCTTCGCCACCGTTCTTATTCCCTTGCTATTATGGAACAGACGTTCCAAATAAGGATATGCTTATTGCAAATAAACATACCGAAGAAGAAATTAGAAAGATGATTGGCGTTGATAGTTTACATTATCTTAAACTTGAAGATATGTTTGAACTTGCCAAAAATGATAACGGCGTATCATTTTGTTATTCGTGCTTTGATGGAAAATATCCTACAAAAACACCATCTGAGCAAACGGATAAATATCAAACAAAAATTGATATAGAACAAAAGACAAAAAGACATTAATGGAGATAAAAATTATGGAAAAGAGTTTTAGCGAAAGTTATAAAGCGGCAGGCGTTGACATTACTGCAGGTTACAGGGCAGTAGAACTTATGAAAGGTCACATTAAAAGAACAATGACTGACGGCGTATGTTCAGACATCGGTGGTTTTGGTGGACTATTTGCACTTGGCAAGGTTAAGAACCCAGTGCTCGTTAGTGGAACTGACGGCGTTGGAACAAAACTTAAAATTGCTTTCTTAATGGATAAGCATAACACCGTTGGTATCGACTGTGTTGCAATGTGTGTTAACGACGTTATTTGCAGTGGCGCAAAACCACTTTTCTTCCTTGACTACATTGCAGTTGGTAAAAACGTGCCAGAAAGAGTTGCTTCTATCGTAGAAGGCGTTGCTGAAGGTTGCGTTCAAGCAGGTTGTGCTTTAATCGGTGGCGAAACTGCTGAAATGCCAGGTTTTTATCCTGTTGATGAATATGACCTTGCAGGCTTTGCAGTTGGCGTTGTTGATAAAAAGAAAATTTTAGACAATAAGAAAATGCAAGCAGGCGACGTTGTTATTGCTATCCCTTCAACAGGCGTTCACAGCAATGGTTTTTCACTTGTAAGAAAGGTTTTCGATGTTGAAAAGGCAGATATCAAAACTCCTATCGAAGCACTCGGTGGAAAGAGCCTTGGCGAAACGCTTTTAACTCCAACAAAGATTTATGTAAAGGCTATTATGTCATTACTTGAAAAGAAAGTTAATATTCGTGCCATTTCTCACATCACAGGTGGTGGCTTCTATGAAAATATTCCAAGAAGTATTCCAGACGGATTTGGTGCTAAAATTGAAAAAAGCGCAGTTCGCATTCTTCCTATCTTTGATTTAATTGCAAAAACAGGTAACATTGCAGAAAGAGATATGTTCAACACATTTAACATGGGCGTTGGTATGAGCGTTGTTGTTAAGAAAGAAGATGCAGACAAGGCATTAAATATATTAAAACTCGCTGGCGAAGATGCTTATATTATGGGCGAAATCGTTAAGTCAGATTCTAAGATTGAATTATGCTAAGTAAAGTGTTAAACGGCATAAGTGCCGGACTTATGGTATCAATTGGTTGTGCAGTATTTTTGGCGTGCGAAAATAAGGTTGTTGGCTCAATTTTATTTACTATTGCACTTTTGGTGATTTGCTTTAGGGGATATTCACTCTACACGGGAAAAATTGGATTTATTTCTTTTTCTCACACAAAAGAAGATTTTTCAGTCTTGCTTTTAGGACTACTTGGTAATGCGATAGGTATGATTGCCTTTGGCTTGCTAATTAGCGTCGCTCTTCCTAATATAAAAGAAAAGGCAGTTTTGCTTTGCTTAGCAAAATTAGAGCAAACATGGGCGCAAACAGTAATTCGTGGCTTATTCTGTGGCGTACTTATGTTCATTGCCGTGTATGTTTACAAAGAAAACAAAAGCATCGTTGCAATAATATTTGCAATTCCAACATTTATTTTATGTGGCTTTGAACACTCGGTTGCAGACATTGGCTACTATGCAATTGCAAATATGTTCTCGTTTGAAATAGTGCTATTTATATTATTAGTTGTTGTTGGCAATACAATCGGCTCTATGATTTTGCCATATTTACAAATAGCGCAAAAATCTAAGGCTGTTGTGAGCAAGGAGAAGCAAGATGAAAAAGCAAGTTAACGTTGCAGTTTTAGTTTCGGGTGGTGGCACAAACCTACAAGCGCTTATCGACTTTGAAAAGGCAAAAAAACTCAAAAGTGGAAAAATCGTTAAGGTTATTTCAAACAAAGTGGGTGCTTATGCTTTAGAAAGGGCAAAAAATGCTGGCATTGAAGGTGCTGTTGTAGAAAAGAAAGGCAAAACCCAAGCCGAGTTTGAACAAGGTTTAATCTTTGAACTTGAAAAGTGTTCGGCTGAGATAATAGTGCTTGCAGGGTTTATGTCCATTTTATCAAAAGACTTTACCGATAGGTATAAGGATAGAATTATAAACGTTCACCCATCGCTTATTCCATCTTTTTGTGGCGAAGGCTTTTATGGGCTTAAAGTTCACGAAAAGGCACTTGAATATGGCGTTAAGGTAACGGGGGCAACCGTGCATTTTGTAAATGAAATTCCAGATGGTGGAAAGATTATAATGCAAAAGGCAGTTAGCATAAAGGGTGGTGACACGCCTGAAAGATTGCAAAAGCGTGTTATGGAACAGGCTGAGTGGAAGATTTTGCCACTTTCACTTGAAAAGGTTTGCAAAGAATTATTAAAGAATAAAAATTAAGGTTAAAATAAAGGAATTAAAATTATGGCTAAATTTGATTTAAAAAAATTGTTATCAGAAAACGAATATCCAGGCCGTGGAATTGTTATCGGCAAAAGTAAAGACGGAAAGAGTGCTATGATTGCTTATTTTATTATGGGAAGAAGCGAAAACAGCCGTAACCGTATATTTGAAAAGTTCGATGGTGGTATGAGAACAAAGGCGTTTGATGAATCAAAACTCACTGACCCAAGTTTGATTATCTATAATCCATATCTCGCTTTAGAAAATATCGACATCATTACAAATGGTGACCAAACGGATACTGTTTATAATTACATTAAAGAAAATGGCGATGATGGTTTTGCTTTTGACAAGGCATTATTTACTCGTGAGTTTGAACCAGATGCTCCTAACTTTACACCAAGAATTTCTGGTATAGTTAAATATGGCAACTGTTCTTGCTGTAATAACGACTTCTGCTATAGACTATCTATTCTAAAGAGTGCTAACGGCAACCCAGAAGTTTGCAATAGATATTTCTATTCTTATAGTCCACTTGCTGGTATCGGTCACTTTATCCACACTTATAGCCATAACGGAAATCCTATTCCATCATTTTATGGCGAACCAGAAGAAGTTGAACTTCCAAACACAGCAACTGAACTTGCTGATATGATTTGGACAAACTTAAACGAAGACAATAAGGTTTCTCTCTTTGTTCGTTCTGTAAATCTTGAAACAAAGAAAGCGACTGAAATTATTATAAACAAAAATAAATAAGAAAACATTAAGATAAAAAAGGAAGTAAATAAAATGAAAGAATTTCAATTAAAATATGGTTGCAACCCAAACCAAAAACCTTCAAGAATTTATATGGAAAATGGCAAAGAATTGCCTGTTCAAATCTTAAACGGAAAACCAGGATACATCAACTTTTTAGATGCTTTTAACTCTTGGCAATTAGTTAAAGAATTAAAGGAAGCAACAGGAAAGGCATGCGCAACGTCATTTAAGCACGTTAGCCCAGCAGGTGCTGCCGTTGGCGAAAAATTAAGCGATATTGAAAAGAAAGCGTGCTTTGTTGATGATATCGAAGGCTTAGATGATTCTCCTATCGCTTGCGCTTATGCAAGGGCAAGGGGAACTGACAGAATGAGTTCTTTTGGCGATTGGATTGCTTTATCTGACGAATGCGATGAAACAACTGCTAAAATTATCAAAAGAGAAGTTAGTGACGGCGTTATCGCTCCATCTTATTCAGAAAAAGCACTTGAAATTCTTAAACAAAAGAGAAACGGAACATATAACGTTGTTCAAATTGACAAAGATTATATTCCAGAAGAAAAAGAAACAAAACAAGTTTTCGGCATCACTTTTGAACAAGGCAGAAACAACTTTAAGATTGATAGAGAACTTGTAACAAAAGAAATCATAACAAAAAACAAAAACTTGCCAGAAAGTGCTATTCAAGATATGATAATTGCACTTATCACACTTAAATATACACAATCTAACTCAGTATGCTTTGCGCATAATGGTCAAGCAATCGGTATCGGTGCTGGTCAACAATCAAGAATTCACTGCACACGCCTTGCTGGTTCTAAAGCAGATAACTGGTTCTTGCGTCAAAGCCAAAAGGTTATGGACCTTCCTTTCTTAGACACACTTGGCAGACCAGATAGAAACAACGTTATCGATATTTATATCTCTGACGAATGCGAAGACCTTTTAGCCGATGGCGTATGGCAAAAATATTTCACTAAAAAACCAGAACTATTTACAAGAGAAGAAAAGAAAGCAGTTCTATCTAAAATCACAGGCGTAACGCTTGGCTCTGATGCTTTCTTCCCATTTAGCGATAACATCGAGCGTGCTGCAAAGAGTGGCGTTAGTTATATCACAGAACCAGGTGGCTCTGTTAGAGATGACTTAGTTATCGAAGCGTGTGATGAAAGAAACATGGTTATGTCATTTACAGGAATGAGACTTTTCCACCACTAATTTTAGTTGTGAAATGCTACATAATTCATCGCTCTCACCCTTGTCAATATGTAAACTATTGACTTCGGGCATTTGCCTTGAATTATTTGCATTTGACAATTTTTACAGTAAAGAAAAAAACCATATTAAATATAAAAATTAAGGAGAAAACAATATAAAATGAAAGTTTTAGTTGTTGGTAACGGTGGCAGGGAACACGCCATTATTAAAACTTTGTTAAAGAGCGACAAAATAGACAAAATCTATGCGCTTTCAGGAAATGGTGGTATCGCAAGTGATGCAACTATCGTTAATATAGATGTTAAAGATGTTATTAAGGTTGCATCTTGGGCAAAGGAAAATGCAATTGACTTTGCAGTTGTTGCACCAGATGACCCACTAGTGCTTGGCGCTGTTGACCTTTTAGAAGAAAAGGGCATACCTTGTTTTGGCCCAAACAAAAAGGCTGCAATAATCGAAGGTAGCAAGATTTTTTCTAAGAACTTAATGAAAAAATATAATATTCCTACAGCAAAGTATGAAACATTTTCTAATATGGAAAGTGCGCTTAAATATCTTGATACTCAAGAAATGCCAATAGTTATTAAAGCCGATGGCTTGGCACTTGGTAAGGGTGTTATCATTGCCGAAACACTAGATAGCGCAAAAGAAGCTGTTCGCTCTATGATGCAAGATAAAGTGTTCGGTGCATCTGGCTCAAATATAGTTATTGAAGAATTTTTAACAGGCCCAGAAGTTTCTGTTTTATCATTTACCGATGGCAAAACTTTAATTCCTATGGTTTCATCAATGGACCACAAGAGAGCACTCGATAACGATAAAGGTCTTAACACGGGTGGTATGGGAACGGTTGCACCTAACCCTTATTACACCGAAGAAATTGCTAAAGAGTGTATGGAAACAATTTTTATTCCTACAATGGAAGCAATGAACAAAGAAGGCAGAACTTTTAAGGGTTGTTTATACTTTGGACTTATGCTCACACCAAAAGGACCAAAGGTAATCGAATATAACTGTAGGTTTGGCGACCCAGAAACACAAGTTGTGTTGCCACTACTTAAAACCGACCTTTTTGAAATATTTAAAGCCGTTGCAGAAGAAAGACTTTCTAGCACAAACGTTGAGTTTTACGATAAGTCGGCTTGCTGTGTTATCATGGCAAGCAAGGGCTATCCAGAAAAGTATGACAAGGGCTTTGAAATTAAATTTAATGGCGATAAAGAAAACATTTTCGTTGCAGGCGCAAAACTTGATAACGGCAA
The DNA here is from genome assembly GCA_015069465.1 of Clostridiales bacterium. Taxonomy (GTDB): domain Bacteria; phylum Bacillota; class Clostridia; order Christensenellales; family Borkfalkiaceae; genus UBA1259. Next base: position 132,860 of record SVIO01000002.1, on the reverse strand, counting down.
ACTTTTAACTAATGGTGGCAGGGTGCTTGGCGTAACTGCTATTGCTGATGACCTTAAAACTGCCATTGAAAAGGCTTATAAAAAGGTCGAAACAGTTTGGTTTGATAATGCGTTTTATCGCAAAGATATAGGACAAAGAGCATTAAAGGCTAATGGAGAAAAATAATGGTTTATAGAATTTACGTTGCAAAAAAGCCAGAGTTTGCTAATGAAGCAAAGGCATTACTTGGCGAAATTAAAAATTTACTTAATATTAAAACAATTAGTAATCTTAGCGTAATCAATCGCTATGATGTTGAAGAAATTAGTGAAGAACTTTTTTCTAAGTGCATCAACTCAGTTTTTTCTGAGCCACAAATCGACGATGCATTTAATACTCTTCCAAAAGCAGACTATTTGTTTGCAGTAGAGCCACTACCAGGTCAATTCGACCAAAGGGCAGACTCGGCTGCACAATGCGTTCAACTCTTTTCAGCAGGCAATCGTCCAATAGTTAAAACTGCAAAAGTTTATGCTATTTATGGAAAACTTTCTAACCAAGAATTAGATGCTATTAAAAAATACGTTATCAACCCTGTTGAATGTAGAGAAGCAGACCTATCTGAAAAAGATACTCTTGCTACTACTTACGACCTTCCTGAAAGCGTTGAAACATTAAACGGCTTTAACGCTCTTGATGAAAAGGGGCTTGGTGAATTCTTAAAAGAAAAGGCTCTTGCTATGGACTTAGATGACTTAAAGTTCTTGCAAGCATACTTTAAGAAGGAAGATAGAGACCCAACAATTACAGAAATTAAAATGATAGACACATATTGGTCAGACCACTGCCGTCATACAACATTTTTAACAACTATTGAAAATGTAGAGTTTGAAGATGACCTAGCACAAAAAATCTTTGACGAATATGTTAGCGCAAGAAAAGAACTTAATAGAACAAAGCCTATTAACCTTATGGACCTTGCAACAATTGCAACAAGGTATCACAAAAAATCTGGTGATTTACCAAAGATTGACGACTCTGAAGAAATCAATGCTTGTACAGTTAAAATCAAGGTGAACGTTGGTGATGAAAAACAAGATTGGCTCTTATTATTCAAAAACGAAACACACAACCACCCAACAGAAATTGAGCCATTCGGTGGTGCAGCAACTTGTATCGGTGGTGCTATTCGTGACCCACTCTCTGGCAGAAGTTATGTTTATGCTGCAATGCGTGTGACAGGTGCAGGTGACCCATTAAAGCCACTTGACCAAACGATAAAGGGAAAACTCCCACAAAGAAAAATTGTTACAACTGCTGCAAGTGGTTATTCTTCTTATGGTAACCAAATCGGTCTTGCTACAGGCATGGTTGATGAAATTTATCACGATGGCTATGTTGCAAAGCGTATGGAAATCGGTGCAGTTGTCGCAGCAGCGCCTGAAAAGAACGTAAGGCGTGAAGTTCCTGCAAATGGGGATAAAGTTATTCTTTTAGGTGGTAGAACAGGTCGTGATGGTTGTGGTGGCGCAACAGGTTCATCAAAATCACACAACCTATCTTCACTTACAACTTGTGGTGCAGAAGTTCAAAAGGGTAATGCACCAGAAGAAAGAAAATTACAAAGATTATTTAGAAACGAAAGGGCATCAAGACTTATCAAGCGTTGTAACGACTTTGGTGCAGGTGGCGTTTCGGTTGCTATCGGTGAACTTGCAGATGGACTCTTTATAGACCTTGATAAAGTTCCAAAGAAATACGATGGACTTGATGGCACAGAACTTGCAATCAGTGAATCTCAAGAAAGAATGGCTGTTGTTGTTGAAAACGAATACGTTAATGAATTTATCGCACTTGCAAACAGCGAAAACTTAGAAGCAACGGTTGTTGCAACAGTTACAGACAATGCAAGACTTAAGATGACTTGGAAAGGCAACACTATCGTTGATATTTCAAGAGAATTCTTAAATTCTAACGGCGCTGAAAAGAAAACAAACGTTAAAGTTGTTAAGCAAGAACTCGACAAAAAACAAATTCCAACTTGCTTTACATCAGGCTTGAAAGCGCTTGCCGATGACCTTAACATATGCTCTAAGCGTGGCCTTTCTGAGCGTTTTGACTCTACAATCGGCGCAGGCACAGTGCTTATGCCTTTCGGTGGAAAAAATCAAAGAACACCTATTCAAGCAATGGTAAACAAGGTTTCAGTTGAAAATGCTGATACAGACACTTGTTCGTTTATGAGTTGGGGTTACAACCCATTTGTAAGTGAAAAGAGCCCACTCTTTGGTGGTTACTATGCAGTAATCGAAAGCGTATGTAAACTCATTGCAACAGGTGCAACTTTTGAAGATACATATTTAACTTTCCAAGAATATTTTGAAAAGCCAAACAAGGATGCAACTCGTTGGGGCAAGCCTATGAGTGCATTACTCGGTGCATATAGAGCGCAAAGGGAACTTAAACTTTCTGCTATCGGTGGCAAGGACTCTATGAGTGGTTCGTTTGAAAATATCGATGTTCCACCAACACTCGTTTCTTTTGCTATAACAACTGATACTTTAGATAAGGTTGTTTCACCAGAATTCAAAAAGGCTGGTAGCAAGGTTGTATTCTTGCCAGCAAAAAAGACTGCAGACGGACTTATTGATACTGCTGATTTACTTGAAAACTTTAAGGCTATCGAAAAACTTAACAGCCAAAACAAAGTGCTTGCAATGTACACGCCAACACTCGGTGGTATAGCAGAAGGCATTATGAAAATGGCGTTCGGTAACTCTATCGGCTTTGAGTTTGCTGATGTAAGTTTAGATACAATTTTTGGTTATAACTATGGTGGCTTTATTATCGAACTCGATGGCGACATCGCTGTTGATAAGGCGTTCACTTTGGGTTATACAACTGAAAAAGAAGAAATTGTTTATAATGGAAAAGGCGTAACGCTAAACAACCTATTAGGCATTTATGAAGATAAACTTGAAAGCGTGTTTAAGTGCAACGATGTTGACTCTGATAAGGGCGAAATTCCAGAAATTAAGTTTAGTGCTGATAACTGGACACTTTCACCAACAAAATTCGCAAAACCTAGAGTATTAGTGCCTGTATTCCCAGGAACAAACTGCGAATACGATACTAAAAAGGCTTTTGCAAGAAGTGGTGCTGACGTTGATATATTCGTTATTAAGAATCTTGTTGACGTTAAAGAATCGGTTGATGCGTTTGCTCAAAAGATTAAAAATAGTCAAATTATATTCGTTCCAGGTGGTTTCTCTGGTGGCGATGAACCAGACGGCTCTGGTAAGTTTATAACAGCCTTCTTTAGAAACAAGGCAATCAAAGAAAACGTAAGCGACCTTTTAGATAATAGAAAGGGCTTAGTTGGTGGTATTTGTAACGGCTTCCAGGCACTTATCAAACTCGGCTTAGTGCCTTATGGCAAGATTACCGATGAAATGAGCGAAGATATGCCAACTCTAACATTTAACACTATTGCAAGACACCAATCAATGCTTGTTAAAACGAGAATTGCTTCTAACAAGTCACCATGGCTTATGCAAACTGAAGTGGGCGATGTTTATACTGTTCCTATCTCTCACGGCGAAGGTAGATTTATCATTAAGCCAGACCTACTTGAAAGTTTGATTAAAAACGGTCAAATCGCAACGCAATACGTTGATGAAAGTGGCAAACCAACTTATGATATTAAGTTTAATCCAAACAACTCTTACTATGCTATCGAAGGTATCACATCTCCAGATGGCAGAGTATTTGGTAAGATGGGTCACTCTGAAAGAACAGGTAACGGCTTATATAAAAACGTTTATGGCGAATATGATATTAAGATGTTTGATAGTGCTGTAAAGTACTTTAAATAATATGGTTGTATAAATAAGGAGAAATTGAAATGCAATACAAAAGTGATATTGAAATTGCGCAAAGCATAACCCCAAAACACATTTTAGAAGTTGCTTTAACTGCTGGCATAGACAACAAATACTTAGAACAATACGGCAACTATAAGGCAAAGATAGACCTTTCTATCTTAAATGAAACAAAAAAAGATAATGGCAAACTTATTTTAGTTACTGCCATCACTCCAACCCCAGCAGGCGAAGGCAAAACAACAACTACCGTTGGTCTTGCTGACGGCTTAAAAAGAATTGGCAAAAACGTTATGGTTGCCTTAAGAGAACCATCTTTAGGTCCTGTTTTTGGCGTTAAAGGTGGTGCTGCTGGTGGTGGCTATGCTCAAGTTGTGCCAATGGAAGATATTAACCTTCACTTTACAGGCGACTTTCACGCAATCGGCGCAGCAAACAACTTGCTTGCAGCAATGATTGATAACCATATCTATCAAGGCAACCAGCTCGGCATTGACCCAAGAAGAATTACTTGGCATAGATGCGTTGATATGAACGATAGACAACTTCGTTTTGTCGTAGATGGTTTAGGTGGCAGAGTAAACGGCACTCCAAGAGAAGATAGTTATGATATAACTGTTGCTTCTGAAATTATGGCTGTATTATGTTTGTCTTCTTCTATCACAGACCTTAAAAATAGAATTAAAAACATTATTATCGGCTATACATATGACAACAAACCTGTAACTGCAGGGCAACTTAACGCCCAAGGCGCTATGACAGCACTCTTAAAAGATGCTCTAAAGCCAAACCTTGTTCAAACTTTAGAAGCAACGCCTGCAATCGTTCACGGTGGACCTTTTGCAAACATTGCACACGGCTGTAACTCTATTATGGCAACAAAAATTGCTCTAAAACTTGGCGACTATGTTGTAACCGAAGCAGGCTTTGGCGCTGACCTTGGCGCTGAAAAGTTCCTTGACATTAAGTGTAGGGTTGCAGGCTTAAAACCTGATGCAGTTGTAATCGTTGCAACTATTAAGGCGTTAAAAATGCATGGTGGCTTGCCAAAGACAGAACTTTCAACTGAAAACCTTGATGCTCTTGAAAAGGGTATTCCAAACCTACTTCGCCACGTTCATAATATTAAAGACGTTTATAAACTTCCATCAGTTGTTGCAGTTAACAGATTCCCAACCGACACCGATGCAGAAATTGATTTAGTTATCAAAAAATGCAAAGAACTCGGCGTAAATGTTGTGCTTTCAACCGTTTGGGCTGAAGGTGGTAAGGGTGGTGAAGCCTTAGCACACGAAGTTGTTAGACTTTGCGAACTTGAAAACGACTTTACATTTAGTTATGAAGACAGCGACAGCATTGCAACAAAAATCGAAAAGGTTGCAACCAAAGTTTATGGTGGCGATGGCGTTATCTTTAGCGACGAAGCATTAAAACAAATTAAAACTTTAGAAGAATTAGGCTTTGATAAAGTGCCTGTATGTATTGCAAAAACACAATACTCTTTCTCAGACGATATGACAAAACTTGGCGCACCAACAGGCTTTAAGATTACTGTTAGGTCACTTAAAATTTCAGCAGGCGCAGGCTTTATCGTTGTTTTAACAGGCAATATCATGACAATGCCTGGGCTCCCTAAAGTTCCAGCAGCAGAAAAGATTGACGTTGATGAAAACGGCAAAATTTCTGGTCTTTTCTAAAATTTATTGTTAAGCAGTGAAAAAGCATTTATAAATTTGCCTTTTGGTTGACTTATAAATGCTTTTTTTTAAGTGATAGGTTATGAAACTAAAGAAAATAAAATATTTTACAAAAACTGAACTTGCCATTTGGATAGGGTCAATAATTTTAATCGTATCTGCATTTTTTATTTTTGATGGCAAAAAATATCTAAACATGATTGCTTCGCTAGTGGGAACAACGGCTCTCATCTTTTGCGCTAAGGGAAATCCTTTGGGGCAGGCGTTTATGATAATCTTTGCTTCGCTTTATGCTTATATATCTTTATCGTTTAAGTATTATGGCGAAATGATAACCTATCTTGGCATGAGTTTGCCTATGTCTATCGTGGCATTTATATCGTGGCTAAAAAATCCGTCTAAAGAAAGCAAGGCAGAAGTTAAGGTTAACACACTTTCTAAAAAAGAAATGCTTTTTGGCTTTATTGTTGCGCTTGTTGTAACAGTTATATTTTATTTTATAATGAGAGAATTAGGAACATCAAACTTAGTGATAAGCACCGTTTCTATAACAACAAGTTTTTTTGCAGCATATCTAACTTTTAGAAGATGCGAATATTTTGCTTTAGCATATGCCCTTAACGATATCGTGCTTATTATTATGTGGATAATGGCAACTATAAAAAACATAAGTTATATATCGGTTATAATTTGCTTTTTGGTGTTTTTAGTAAACGATACTTATAGTTATTTAAATTGGAAAAAAATGAAAGAACGCCAACGAGACGCCGAATAAAATTAAAGAATTTGTGATAAAAAAACAACCTTTGAGTAGTTCAAAGGTTGTTTTTAGTTTTCAAAGCCAAAAAATAAGTTTGGCGAAATATTAAAATTAACACAAATAGAATAAATGCAGTCATAAGTAGGCTTTTTTCTTCCCAAAAGCCATTGGCTGACAGTCGTTTGATTTACACCTATAATGGATGCAAATTTTAATTGACTTAAATTATAATCGTGCATTATTTGTTTAATTATTTCGATATAAGGCATTTCTTCTTTCATAAAAATTCCCTAAAATAATAATCTATACTGTTTATCAAAAATCAAAACTATTTATCTAAAATCTATACCGTTTATTAATAACCTATACTTTTTATCAAAAACTCAAGAAAATTATACCAAGATATAGGTCAAAAGTCTTGACATAGGTCAAAAGACCTAGTATAATGTGGGTATAAGTCAAAAAGACTTAGAAATACAAATTGAAAATTGGTTAAATTGTTAAAAGAAAAACTTAACCAAAAATTTAAAGAATTAAATTAAAAAACAAAAGAAAAGGAGAGGCTATGAAGCTTAACAAAACGAAAAGAGGATTAGAATTAGGTGCGGCAATAACAGCGCTTGTTTATTGTATATTTGATTTAATATTAGAAGTTGTTGCTTTTGAAACTTTGATTGATACGATAAGTTTTTTAAAAAAGGAATATGTAGATTATTATAATTCATATATGCAATCTACAGTCATTGCATATATTATAGGATTCTTTATAGGGGTTGCCTTGGTAATAGTTGAATTAATTTTTGCTTGTAAATTATTGAAAAAGCCTATAGACACATCAAACAATTTTATAAATATTGAAGATCGTTTTGAAAATGAATTAAAGAAAAGAAAAAAAACAAGAATTTGTTTTATTGTTTTTTCAAGTATTTTAGCATTTGTTATGTTAATAAATTGTTTTCAATCATCACAAGGTTCAAGTTCAACGACAACAAAGATAGTAGGACTGTTAATTTTTGTAACTGTGATAGTTTTAGAATCTATTGCAATGGCAAATAAAGAAATTCATCAAGATGTTGAAATTGCAAAAGAATTAGCAGTGTCTAATTCAACCATTGAAGAAAAAATTGCAGAGTTAAAGCATCTAAAAGAACTCGGTGTTATTGATGAAGAGCAATATAAAAATGCAGTTGAAAAAAATATAAGGGATATTGTTTAAAAACAATATGTAAATATAAAATAAGCAAAAAAATACCTTCCTAAGAAAACCACTTAGGAAGGTATATCTATTTTATTTAGTTTTTTTCTGTGCCTTATATCTATAAAACTTTAATTTAAGTAATTGTACTTTTTTTATTTTTGCTTTCTTTACAGCAACTTTATAAAATTTAACTCGTTTTTATTTAGTCTGCCAAGGCACAGACTTTTGCTCTGCTTCTATTAAACTGTTCATTGGTCCATACCTCCTTAAAAAGATTTTCTTTTCTTTCACTCCTTATCTTTATTTTCGCTATCCTTATTTTCACCTTGATTGTATCATACAAGGTTTTAATTGTCAATATAGTTAGAAAAAATATAGTGATTTAAATTTTTAAAAACCTACTTGACTGCAAGTGCTATTCATAGTATAATTATATGTATGGGGCAAGGAATTATAGTAATAAATCCATATAAAATTCCAAAAGAAAGCGTGCATCAAGCAAATAGGCTTAAAGATGAACTTGAACAGTTGGGTGTGTCGGTAAATATTGTAACCGATACCTTTTTGCGTAATTTTATTGCCGAAAATAAAATTCAAACTGAGTTAAAAGGTATTGACTTTGTTATCTATTTGGATAAAGATAAATATCAGTCTGAAATTTTAGAAGGTTTGGGGATAAGGCTATTTAATTCACACAAAGCAGTTAGAGTTTGCGATGACAAGGGCACAACATATCTAGCCTTATTAAATAGTGGTTTAAATATTCCAAAAACTATTTTCGGTGCGTTATGCTATAATAAAGATATGCCTATCGATACAAAGTGGGCAAAGAAAATTGCTGAAAGCCTAGGTTATCCACTAATTATAAAAGAAAGTTTCGGCTCTATGGGTAAGGGCGTTTATTTAGCAAATAATTTAGATGAACTTATAGAAGTGATGGAAAAAGTTAAACTTAAACCACACCTATTCCAAGAGCATGTTGGCGAGCCTGGAGTTGACGTTAGAGTCATAGTTATCGGTGGAAAAGCCGTTTGCGCTATGGAAAGAAGAAACGACACAGATTTTCGTTCTAACGTTGCACAAGGTGGCTATGGCAAGAAGATAACGCTAGATGGTGAGTTTAAGAAAAGCGCTGAAAAGTGTGCTTTAGTTTTGGGGCTTGATTATTGTGGGGTTGACCTACTTTATGGCAAAGATAATAAGCCTTATGTTTGCGAAGTCAACTCAAACGCATTTATATCAGGCATAGAAAAGGTGACAGGCTTTAACGTTGCAAAAGCCTATGCAGAGCATATTATATCTTGCTTAAATAAATAAAAACTAAAAAATTATACAAACTAAGTGTGCTATATTTTAGCACACTTTTTTGTTTTGCTTTTTTGCTTGAAAAATTTTTTTAATTTTTTTTCATAAAACGCTTGACAAGTGGAAAAAACTGATTATAATAATAATTGAAATTAGCACTCGACACATGAGAGTGCTAACAATTAAAACACGAGAGTGCTAAAAATATAAATAATATAAAAGGAGATAAATTATGAGAAACTATTTAACAAACAGAAATTTTGAAGCATTTGACATTTTTGACGACATTTTTGATAACTTTTTTAAGCCTGTCACCTTTTCAAACAAGGTTTCTAGTATGAGAGCAGACATAAAAGAAAATGAAAAGGGATATGAACTTGCCGTTGACCTTCCTGGCTTTGAAAAAAAGGATATCAACTTAACGCTTAACAATGGCTATTTAACAATTAGCGCTAAAACCGAACAAAAGGAGCAAGATGACTCTAACTACATTAGAAGGGAAAGGGTATGCTCTTATCAAAGAAGTTTCTATGTGGGCGATGATGTGACCGAACAAGACATTAAAGCAAAATACAATAACGGCACACTAGAACTAACTATTCCAAAACTTGAAAGAAAAGAAATTCCAACAAAACATATAGAAATTGACTAATGTCAAAAAACCTAAATGGCACGAAAGAGTGCCATTTGGTTTTTATTAGTAAAACAACTTGACAAAACAAATTAACATTATATAATAAAATATAGCAAAAACAATTTAGCAAAATTTTGGAGACATAATATGAAACAATTTAAGACCGAATCTAAAAGAATACTCGACTTAATGATTAACTCAATTTACACAAACAAAGAAATATTCTTAAGAGAGTTGATTTCAAACGCAAGTGATGCTATTGATAAGTTAAAGTTTATATCGCTTACCGACAGCAGTGCTTCACAAGATTTTAAGATTACCATTAGCCTTGACAAAGAAAATAAGGTTATGACAATTGAAGATAACGGCATAGGTATGACTGATAAAGATTTAGAAAAAAACCTTGGAACTATTGCTGAAAGTGGCACGCTTGCATTTAAGAAGGAAAACAGCGACAAAACTGAAAATGAACTTATTGGTCAGTTTGGCGTTGGTTTTTACTCGGCGTTTATGGTGGCTGATAAAATTGTGGTTTATTCAAAAGCGCACGGCAGTGACCTTGCTTATAAATGGGAAAGCAAGGGTGCAGAAGGCTATTCTATAGAGCAAGCCGACAAATCTCAAACGGGAACTAAAATTGAAATTTACTTAAAAGACGATACAGAAGATTATAAATACTCTGACTTTTTAGATGAATATAAAATTACATCACTAATAAAACAATATTCTGATTATATTCGTTATCCTATTGAAATGATGATGCCAACTACAAAGATGAAAGAAGGCTCATCACCAGAAAAGCCAGAATATGAGCAAGTTTTTGAAAAACAAATACTTAATAGCATGGTTCCACTTTGGAAAAAACCAAAAGCGCAAGTTACAAGCGATAACTTAAACGAGTTTTATCAAAATGAATTCCACGATTATCAGGCGCCACTAAAGAGCATTTATGCAAAAATTGAAGGCTCTGTAACATACGACACACTTTTATTCGTGCCACAAAAAGCACTTTATGACTATTTTTCAAAAGACTATAAAAAGGGTGTTAAACTTTACTGTAATGGCGTTATGATTATGGAAAAGTGCGAAGAACTTATTCCAGACTACTTTGGTTTTGTTAAGGGCATTGTGGATAGCAGTGATTTAAGCCTTAATATCTCTCGTGAAATTTTGCAACAAGACAGACAAGTTAAAGCCATTGCAACGAGTTTAGAAAAGAAGATTTTAGCAGAACTTAAAAAGATGATGGAAGATGATAAAGCATCATACCAAAAACTATTTGCTGAGTTTGGCTTATCTATTAAGTTCGGCGTGTATGCTGGCTTTGGCATGAATAAAGATAAACTAAAAGACCTTTTGATGTTCTATTCTTCTAAAAAAGAGCAACTTGTGACTTTAAGCGAATATGTTAAAGATATGCAAGATGGTCAAGAATTTATCTACTATGCTAGTGGTGAAAGTTATGAAAAGATTGGTTCTCTTCCTAACATAGAAAAACTTAAAAACAAGGGCTATGAAGTGTTATACTTTAAAGACGGCGTTGATGAGTTTGTTGCTAAGATTTTACTTGATTATGAAGGCAAGAAATTTAAGTCGGTTGCAGAACAAGATTTTTCTGTTGACAGCCAAGATGAAAAGCAAGAATTAGAGTCTAAAGAAAAGGAAAATAAACAACTTTTAGATGACATAACTGAAATGCTAAAAGATAAGGTTAAACAAGTTAAACTAACATCAAACTTCAAAAACTATCCTGTTGCACTTTCTGCAAGTGGCGACGTTTCTATTGAAATGGAAAAGGTGTTCAGTTCATTGCCAAACCAAGGTCAAAAGGTAAAGGCAGAAAAGGTTTTGGAAATTAGCCTTGAGCACGGCATTTTGGATAGATTAAAAAATGTTCAAGAAGATAAAGAAAAACTTAAAAAATATGCAACCGTATTATATGAACAAGCAAGACTTCTTGCTGGCTTAGATATAGAAAATCCAACCGAGTTTGTAAAGGCGTTTTCTGATATTATATAGTTCAAAATAGAATATAAACATAAATTAACTTACCTATGAAAAAAATAGGTAAGTTTTTTTAAAAATTTTAAAAAACTACAAAATTTTTAAGTATTTTTTAATAATTGTATGCTAAAATGTATGTAAATTTAAAATTTTACTTAAAAATCGACTAATAAATTACATTTTGAGGTAGCGAAATGTTGCGTTTGCAAAAAATAACAAAAAATTATAAGGTTGCCGGTGGCGAAATAGAAGTCCTAAAGGGGCTTGACATCGCTTTTAGAAAAAACGAGTTTGTTTCTATTTTAGGACCATCTGGCTGTGGTAAAACAACCACACTTAACATCATTGGTGGGCTCGATAAGTATACTACGGGTGACCTTGTTATTGCAGGAAAGAGCACAAAGAATTTTACCGATAGAGACTGGGACGTTTATCGTAACCAAAGAATAGGTTTCGTTTTTCAAACCTATAATCTTATCCCACATCAAACTGTACTCGGAAACGTTGAACTCGCTTTAACTATTTCTGGTGTTTCTAAAGAAGAAAGAATAAGTAGGGCAATGTCTGCCTTAGAAAAGGTGGGACTTAAAGGGGAAGAATATAAACGCCCAAACCAACTTTCTGGTGGTCAATGTCAGCGTGTTGCAATTGCAAGGGCATTAGTTAACGAACCTGATATTTTGCTTGCCGATGAACCAACGGGTGCGCTTGATAGTAAAACGAGCGTGCAAATTATGGACCTTATTAAAGAAATATCTAAAGATAAACTCGTAATAATGGTAACCCATAACGGTGAGATTGCCGAACAATATTCAAATCGTATTATTAGGCTTGTTGATGGCGAAGTGGTTGAAGATACAAACCCTTATTCTATTGAGCAAGAAAATTTAGAAAGGGTGGCTCAAGAAAAAGAAAATATTACCGATAAAGAAAAGAAAGAAAATAAAAAAGACAAAAAGCCAAAAGCAAAAATGAGTCTTTGGACTGCATTTAAACTTTCTGCAAGAAACTTGCTTTCTAAAAGGGGTAGAACGCTTTTAACTTCTATAGCAGGTTCAATCGGTATCATAGGTATATCGGCAGTTATCGCTGTTTCAACAGGGGTAAAGACATACATAAACAATATGCAAGACGATATGCTTTCTGGTAACCCTATAACCATTAAAGAAACGACTTATGATATGAGTTCTATTATGAGCGACATGTCTACTTCTGAAAAAATAGACTTCCTTAAGAAAAAAGGATATGTAAATGTTGACTCTACAATGGAACAACTCGCTCAAAGTTTTGAGAAAATGGATAAAATAACAGTTAAGAACAATATCACAAAAGATTATGTTGATTACGTTCTTGCTATGCCTGATAGTTATGCTGCGTTTAAGGTTGACTATGGCATTGATATAACAAACAATATTTACACCGATTTTAATAGAGATTATAGCAATAGCGAAACGGTGTCTATATCTGCAATAAAGGAAATTTACACTAGCATTATGAAAGGCACAGACTTTAAAGAGCAAGCATCTTTAATAACTCAACTTGGCAAAACTTTCATGCAAGCACCATCTGACAGCGAATATATAAAAACTCAATATAACGTCCTAGAAGGAAGGGTTGCACAACAAGCAAACGAACTTATGATAGTTGTAAATAAAGATAGGGCACTAACCGACCTTACCTTAGCGCAAATAGGATATTATACTCAAGAAGAGTTTTTGAACATCGCTTATCGTGCAGTTAGTGGCGAAGGAAAGCCAGACGTGGGGTATAATCCAGACTTAGACAAAACCGAGTTTACCTATCAAGAACTTTTGGGAAAGACCTTTACCTATTATCCTAACGATGTTGTGTTCGAGCAAAAGGCAAGCCCTGTTAATCCTTTTAATTATAAATATAAGGTTGATTCGACCTTTACAGATGGCATGACTTTTGAAGTTGTTGGTATTTTAGAAGCAAAAGAAAACATTAACTTTGGCTGTCTAAACGCCGGTATGTATTATACTCAAGCACTTGCAGAAAGCATAATTGAAAGTGAAAAGAATAGTCCAAGTAAAATTTCAACCTTCCTTAATAATTATGCACAAGAAAATGATGGAAAAGCATTTACAAGTATGCTATATACCCAAAAGAACCCTCAAACGGGTGAGAATATGGAAATTCCATATGGCATAACCTATGAGTACACATATTTCCACGATGCTGACCCAACCGACACTATAATTCCACCAGAAAAAACTGCAATAGGCTTTGTTGGTTCAACAAGTTTTATGAGCAGTATGATGGGCATGATGGGTAACATGATGGGTGGTGCTATGGGTGCAATGGGAGATATGGGTGATACATATACTCTTTCAGCCCGTAATGTAGGTGGCGTTGCCGTTTCTAACGATATTTCTATTTATCCAAAAGACTTTACTATGAAAGATAAAGTTGTTGAATATCTTGATAAATGGAACGAAGACGGAGATATTATCGTTGGCGATAAAACGCTTACTAAAGCCGATAGAGAAGACATTAAGTATACAGACAATTTATCTCTTATTATGGACATGATAGATTCTATGATAGATATTGTAACTATTGCACTTATTGCATTTACTTCTCTTTCGCTAGTGGTATCTTGCGTTATGATTGCAATTATCACATATGTATCAGTTGTTGAAAGAATAAAAGAAATTGGCGTTATTCGTTCGCTCGGTGGTAGAAAGAGAGACGTTTCTAATTTGTTTAATGCAGAAACGCTTATGATAGGCGCATCGAGTGGCTTGGTCGGTGTAGGCATAACTTATGTTATCTCTCTAATTGTTAATTTAATAGTAAACAGCGCAGCAGGTTTTTCTATTATGATACTTCCTATATCTTCAGCGCTAATAATGGTGGGACTAAGCATTTTCTTAACCGTTATGTCAGGCTTAATTCCTGCAAGAAAAGCAGCGCATAAAGACCCTGTTGTAGCACTTAGAACTGAATAATGATTGAAATTAAAACAAAATAAACATATAAAAATAACCTAAAAAAGGACAAAGAAACAAATATTCTTTGTTCTTTTTTAATGCATAGAAATTATCGGCTATTTATTTGTAAAAAATAAAAAACTTAATTTTAAAAAAGTGGCGTAAACTCTTGACAAAGACACATAATAGTTTTATAATTATGTCACAAGTTAGCACTTGAGACAAAAGAGTGCTAACAAAAAAACGTACAAAGTGCTAAAGGGGAAGTAAATGAAACTTTCTGAGAGAAAGAAAAAGATTTTGCAAATTGTTGTAGATGACTATATAGCAACGGCGCAACCTGTTTCTAGCAAAAGCATAACTGAAAAATACATGAAAGACGTTAGTTCTGCAACAGTTAGAAGTGAACTTGCAGGGTTAGAAGAACTTGGGTTTTTAACTCAACTTCACACGAGTAGTGGTAGGGTGCCATCAATTGAAGCATATAAGATGTATGTTGCCGAACTTATGGAAAAAAGCAATCTTTCTTTAAAAGATGTTGGAACAATTAAACAGGCTTTCCAAAATCACGCAGATAACTTAGAAGCAGTTGTTCAAAACACCGTTAAGGTTATAAGTGATTTAACAGACTACACATCGATAGCATACACTTCTCACAGTGCAGAAGATAAAATTGTCAAACTTGAAATTTTTAGATATAAACAGCAACAAGCATTGCTTTTGATTGTTACTGAAAACACGCTGATTAGGGATAGATTTATTGATATTCCGTTAGAGATGACCGATGAACAAATTGCAGAAGCAAGCAGAGTTATATCAAAACTATTCGTTGGAAAGAAACTTAAAGAAATTAATTCGCTTGGCAATGCTTTTGAAAGTGAGTTTAGCGCTTATCGCTCTATATTCGACAGCGTTATGTGGGCGATAGAAGATTATATTGTAAATAACAACTCAAAAGTTTTGCTTGAAGGCGAAAACAAAATCTTAAACCACCCAGAATATACCGATGCTGAAAAGGTTAAAAACTTTTTAACCGTTGTATCAAGCAAAAACAAACTTGCATCGCTTCTTAGTGAAGAAAACGACGACATTGAAATAAACATAAAAATCGGTGGGGAAGAAGGCAAGGATATGCCGAAAGATTGCTCGCTAGTTACAGCAAGTTATTCGGTAAGTGGCGTTAAACTTGGAACTTATGGCGTTATCGGGCCACTCAGAATGGACTATCAAAAGGTAGTTTCAGTTTTAGAAGGCGTTGGCCAAATTTTAGAAGATTTAATCAAAAACAAAAAATAAAAGGTAAAAGGCTTATGGAAGACAATAAAAAGAAGGGCAAATGCCTTGAAGAAGAAACAGAAAACATTCAAGAAAATGATAAAGTGGAAGTTCAAGACGTAAAAGAACTTTTACTAGAAAATGAAACATTAAAAAAGCAAGTAGAAGAATTTAAGGACAAGTGGATGAGAAACGTTGCAGAGTTTGATAACTACAAAAAGCGTACTGCAATGCAATGGGCAGAAGCCTTTAATGAAGGTATTGCAAGTGTAATTATCAAAATCTTGCCTGTTGGCGACAATCTTGACTGGGCATTATCGCTTGGACTTGACCAAAAGACAGAAGAAGGCATTATCAAAATAAGAAATAAGTTTGATGAAACCTTAAAATCACTTGAGATAGAAGAAATCAACCCTGTTGGAGAAGTATTTGACCCACAGATTGCAGAAGCAGTTATGCAAGTGCCTGCCTCTGATGGTGAACAAGTGGACACTGTTAAACAAGTATTCCAAAAAGGTTATAGAAAAAAAGATAAAATTATAAGATACGCTACAGTTAGCGTTATAAAATAAAATTTTAGTATAAGGAGAAATAGATTATTATGAAAACAATAGGTATTGACTTAGGCACAACAAACTCTTGTGTTGCAGTTATGGAAAATGGCGAACCAGTAGTTATCGCTAATGCAGAAGGTTCAAGAACAACCCCTTCTGTTGTAGGCTTTCAAAAGGACGGAGAAAGACTCGTAGGTCAAGTTGCAAAGCGTCAGGCTGTTTCTAACCCTGATAGAACTGTTGCATCAATTAAAAGACATATGGGTTCAGATTATAAAGTTACTATCGACGATAAAAAATACACACCACAAGAAATTTCAGCAATGGTCTTAACAAAACTCAAAAAAGATGCTGAAAGTTATCTTGGAACTACAGTAACTGATGCAGTTATCACTGTTCCAGCATACTTCTCTGACAGCCAAAGACAAGCAACTAAAGACGCAGGTAAAATTGCAGGTCTTAACGTGCTTAGAATTATCAACGAACCAACGGCTGCAGCACTTTCTTATGGACTTGACAAAGAAGGCAAAACACAAAAGGTTATCATTTATGACCTTGGTGGTGGTACGTTTGACGTTTCTGTTATGGAAATTGGCGACGGCGTGTTTGAAGTTTTAGCAACACACGGCAACAACATGCTCGGTGGCGATGACTTCGATAAGAGAGTTATGGACTATTTAATCGCTGAGTTCAAGACTAAAGAAGGCATTGACCTTTCTAACGATAAACTCGCTATGCAAAGATTAAAAGAAGCGGCTGAAAAGGCTAAGATTGAACTTTCTGGTATGACAAAGACAAACGTTAACTTGCCATTTATCACAGCAGATGCAACGGGACCAAAACACTTAGATGTTGATATTACAAAACAAAAATTCGATGCTTTAACAGAAGACTTAGTTCAAGCAACAGTTGTTCCAATGCAAAATGCAATGAAAGATGCAGGACTATCTTTCTCTGATATTGACAAGGTAATCTTAGTTGGTGGTTCAACAAGAATCCCAGCAGTTATCGATGAAGTTAGAAAGGTTACAGGCAAAGAACCATTTAAGGGTATTAACCCAGACGAATGCGTTGCTATCGGTGCTGCAATTCAAGGTGGCGTTTTATCTGGCGAAGTTAAAGACGTATTGCTTTTAGACGTTACACCACTTTCACTCGGTATTGAAACACTCGGTGGCGTTTGCACAAAACTCATCGAAAGAAACACAACAATCCCTGTAAAGAAATCACAAGTATTCTCAACTGCTGCTGATAACCAAACAGCCGTTGATATTCATATCTTGCAAGGTGAAAGAGAGTTCGCAAAAGATAATAAAACTCTTGGCAACTTCCAACTTTCAGGCATTGCACCAGCACCAAGAGGCGTGCCACAAATTGAAGTTACTTTTGATATTGACGCTAACGGTATCGTTAACGTTTCTGCAAAAGACTTGGGCACAGGTGCATCACAAAACATCACAATCACTTCTTCATCAAACCTTTCTGATGCTGATATCGACAAGGCTGTTAACGAAGCAAAACAATACGAAGAAGAAGACAAAAAGAGAAAGCAAGTTGTTGAAAACCACAACAAACTAGATGGACTTATCTTTGCTGTTGAAAAGTCAATTAAGGACCTTGGTGATAAGATTGATGCAAGCGATAAGGCTAAACTTGAAGAAGAAGTTAAACTTGCTAAAACTGAACTTGAAAGTAACGACAACGATAGAATTGTAAAGGCAACAGAACAACTATCTAATGTTTCTCAAGAAATTTTTGGAAAAGTTTATCAACAAGCAAACCCTAATGGCACAGACCCTAATGCAAACGGTGGTGCTGACGGTGATACAGAATTCCATCAAAACTAAAAAACAAAGGAAATAATAGAAAAACTAACGCAAACTGAAAGGCACTTTCGCCTTTCAGTTTGTGCATAAATAAAGCAATGCTTTTGTTATACGCATAACAAGAATATAGCGACATAAAGGAATTATTATGGCAAAAGATTATTATGAAACTCTTGGGATAAGCAAAGATGCAACCCAAGACGAAATAAAAAAGGCATATAGAACGCTGGTTAAAAAATATCACCCAGACCTTCACCCAAACGACAAGGCCGCTGCAGAAAAGTTTAAGGAAATTAACGAAGCGCACGAAGTTTTATCCGATGAAAAGAAAAGAAAAAATTATGACGCTTTCGGCGACCCTAATGGAAATATGGGGGGCTTTGGTGGTTTCGGTGGCTCGGCTAGTGGCTTCGGTGGTTTTAGCGACTTAGGGGATATCTTTGGCGATATCTTCGGTGGCTTTGGTGGAAGTAGAACTCGTGCCCAAACAAAAACTAAGGGCGATGATATTACCATTGAACTTTCAATGAGTTTTTTAGATGCTGCTAAAGGTTGTCGTAGAGAAATCGCTTATACTAGAAACGAGCCTTGTAAGGCTTGTAGTGGCACTGGTGCAAATGGTGGCACGGCTTATAAAACTTGCCCTAAGTGTGGTGGCACAGGTCAAGTTCAATATACTTCGAGCAATGGCTTTTTCCGTTCGGTAAACGTTAGACCTTGTGATGAGTGTAAGGGAACGGGTAAAAAGATTATAGAGCCATGCAAAGAGTGTAATGGAAAGGGTTATTCTCGTGCTCAAACCAAACTCACTCTCGATATACCAGCAGGGGCAGATACAGGCAGTTATATAAAGAAGGTGGGTTTTGGTCAAGCAAGCACTAACGGTGGACCAGCAGGTGACCTTATTATTGTAATAAAAGTAGAAGCAAGCAAGATTTTTGCACGCAAGCACTTTGATTTATTCGTGACGGTGCCTATCAGTTATAAAACGGCAGTTCTTGGTGGAAAGGTTAAAATTCCACTAATCGACGATACTTTTGAATATACTATTCCAGAAGGCACACAAAGTGGCAAGAGATTTTTCGTGCGTGGAAAGGGCATAAAGACAAGCCGTGGCACAGGCGACCTTTACATTGACGTTATGGTTGAAGTGCCAAGCAAAATTACAAAAGAGCAAAAGAAGATTTTAGAAGAATTAGAAAAGAATACGGATATTAAACAATGCCCTAATATGAAACAATATAAGGACAATTTGGAAACAATGTATGGTAAAAACCCATACGAAAAATAATATGAATAATTTTATTGAACTAACAATTTCAACAACTCATATCGGTGGCGATATAATTAGCGATTTGCTTTGGCAGTATTCCGATAGTGGTGTTGTAATAAGCGATATAGAAGACGTTATAGCCCTTGCTAAAGACGGCAGGGCGTGGGACTATGCTGATAGCAGTATTTTTAGCGCTGATAAAACGGTGCTTGTAAAGGCATACTTCCCAAAAGAAAGTGCAAGTGAAACAATAAAACAAGTGGAACAAAGACTTATACAAATGAAAAAGGATAGTCCACTTGACCTTGGCAGTTTAGAAACAGTTAAAAGGGATATCGATGGCGACCTTTGGCGTGAACAATGGAAGGAACACTTTAAGCCTATAAAAATAGGTAAAATAGTTATCGTTCCAGAGTGGATAGAATATAAAAAGCAAGATGATGAAATAGTAGTTTTACTTGACAGCAATATGGCGTTTGGCACGGGCGAGCACGAAACGACGTCTATGTGCGTGGGCTTTTTAGAAAAATACGTAAATAAAAGCGACATAGTTTTAGATGTTGGTTGTGGTAGTGGCATACTTGGCATCTCAGCAAGTAAACTTGGTGCAAATGAAGTTATTATGACCGATATTGATGAGTGTGCAATAATTGCAACAGAACACAATATGAAGTTAAACAATATCACAAACGGCAAAGTTATGCTTAAAAACTTGCTTGACGACACCACCGTTAAAGGCAACGTTATAGTGTGCAACATAATGGCAGAAGTTTTAATTGCCTTTAGTCCATACATAGCAAACAACTTGCTTGATAATGGCATCATAATACTTAGTGGTATTTTGGTTGAAAGGTTAGACGCTGTGAAAAGCGCATATCTATCGGCAGGGTTTGAAATGTTAGAACAAAGCATTAAAGGGGAGTGGTCGGCTCTCGCTTTAAGAAAGGGTGATAAATAATGAAGGCAGTTGTCTTTACGCTAGGCTGTAAGGTGAACGAGTGCGAAAGCGATTCGCTTATAACAGGCTTAGAAAATTTAGGCTATGAAGTTAGCGATAAACTCGTGCCAGCCGATTTATACATAGTAAATACTTGTGCCGTGACAAACGAAGCCGAAAAAAAGTCTCGCCAAATGGCAAGCAGAATAAAAAAACTTTCTCCTAACGCAAAGATAGTTTTTACAGGGTGTGCCGTTCAAAAAAATCCTGAGCAGTTTATGGATAAGTCTGCTGACTTTTTGTTAACAGGTGTGTTCAATAAAGGAGAAATTTTGTCCTTGCTTAACCAAAGTGGCAATCATATTAGTGCGCCTTGCACGGAATTTGAAGAACTTCTTTTGACAAAGTCACTTAGAACTAGGGCGTACGTTAAAGTTCAAGATGGTTGCAACAACTTTTGTTCATACTGCATTATTCCATACCTTAGGGGAAGAAACAGGGCGAGAAACCCAGAGAGCGTAAAAAAAGAAATTTTATCGCTCGGCGCAAAAGAAGTTGTTATAAACGGCATAAACCTATCGGCTTACGATTATAACGGAATAAATTTGACAGGTTTAATAAAAAGTTTAAAAGACTTGCCTGTTAGAATTAGGCTTGGCTCGTTAGAAGTTAACATCATAGATAGGGAATTTTTATCGGCACTAAAAGAGTTAAAAGATTTTGCACCACATTTTCACCTTTCTTTGCAGTCGGGCAGTGATAGCGTTCTAAAAAAGATGAACAGACACTACACCACTAAAGAATACTTGGAAAAGGTGAATTTAATAAGAGAGTATTTTGCTGATGCAGGCATTACCACCGATATTATCGTTGGTTTTCCAACAGAGAGCGAAAACGACTTTTTGGAGACTGTTGAGTTTGTCAAAAGTGTTGGCTTTAGCGATATACACCCATTTCCGTTCAGTTCAAGGAGTGGAACTGTCGCAAGCAAAATGAAAGACTTGCCAGCATACGTTAAAAAACAAAGACTTGACAAACTTTTAGAAATAAAAAAAGAGTGCAAAAAGGATTTTGCATTAAAAATGAAGGGCAAAGAGTTAGACTTTTTGTTTGAAGAATTTAAAGACGGCTATGCAGTAGGTTACACGCAAAACTATCTTAGAATATATATAAAAAATTACAAGAAAAAAAGTCAAAATCAAATAGAAAAAGTCTTAGTTGTAGAGCCTTATTTAGAAGGCGCTATTGCTGAGCAAAAAGGAGAATAATATGAGTGATTGTTTATTTTGTAAAATAATTGCAGGCGAAATTCCTGCAACAAAAATGTATGAAGATGAAAATATGATTATCATTAAAGACATTGACCCAAAAGCGAAAAACCATTTTTTGTGTATTCCAAAAAGTCACTTTAAACTTCTTGCTGAAATGACAGATGAGCAAAGTGAAATGTTAAAAGAGTGCTTTAAGAAAATTCCAACACTTGAAAAAGAACTAGGTTTAGAAAACGGATATCGTTTGGTAATCAATCAAGGCGATGATGCAGGTCAAACTGTTTTCCACTTGCATATTCACATTTTATCAGGTCAAAAAATGGGTTGGACCCCAGCATAAATCAAGTAATAATTGCAAATATAAACTCGGTTTTAGATATTGCCGAGTTTTTTTGTGCCTTAAAATGCTTGACAAAAAATATTATATATGCAAAAATATCTATGCCAAACAAGTTTAATATTTTTAGTGGGTATTATTTAACTTTTAATATATTTTTCTTGTTATTTTGAGACAATCATTGTAAGTGTTTGTTTAAAATGCAAAGTCCGTTTAAATGGTTGTGGTAATATCGTTTATTCAAATATGTTTGGCGACAATCGGGGTTTGCGTTTTCGGTGCGCTCACTTCGGTTGGCGCACTTTTTATTTTTTTAGGGAGAGGCTTATGAATAAATCTTTTTTGCTAGAAACAGTAGAAATCCCAAAAAATACGGCAAGTATCGATGATTATCAATTTTCTGGATACACATCGTTAAAACATTTAATTTTACCAAATAGCGTTACGAGCATTGGGGACGCAGCATTTGAAGGCTGTTATTCATTAGAAAAAATTCAAATTCCAGAAGGTGTGACAACTATAGGTGAAGATGCTTTTTCTGGTTGCACTTCATTAAAAGAAATAATTTTGCCTAAAAGCCTTGTGAGTATAGGTGACTATGCTTTTGAAGGGTGCTCTTCATTAGAGAAGATAGTTATACCAAATGGTGTGGAAAGAATTTCTAATTTAATGTTTTTCAATTGCAAAAACTTAAAGCAAGTTGTTTTGCCACAAAGCATTACAAGTGTTGGTTATGCATCTTTTCGCAATTGCCCATTATTAAAAGAAATAATTTTACCAAACGGCATGACGAGTATAGGCGATTTTGCATTTGCAGGTTGTCTTTCATTAGAAAGCATTGTTCTTCCAAAAAGTTTGAAAAATATAGGTTACGCAGCCTTTCGTGATTGTGAATTACTTTCAAGCATAGTCATACCAAAAGAGGTCGCAACTATGGGCGATTATACTTTTGAAGGTTGCGATATGCTAACTATTTATTGTGAAGCCAAAACAGAATCCAGAACTTGGGGTTTGTGTTGGAATTATAATTGCCCTGTTTTTTGGGGGAAAAAGGAAGAAAAATAATAAAACAACAAAAAAGCGAGTTATCTTAACTCGCTTTTTTTATTTGTTTATAAAATTAAAAACTAAACGGCTTTATATTACCCACTCGCCGTCACTAAATAAGGTAATAGTTGACTTATCTTTCTTTATTCCAACAACGGATAGGTCAGGCGTTCCTATCATAAAATCTTCGTGTTCACGAGAATCGTTTGCACCAAGTTTTTCAAGTTCTTTTATTGAAAGTTTATCCCCATTTTTAATGGTGGTAGGGTAGGCTTTACCTATTGCTAAGTGGCAACTTGCATTTTCATCGAACAAAGTGTTATAAAATAAAACATTGCTCTTTGCGATAGGTGAATTTTTGCCAATCAGTGCAACTTCGCCAAGCCTTTTTGTGCCACTATCGGTGTTTATAAGTCCTTTAAGTGCTTCGTATCCTTTTTTTGCAGAGTAGTCCACGATTTTTCCATCCTTAAAAGTAATAGAAAATTCATCTATAATTTGACCATTTGAACAAAGTGGCATTGCACTTTTAAGTATGCCGAAAACCCTTTCTCTATGTGGGGCAGTAAAAATTTCTTCGGTTGGCATATTTGCCATAAAATATACGCCGTCTTTTGCCTTTTCTAAGGCGCTTGTCCAAACATGATTTTCGGCAAGTCCTACCATTAAGTCGGTGCCATTACTGCTCTTAAAATGCAAATATTCAAACTCGGCATCGTTTAAGAACTTAGCACGACTATTAAGCACGGCTATATGCTTTTGCCAAGCAGTAGAAGGATTTTCTTGGTTTAAGCGCATAGCGTTTTCAATTTGTTCTGATAATAGTTTAACTGCATTTTTATTGTTTGGAAAAACCTTTTTTGCCCATGCCAAGGTTGGCACAGAAACAACGCACCACCTTATAGCGTTTGCCATCATATTGTCCGAAAATTTCTTTAGTGCTTTTGCCCTTGCCTTTGAAACGGCAAAAAGTTTTTCTGCAGGAATATTTTTAAAGGCTTCTGGGTCATCTGCGCTAACTGCCACATAGCAAAAGTTTTTTTCAACTAAATAATTTTTGCTGTCTATAAGCCACTTTGGAAGATGGCAAAGTTCGGATATGTCTGCATAGGTATAAGAAAGTTTGTCGAGTTCTTGGTCTTGCCACCTAACCCTAACAATGCTTGCACCTGCATTATATCCAGCCTTGGTTAGTGCTAGTGCAAAATCTCTTTTTTGAGTAGGGCAAGATATTTCTAAGCCTTGTCCTTTTTGTAAGTTTACGCCCACCTTAATTATAAGTTTGGCATAATCACTTAAAACTTTGCCTTTTATCATATTGTCACCTTTATATTTAAGTTTTTTCTTATTTTAACTCAGCAATATTGTTTAAGTCAAGCGTAATTAAAAGTAAAATGAGTATTTTGCTTTTAACTACTAAAAAATATAAAATTCTGCAAAAACCAACAAAAAAAATATCAATATTTATTTAAATTTTTTATATATATTGACATTTAATTATATTTGTAATATAATTTATGTTGATATATTGTGCAATTAGATACTATGGGAAAATTTTAGTTTTTATAAAGGTAGGGGCTTTTTTGCAATTTATGGCTAGTTCTTTAGATGTTAAAAAACTTAATAATAAACAACTTGAAGAACTTGCAAGTGATATAAGAGAGCAAATTGTTCAAACGGTTAGTAAAAATGGTGGGCATTTATCTGCTAACTTAGGCATGGTGGACTCTACTATTGCACTTCATAAGGTGTTCGATTTTGCTAAGGATAAATTAATTTTTGATGTTGGGCATCAATGCTATACCCACAAGATTTTATCCGGAAGAAATGATGACTTTAAAACTATTAGATTAGATGATGGCTTGTCGGGTTTTCCTGACATTAACGAAAGTGTATACGATGCTTTTTCAGTTGGGCATGCTGGAACTTCTATATCGGCAGGGCTAGGTTACTGCACTGCTCGTGATAAACTAAATGAAGACTATACTGTTGTTTGCGTGGTGGGCGATGGCTCATTTTCAAACGGACTAAATTTAGAAGCAATAGTTTCATCTAATAATAAGCCAAAAAACTTTATCGTTATTCTAAACGATAACGGCATGTCTATTTCAAAAAATAAAAATGGTTTTTACAGAATGCTTTCAAAAAGCACCACAAAGCGTGGGTATGTTGGCAGTAAAAAACTTATAAGAAGAATTTTTGGCAATTCCTTTGTCACCAAAGGCTTAGCAAAGTTTAGAGACTTTATTAAAAGAGTTATAAATAAGAGCGATTATTTTGAATCGTTTGGTTTTAAGTATGTTGGCGTGGTTGATGGAAACGATATAAAAGACATGGTAACAATTTTAGAAAGGGTTAAGTTTGTTGCCAAAGAAAAGGCCGTGCTTCTTCATATTAAAACTAAAAAGGGTAAAGGCTTAAAAGAAGCAGAAGAGCGTGCTGATGCTTATCACGGCGTGGGTGTGGATTTTAAGGTTGATAACGGAAATTTTGCCCTTTCCTTAGGTGAAAAACTTAATAGCCTTATTGAAAAGGATAATAGAATAGTTGCCATAACGGCAGGTATGGCAAGTGGAACGGGGCTTAGCCTTGTTGAAGAAAAAAATCCTAAAAACTTTATTGACGTTGGTATCGCTGAAGAATATGCAGTAACGCTTGCATCGGGAATGGCGCTTGGTGGGCTTAAACCTGTGGTTGCAATTTATTCAACCTTTTTGCAACGAGCATATGACCAAATTTTGCATGATGTGTGCAATCAAAATCTGCCAATAGTATTTTGTATAGATAGGGCAGGGCTTGTCGGTCAAGACGGAAAAACCCATCAAGGTGTGTTTGATATAAGTTATCTTTCACATCTTCCTAATATAAAAGTTTTAGCGCCAAACACGACCGATGAACTCGGTGACTTTATTGAATACGCTTTGTCACTAAATTCGCCTGTCGCTATTAGATATCCTAAAAACTCTAAGATAGAGCAAGAGTTAATAAGATTAAACGAAAACACGCTTTGGTCGGTTGTTAAAAAGGGTGATAAGGTTAATATCTTAGCAGTTGGACCTAATATGCTTAATATAGCAAAAGAGTGTGCAGATAGTTTTGATGGCGTTGGCGTGATATCGGTTAGGTCAATTAAACCGATGTGCGAAAAGACTTTGGAAAGTATAAAAGATAGCGCTATCGTAGTGCTTGAAGAAAATAGCGAAATAGGTGGCTTTGGCAGTATGGTTAGCACCTATTATGCAAATAAAAATCAAAATGTAAGACTAAAAATAATGGGCGTTAAAGATAAATTTATTAGACACGGACTTATAGATACTCAAATGAAAGATAATGATTTATCAAAAGAAAGTTTAGAAAAAGAGATTTCAAAATATTTAATTTAGGTGGGAGAAAAAATGAACAAGTATCTAAAATCAATAATTTATATCTTATTAGATATCCTAATTGTGTCCCTTTCGTATTATTTAATAATGCGAGTGTTGTCTACAAACATTAAGTTTGCACTAGAAGACACGTTAACATTTTTGTTAATAGGCGTTGGTGTTGTTGTGCTAATCAATGCGCTTCTTGGACTATATACAGGGATTTGGGCATTTGCAGGATTTTGGGAAGCCATAAGACTTGGTTTTGCAGCAATTTTGTTTATGTTCTATAATATGTTCGTTTCCACTGTGTGTGAAGAAGTTGGTTATTCTTGGGCAGTTATATCAACGCTATTTACATACATGCTTATCTTTATAACAAGATTTATTCCAAGATTTAAAAATTCACTTAGAAAATATCTCAACAAAAAAGCAGCAGCCGATGGTTATAAAAAGGTTTTGCTTGTTGGTGCAGGTAGTACGGGTGCGATTTTAATTAAAGAACTTAGAACTTCAACAAACTCAGACATGGACCCTGTTTGTGCGCTTGATGATGATGAAGAAAAAATAAACAGATATGTTAGTGGCGTAAAAGTTGTTGGAACAACTTATGAAATTGATCACTATGCAAAAAAATACGGCGTGCAAGAAATTATTATTGCAATGCCAACTGCTGATAAAAAGGTTATAAGCAGAATAGTTAAAGATGCTCAAAAAACAGGGTGTAAAGTAAAAACAATTTCAGGAATTATGCCACAAAATGCTGGCAGAGTTTCGGTTGCTGACATTAAAGAAGTTGGTATTGACGACCTTTTAGGTAGAGAACAAGTAAGGGTAAATCTAGATGATATTTTAGGTTACATTGAAGGAAAAACCGTGCTTGTAACAGGTGGTGGTGGCTCAATAGGTAGCGAACTTTGCAGACAAATTGCAACCCATAACCCAAAACTACTAATTATCGTCGATATTTATGAAAATAATGCTTATGATATTGAACAAGAACTAATTAGAAATCTTCCAAACTTAAATCTACTCGTTTTAATAGCAAGTGTTAGAGATAAAAGAAAAATCAATAATATTTTTGAAGAATATAGGCCAGAAATTGTATTCCATGCAGCAGCACATAAGCACGTGCCACTTATGGAAACAAGCCCAAACGAAGCCGTAAAAAACAACGTTATCGGCACATTAAACGTAACCGAAGCGGCTGGTAAATATGGCACGCAAAGATTTGTTATGATTAGCACGGATAAGGCTGTAAACCCAACAAATGTTATGGGTGCAACAAAGCGTATTTGCGAAATGATTATTCAAGCAATGGATAAAAAATATGCCACAGAATATGTGGCAGTTAGGTTTGGCAACGTTTTAGGTTCTAACGGTTCGGTAATTCCATTATTTAAGCGCCAAATAAAAGAAGGTGGCCCTGTTACAGTTACCCATAAAGATATTGTTAGATACTTTATGACCATACCAGAAGCAGTAAGCCTTGTATTGCAAGCAGGGGCTTATGCAAAGGGTGGCGAAATATTCGTTCTTAATATGGGTGAGCCTGTTAGAATTTATGACCTTGCAGAAAACCTTATAAGACTTTCTGGGTTTGAACCAAATGTCGATATTGATATTAAAGTTATCGGTTTAAGACCGGGCGAAAAACTTTATGAAGAACGTCTTATGGAAGAAGAAGGGTTGCAAGAGACCGAAAATAAAATGATTTCCATAGGCAAGCCTTTGGAAATCGACAAAGATTTATTCGAAAAAGTTAAACAATTAGGAAAACAAGCAGATGGCGAAGTTGATAACATGAAAGAACTTGTCAGCAAACTTGTTCCTACTTACAAGATTGATTTAAGGAACAAAAAGTAGGATTTTTTATCCATAAAGGTAGTGGCTTATCGTCGCTACCTTTTTTGTTTATTAAACCAACGATAGTAATTAAAGTTGTCATAAACATAAGAACGATGTTAAATTCGTTGTTATCTATTAAACCGTAAAGCGCAAACATAATAAATGCATATAAGGCGAACTTACCAAGAAGAGAATCTTTGTTTAGCATGTATTTTACTCTTTCTAAATAATAGATAACAAAACCTATAATTCCAACTGCACCCGTACACGCAAGTATATGGAAAAAGGTTGAGTGGTAAAAGCCATTATATACAAATATATCCTTAACCGACTCTAACTGTGCGTTGCCACCCCCTAAGCCTATTCCAAAAATTGGGTAATTTAAAAAAGATTGAATAGACAATTTATAAGGCAAATTTCTGCCTGTAGAGTTAGAAGACGAAACAAAAAAGTCTATAAGCATATTACCTTCAAATAGTAAAAGGTAGGCAAAAACTAAAACTGCAACCGAAATTAACAAATAAAAAACAGGTCTAACTAAAGCCAAGTTGTGTTTATAAACATTTTTATAGACAACGAGCATAAGAAATGGAGTAAAAACACCAAGCGTTGCAAAAGCGCCATCGCTTCCAGAAAGAATAACTGATGTGTATAAAAAAACAAGTTCAATAAACCACGCCCAAATGTGCTTAGATGATAGCATCATATAACAGCACAAAGGCACGGCAATTAAAATTAAACTTGCAATGTGGTTTGAGTTTGCCCAACAAAAGCCACCAGGAATAGCTTTATATAGAACAGTCCCATAAATGAAAACGTGTAAATAAGCAAAGCAAAGTTGCGTGCATGCTAATGAAATTGCTATTATAAAACTTAAACAAAGGTATTTTCGAATATTAACCGAACTGTTGATTTTAACTTTATTATAGAAGAAAAAATGTATTAAAAGGGGCACGAGCCCTGACATAAGAAAAATTCCAATGCCATCAAAATAATGCTTGCCGTTTCCAGAAAAAAGCCCACCGATTATGAATATTCCAATAATCGACAAAATTACATAGAAAAATCTGTCGAGTTCAATTTTTTTCATAGGGTATTTAATAAAGTGGAAAATTAGCGACAAAATTAAAAACCCAAAAATAATAACGCAAGGGATAAGTTCGCTTTCAAATGCAACAGCCGTGTCTCTAAAAGACATAGGTATTATAAACATCAGGCTAACTATAGGCAACAAGTCATCAAAAACGATTAAAACAAAGCAGGTGATAACAACCACTGCTAAAAGCCCGTAAACTTGCAAGTTTGCCACCCAAAAGAGCATAACCAAAAGGCTAGATAATAGTGGCAAAAAGAAAGAATAAACAAAGCCAAAAGTTTTTTGTCTTAAATTTACTATTAAATTGTTAAACTTATCCGTAAAAGTATGCATAGAAAAATTATATCACAAAAGAAAAATGAAAGCAACATAATAAAGAAATATATAAAAATAATTATAAAAACGCCCAAAAAATCAAAAAAATAAGCAAAAAGGGTTTATTGCTGAAAGAAATTGTGATATAATGGATGTACCAATTTTGAAATATAGGAATAATATAATGAGTAAAAACAACGCATTAAAATGGATAATGAAAAATTCAAAGTCGCAAAACAAGAAAATCATTGTTTTGCTTATTGCTAACGCACTTTTTTCAGCATTATCCATAGTTTTTGCACTATTTATTAAAGAAATAATCGATAGCGCTGTGGCGCAAAACTTAAATAGGCTTATTTCTTTTGCTTCGGCAATCATTGTGGTGGTAATTCTTCAGTTCGGGTTTAGAATTTTTACAAATTTACTTACTGAAAACATAAAAAACCGTCTTGAAATCGGTTATAAATCATCACTATTTAGCAGTATTTTAAGAAAAAAACACGATAAAATTACAACTTTCCATAGTGGCGAACTAATGACAAGGCTTACTAGTGATGTATCTGTCGTTAGCGAGGGCGTTTCTACAATTTTGCCAACCATAATTTCAGCAGTAACAAGGCTTGTGCTTGCAGTTGTCACTTTGATTATAATAGATTGGGTTTTTGCAATTGCATTTACTGTTGCTGGCTTATCAGTGTTTTTAGTTTTAGGGTTTTTGCGTGGAAAATTAAAATCATATCATAAAAAGAGTCAAGAAACAGACGGGAAAATTCGTTCTTTTATGCAAGAGTGTATAGAAAACATTTTGGCTGTTAAAGTATTTTCGGTGAACTCAAAAATACAAAAAAAGTCAGATGATTTGCAAGAAACAAACTATTCTGTCAAAATGAAAAGACAAAAATATGGTGCTTTAGGTCACGCAATGTATAATTTCATTTTCAGTGCAGGATATTTGTTTGCTCTTATTTATGGTGCAATAAAAATGCTTAACAGCAAAGGTCTGTTTACATATGGTTCACTTTCTGCAATTTTGCAACTTGTAAACAACGTTCAAGTGCCATTTATATCCCTTTCTAATGTAGTTCCAAAATATTATTCAATGCTTGCTTCGGCAGAGCGAATTATGGAAATGGAAAATATAGAAAACGAGCCTGAAATTCAGCAGGTGGATAGAGAAAAAATTTATAAAAAGTTAAAGGGTATAGTAGTTGATGGCGTCGATTTTACTTATGATAGAGATAGTGTGCTTAAGGATGCATCAATATATATCAACAAGGGCGACTTTGTTGCAATAACGGGTGCATCAGGTGTTGGCAAGAGTACGCTTATAAAACTTTTACTCGGTGTATACTCACTCGATAACGGCAGTGTGTATTTTGATATCCAAGATGAAAAGATGGCGCTTGATAATAGCACTCGCTCGATGTTTTCGTATGTGCCACAAGGTAACATGATATTTAGTGGCACGATTAAAGATAATATCACCTTTATCAATAGTGATGCGAGCGAAGAAGAGATAGAGCGAGCAATAAACATAAGTATGTGCAAAGAATTTATCGAAACACTTCCTAAAGGCTTGGAAACCGTGATTGGAGAAAACGGCGTGGGGCTATCTGAAGGACAGGTGCAAAGAATTGCTATAGCAAGGGCAATTTTAACAAAGGCGCCAATACTTCTTCTTGATGAAGCAACAAGTGCGCTTGATGAAAACACAGAAAAAATTGTGCTTGATAATCTAAAGGGAATAGATGGCGCAACGATAATTATTGTTTCGCACAAGAAAGCAGCACTATCAATTTGCGACAAAAACATACAAATAAAGGACAAAAAAATTAAAAACCTAGTAAAAAAAGGGTAAAAAATAATAAATTTGAAAAAATTTTGATAAAAGTGTATCAATTTTAAACAATATATGATAAAATAAAAAAGATATATGTCAAAGCATAAGGGGTGGGGTAATGACAATTAAGGATATATGTGCGCTTTTTGATATAGGTGGCACATATTTAGGTTGCAGAGAAATTGAGTCTGGAAACATTAACAGCACGTTTAGGGTTTCATTTGAAAGAGATGGTGTTCTAAAAGAATATATCTTACAAAAAATCAACAAAAGAGTATTCAAAGAGCCACCAAAGGTTATGGACAACATAGTTCGCATAACCAACCATATTAGAATGAAGGTTCTAAAGCGTGGCGATTCAACAAGAACGGGTGTATTAAGGGCATTTTATTCTAGGGAAGAAGACCACCCATATGTAATTGATGATTGTGGGGAATATTGGCGCTGTTATAGATATATACACAATTCAAAAACCTATGATAGTTTAGATGATTTAGAAATTATAACAAAAATAGGTGGGGCGTTTGGTAGGTTCCAAGAAGATTTAAGCGATTTTCCTGCCAAGACATTATTTATAACAATACCAAACTTTCACGACACGAAAAAGCGTTACGTGGCACTTAGAGAAGCCATAGAAATTGACCCTTACAAAAGGGTGAAAAAAGTAAAAGAACAAATAAGCATGCTTTTTGAGTTTGAAAAAATGGCATGCGAACTTCAAGAATACTTAGATAATGGAAAGTTGCCATATAGGGTAACTCATAACGACACAAAGAGCAACAACGTCAGCATTGATAAGATTACGGGTGATGTGCTTGCTGTTCTTGATTTAGACACGGTAATGCCAGGCGCAATTGCGCATGACTTTGGCGATGCAATCCGTTTTATAGCAAACACTAGAAAAGAAGATGACGTTCAATACGAATTAGTCGAACTTGATATGGATAAGTATGAAGCGTTTACAAAAGGATTTATCGGCGAAGTAGGGTCAGTGCTTACCGACTTAGAGAAAAAGACATTAAACCTAGGTGTGTTTACAATGACGGTTGAACTTGCGTTAAGATTTTTAACCGATTATATTCTAGGGGATAAATATTTTAAGAACAATTATCCAGGGCACAATGTGGATAGAACAAAAAATCAAATAGCGCTTTCAAAAAGCATATTAAATAAATTTGAACAAATGGAAGGAATTTTGAAAAAATACTTATAATAGGTGGCATCAATGGAAGAAAAACAAGAAATTCAACAGGAGAATAGTATGTTAAGAAATATCCTATTTACCCTTAAGAGAAATTTACTTCTTATGTTGGTTATTGTAATAGTTACAACGTCTTTAGGCTTAGGTTATTCATATATCAAAAAACCTAAATATACAGCGAGTATAAGGGTTAATTTCAGTATTGATGGTAATACAACTGCAACAATTAACGAAATGCGTCTTTACATAGACACAATCGTTGATTTCTGTGGACAAGGTGTGGTTGTAGATAGAGCAAACGCTTATTATATTGAGTGGATAGAAAACTATCAACAAGATTATTATGCACAAAACAAGACCATTGAAGACTTTTATGATGAGTATTCAATGCCTAAAAAACAAGGCGTTGAAAACGACATTTTTAAGAACTATAAAAGACCAACTAATAACGATGCAGGCACTCTTAAAGATGAAAACTTTTTAGTTGCTGGTGCTATTAGCACTCAAACTGCAAAAAGTGAAGAAGATGCGACTAACTGGGTTTACGGAGTTCAATATACCGATGCAAATCAATTAGATGCTGTAGAAAAGGTGTATATTTTGGTCCTTGCCTATAAGCACGAACTTTATTGGGATACCGACCTAGGTAATAAAGGCGTTGAACAATACTTTACTGGTTTATATGTAGATATCGATTGCTTGGGTATGGACGGCGTTGTGTCTGATGTTTCAAAAACAAAAATAACCCTTCTTGCAGGTATTCTTGGCGTTGTTCTTGCACTTTTAGTCGTTTATGTAAAAACACTTTTTGATGGCACGCTAAAAGATAAAGAAGAACTTGAAAGAATTACGGGAACACAAGTTATCGGCTCTATAAATTATGTAAGGGAGAGTGATAAAAATGGAAAATAATGTTCAAAACAAAAAGGGCATTTCCTTTTTCAATTTGGTTAAAGCAAATCTCCTTTTAATGGTTTTAATCACGGTTTTAGTTACGCTTATCGGTGCACTAGTTGGCATTTTATACGTTAAGCCTGTGTACAAGGCAAGTCGTTCTGTAATTTTAAGAACAGCGCTTCAATCATCAAGCACAGAAGCTGAAGAAACTAACAACGCAGCGCTTGCATTTTTGGTTATAGGTCAACTTCAGTATCATTTTACTTCTGCTGACTACATTAACATAGCAAACGAAAAATACTTAGAAATAGATAGTGATGCTAAAGACACAATTTCAGCAGGAAGTATAGCAATAGAATATAAAGAAGAAAGTTTAATTATTACTATTTCATATAGTGATTTAGATAAAGATGTTGCAATAAATAAATTAAAGGCTGTATATAAAGCATCTGAAACTTATTTTAGCGAGCACGCAACACCATATAACATTAAACTAATACCAACTGATAATGCAGAAACTGATGATAGTAGGTTTGCAATAACAGTAGATAATGGCTTGACAAAGTTCATTTTAATCGGTGCACTTGCAGGTGTGGTTTTAGCCGTTGCAGCAGTTTTAATTAAAAACGCACTTGACAATACTCTTACAGATAAAGAAGAACTTGAAAAACTTACAGGCGCAAACGTACTTGCTTACGTTGAAAAGAGAAAATAATTAAAAACTTAGCAAAAAAATTGCCGTGACCAACAGGTCACGGCTTTTTGTTTTTAGTTTAAATTATGGTTTAATTTGCTTTAATTATTTAGAATAAATGATATTTCCGTTTCTAATTGTTAGTGCAACTGAAAAGTCTTCATTTAATACTGCAAAGTCTGCGTTTTTACCTTCTTTAATAGAGCCTGCTCTATCATAAATGCCAAGATTTTTTGCAGGGTTTATGGTTGCATAGTCTATAGCATCGGTAAAGGAAACATCGCATTTAGTAACTAAGTTTTTAATAGCATCGTTCATTTTTAAGATGCTTCCAGCAAGTGCGCCATTTTCAAGCCTTGCTTCGCCATTTTTAACGATAACCTTTTGACCACCAAGTTCGCTTATCCCATCACAAAGGTGTTTTGCACGCATAGAGTCTGTGATAAGCGTGAACTTACCCTTTGGTTTATTTTTAATTAAAAGTTTAATTGCAGGGATAGATAGGTGAATAGTGTCGCAAATTGCTTCACAGTTAAGGCTATCAAATAGCATTGCACTACCAACAGTTCCAACTTCTCTGTGGTGGAGTGGTTTTTGTGCATTGTATGTATGTGTTATATTCTTTAAGCCACTATTTATTGCCTTTTCAATATCGCTATATCCAGCATCAGTGTGTCCTGCACTTGCAACAATGCCCTTTTTATTTAAGTGGGCAATGAGTTCGTCTGCACCTTCTACTTCAGGGGCAAGGCTAACGATTTTAATGTTATTTCCACTAGCGCTATTATATTTATCAAAAACTTCTTTGTCAGGCTTTGCAACGTATTCAAGTGGCTGTGCGCCTATATGCTTAACCGAAATAAACGGACCTTCTAAGTGAATACCTAAAACTTTAGCACCTTCAGGTTTGTCAGCCTTAATATATTCATTAACGGCGTTCATTGCCTTTAATATGTTTTGCTGTGACTGTGTCATAGTTGTGGCAAGAAAAGTCGTTGTGCCTTCGCTAGCAACAGCGTTTGCAATGGTAGATAAGGCTTCCATTGTGCCGTCCATAGCATCGGCGCCACCAGCGCCGTGAATATGTTGGTCTATAAAACCAGCAACAACAACTTGACCTTCAATACATGGGTATGCGTTAGTTATTTTGCTTGCATCATCGCCTATGTATTTGATTAAACCATTTTCAACTGCTAAATTAGTTTTAATAATGCCTTTTCCTTCAACATAAATTAGTGCATTTTTAAATCCTTGCATGTCAGTCTCCTATATCTTTTGTTATATAGATAATTATACAATAAAAAAGCCTTGTGTAATTTATAAAATATAAAAAACAATTTACACAAAAGGCTTTTTTAATATATATGTGCATATATAATTATTGTTATAATATGTTTTCAAAAGAAAGAACAAAGGTTTTGGGTATTTGCTCTGAAAGTTCAATTAAAACTTCTATTTTAGAAATGGCGTCTTTCCACTCTTTGTCACGAACAAGGGTTGCAGACTCCGAAAGCCAAAGGTCAATTTCCTTTATTTCGTTATGTGGAATAAAAATATGCAAAACCTTTTTTTTAGAAAGCCAATTTTTTTGCACGGCATAAACATCGTCTTGGGTGGCAGTTTCATCATCTATCTTTTCATACAAAACAGTTAAAACTTGATTAAATTCATCGAACTGCCTTTTAATAAATGTATGCTCATATATTGAACCTACTATTAAAATAGATGCCACCACTAAAATTGAAAAAAAAGTTTTTACCACCACGCACCTTCCTTTAAGTTAAAACTCGTTATCTTATACTTTTTATTTTTTTCTTTAAAATAAACTCTGCCATCGCCGGCAATTGTTAAAACTTCGGTCTTTTTAAGGTTTGAATTTTGTTTTTTTATAAAGGCTATTATTTCATTTTTTTCGCAGTCGATAAGTTTTAGGTTATGATGCTCAATTTTGCCTTCTGCCACTATCAAAAGGGGAATAGAGTTTGCATTATTTGTCTTATTTGAGTTAGGCATTGCCGAAAGAGAGCCGTTTGTTTCGTATATAGCATAAGAAACATCATCTAGTGTAAAATACCCAGCCGTTCTTAAACTTTCAATAAGGTCATCAACGCCAAGATTATTTCGTTTTAGTTCAACCACGTCAACTCCGTTTTGGTTTATAACAACGCTGGGCTTTCCTGAGATTATTCGCCTAACGATGCTTCCACTCTGCTCTAAAATAGTTAATATTTGGTGCAATAAAAACACGCAAATGATAGCAACAATGCCATAGGTTAATGGTATTGAAACATCTGCCATAGGAATACACGCAAGGTCAGCGATGATAAGGGTTATAATAAACTCATAAGGTTGCATTTCGCCAATTTCTCTTTTTCCCATAAGGCGCATAAGCACCATGAGCGTTATAATGATAATAAGTGTTCTAATAAAAGTAACAGCCATAACAATAGTATTTATAAAAAAAGGTTTTTTATGCCACTAATATTATTGACAAAAATAAAGGTGTGTGATATTATCAAAACATAGAGTAGCAAAGATGCGTAAAGTGTTGCAAAATGGGATGTCGTTTGCAAACGAAAGGGATTGCGCCTGCGATATCTTTGCGCGTCCGCTATTATTTTACATAAGAATATGTATTATCGTATCGGTCTCTCTAAAAATTATTTTAGGAGATTTTTTTATGCAAAAAATTAAAAAACTTTTACTTTCTGATGTGATGAAAGATAGCACCCATACGCAAAAAATTGCGTACATTGCCGTTATGACTGCACTATGTGTGGTTTGCAATATGTTCTTTGAATTTAAACTTGCAGACACGCAGTTTTCATTAACGCTTTTCTTTTCGGCGCTAACGGGTATGATAATAGGTCCTGTGTTTGGGTTTGTTGCTTGCTTTTTGGGGGACTTAGTTGGCTTTTTATATAACTCTGGTGGGTTTATGTATATGCCTTGGATAGGTTTAAGCATGGGGCTTACTGCTCTTATTTCTGGTCTTGTTATGAATTTAATCAGTATCAAAAATAAGTTTGCAACATATCTAAAAATTTTAATCGTTGCACTTTTAACATTTTTGCTTTGCACTGTTGCAATAAATACAACGGCATTTTGGATTATGTATAATACAAGAAAAGACCTTTATTTTGAATATTTAACAACGAGATTGTTCGTTCAAGGTCAAATATGGAATAGTTTGTTTAATTACGGCTTGCTTTTTGTTCTTTATCCAACCATTATTAGAATTAAAAACATATTAAAAAAATAAAAACCTAATAATTTTAGATAAATCGACAAAAGTTTATTTTTTGTTCATAAATTTAAGTTAATTTTAAGATATAATATTTATAATAACTTTAAAACTAATAAGAATTTGTGGATAAAAATGCAAGAGAAATATTATCAAAATTTCGATTATATAGACATTATTGTCAAAAAAGAAAATAGGCAAGAGATTGTAGATGCTTATTCAACTTTTTTGTGGGAAAAAACGCAAGAAAGCGAAGATAAACGCTATAATGATGTTGTAAATTTAAGTTTTAGGCGAAATATAAAAGTAAAAAATAAAGATAGGCTTACATATTTGCAAGTCTCATATGAAACTGCCCTAAACAAAAGGGCTAATATTAAATTTAACAAACACTCTAAATCAAAAATAGCAATTTGCAACGTGGCGTTTTGTTCACTTGCAAGTCTATTTGGCGTTGGGGTGTTTATTTATTTTTATAAAAGCATTTTATCCATTATTTTGGCAACCCTTTTTGCAACTTTAATCTTTTTTATAGATTTTATTTGCATAAAAAAGATAAAGAAAAAAATTGCAAAAGAAAATCAAGATTTTATAGATAAAACTAAAATGATAGATGAAGAGATAAAGGAAATTTTATTTAGCGTAAATAACCTGTCAAAAAAAGAGCAAGAAAACTTAGGTTGCGATAGGGGGAAGTATGAAAAAGAATAAAAGAAAGTCATATATTATCCCATTAAAAATAGAAAAAAGAGTGCACTCTCCATTTTCTGACATAGTTAAGATAAAAACCAAAAGCAACGGACAAGGCGTGATAAAAGCCTTTTTAGTTTTTGGCATAATTGCCATACAAATGCTTTTATTTATCCTTTTACACTCGGCATTTATGCTTTCGTTTAAGTGGACGGCGCTTATTACCTTTATTTTAAGTTTAATAACTTGTATATACGCATTATCTTCAAACAAAAATAGTCAAAGCAAGGCTGTTTGGATAATATTTTTGCTTTTATTTTTTCCTGTTGCCTATATTTTCTATCTTGTAAGCGATGAAAGACTTTTAATGGTTGGGGCAAGAAGAAAATTCTTAAAAACTTTTAATAGCAGTAAAGACCTATTAAAACCAGACTTAAAAGAAATTCAAAATAAAAACATATTAAACGATTGCACATATTTATATAACGCAGGGGGATTTTTGCCTTTTAACGATACCAAAGCCGAGTATTTTTCATCAGGCTCATCTTTTTTTGATGACGTTATTGAAAAAATTAAAAATGCAAAAAAGTTTATATTTATAGAGTTTTTTATTGTGGCAGACGGAGTGCTTTTAGAAAGGATTTTAAGCGTTTTAAAGGGGCGTGCAAAAAACGGCGTGGATATAAGAATTATTTACGATGACATGGGCTCGCACAGGGTATTAAAGAGAAAAACAAAAAAAATGATAAGGCGTGCTGGTATAAAACTAAAGCCGTTTAACAAAGTGTTGCCATTTTTCTCTGCATCATTAAATTATCGTGACCATAGAAAAATTATTGTAGTTGACGGCGAGTGCGCATATACCGGTGGGTGCAACCTTGCCGATGAATATATAAACGTTAAACGCATGCACGGATATTGGAAAGATTCGGGCATAAGAATAGATGGCAAAGGGGTTAACTCTTTTACCCTTATGTTTTTAAGGCAATGGGAATTTTTGGTGGGAAGTAAAGAAGACTATTCTTTATTTTTATCGCAAAACACTAAGGTGGTTGGGCAAAGCATTTTTGTACCTTATGCTGATGGGTTAGATTACAAAGAAAACATCGCTAAAGGCGTTTATGAAAATATGATTGCAAGTGCAAAACAAAAGATATATATTATGACGCCCTATTTTATAGTCGACGACTACATCTCTAACATGCTTAAAGTAAAGGCTATGAGTGGGGTAGATGTTAGAATTATTATCCCCGAACTTCCAGATAAAGCCTTTGTTTATGGTGTGACTAGAAACAATGCCGAAAAACTTTTATCTTTTGGCGTAAAAGTGTATTTAATGAAAAACTCATTTGTGCACAGCAAAATTCTTTTAACGGAAAATAGTCTTGCTATAGGCTCGGTTAATATGGATTTAAGAAGTTTTTATCAGCAGTTCGAGTGTGGGGTTTTCACCGATGATGAAAGCGTTTTAGAAAAGGTAACTAAAGATTTTGAAAACACTATTCTAGATAGCCAGTTAATAACCGAAAAGAACAAACTTAGAAATCATCTAATTTACCGAGCCTTTGCTGGAGTAATGCAAATTTTTGCACCGTTTATGTAGATTTTTTGGCTTTTTTAAGTTTAAGGTTAAAATTAAACTTAGAGCGTATGTATTCGGTGGAGATTAGGTTAAAACCGAAAAATAATAGTCCGTTAAAGATTATCATTAAAGCGCTACACACAAGAAGTGATAAAAACTCGCCTAAAAATGCTAGCACAAGTTTTTCTAGCATTAACCCAAAAAGCGTTGTAGGTATCAAAAGCAAAAATGATTGCCAAATAAATTTTAAATACTTAGGCTTTATGGTGCAAGTTTTGTTTAGTAAACTCAAGTTTAGCACAGTTGTGATGCCATAGATAGCACAAAAGCCGATAAGGAGTGAGTATATTCCACAAACGCTTGGCAAAAACCATATGCACAAAAGCATAACTAGACCACTGATGATATAATAAAAAAGCGTTTTGTTTTCTAAACCCATTGAATTAAGCATGCTTGTGGTAATGTTAGATATGCTCATAAAAAGCATTAAAAAAGCCGATGCTGTTAGATAAGTTCCACATTCGTAACTATTAAAAACAAGGCTACCTATTTCTTTCCCACAAACAAAAAAGATAGGCACAAATAGGCATGTCAAAAGTGTTGTAAACTTTAAGGACTTTTCTATGTCTCGCTTAAGGTAAAAATGATTTTTCTTATAAAAGTTTTCAGAAATTTCAGGCACTAATACGAGAGTGAAAGAGCCTATAAGGGTGGTAGGAATATATAAAAGTGGTATTGCTTGCCCCACGCACGCACCAAAAGAAGCCATTGCTTGATTTTGTGATATGCCCGATGCCACAAGTCTTAGTGGAAGTATAATTGAAACTAAGGAAATTGTGAGTGAGTTAGCCGTTCTCATTGCCGTTATAGGCAGTGCAGAAGATAAAAGTGGCTTAAACTCGCTTTTAGGGTTTTTAAGCCTATGTTTTCTAAAAAAGAAAACGATTGTGGCAAGTGTAAACGAAAAGATGTAAGAGCATAAAACGGCAATGCCAGCACGATATGCCCCTTCATACACATCGGTTATAGAGTTGATTAAGATAATGCCCACGACAATCATGCAAATTTCTTCTAAAAGTTCGATTATGTTATAAGGCAAAAAATCTTTATCACCCCAAAACACTCCACGAAGCACCGAATAGATAGAAGTGAATATAAGCCCAGGTAAAACGACTAGAAAGATTTTTATGCATCTTGAGTCAGCAAACAAAAATGAAAAGGTGTCGGTAAAAAGAAAAAACACGGCGCACACGGGTAAAACGAGCAAAAGTGTAAAGGTAAGCCCAGCCGATATAACCTTTTGAACCTTTAGTTCTTGACCTTCTGCACGATATTTGGTCATGAGCCTTGAAACGGTTATTGGCGTGCCAGATGCACAAATAGTAAGAAGTAAGGCAAAAACCGAAAGGGACACTTGGTATAGCCCCATACCTTCTTCGCCTATCGTTCTCGATAAATAAATTCTATATAAAAAGCCAAGGAATTTTTCACTCATAGAAAAGATTGTAACTAAAGCAACCGTTTTAAAAAACTTTCTCATTATGCCCCCTAAATTAACTTGTCTTTATATTCTATTCG
Organism: Clostridiales bacterium; assembly: GCA_015069465.1. Classification (GTDB taxonomy): domain Bacteria; phylum Bacillota; class Clostridia; order Christensenellales; family Borkfalkiaceae; genus UBA1259. Next base: position 91,580 of record SVIO01000002.1, on the reverse strand, counting down.
AGTTAAAAAGCAAATATAATAGTGGTATGAAAAAGTTTTTTTATCGTGTACAAGAAGGCGACTCACTTAATTTAATTGCACAAAAATTTAACGCACCTATAGGCAGGTTAATCTTTAACAATAATTTAACTAAAGAAGTGTCGGCAGGGGATATAATTTTAATCGAACAGGCTGAAAATGTCTATCTAGTTAAGCCACTAGACACTATCGAAGGTTTAGCAAAAAAATTTAAACTTTCGCCACAGCAAATTTTAGAAAAAAACCACTTAGAGTACATATTTTTTGGACTTTTGATTGAGATATAATTAAAAAATAAAAAGCCCAAAGGCATTGACATGTGCCTTTGGGCTTAAAGTTTTATTCATTATTAGGTTATGGTGTAACTCTGTTGATGTCACGAGGGAACATTGTTGTTTCTCTAACGTTTTTAGCACCGAGAAGGTGCATTGTAAGTCTTTCAAGGCCGATACCTAGCCCACCGTGTGGTGGTGCACCGTATTTATGGAGCATAAGGTAAGTTTCAAATTGACTTGGGTCCATGCCACACTTAACCATTTTTTCAACTTGCTCTTCATAATCGTGAATTCTTTGTCCACCAGAAGTAATTTCAAGTCCCCTAAAGAGTAGGTCAAATGAAAGTGTGTATTCTGGGTCGTTAGGGTCGTCCATTGTGTAGAAAGGACGCTTTTTAGATGGGTAGTGCGTAACGAACAAGAAATCACTTCCAAGTTCTTTTTTAGCATACTTGCCAAGAAGTTCTTCTTCGGTTGGGTCAAAGTCCTTCATGTCTTGTGGCTGATACTTGAACTTTTTCATAATAAGTTCTTTTGCATCCATAAACTTGATAGATGGAACTTCTGTTATTTCAGGAACGTCGATGTGTAAAATATCAAGTTCTTCAGCATATTCGCTCTTAAGTAAGTTCATAATGTGTTTAAGCACCATAACTTCCATGTTCATAATGTCTGTAAAGTCATTGATAAAGCCCATTTCAAAGTCCATAGAAGTATATTCGTTTAAGTGGCGAGAAGTGTCGTGGTGTTCTGCTCTAAAAACAGGGGCAACTTCAAAAACTCTTTGGTAAACGCCAACAAGTGCTTGTTTGTAAAGTTGTGGAGATTGAGCAAGGTAAACTTGCTTTCCAAAATAATCAAGTTTGAAAATATTTGTGCCACCCTCAGCGCCAGCAAAGTTAATTTTTGGTGAACGGATTTCGGTAAAGCCGTTTTTCATCAAGCATTCTCTAAAACCACGAGCAATGCCTTCTTGAACCTTAAATATAGCACGCTCTTTAGGGTTGCGCATTGAAATAGGGCGCAAATCTAACACTGTGCTAAGTCCAATATTATCAAGTTGTTTTTTATTGATAACGATAGGTAGGTTATCTGCAGGTAGTGATAAAATTTCAATATTGTGAATTTGAAGTTCGTATCTTACATTGCCCTTAGCATCCGTGCTTTTAGCAACCTTGCCGTGAACCTTAACGCAGGCTTCTTCACAAAGTTTATCATCCCAACGATAAGAAGAAAATTCAGGCGCATAAACGCATTGAATTAAATCTCTATCAGTTCTAATAATAACAAAGGCAAACCCCGTCATCTCTCTAATGCGGTGGATATACCCCTTAATGGCAACAACCTTGCCATCGAAATCTGCAAACTGAGAGAATTTTACTGTATCGCTAATAATGTTTCCACAAATCTTGTCCATATTAAATCTCCTAGTGTCTCAAATAAATTCTATAATATGATATCATTATTTGGGGTTTTTATCAAGCAAAAAAGATAAAAAGTTTACTAAAGGCAAAAAAAAATAGTATTTTTTTGGGCAAAAAATATTGTAAAAATTTATAAAATGTGTTAATATATAGTTAACATAAGATAAATATAATAGTAGGCATATATAACTTAGGAGTTTTATCAGTATGAAAATTGCCATTTCGGTTGAATCTACCAACGACTTATCAAAAGAATTATTACAGAAATACGATATCAAGGTTATACCATACCACATAACTCTAGGCAACAAAAGTTTTCTAGACGGTGAAATGTCTACTGTCGATTTATTCGCTCATGTTGACGAAACAAAAACGCTTCCTAAAACAAACGCTATAAACGAGTTTGAGTTTATCGAATATTTTCAAAGCATTAAAAAAGATTATGATGCAGTAATTCACGTTTCTCTTTCAAGTGGGCTTTCATCATCTTGCGCTAACGCAAAGCGTGCTTCTCAAAATGTTGAAAATGTTTTTGTTATCGATAGCCAAAGTTTATCAACGGGTATAGGCCTACTCGCAATCTATGCAAGCGAACTTGCTTTAGAAGGTTTAGAACCATCTATAATCGTTCAAAAGGTGCAAGATAGAGTTCGCGATTTACAAGTTAGTTTTGTGATTGAAAGATTAGACTATCTCCATAAAGGTGGAAGATGTAATCTTCTTTCACTTCTTGGTGCAACTATATTTAAGATTAGACCAAGAATAGTTGTTAAAAATGGAAAAATGTCTTCGGACAAAAAATATAAAGGCTCAATGGCTAAGGTTGTTAAAAAATATTGTGAAGATGTGCTTGAAGAAAACTCAAAGCCAGAACTTGACAAGGTGTTCTTAACTTATACGACAGCAACGCCTGAAATGATTGAACAAGCAAGGGCAGTTCTCGTTGAAAAAGGTTTTAAAAATATTTACGAAACACATGCAGGTTGCACAATCGCAAGCCATTGTGGTGCAAATACTTTGGGTATTTTGTTCTTTAACAGTCAAGAAAAATAAAACATACAATAAAAAGGGTAGTTTTTATTTTTATTTACATTAGGATAAACAAACATGCTCCACTTTTATAGGTGAAGATTTTGTTTTATAAAATATTTTAGGAAAAACTTTTAAGGAGAAGATTATGGTAGATTTTATCAAATCAGTTTTGTGTATGTTTGGCAAATTGTTTGGTTTTTACAGGCCAGTGTTATTTGGCTGTGTGATTTTACTTGCTATTATCTTTGTAGCCTGCATGACAGTTTTTACAGTTGCAGTTATAAAAGAAAGCAAAAAGCGCAAATCAAACAAAGAAGTAGTAGATGCTTGCATTGAGCAAGAAGAAGTTTCAGTGGCTACAGAAGTAGCAGAAGAAAATAAAGAAGAAGTTATCGCTGAAACAAATGAAGAAAGCGACAAACTTGCAATTAAAGCAAGATATGTTCGTACATATATGGCTCGTTTAATTCAGTCAGAAGATAGCGTTAAAGACATATATAATGCGTTAAAAAATAAACTTCTTTCATACAAAAAGGTTAAGGCTCGTTTATCTAAGAAGAGAGAAACTTTCTATACAGGAAGAAATACGCTTGTTAAGTTTGACGTTAAGGGCAAAAAAGTTGATTTATATTTAGCATTAAACCCAAGCGAATTTGCTGATAAGGCACAATTCTATAACTACATAAATATTGCAGATAAAAATGCTGAAACACCAATGCTCATGAAGGTTAGTGGTCCTATTAAACTAAGAAGAGCATTAGAACTTATCGACATTTTAATGGGCAAAATGGGCGTTGTTTTACTTAAAGAATACGCTGAACAAGATTTCCGTATGCCTTTTGAAACAACAGAAGCGTTGATTGAACGTGGTCTTATTAAAGACCTTGGCGAAGACACAGATGTAGCCGATGAGGCAGTTGAAGAAGTTGCTGATGTTGAAGAAGTGCAAAAAAAAACTAAAAAATTAAACGGAAAGTGGATTATTGAAAGAGAAAGCGATGATGAATTCGTTTCAAAACTCATTGCATCAAACGGCGAAGTAATGCTTACTAGTGAAATTTACACTACTGCAGACGGCGCTAAGAGTGGTATTGAAACGATTATTCGTAGCATCGTTAATGATAACTTTACAATCTATCAAGATAAAAACAAAAACTATTATTACAAAATTAGTTCAGCAAATAATCGCTTACTTTGCGCTGGCGAAATTTATAAGACTAAAGATGGTTGTTTAAATGCTGTAGAAAGCGTAAAGAGAATTGCAGAAGATTCTCCTGTTTTAGATGAAATTAGAGAAGGTCAAGGTTATGCTCCTTATACACCAGCACAACTCGATTTAACTGATGTTAAAAAGGGTACAAGTGGCAAATGGCGTATTGTTCAATTAGAAAATGGCTCTTACTCTGCAAGACTTTTCGCTTCAAATGGTCAACTAATGCTTGCAACTGAACAAGTTGCATTAGAAAAGAGCGCTAGAAACGCTATTGAAAGCGTAAAGAAAAATGCTGAACAAGGTAACTTTATCATCGATAGAGATAAGTTTGGTAGATTCTATTATAAACTTCGTAACGCTCAAAAATCAGTAATATGTATGGGCGAAGCATATGAATCATTAGATTCTTGCGTAAGTGCAATCGAATCTGTTCGTCGTTTTTCTTTGACAGCCGTTTTAGTTGAAGAATAAAATAAAAAATTCAAAAAATTAGTTAAAAATATTTGACATTAGCCGTTAAAAGTTGTATTATATTAAGGCTTAAAGAAGAAGAAACCCTTCTCACCGACGCTAAATAAGGTCGTTCGGTTCAATACTTTTAATGGATATGTCCAAGTAAAATGTATTTTTTCGGGTTGTTTTCTTAAAGCAACCCGTTTTTTTTGTTTCAATAGGCTTTAAGCCTTAATGGAAAATATTATTGAGAGGTATATCACTATTAAAAAGGAACATCAAATCAACGCTGAGATTAGGGATAAAGAAGTTCGTTTAATCGGCGAAAGTGGAGAGCAACTTGGCATTGTTTCTTCTCGTGAAGCACTTGCAGTAGCAGAAGAAAGTGGTCTTGACTTAGTTAAGATTTCACCAAACGCCGTGCCACCTGTGTGCAAGGTTATGAATTATGGCAAGTTCTTGTTTGAACAAAACAAAAAGGCAAAAGAAGCCAAGAAAAACCAAAAGGTTGTTGAAATTAAAGAAGTTTGGCTTTCTATGACAATCGACGTGGGCGACCTTAATGTAAAAGCAAAGCAAGCACAAAAATTCCTTAGCGCTGGCAATAAGGTTAAGGTTTCAATCAGAATGCGTGGCAGACAAATGGCACACTCTGAACTCGGCTTAGAAGTAATGAACAAATTTTATGAAATTGTAAAAGATTTCGGCACAATGGAAAAGAAACCGCTTACAGAAGGCAGAAACATTTGGATGATGCTTGTGCCAACTAAGGCGTAAACTTATAAAAATATATTAACGGAGGGTACAAATATGCCTAAAATGAAAACCAAGAGTGCAGCAAAGAAACGTTTCAAAGTGACTGCAACAGGTAAAGTAAAAAGAGCTTGCTCAGGCAAGAACCACATTTTAACAAAGAAAGACAGAAAGAGAAAGAATCGCTTGTGTGAAGGCGCATATGTAGACGTAACACAAGAAAAGACAGTAAAGACGCTTATTTACAATAAGTAATTTAGTATAAGGAGAATTTATCATGCGTATTAAAAGAGCTGTTAACGCTGTAAAGAAGCGTAGAAAAATATTAAAACTTGCCAAAGGTTATTTTGGTGGAAGAAGTAAGAGATATAGAGTAGCAAGAGAAGCCGTTATGAAGGCTCAACTTTATGCTTACTATGGCAGAAAAGCAAAGAAAAGAGATTTCCGTTCTTTGTGGATTGCAAGAATCAATGCTGGTGCAAGACTTAACGGTTTATCATACAGCAAGTTGATGTTTGGTCTTAAAAAGGCTGGCATCGAACTTAACAGAAAAGTTCTTGCTGAAATTGCAGTTTCTGATGCTGCCAGCTTTGCTGCTCTTTGCGAAAAAGCAAAGGCTAATATCTAATATAAATGTAAAGCCTACCTTAAATTAAGATAGGCTTTAATTTGATTTTATGATTAGTTCAACTCAAAACACACTCATCAAAGAAATTCGCTCTCTAAAAGATAAAAAGTTTCGTGATAAACTTGGCGTTTTTGTGCTTGAAGGCATTAAACCTGTTAAAGAAGCCATTGAGTTAAACCTTTCTATTAGGGAGATTATTTGCACTGAAAAAACTTTCTCTTTATTTTCACCATGTAATTACAAGGTGGAAGTTGTTAGCGAGCAAGTTTTTAAGTCTATAAGCGAAGAAGTAACCCCACAAGGCGCTCTTGCAATCGTTTATAAAATGCCTTGCGATATAGAAAAGGCAAGTGGCAGTTGTCTACTACTCGATGGCGTTTCTGACCCAGCAAACGTGGGCGCAATAATAAGAACTGCTGCTGCTAGTGGTTTTAATGAGATATATTTAACAGGGACTTGTGCAGATGCTTATTCGCAAAAGGCAGTTAGGTCTAGTATGAGTGGGATTTTTCGTGTAAAGGTTATGCGTGGGGAATTAGATGAAATTTTAAGCGCAATTGACCTTCCACTTGTCGTTGCAGACATGAACGGACAAGATGTGTTTAACCTAAAGTTAGATAAAGAAGTTTGTTTAGTTATCGGCAACGAAGCAAATGGCGTTAGCGACTTTTTGAAAGAAAAGGCAAACTTAACGGTAAAAATTCCTATGCAAAATGGTGTGGAAAGTTTGAACGCAGCCGTTTCGGCAGGCATTTTAATGTATGCCTTAAAGACAAGACCCTGTCCCATTAAATAATTGAATTTTTATAAATCAATTATTCTGTGTGATATAGCCAAAAACAAATAAATAATTTACATACTGATTAGAATATAAGGAGAAATATATGTCAGGACATTCTCATGCAGCCAACATTGCTGCAAAAAAAGCAAAGACTGATGCCGCAAAGGGCAAAATTTTTACAAAAGTAGGCAGAGAAATTGCAGTTGCTGCAAAATCTAACCCAGACCCTAGCACAAACTCTAAACTTGCAGATGCTATTGCTAAAGCAAAAGCAGTTAACATGCCAAACGACAACATTAAAAGATGTATTGCAAAGGCATCAGGTGAACTTAGTGGCGCTAACTATGAAGAATTAACATATGAAGGTTATGGCCCAGCAGGAAGTGCTATTATCGTTAAGACATTAACAGACAACAAAAATAGAACTGTAGATTTTGTTAGAACAGCAATGAAAAAACACGGTGGTTCGTTAGGTAATGCTGGTTGCGTTTCTTTCACTTTCTCAAACCTTGGCGTTATCGTTATTGAAAGGACTGCCGACCTTGATGAAGATACAGTTATGGAATATGCTTTAGAAGGTGGCGCTGATGACTTTATTACAGAAGACGATGCTTTCATCGTTCATACATCAGTTTCAAACTTCTCTGCAGTAAGAAAATATCTTGAAGACAAGGGTCTTAACTTCTTTGAAGCACAAATCGAAATGGTTCCACAAAACAAAATTACTCTCGATGGCGAAGACCTTGCTAAGTTCAACAGACTTATCGATGCTTTAGAAGACCTTGATGACGTTCAAAACGTTTATCACAACGTTGAACTTCCAGACGAAGAATAATTTTATAAAAAACTTTTTGTAAAGAGTATAAAAATTTTTCAAATTGCCAAACTAATTTTATCGGTGGTGAAGATAAGTTTATATAGACTTATCACAAATTTTAATAACTATTACTGCCGTTAAAATATCCACAAAATTGTTCGGCAGTAATCACTCCACAATCTTGTGGAGTGAAGGGGCGTTTTATCGCCCTTTCTTATTTTTAAAAACTGTTGCAATTTTTATGTGAATATGGTAATATTATATAAGGTAAGATAAACCTTTGTTTTTTTCTTATTTATTGATGTTGCTATCAAATTTTAATATTTTTTTAAGCAAAAAATATTAAAATAAATGCAATATATAGTGGAGAATCTTATGAAAAAAACTTTTAAGAAAATAATTTCATATATTTGCCTAATAACCCTTATATTTTCGCTATCGGGCTGTTCGCAATTCGTTGATTTAGTTGGTAATGGCAATGGTTATTATGAACAAATATCTGTTACAATGTCACTTCAAAAACAAATGATTTTTTGCGACACAGGAGAGACGCTTAGTCAAGAGCCCCAACCTATAGAAGTGGGATTTTTTGTAGAGAACTCTGCTCAAACTTTATCAACTACAGGAGCGGCAAACAAGGTTAAGCGTTCGGTTGTTCTTATTGACATTTCAACATCTGGGCAGTTAAGTAGTGGCTCAGGCGTGCTTGCTAATATTAAGGGCGACCTTAACGAAAACGAATATTATATTATAACTTGTCATCATGTAATATCGTCTGGTGGAGCAATAACTGTATGTGTTCCTGACACATTCGGAAGAAATGATGGTGACCTTGACTATGATGAAAATTATAAATTTACAGGCTATATTGGTGCAGGTAAAGCTGTTGATGAACAAAACTCAGTATGTTTAGTCGGTGGAGATAGAGATGGCGATATCGCACTCTTAAAACTTAAAGTAGGCGATAGAAAAGATAAGTATGGCGAAGCTGTCTCAATTCAAACGGCAACTTTTCCAAACCCTAATACTATAAGCGTGGAATATGGCGAAGAAGTATTTGCTATAGGCAACCCAACGGGCAGACTTCCTATGACATATCTACACGGGTATGTAAGTTATCTTGATAGAAGAATTGCACTTGATAGCGTGGGGATAATGTCAAACCTTATTCAGCACGATTGCGCAATAACACACGGCAACTCTGGTGGTGGACTATTTAACATGAAAGGGCAACTAATCGGCATAACAAATGCTGGTGTTTCTGACCAACCTGGCTTAAGTTATGCAATTCCATACTATGATAGCACTGAATATGGTTTTATGGCAATTATAGAGCAACTTATTAAAAATAACAACCAAGTCAACTATGGTTACGTTGCAGGCAGGTGGGAGCTTGGCGTTACGGTAACCGATGCCGAAAATGATGTTGAAGGAAGCACTTTAATAGTAAAAAGCATAGTTCCAAATAGCAATGCAGTAGGCGTGTTACAAGAAGGGGACTATATTACCGAAGTTGAGTTTTTAGGGGTTAAATATCCAATAACATCAATGACAAGTTTTGCAAACACAGTTTTTATTGCAAGAGAATATTTGCAAACAACAAGTCAGTCAAGCGAAATAAAATTTACTATTCAAAGAGCACAATAAAATAAAAGCACCTAAAGTAGAAAACTTATAGGTGCTTTTTTAGTTAGGCACTGCCGATAAACCCTAACTGATTTTTGGTGGAAAATACTACAAATTACTTTTTGTTTAGTTCGGTCACAGACCACAAAGGGTACGCTCTTTCACTAAAACACTTGTTCTTTTTGTATTTTTCTTACCAAAACAAAAAAAATTACTAATCAGTCATTTTTTGTGGGCAGAGCCTTTAATTATTATATTGACATTTTTATAAAAATTAAGTAAAATATATATGTTATGATAATAGTAGGATTTGACCCAGGTATCGCAACGCTTGGATATGGGGTTATCAAAACTGAAAAAGGGCTTAAACCACAGATGATAGACTATGGCATTGTTTCCACTCCTAAGGAAGAAAACCTTGCCGTTAGACTTGCTATGCTCGAAAAGGGCATTAAACAGATTATAGAAAAATTTAAGCCAGATGAAATTGCTGTTGAAGAATTATTCTTTGCCAAAAACGTAAAAACGGCTATCTCTGTTGCGCATGCAAGGGGGATAATACTACTCACTGCAATTAAAGAGTGTGGAAAACTTTTTGAATACACACCACTTCAAATAAAACAAGCATTAACAGGCTATGGCAGGGCAGACAAAAACCAAATTCAACAAATGGTAAAAACTATGCTTGGATTAAAGGGTATACCCCGTCCAGACGATGCTGCTGATGCTTTGGCTGTTGCACTTTGTCACTCACAGACCAATAAATTAGGTGGATTATTCTCCATATAGGTGAAAAAAATGATAGGTTATATAAAAGGTAATGTTATAAGTTATAATGAAACGACCGTGCTACTCGAAAACAATGGCATAGGCTATGAAATTTTATGCTCAGCATCGGTGCAAAAAAAACTAATAGACCAAAAAAGTGGAGAAGTTTATACTTATCTTGCTGTAAGAGAAGATGGAATATCTCTTTATGGGTTTAGCACTATAGAAGAAAAAAATATGTTCTTAAAACTCATAACCGTTTCTGGGGTAGGCCCAAAGAGTGGCATAGCAATTCTTTCGGCAATTGACATTTCTTCGCTTGCCACAATGATTGCAACAGAAGACGTTAAGGGTTTGTCAAAAATAAAAGGACTTGGCAAAAAAACTGCAGAGCGAATTATTTTAGAACTTAGAGAAAAGGTTGAAGCAAGTTACTATGAGGGCGAAAAGCCAAACAAAAAGGTGGAAGATTCTCAAGAAGACCAAGATGCCATCATAGCACTTATGAGTTTGGGCTTTACTAAAACAGAGTGCGCTAAAGCAGTAAAAGAAGCAAAAGAAAATGGCGCAAAAACCATTGAACAAATTATTGCGTATAGTATTAAACATATAAAGTAGGGGATTATGGAAGAAGAAAGATTGATTCAAAGCACAACTAACCAAATGGAAAGCGAAATTGAAAATGTTTTGCGCCCAAAGTCTATGGAAGGTTATGTTGGCCAAGAAAAAATAAAAGATAATTTAGCAGTGTCTATTGCTGCATCAAAACTAAGAGAAGATGCACTTGACCACGTTCTCCTTTATGGTCCTGCAGGCTTAGGTAAAACAACGCTTGCACATATAATAGCAACCGAACTTGGAACTCAAATAAAAATCACTAGTGGCCCTGCTATAGAGCGTGCTGGCGACCTTGCTGCAATACTTACAAACCTAAACGAAAGAGACGTTTTATTTATTGATGAAATTCATAGGCTAAACCATAACGTTGAAGAAATTTTATATCCTGCTATGGAAGACTTTACTTTGGACTTTATAATAGGTAAAGGTCCTTCAGCAAAGAACGTGCAGTTGCCACTACCTAAGTTCACGCTTATCGGCGCAACCACAAAGGCAGGTATGCTATCTGCTCCACTTAGGGATAGGTTTGGTGTTATTTGCAGGCTAGAGTGCTATTCAAACGCAGAACTAACGGAAATTGTAGAGCGTGCAAGTAATATGCTTGGGCTATCTATCGAACATTCTGCTGCTGAAGAAATAGCAAAAAGAAGCCGTGGCACGCCAAGAATAGCAAACAGATTACTTCGTAGGGTTAGAGATTATGCAGTTGTTAAAGGTCACGACACGCTTATGCTTTCCGATGCACAAAATACCCTTAAAATGCTTGAAATTGATGAACTAGGGCTAGATGCTATCGATGTTAAACTCTTAAAATCAATGGCAACAAAGTTCAACGGTGGGCCATGTGGTCTTGAAACTTTGGCTGCAACCATCAACGAAGATGGCAACACCATTGAAGATGTTTACGAGCCATACCTATTACAACTCGGCTTTATTGCACGCACGCCAAGGGGTAGGGTGCTACTTAGCCGTGGCTATCAGCACATAGGTTTAAAAATGCCAGAAAATAAGGTTGAGCAAGTTGCTCTTTATGAACAAAACAATGAAAACAAGTGATTTTGATTATATTCTGCCAGAAAACTTAATAGCACAAACACCTGTTTATCCAAGAGATACTTCAGGCTTTTGGTATATAATCGAGAAAACGATAAAATCGAACACAAACACTTTTATGATATTATAGATTACTTAAAAGAAGGTGACGTATTAGTTAGGAACAACACCAAAGTATTGCCAGCAAGAATGTTTGCTTATACCGAGCATGGTGGCAAAGTGGAAATATTACTTCTCAAACGCTTTAACTTAAACGAGTGGGAAGTGCTTGTTAAACCGGGCAAAAAGGCAAGGATAGGTGCAAAACTCACTATATCAGATGAACTTTCTTTAGAAATTTTGTCAACCATAGAAGAAAGTGGCTCTCGTCGTGTTAGGTTTTTCTATAACGGCGTGTTTGAAGATGTTATCTCTCGTGTGGGGGAAATGCCACTTCCACCTTATATAACCGAAAAACTAAAAGACCAAAATAGATACCAAACGGTATATGCTAAGGTCGATGGCTCTGCTGCAGCACCAACTGCTGGACTTCATTTTACAGATGAACTCATAGAAAAAATTAAGGCTAAGGGCGTGGAGATTGTCGATGTTTTGCTCCATGTGGGTTTAGGCACTTTTAGACCTGTAAAAACAGATGATATTTTATCACACCATATGCACTCTGAGTATTATGAGATTAGCGAAGAGTCGGCAGAGAGAATAAACAAAGCCAAAAAGGAAGGCAGAAGAATTATCGCCGTTGGCACTACGAGTGTTCGCACTTTAGAGAGTGCAAGTGATGAAAACGGATTTGTTAAAGCCACAAAGGATAACACCGAAATTTTTATATATCCACCTTATAAATTTAAGTGCGTGGATAGTTTAATAACAAATTTCCATTTGCCAAAATCAACTCTACTAATGCTTGTATCGGCACTTTCTACAAGAGAAAAGATGTTAGAGATATATAACACGGCAGTTAGCGAGAAATACAGGTTCTTTTCTTTCGGCGACGCTTGTCTAATCTTATAGACTGCGTTATGCTTCGTTTCTGTCTGCAATGTGGACTTCAATGACCAGACGGTCTATTTCACCCCACATTTTGCCGAGCCTTGCCTAACTTGTTTCTAAAATTAGACAAAAAACTAAAAAACTTTTATAAAACTTTAATATAGATTATGGAAAAATTTTACTATCAAACAATTAAACAAGATTCTAAAACGGGTGCAAGGGCAGGTATTCTTCACACGCCACACGGCGATATAGAAACGCCAACCTTTATGCCTGTTGGTACGCAAGCAACGGTAAAGGGCGTTATGCCAAGGGACTTAAAGGAAACTAATAGCCAAATTATTCTTGCAAACACATACCACCTTTATATGAGACCGGGTGATGAAATTGTAAAAAACGCTGGTGGACTTCATAAGTTTATGGCGTGGGATAGACCTATACTTACCGATAGTGGGGGGTTTCAAGTCTTTTCGCTTGCAAAACTTAATAAGATTAAAGATGACGGCGTATATTTTAACTCGCACATCGATGGCAGTTTGCACTTTATCACACCAGAAAAGGCAATCGACATAGAAAATAACTTGGGTGCAGATATCATTATGGCGTTTGACCAATGCTCGCCTTATGGCGCTGACTATAAAGAGTCTAAAACGGCAATGGAAAGAACGTTAAAGTGGCTTGATAGGTGCTATCAAAGACACCAAAATGATAGCCAAGCACTATTTCCAATAGTTCAAGGCAATATGTTTAAGGATTTAAGAAAACAAAGTTTACTTGAAACTATACCATATGCTAAGCACGGTATTGCAATCGGTGGACTTTCTGTTGGCGAGCCTAAGCCTATAATGTACGATATAATGGATAGCATATACGAGTATTACCCAACGCATATTCCAAGATACTTGATGGGGGTTGGTAGCCCTGACTGCTTGGTAGAAGGTGTTATGCGTGGTATTGACATGTTTGACTGCGTGCTTGCAACGAGAGTTGGAAGAAACGGCACGGCACTCACTGAAAACGGCAAAGTGGTGGTTAGAAACGGCATGTATAAAGAAGATTTTACTTCGCTTGACCCATATTGCGATTGTTATTGCTGTAAAAATTATACAAAGGCATATTTAAGGCATCTTATAAACGTAAACGAAATGATGGGTGCAATGATGATAAGCCTTCATAACATATCATATTTAAATAGGCTTATGCACAATATGAGAGAAGCCATTTTGCAAGATTCGTTCACGGAGTTTAGAGAAGAATTTTATGCAAAAACGGGAAAAACCTATCCTAAAATATAATAAGGTGCACTTTTAGACAAAAAAACACCTAAAATTGCTTGATTTATAAACTAAAATATTTTACAATATAATTGTATTTAACTTTAAGGAGATTAAAAAATGTTATCAAATTTATTAGCACAAGCAGACATTACATCAACAGTTATGATTGTTGTATTACTCGTTGCAATCGTAGGTCTATTCATTTGGTCAAGTTATTCAAACAAAAAAAGACAAAAACAAGCACAAGATATGGTTAACGGCATCAAAATTGGTGATAAAGTTAAAACTATCGGTGGCGTTTGTGGTTATGTTGCTGAAATCGATGATTCTGAAAACACTTTCGTTTTAAGAACAGGTATGGAAGGCAAAGATTCTTTCGTTAAGTTCGATAAGGGCGCTATTTATCAAACAGCACCAGCAAATCCAAAGCAAGACAAGAAAGAAGAAGTTAAAGAAGAAAAGAAAGAAGAAAAAGTAGAAGAAAAACCTGCTGAGTAATCTTTATCTAAATTAAAAAAACTATCATAGATTTTTTATTCCCTGCATACTTTTAAGTAAAGAGTATGTGGGGTTTTTTATGTTAGATAGTGTAAAAGAGTTTTTTTCTGGAATATTAAAGGCCGTTTTTTCGGCCGTTATCATAACGCTTGTTGGCGTTTTAATCTTTGCAGGCTTGCTTAAGTTTACACTTTTAAGCCAAAGCGTTATTAAATCAGTTAATCAATTTATAAAAATCATAGCAATCTTTTTGGGGTGCTCACTTAATATCCGTGGCAAAAGTGGGCTAGTTAGGGGCGTGGTTATGGCGTTTTTAACAACCATCGTTACATACCTACTATTTTCTTTGTTTTGTGGGCAAATTATTTTTGGAAATAGTTTTATTTTAGATTTAATCTTTACAAGCATTATCGGTGGGGTAAGTGGTATAATCTCGGTTAACATTAAAAAGTAACATATGCCGATATGTATACATAAATTGCAAATTGTTAAATAGCAAAAAAAAGAAGTCACAAAATTGTGACTTCTTTTTGAATTTATTTTTTGTTATAAAATTATTCCCATTCGATAGTTGCTGGTGCTTTTGGTGAAAGGTCATATAAAACTCTACAAACGCCCTTAACTTCACTTAAAATTCTATCGGTAACTTTTTTAAGAACAGCCCAGTCAATTTCTGGAACGGTTGCGCTCATAGCATCAACTGTGTTAACTGCTCTAATAATTACAGGAAGGTCGAACACACGCTTGCCATCTCTAACACCTGTTGAACGGAAGTTTGGAACAACCGTAAAGAATTGCCACACTTTATCAGTAAGTCCAGCAAGGTCAAATTCTTCTCTTAAAATTGCATCAGATTCACGGAGTGCTTCAAGTCTATCCCTTTCAATTTCGCCAAGACATCTAACGCCAAGACCTGGGCCAGGGAATGGTTGGCGAGCAACCATGCTCTTAGGTAAGCCTAAAGCATAACCAACTTCACGAACTTCGTCTTTATATAAAAGTTTAACAGGTTCAACGAGTTCAAATTGTAAATCTTCTGGAAGACCACCAACGTTGTGGTGAGCTTTAACGCCATCACTTTCGATTATGTCAGGATAAATTGTGCCTTGTGCTAAGAATTCAATGCCACTAAGTTTTCTTGCTTCTTCTTCAAAAATGCGAATAAATTCAGCGCCGATAATTTTTCTTTTTGCTTCAGGTTCAGAAACCCCTTTGAGTTTTTCTAAATAACGCTCTGTAGCGTCGATATAAATAAGGTTTGCATCAAGTCCTTTTTGGAAAATTTCAATAACTTGTTCGCTTTCTCCCTTTCTCATAAGTCCGTGGTTAACGTGCACGCAAACGAGTTGCTTGCCGATAGCCTTAATTAAAAGAGCAGCAACAACCGAACTGTCAACGCCACCAGATAGTGCGAGCAAAACTTTTTTGTCGCCAACTTGCTTCTTGATAGCCTTAACTTGTTCATCTATAAATGCGTTTGCAAGTTCAGGTGTTGTAATTCTTTGCATATTTTCTGGTCTTTTATTGCAATCCATAATTTTTCTCCGTTTCTTTATTGTAAATTTTTAATGATATAATTATACACTAACTAAATCAATATTACAAGTTAATTAAATAAAATTTTTTCAATATTATTATTAAAAATTTTTAATACAACTATAATTTACATAAATATTTCGTGTATTTTGAGCAATACTAACAAAAACGCAGTGTTTTTTTGTTGGTGTTAGTTATGAAACAAATTATTAAAAATCCATTTAAGATATTAACAATTATATGTTCATTTGTTGGTATCATCATATGTTTATCTACGGCAAGATATGATGGATATTCGCACCCTTCAAGGCGATTATTATACTTTACAAACCAGTCTAACATTTGGATTTTTATCATAATGACATTATCGCTTTTTACCTTTTCGAGAAAGGGAAATTATAACAAATATAGCATGTTTATAGCAAGATATATTTTTATCACTAGCATAATTCTAACAGCAGTTATTTTTTGCTGTTTTTTAGGCCCGTTTGCCGATAAAAGTTATCATGCATGGTCGGTTAGTGGAATTCTAACACACATAGCAGTGCCTCTATTTGCAGTGATAGATTTTTTCACCCAAAATGAAAGGTTTTTTATAAATAAAAAGGTGGCATTACTCTCAATAATTCCACCTTTATTTTATTTAATTTTAACCACAATTTTGTTCTATTTTAATATTGATTTTGGCAGGGGAGAAAACTTTCCATACTTCTTTTTTAACTACCATTCGCCAGCAGGATTTTTTGGTTTTTCATCAGTTTCGCCATACTTTATCGGCTCATTTTATTGGATAATTTTGATGTTTTTGTTACTTTTATTTTTTGCCTTTTTGCTTATAAAAATGAACAATAAAATTTATCTAAAAAGGGATAAAACCACATAGATAAACGGATAGGCAAGCACACACGGCAACCGTTAAAAGAGAACGCTTAAATAGCGCTAAAATCACGGCGACAGCAGTTCCTATTAAAGCAGTATAAATGCTTCCTGTAGAATAAAAAATAAAAGGAAAAGTCATTGCCGATAAAACTGCATAAGGGATATAAAAGAGTACGCTTAAAATGTATCTAGAGCGTATTTTTTTTGTAAAGAAAACGAGTGGTAGCATACGGATAATATAGGTTACGCCAGCCATTGCAATTATCATTAAAAGCATCTTGGCAGTACTCATTATTTTTCACCCCCATCTTGCTCTTTTTCACTAATAGGAACAGGGAAAAAGTATGCCGTTATAAGTGAAGATAAAATTGCACTTATTATATAAATAAAACCATCTGGTAAACCCTTAAAAAGTGGGATATAGTAAAGTGATGAACTAAATCCTGCCCCAAGTATAACGGCAGGGAGCACACCCTTAACCGAAAGGGTTGGGGGGATAATGATTGCCACGAACATAGCGTATAGAGCAATGCCTAAAGCGTTGGTTAGTTCAAGAGGAAGTGAACTTCCTGCAAGTGCGCCGAGAAGTGTTCCTAAAGACCAGCCACAATATGGCAAAATAACTAGTCCGAAAAAGTATTTTTTGTTTATAAGATGTGGCTTTGAAGAACTAACGGCAAAAATCTCGTCTGTTATAAATGCCGAAAAGAAAAACCTTTTGCCAAGAGTAAAACTATCGTCAAGTTTTTGCGATAGCGTTAAACTCATTAAAAAATACCTTGAATTGATTATAAGTTGGGTTAAAATTATTTCTAAAATAGTGCCGAGCGAAGCAATAACCGTTAGCCCTGCAAGTTGACCTGCAGATGTTAGGTTTGTCATTGAAATAAAAAGGCTCATATAAAAAGGAACACCTAATATGCTCGCTTGCACACCAAAGGCAAAGGACACCGATAAATAGCCAAGTCCTATAGGCAGACCATCTCTTATTCCGTTTTTGAATTTTAGTTTTTTGTCCATTTTGTACTTTACTACCAACTTTTGTTAATTTCTAACATTTTTGCGTATTTTATTGTAACATAAGCCACAAAATATAGCAACAAAAAAGCATATAAAATTAAACAAAAACCATAAAAATGGCGTAAAAAGTGCAAAATGTTAAAATTTTTCGCTATAAAAGTGAATTTGGCATAATTATCATGAAAAAATTATTAAATTTATAAAGTAAATAATTTACAGAAACAAAGTGATTTGATATAATATACTAGGACAATGATGGATTAGAATAAATTATTCTAATTTACACTTATAAATTTAGGACAAAATCGAAGGAGAAACAAATTATGGATTATCGTATTGAACACGATTCTATGGGAGAAATGAAGGTGCCTGCAGACAAATATTGGGCAGCGCAAACTCAACGCTCTTCTGAGAACTTTAAAATCGGTGTTGGCATTGAAATTATGCCAAGAGAAATTACAAAGGCATTTGGTATTCTTAAAAAGGCTGCAGCCGAAGCAAATAACATTCTTAAGCCTGAAAAGATGACTGATAAAAAACTTAGTGCAATCTCTAAGGCTTGCGATGAAGTTATCAGTGGCGAACTTAACGGACACTTCCCACTCGTTGTTTGGCAAACAGGCTCTGGAACACAATCAAACATGAACGCTAACGAAGTTATTGCAAATCGTGGAAACGAAATCGTTGGCGAAAAGATTTTGCATCCAAACGATGATATCAATATGAGCCAATCTTCAAACGATACTTTCCCAACTGCTATGCACATTTCAGCAGTTATGGCTATCGAAGATAAACTTATCCCAGCAGTTCAAACTTTAATCGATACATTCAAAAGACTTGAAGAAGAACACGAAGGGGTTGTTAAGTGTGGTAGAACACACCTTCAAGACGCAACGCCAATTAAGTTCAGTCAAGAAATCAGTGGTTGGAGAACGAGTTTAGAAAGAGATATTGAACTACTTAAACTTTCAGTTAAACCACTTTCAGAACTTGCACTCGGTGGCACAGCCGTTGGTACAGGACTTAACGCACCAAAAGGCTTTGACACTTTGGTTGCTGAAAAAGTTTCTGCTATCACAGGCAAAAAGTTCACAACAGCAAAAAACAAATTCCATGCATTAACAAGCAAAGATGAAATCGTATTTGCTCACGGCGCTGTAAAAGCACTTGCTTGCGATATGATGAAGATTGCAAACGACGTTAGGTGGCTTGCAAGTGGCCCAAGAGATGGTCTTGGCGAAATCTTTATTCCAGAAAACGAACCAGGTTCATCAATCATGCCAGGTAAGGTTAACCCAACTCAATGCGAAGCCGTTACAATGGTTGCCGTTCAAGTTATGGGTAACGACGTTGCCGTTGGTATGGCTGCATCACAAGGTAACTTTGAACTTAACGTGTTTATGCCTGTATGTATCTATAACTTCTTGCAATCAGCAAGACTTTTGGCAGAAGCAATTGTTTCATTTAACGATAACTGTGCTGTTGGCATAAAAGCAAATAGAGAAAAGATGGACCACAATTTACATAACTCACTAATGCTCGTAACAGCATTAAACCCATATATCGGCTATGAAAATGCTGCAAAGACAGCAAAGAAGGCTTATAAAGATGGAATTTCACTAAAACAAGCGTGTGTGGAACTCGGCTTCTTAACAGAAGAAAAATTTGACCAAGTTTTCCACCCAGAAAAAATGGTTTAAGGAGAAACTAATAAATATGAAAGCAAGTTATTTTCCTGGTTGTACATTAAAGACTAAAGCAAAAGACCTTGATATATATGCAAGAAAGTGTGCTGAAGTTTTGGGCGTGACACTTGAAGAAATTGACAATTGGCAATGTTGTGGTGGCGTGTTTACCACAAGTAATGATGAACTTGCAACAAAGTTATCTAGCGTGCGTGCGTTAATCCACGCAAGCAAGAAAAACCAGCCATTAGTTTCAGTTTGTTCGGGTTGCCACAACGTGTTAAAGCAAACAAATGCAATGATGAAGGACCAAACTATAGATGCAAGCAGTCGTGTAAACAACTATATTGCACCAGATAGTTATAACGGTGAAACAGAAGTTTTGCATTACTTAGAACTCTTGCGTGATAAGATTGGCTTTGACAAGATTAAAGAAAAAGTTGTAAGTCCACTTACAGGCAAAAAGATAGCAGCATATTACGGCTGTTTACTTCTTCGCCCAGGTAAGGTTATGGCAATGGACGATGTTGAAAATCCTTCAATCATTGAAGATTTGATATCAGCACTTGGCGCAGAACCTGTTAAGTATGCTTATAGAAACGAGTGTTGTGGTGGATATATCGCTTTAGAAAGCAGTGGCCTTGCTAAAGCAAAAAGCCAAAAGGTAGTTGAAAATGCAAAAGAAAAAGGTGCAGAAATGATTATCACGGCTTGTCCACTTTGCTTATATAACTTAAAAAAGAACGGTGCAGATATTTCGATTGTATATTTTACCGAATTACTTGCACAAGCGTTAGGCATAAAGGAGTAACATAGATGGAAAAGGATAACAAAAAAGTTTGCGATGAAATAGTTCGTCGCAGTGGTGTAAATCCAAGAAAGTGTATGAAGTGTGGAAAATGTTCAGGAACTTGCCCAGCATACGATGAAATGGAATATCACCCACATCAATTTGTTTATATGGTAGAAACAGGTGATATCGAACCACTACTAAAGTCAAAGTCAATTTATCGTTGTTTAACTTGCTTTGCTTGTGTGGATAGATGTCCAAGGGGTGTTGAGCCTGCAAAACTCATCGAGGCTGTTCGCCTTGAAGCAGTTAGAGCGCAAGGTAACAATCATTTAAAACCAGACCAAATTCCTGAACTTTTAGATGAAGATATGCCTCAACAAGCAATAGTTAGTGCACTTAGGAAATACACAAAATAAAGGAGAAATATAGATGCAAAGAATAGGCGTATTTGTATGTTGGTGTGGCAGTAACATTGCAGCCACTGTCGATGTTCAAAAAGTTGCTGAAACACTTGCTAAAGAACCAGGTGTTGTTCATTCAATGAACTATCAATATATGTGTTCTCAAGCAGGTCAAGAACTTATTAAAGAAGCGATTAAAAAACATAAACTAACGGGCATTGTAGTTTGCTCATGTTCACCAAGAATGCACGAAGCAACCTTTAGAAAAACGGCTGCTGCTGCAGGTCTTAACCCTTATATGGTGGAAATTGCAAACATTCGTGAACAATGTTCTTGGATACATAAAGATATAACTGAAGCAACCGAAAAGGCTATCGTTTTAGGTAGAACTGCTATTGCTAAGGTCGCATTAAACGCACCACTTGTTCCAGGTGAAAGCCCTGTTACAAAGCGTGCACTCGTTATCGGTGGTGGTATTGCTGGTATTCAAACAGCGCTTGACATTGCCGATGCAGGCTTTGAAGTTGATATCGTTGAAAAGAAACCAACTATCGGTGGTAAAATGGCACAAATTGACAAGACTTTCCCAACTCTTGACTGTGCTGCTTGTATTTTGACACCAAAGATGGTTGACGTTGCTCAAAACGAAAAAATTCGTATTTTCTCTTACAGTGAAGTAGAAGAAGTTAAGGGTTTTGTTGGTAACTTCAACGTTAAAATTAAAAAGAAAGCAAGATATGTTAAAGAAGACGTTTGTACAGGTTGTGGACTTTGTACAGAAAAATGTCCACAAAAGAAAGTTCCAAACGACTTTAACTTAGGTATGGATACAAAGAGAGCAATTTATATTCCATTTGCTCAAGCCGTTCCAAAGGTGGCAACCATCGATGCAGATTACTGTACAATGCTTAAAACTGGCAAGTGTGGTGTTTGCTCTAAGGTTTGTACAGCAAAGGCTATCGACTATACACAAAAAGATGAGTTTGTTGAAGAAAAGTATGGTGCAATCGTTGTTGCAACAGGCTTTAATCCAATAAGCATGGATAAGTTTGATGAATATGCGTATAGCCAAAGCAAAGACGTTATCACGTCACTTGAATTTGAACGTCTTATGAACGCTGCTGGTCCAACTGCAGGTAAACTTTTAAGACCATCTGATGGAAAGCACCCACACACATTGGTATTCGTTCAATGCGTGGGCTCTCGTTGTGATTCTTGTGCTGAAAAAGGCAAGGAATACTGCTCAAAGATATGCTGTATGTACACTGCTAAGCACGCAATGCTCACTCGTGATAAATATCCAGATACAGACGTATATGTATTCTATATAGATGTAAGAACACCAGGTAAAAACTTTGATGAGTTCTATCGTAGAGCCGTTGAAGATTATGGCGTACATTATATAAAAGGTATGGTAGGTAAGGTTAGTCCAGAAGGCGACAAACTCGTTGTTCAAGGTTCAGACCTTATTGCAAATAAACAAATTAAGATTGATGCAGACCTTGTTGTTCTCGCTGCTGCTATTGAGCCAGATAAGTCAGCAAGACCACTTGCAACAATGCTTACAGCAAGTATGGATACAAACGACTTCTTTACAGAAGCACACCCAAAACTTCGTCCTGTAGAAAGCCCAACAGCAGGTGTGTTCCTATCAGGTTGTTGTCAAGGACCAAGAGATATTCCTGAAACTGTTGCTATGGCAGGCGCTGCTGCAGCAAAGGTTATAGGTCTTTTAGCAAAAGATAAACTCACAGGTAACCCTTGCGTTGCTCATTCCGATGAAATGATGTGTAATGGTTGCTCAAGCTGTGAAAGAGTTTGTCCTTACGGCGCTATTACGTATTCTGATAAAGAATTTAGAGGACCAAACAGAACGACACTTATTCGTAGAGTTGCATCAGTTAACCAAGCGATTTGTCAAGGCTGTGGTGCTTGTACCGTTGCTTGTCCTTCAGGTGCTATGGACCTTAAGGGTTTTGCAAACAAACAAATTATGGCAGAGGTGGACGCAATATGCAAGTAAATGAATTTAAACCAAAAATAGTTGCTTTTTGTTGCAACTGGTGTTCTTATGCAGGTGCTGACCTTGCTGGTAGCAATAGATTAAGTTATCCTGCTGACGTAAAAATTATTAGAGTTCCTTGCTCATGTAGAGTTAACCCAATGTTTATTTTAAGGGCATTCCAACGTGGTGCTGACGGCGTTATTTTGTGTGGTTGCCACCCAGGTGACTGCCACTATACGTCTGGTAACTACTTTGCAAGAAGAAGAATGGCACTTCTATTTTCTATGCTCGATTATCTCGGCATTGAAAAGGAAAGAACCCGTGTAGAATGGGTTTCTGCTGCCGAAGGTGCTAAGTTCTCTACAGTTATGAACGATTTTGTTCAAACAGTAACGGCGCTTGGCGAAAATAAGAGATTGGAGGACTTAAGATGCAAAAGATAACTCGTGATGTCCTTATAGAAAAGGCAGTTAGTCTTTTAAGTGATGGCACTGTTAGTCGTGTGCTTGGCTATAAGAAAGGTGACTTATCTTATGATATAACTCCAGCACTCTTCACTTCTAAAGAACAATTAGAAAAGGAATTTGTGTTTAACGATTTTTGCGCAGCAAACTTTGCAAAATATCTCGTTAAAGAAACAAAAAATCAAACAGAAGGCAAAGTTTTAGTTTTCTTAAAACCTTGCGACACATATAGTTTTAACCAACTTTTAACAGAGCATAGATTTGATAGAGAAAAGGTTTATGCTGTTGGTATTTCTTGCGATGGTATGATAGACATCAACAAGATTAAAGCAATCGTTGGCGATGGAATTATTAGTGTTGAAACTGATGAAAAAATTAAAGTTAACACACTTTATGACGGCGTGAAAGAACTTGATAAAAACGATGTGTTATTAGAGCGTTGTGCAAACTGCAAGAGCAAAAAGCACGTTGCATACGACGAACTTTTAGGCGAAGATGGCGAAGTTTTGGATAGCAATCGTTTTGACCAAGTTGCTGAACTTGAAAAGATGAGTGCTGATGAAAGATTTGCTTTCTGGCAAAACGAACTCTCTCGTTGTATTCGTTGTAATGCTTGCCGTGATGCTTGCCCAGCATGTACTTGTGAAAAGTGCGTGTTTGACAACCCAAATTCGGGCGTAGAAAACAAATCACCAGCAAACAGTTTTGAAGAGCAAATGTTCCACATTATCCGTGCTTTCCACGTTGCTGGCCGTTGCACAGACTGTGGCGAATGTTCAAGAGTATGTCCACAACATATTCCATTACATTTACTCAACAGAAAATTCATCAAAGATATCAATGAATTTTATGGCGATTATCAAGCAGGTGCAATCGTTGGTTCTCGTGCGCCACTTGTTAACTATACAAAAGAAGACATCGAACCAATCGACGCAGTGAATAAGGGGGATAAATAATATGCGTAAGTGTTTATTATCAAATAGTGATGCCCTTTTTAATGAAATTTCAAAAAATGCAAAACTATATATTCCTGTTGACCTTGAAAAAGGTAGGGTTGCATATAAAGAATATACAGAAGGCTTAAAAATGAGCGATGCATTAAAGACGGACAGAAGTGCAAAGGACTTTTTCTTTCCACAAACCGAAACTTTAATGGCATTTAAAACTCAAGGCAAGAATATCGAAGTTATCGATAACCGTGCTGAAAGCGAAGATTTTGTTGTTTTTGGCGTTCGTGCTTGTGACGTTAAGAGTTTAGAAGTTTTAGACAAGGTTTTCCTTGCAGAACCTGTTGACAGTTATTATCAAAACAGACGTGAACACGGCATTATAGTTTCAATGGCTTGCTCTAGACCAAGTGAAACTTGTTTCTGCCAAACTTTTGGTATCGATGCATCGAGTCCTCAAGGTGATATCGCTTGTTATAAAACAAACGATGCTTTCTATCTTGAAGGTTTAACAGAAAAGGGTAAGGCATTACTCGAAAAACTTGATGGCGTGACAGAAGAATGCTGTTCATGTGAAGTTGAAGGCGAAAAGGCAAAGATTAAAGAAATTTTAGACAAACTTCCACTTAAGGACCTTAAGGCTGATGCTTTCGGTAAGGACAAGACTGATGAGTTCTTCAATCGCCCAGAATGGAAAACACTTTCTGAATCTTGTCTTGGCTGTGGAACTTGTACGTTCGTTTGCCCAACTTGTCAATGTTATGACATCAAAGACTTCAAAACAAAAACAGGTGTTGAAAGATTTAGATGTTGGGACTCTTGTATGTATTCAGACTTCACAAAGATGAGTGCTGGTCAACCAAGATTAAGTCAATTAGAACGTTTCCGTCAAAGATTTATGCATAAACTTGTATATTTCCCAACAAATAACGATGGTATGTTCAGTTGCGTTGGCTGTGGTAGATGCGTTGCAAAATGTCCTATCTCAATGAACATTGTTAAGGTTATGAAAACACTTGGAGGTAAAGAAAATGACTAATATAAAAGAACCTTTAATTCCAAAAGTATGCGTAATAACAGATATAAGACAAGACACACCAGACGTTAAGACATTTAGAGTTTTAACTCTCGATGGCGAAAAACCATTTATCCATAAACCAGGTCAATGCGCAATGCTTTCTATGCCTGGTGTTGGCGAAGCACTATTCTCAATCACATCATCACCAACAAACAAAGAATACGTTGAGTTTTCAATCAAAAAGTGTGGTTGCGTAACAAGTTGGCTTCACGCAGCAGAAGTAGGTCAACAAATAACAGTTCGTGGACCTTACGGCAACGGCTTTCCTGTAGAAACAGAATTTAAAGGACAAGACATGCTCTTTATTGCAGGTGGTATCGGTTTAGCACCTGTTCGCTCAGTTATCAATTACGTTAGAGATAACAGAGCAAATTATGGCAAGGTTGATATCGTTTATGGCTCAAGAAGTAAAGATGACTTAGTTTTCTTTAAGGAAATCATAGACGAATGGAAGGCAGACAGTAGTATAAATGTTCATCTTACCATAGATAGAGAACAAGAAGGTTGGGACGGTCACGTTGGCTTTGTTCCAACATATGTAAAAGAACTTGGTTTCAAGCCAACAAAAACAGCAGTTTTGTGTGGTCCACCAATCATGATTAAGTTCACACTTCAAGGCTTAAGTGAACTCGGCTTTGATAAAAAGCAAGTTTTCACAACGCTAGAACTTAGAATGAAATGTGGTATCGGCAAATGTGGACGCTGTAATGTAGGCTCTAAATATGTGTGCAAGGATGGACCAGTGTTTAGAATGGACCAATTAGATGCACTTCCTGATGAATACTAATTAAGGAGATTAAAAATGGAAAACAAAGTTAATGTTTATTTTTTCGGCAAAAAATATGAAGTGCCAGAAAGTTTAACAATCATGAAGGCATTAGAATACGCTGGTTACCAACTCGTTCGTGGCTGTGGTTGCAGAAACGGATTCTGTGGTGCTTGCTCAACAATCTATCGTATAAAGGGTGATAGAGAATTGCACGCATGTCTTGCTTGTCAACAAAAGGTTGAAAACGATATGTACGTTGCAACTCTTCCTTTCTTCCCACTTGTAAAACAAGTTTACGATATTGAAAAGATTAAGACATCAGAAATGATTATGATGCAACTTTATCCAGAAATTTATGCTTGTATCGGTTGCAATGCTTGTACAAAGGCTTGTACACAAGGTCTTAACGTTATGCAATACATAGCATATGCTCAAAGAGGCGACTATGCAAACTGTGCAGAAGAATCATTTGACTGCGTAATGTGTGGCGTTTGTTCTTCACGCTGTCCTGCAGGTATCTCTCACCCACAAGTTGCTGAACTTGCTAGAAGAATTTACGGCAAGTATTTAGCGCCTAAGTCACAACACGTTTTAGATAGAGTTAAAGAAATTGACGAAGGCGTTTATAAAGAAGTCATCGAAACACTTATGAATAAACCTATCGAAGAACTCAAAGAACTCTATAACAATAGAGACATCGAAAAGTAAGGGGGATAGAGAGTATGTACGATTATAATTACACAAAAGAACAATTAGAATCAATAAAGAAAGTTGAAGCGTCTAGAAAAGAAAGACTTGAAAACTTATTCGCAAGAATGAGCGCTGAAGAAAAGCAAACAGTATTAAAAGAAAATCACCCTGACTACATTGAAAGCGCTTATGAAGAATTAAAAGTAGGTCAAAACAAGGGTGAAAAGGTTCTTCACGAACTCGCTGACCTTTTACAAGGAAAGTCTAGAGTTTTAGATATGGATATCGACCTATCTAAGCCTGACTACGATGTTGACGTTTTAGTTATCGGTGGTGGTGGTTCTGGCTCTGCTTGTGCTATCGAAGCCGACAATGCTGGTGCAAAGGTTATGATGGTTACAAAACTTCGTATCGGCGATGCTAACACAATGATGGCTGAAGGTGGTATTCAAGCCGCAGATAAGCCAAACGATTCTCCAGCAACACACTATCTCGATGCTTTCGGTGGTGGTCACTTTGCTGCTAAACACGAACTTTTATACAAACTCGTTACAGAAGCACCAGATGCTATTAGATGGCTTAACGACCTTGGCGTTATGTTCGATAAAGATGCAGATGGCACAATGATAACAACTCACGGTGGTGGTACATCAAGAAAGAGAATGCACGCTTGTAAGGACTACTCTGGTGCTGAAATCATGAGAACACTTCGTGATGAAGTATTAAATAGGGGTATCCCTGTTGTTGACTTTACTTCTGCTATCGAAATCATCAAAGATACAGAAGGCAAGGCTTGTGGTGCAGTTCTTATGAACATGGAAACAAAAGATATCTATGTTGCAAAGGCTAAAACTGTTGTTATTGCAACAGGTGGTGCAGGCAGACTTCACTATCAAGGTTTCCCAACTTCTAACCACTATGGTGCAACTGCAGACGGTTTAGTTTTAGGCTATAGAGCAGGTGCAAAACTTTTATATGCTGATACTCTTCAATATCACCCAACAGGCGTTGCTGAACCAACACAAATTTTCGGTGCATTAGTTACTGAAAAAGTTCGTTCACTCGGCGCACAACTCGTTAATAAGGATGGTAAGGCTTTCGTTTACTCACTCGAAACAAGAGACGTTACAGCATCTTCTATCATTAGAGAATGTAAAAAGCGTAACAACGGCATCAAAACAACTGATGGCGAAGGTGTATGGCTTGACACTCCTATGATTGACATCATTCACGGCGAAGGAACAATCGAAAAGAGAATTCCTGCAATGCTTAGAATGTTCATTAAGTATGGTATCGATATTAGAAAAGAACCAATCTTAGTATATCCAACACTTCACTACCAAAACGGTGGTTTAGACATCAATGCTGATGGTATGAGCACAACTGTTCCAAACCTTTTCGTTGCAGGCGAAGCAGTTGGGGGTATCCACGGCAGGAACAGACTTATGGGCAACAGCCTTCTTGATATTATCGTATTCGGTAGAAATGCAGGTAAGAGCGTTGGTAAGATTTATAAAGACATCGAAGTTAAGGAAATGACCTTAGCTCATGTTAAAGAGTTTGATGCTGAACTTAAAAAGGCAGGTCTTAACCCAACAAAACTTTCTCCACAACTTTTACCAAATTACACAAAACAACCAGCAATTTAAGGCTTATAAACATCGCAATACTTTGTTTCTGCTAAGCGATTTGACTTCGATGACCAAAAAGGTCTATCTCACCCAAACCACTTAGCGAGCCTTGTCTTGCTCGTTTCTAATCCTTAAATTAAAAAGGCTTATAAACGGCGTTGGGCTACTCATAACATTAAATGAGCTTAGCCCAACTTGTTCGTAATCGTTAAAAATATTGCATATATATTACATAGGAGAAAATTATGTTAGAAAAACAAAATAAAAAGAGCCTTAAATGGCTCTGGATTGTGCTTGCAATCGTTATTGTTGGTGCAATAATTGCTTGGTGTATTGTCGCATCAAGTTGGGGCAAAAATGTTTATAAAGATGGCCAATTAGATAAAGTTATCTATGGGGCTGATGCGATAATGTCAATATCAGCATTATTGTTTGGTGTATTCGTTATAACGGCTCTTGGTTATCTTTTAGGCAAGATAAACGTTAAGGGTGTATCACTCGGAACGGCTGGCGTATTCTTAGTTGCAATCGCTTTTGGCGTTTTATGCACATATATCCCAAAAGACTTGCCAGTTTTATCTGCACTTAGATTAGATAGTGCATCAAAGGTTACAGGATATTATAAATCGGCTATTTCTAATATCGGTTTAGTTTTATTCGTTGGCTCTGTTGGTTTTATTGCAGGTCCTAAGTTCTTTAGGGACTTAAAAAAGAACTTTAAGACATACATATTCTTAGGAATTTCTATTATCGTAATCGGAACAGCTGTTGCGGTGTTATTTATCTTTATTTCACCATACGGCTCAGATTTCTGGTCAGGCGTATTGTCTGGTGCATTGACATCAACTCCAGGTTATTCTGCAGCGCAAGAAGCTATGTTTTTGAAAGGTCAATCAGATGCTTATGTAACAATCGGCCACGCAATCGCATATCCATTTGGAGTTATTGGCGTTGTGTTATTCGTTCAACTTATGCCAAAAATCTTGAAAAGTGACATGGCTAAAGAAAGAAGTTTCTTAAAGCCAGAAGTAATGGAACAAGTAGAAAAAAGAGTGGATAAATCAAAGCTCTTTAAGTGTGATGATTTTGGTTTTACAGCTCTTGCTATTGCAGTAGTTAGTGGTTTGATTTTAGGCGCAATTAAAATTCCACTCACTGGTGATGGCTTCAATGGCCCTTGCTTTACACTTGGAACAACAGGTGGCGTTTTGATTATGTGCTTAGTGTTCGGTCACTTTGGCAGAATAGGCAAACTTTCACTTGAAATTCCAGAAACAACACTTAAAGCATTAAAAGAATTAGGCTTAATGTTATTCTTAATCGGTGCTGGTGTTGAAGGTGGTGTGAGCCTTATTGACAAAGTAGGTAATAATTTAGACATTCTTGCTTGGGGCTTTGTTGGTGGTGTAGTTATGACAATGGCACCTATGATTGTTGGCTACTTTATCGGTGGCAAACTCCTTAAAATGCCACTCCTTAACAACCTTGGTTCAATCACAGGTGGTATGACAAGTACACCTGCACTTGGTTCACTCATTGCAACTGCAGGAACTGATGACGTTGCTGGTGCATACGCATCAACATATCCTATCGCACTCGTACTCATCGTGCTTTCTTGCAACTTAATGATAGGTCTTATTTAATGGCTTGTCGCATCAATTAGTTGATTTTTTAACGGAAAAATTCTACGAAATACTTTGTTTTTTGTTCAGTTAAATACTTTTCAAGTATTCGCCTTCATAATAAAACTTGTCTTTCTTGTATTTTTCTCGTTAAAACTACAAAATTAAATTTTGTATAAATCAACTACTTTCTTTGACGAAGCCTTAGTAAAAACAAAATAAAAAGCGAGAGCAATTTTGCTCTCGCTTTTTTCATAGTAAATATTAATGTAATTTTATATTAGTTCATATAAATTAAAAATTTTCTTTTTCTTTTTTACTGCATAATTATAAGCAATTTTCGTGCCACTTTTTCGATTTGAAGGTAATAACATATCGTGTTTGGTGTTTCGCTTTACAGGTGGAGAATAATGTTCATTGTAATAAAAAACACAATAGTTAGAATTTTCAATCATTTCATAGTTGCGTTCTATATATGAGCATTTGCCAGCCTTTTCCAATTTAGGTGGAAAATAGGTTTCTTCATAAGATTGAAGAAGATATTTTTCGTAAGATTTATCAATATATTGATAAGCAGAACGAATATATACTCTCTTAATAAATGGATATATCTTTTTTAGTTCGGTGACAATTTCCCAAGATAAGTCATTAAATTCACTTTTACTGCCAAAAAGAAAAGTAGTAACTCCATTATTAATAAGTGAAATTACAACCCTTTTTAGTAAAGATACAAGTTTATCATTTTTATTTATAGTTCTATGTCCTATGAAGCATACTTGCATAGTTTATCTCTTTTTTTCGTGGAATTCCGTAAATATTATACTAAAAATAACAAACAATGTCAATTTCGTGGAATTCCACGAGATAAAAATTTTAGTAATTCATATAATAATTTCGTGGAATAACGATAAGAAGTTCCACGAAGGTGTTTTATGAATATAAATGATGCTATAATTAAAAGAATTGAAGAAATTTGCAAAGAAAAAGGCATAAACATATGTGAAGCAACATTAAATGGTGGAAAGTCACCATCTGCTATATATGATTTAATTAAAGGAAGGACAAAATGTTCTAAAGTATCAACAATTAAGGCTTTTTGTCAAGGAGCAGGAATAACTTTATCGGAGTTTTTTAATAAAGATTATTTTAATGACTTTGAAGATTAAGTAAAAATAAAAGCGAGAGCAAAATTGCTCTCGCTTTTGTGTTTTAAAATATTATTAAGTGGCAATATGCTCACTTATACAAATTAGCATTCATCCATTGCATTAACGGCATCTGATATAGCAGTAAAACCTGTTTTGCTATGTTTGTTAATACGCATTTTGTTAATATCGCCGTGTGTTAAGCAACCAGCACCACCAATGCAACCACCCATGCACGCCATACCTTCAATAAAGTTTCCGTCAAGCATTTTCTTAGATGCTTTAAGAAGTGCAACTCGGCAGGCTTCAATACCATCGCAAGGCACGGCTTTTAGGTCAAAGCCTTCAATCCCTTTTTCTTTTAGGCCTTGTGCAACTGCTTCAGAAAGTCCACAGTTTCTTGCAAAAATTTTGCCATAGTACGATGCGTTTTTAATGCTTTCGCTTTCTAGGTTGGCAAGAAGGATATCTTTGCTGTCAAATAGTGCTTGCAATTCTTCAAAGGTTATAACCACATCGACATAAGGGGCAACCTCTTCTTTTTTAATTTCCATTTTCTTTGCAGTGCAAGGTCCTATGAAAACAACTTTTGCATTTGGATTATTATCTTTTATCTTTTTAGAAATAGTTGCCATAGGTGATAGATTGTGTGAAATATAAGGCGATAGGTCAGGGAACTGCTTTTTAACGTAAGATACGAACGCAGGGCAACACGAACTTGTTAAAAATCCTTTTTCAGCAAGTTCTTTTGCTTCATTTAGGGCAACTATGTCAGCACCGAGCGCTGCTTCAACAATATCATAAAAACCTAAAACCTTTATGCCTTTAAGCACTTGTCCAAGTTCAGCATAAGCAAATTGACTGGCAATGGCAGGGGCAACAACGGCATAAACAGGGTACTTTGCATTATTTTCGCTGTTTTTTATCAAGTCGATAACATCTAATATATAAGACTTGTCGTTAATTGCACCCCAAGGGCATTGATAAACGCACGCACCACAGGCTATGCACTTTTCATCATCAATTTTAGCGGACTTATTTTCATCCATAGAAATTGCTCTAACTTTGCAAGCCTTTTCGCAAGGGCGTGTATGGTTGATAATTGCACCATAAGGGCATACGTTTGAACAAAGCCCACATTCCACGCACTTTTCTTTATCGATGTGTGCTTTTTGGCTTGCGTCTATAGTAATGGCGTTTTTCTTGCACGCACCCTTGCAACGCTGTGCTAAGCATCCACGGCAAGCATCGGTAACTTCATAGCCACCCATAGGGCATTCATCACAAGCAATGTCGATAATTTCTATAACATTTTTATTGCTTTTATCTCCACCGATAGCAAGTTTAACCCTTTCATTGACTATGGCTTGTTCTTTATAAATACAGCAACGCATAGTTGCCTTTTTTCCCGGAACTATAATTTTAGGGATATTAACTATATTTTCAGTTAAAGTTCCTTCCCAAGCAAAGCGAGCAACTTCTTTTAAAACTTTATATTTTAATCTTTGTACTTTTGTGTCAAATATTGGCATTGTTCTATCCATATAAATATTGTTATTTTTTTGAAAAAATATCGCCCAAAAGTGATAGGAATATTTTTTATATCAGTATATCATATTTTATTTATTTGTCAAGCAATTCTCGTATTAAAAGGGTTGGTAAGTAAAGGGGGTTTTTGTTAAAATAGCATACATAAAATTATTAAAATGTATATAAAAGATATTGCATTTTAAGTGCATTTATGTTAAACTATTTTTGTATAATAGGCGTAGTATGGAAATTTTAAGAATAGAGATAGAAAATCAAAAGAAAAAGTATAGTAAAAGGGAGATAATTTTATGGCAAAAATAAAAAGAATTGCACTAATTGCACACGATAACAAAAAACCTGAAATTATTGCTTGGGCAATGAAAAATAAAGAGATTTTACAAAAGTTTTCACTTTGTGGAACGGGCACAACTTCTAAAAGAATTCAAGAAGCAACGGGCTTAGAAGTTAAGGGATATTTATCTGGTCCACTCGGTGGCGACCAACAGATAGGCGCACTTGTTGCAACGGGCGAGATTGATTTGGTGGTATTCTTTTGCGACCCATTACAGGCACAACCACATGACCCAGACGTAAAAGCATTGCTTAGAATTACAAACGTGTATGACGTTGCAATCGCAACCAATGTGGCAACGGCAGATTTAGTTGTTGCTTCACTTAGCAAAGATAATTGACAAACAAGGGATAAGTTTTAAGGAGATAAAAATGAACGCAAATAATATTCCAGAAATATTTGGCTCAATGGTATTTAACGATAAAGTAATGAAAGAACGTTTACCACAGCCCGTGTATCAAGATGTTAAAAATGCCATGGATAACGGCACCCCACTTACGCACGAAAGTGCAAAAACCGTTGCTGTTGCAATGAAAGAGTGGGCTATAGAAAAGGGCGCAACACATTATACACACTGGTTCCAACCAATGACGGGTATCACTGCCGAAAAGCACGATAGTTTTATCGAGCCTTTGGGGAATAGTGAAGTTATTATGAAATTCTCTGAAAAGTCACTAGTTAAAGGGGAGTCAGATGCATCTAGTTTTCCATCAGGTGGCTTAAGGGCAACCTTTGAAGCAAGGGGCTACACTGCGTGGGACCCAACTTCTTATGCCTTTGTAAAAGATGGCAGTCTTTACATCCCAACGGCATTTTGTTCTTATGGTGGCGAAGCGCTTGATAAAAAAACACCACTTTTGCGTTCTTTAGAAACTTTTAACAAGGAAGCACTTAGAATACTTAAACTTTTTGGCAAAACAAACGTTAAAAAGGTTATGCCAACTTGTGGAACAGAACAAGAATATTTTTTAATCGATAAAAGCGTTTATGAAAAGCGTTTAGATTTAATACATTGTGGCAGAACGCTTTTCGGTGCAAGACCTTCTAAGGGACAAGAACTTGAAGACCATTATTATGGTGCAATCAAGTCAAGGGTTTCTGCATTTATGAAGGAACTTGACTTAGAACTTTGGAAACTTGGCGTATATGCAAAAACAAAGCACAACGAAGTTGCTCCTGCTCAGCACGAACTTGCGCCTGTGTTCACTTCTATAAACATTGCGTCAGACCAAAACCAACTTACAATGGAACTTATGAAAAGCGTTGCAAACAAGCACGGCTTAGTTTGTTTGTTGCACGAAAAACCATTTGCATCGGTTAACGGCAGTGGTAAGCACGATAACTGGTCAATCAGTACAGACACTAACGAAAACCTATTAGACCCAGGTGCTACCCCTAGCGAAAACGCACAATTCTTGCTTTTCTTAATTGCAGTTATCAGTGCTGTAGACAAGCATCAAGACTTGCTTAGAATAAGCGTTGCATCTGCAGCAAACGACCATAGACTTGGTGCTGATGAAGCCCCACCAGCCATTATTTCTATTTATCTTGGTGAAGAACTTGAAGACATTTTATCTTCAATTGAAAGTGGGGCACAATATAACGCTAAAAAGAAAGTTCAACTTAAAATAGGCGTATCCGTATTGCCACCTATACCAAAAGATTCTACGGATAGGAATAGAACGTCACCATTTGCATTTACAGGTAACAAGTTTGAGTTTAGAATGGTTGGCTCATCATTTAACGTGGCGTGCCCTAACTTTATCATAAACACGATAGTTGCAGATGAACTAAAAGAGTTTGCTGATATACTTGAAAATGCAGTGGACTTTAATGCTAGCCTTAATGAACTTATTAAAACAAAGATTAAAGAACATAAGCGCATATTGTTTAGTGGCAATAACTATTCTGAAGAATGGGAAAAAGAAGCAAAAAAGCGTGGGCTTTTAAACCTAAAATCAACGGTAGATGCCCTTCCACTATACACGCAAAAGAAGAATATTGAACTCTTTGAAAGGCACAATGTTTTATCGGAAAACGAAATTCATTCTCGTATGGAAATCTTGCTTGAAAACTATTCTAATATAGTTCATATCGAAGCACTTACTGCAATCGATATTGCAAGAAAACATATTATTCCATCGATAATATCTTACCAAACATTTTTGCTTAAAGAGATTAAACTTAAACAAAACTATTCTAGCAAGTTGTCAGGTAGGCTAGAGCAAAACTTGGTTAGCACAATAAGTGACCTTGCTGATAAATTCTACGAAGCACTTGAAAAACTTGATGCTGATGAGAAAAAATACTCAAAAACTTGGGATAGTCTTAAAAAGGCAAAATTTTGCAAAGATAGTTTGCTTAAAGGTATGCAAACGATAAGAGAATATGCCGACCAAATGGAACTTTTAATCGGAAAAGAATTTATAACTTTCCCAACTTATGAAGACATTTTATATAGCGTTAAATACTAAACACATAAAAACCTTGTAGAAAAACTCTACAGGGTTTTTACATTTATAAAATTACCAAAAAAACGGCTATTTTAAAATTAAAAAATGATAAAAATAGTTGAAATATAAGAGTAAATGTGATAAAATGTATTGGACAAAAATAATTGAACTTTTTTGCTAGTGTTTAACGCCACTAATCAAATAATTAAAGGAGAGTTTATGTTCAAAATTGTTGACAAGAAAGTTCTTAACCCAACTGTTACAAGAATTGACGTTTATGCACCATTCGTTGCTAAAAAAGCAGAGGCTGGTCAATTCGTAATCATCAGAGCAACCGAAGACGGCGAAAGAATACCTCTAACCGTTGCTGACTATGACAGAGAAAAGGGCACTGTTGCCGTTATTTTCCAAATAGTTGGTGCTACAACTTATATGCTTAATAAACTTGAAGTTGGCGACTCAGTTGCAGACTTCGTTGGTCCACTCGGAAATGCAACGCACACTAAAGGCTTAAAGAAAGTTGCTGTTGTTGGTGGTGGCGTTGGCTGTGCTATCGCATATCCTGTTGCTAAAAAACTTCACGAAGAAGGATGCGAAGTTCACTCAATAGTTGGTTTTAGATGCAAAGATTTAGTTATCTTAGAAGATGAATTTAAGTCTGTTAGTGATAAATATGTTCTTATGAGCGATGATGGAACGGCTGGTACAAAGGGCTTAGTAACAGATGCTTTAAAAAAACTTATCGAAAGTGGCGAAAACTATGATGAAGTTATCGCTATCGGACCTGTTATAATGATGAAATTCGTTTGCAAACTCACAAAAGAGTATGGCGTTAAGACAATCGTTAGTATGAACCCTGTTATGATTGATGGAACTGGTATGTGTGGTGGCTGTCGTTTAACAGTTGGTGGCGAAACAAAGTTCGCTTGTGTTGATGGTCCAGAATTCGATGGTCACTTGGTTGACTTTGATGAAGCGATGAAGCGTGGCGCAACATATAAAGAATGGGAAAGACACAAGTACGAAGAAACTTGTAACCTTTTCAACAAAGAGGTTAAATAATTATGGCAAACATGTCTTTAAAGAAAAATCCAATGCCACATCAAGAGGCAGATATTAGAAATAAAAACTTTGATGAAGTTGCACTTGGTTATACGCCAGAGCAAGCCATAGAGGAGGCAAACAGGTGCTTAAATTGTAAAAATAAACCTTGTATGAGCGGTTGTCCCGTTATGGTGCGTATCCCAGAGTTTATCGCCAAGGTAAAGGATGGCGATTTTGAAGGCGCATACCAAATCATAGCCAAAACTTCTTCACTTCCAGCAGTTTGTGGCAGAGTTTGTCCACAAGAATCTCAATGTGAAAAACACTGTGTTCGTGGTGTTAAGGGCGAACCTGTTGCTATCGGTAGACTAGAAAGATTCGTTGCAGACTATCACAATGCAAACTGCAAAGAAAAGGCTATTAAACCACAATCTAATGGTATAAAAGTTGCAGTTATCGGCTCTGGCCCATCAGGTCTTACTTGTGCAGGCGACCTTGCTAAAAAAGGCTATGAGGTGACTGTTTTTGAAGCATTTCACCTAGCAGGTGGTGTTCTCGTTTATGGTATTCCAGAATTTAGACTTCCAAAGAGCATAGTTCAAAAGGAAATCGACACACTAAAAGACTTAGGTGTTAAGATTGAAACAAATATGGTTATAGGTAAAGTTCTTTCTATTGAAGAGCTTATCAAAGAATACGACTTTAAGGCTGTATTTATCGGTTCAGGGGCAGGACTACCTAAGTTTATGAATATCTCAGGCGAAAATCTAAATGGCGTATATTCAGCAAACGAATTCTTAACAAGAATTAACCTTATGAAAGCGTATAAAGAAGATGCATCAACACCTATTAAGCGTGGCAAAAAAGTTGTTGTTGTAGGTGGTGGCAATGTTGCTATGGATGCAGCAAGATGCGCTAAAAGACTCGGTGGTGAGGTGCGTATTGTTTATAGAAGGACTTTAAATGAACTTCCAGCAAGAAAAGAAGAAGTAGAGCACGCTATGGAAGAAGGGATTATTTTTGACCTTTTGACAAACCCTGTAAAAATCAATGGTGACCAAAACGGATGGGCGAGTTCTATTACTTGTGTTAAAATGGAACTTTCTGAGCCAGATGCTTCTGGTAGAGCACGCCCTGTTGAAATTAAGGGAAGCGATTTCGATATCGAAGCAGACGTTGTTATCATGGCGCTTGGAACTTCACCAAACCCACTTATTAAGAGCACGACAAAAGGCTTAGAAGTAAATAAACATGGTGGTATTATCACTGATGAAAACGGCTTAACTTCTGTAGAAAACGTATATGCTGGTGGCGATGCCGTTACAGGCGCCGCAACCGTTATTCTAGCAATGGGAGCAGGCAAAACTGCAGCTAAAGCCATAGATGTAAAATTGACAAAAAATCAATAAAAAGATAAGAAAATATTGTTGTTAAGAAACAACAATATTTTTTATGATAAGGGTGAATTGTACTATCAAGTGCAACACCTTACAAAAAAATGACAGTTGATATAAATCCATGTTACAATAAAAAGTATTAGATTTCCAAAAACCACAAGATTTATTTGAACTTTTTCTCAAAAAGTGTTGCACTTAGTTTGACAAATCACCATAAGAAAGTTTAATTCCTAGAAGCGTGTCTTTAAAATATATCACTAGGTTAATAAAAAAAGTTCTAATTTATGGGTTGACATAATCAAAAAAATATAGTACAATATTACGTGGTAATTAGGCATAAAAGTTTTTATAAACTTTTTAAAATACAAGAAAAATTTTACATAAGGAGGGCTATTATGGCTCATTTGCAAGATGGTGCAGTTAAAAAAATTAACGAAATCTGCGATAGATATGTTAATGAAAAGACTCCGCTTATGATGATTTTAAGCGACATTCAAAAAGAGTACGGTTATATTCCTTTAGAGGTTCAAGAAATCGTGTCTTCTAGAACAGGAATTTCAGTTGCTGAAATTTATGGTGTAGTAACGTTTTACTCTTTCTTTTCTTTGAAACCAAAGGGAAAATATGTTATTGGATGTTGTTTAGGCACAGCTTGTTACGTAAAAGGTGCGCAACAAATTATTGATAAGTTTTCAGAAATTATAGGTATTAAACCTGGTGAAACATCTAAAGATGGATTATTCACTCTCGATGCTTTGCGTTGTATAGGTGCTTGTGGTATTGCTCCAGCAGTAACTATTAACGGAAAAGTTTATCCAAAACTTACTGTTGATGCTGTTCCTAATATTATAAAAGAATATAGGGCTAAGGAGAAATAAAAATGATTAAAAATATCGAAGAACTTAATAAAATTAGTAATCAATGTTCAGCTTGTCTTAGCGACAAATTTACTGGTAATGATGGTAAAAGACACGTAGTATTATGTGGTGGTACAGGTTGTATTTCTTCAAATTCAAATGAAATCACTGCAAAATTTAAAGAAATAATTGAAGCGAAAAAACTTGGTGACAAAGTGACCGTTAACCAAGTTGGTTGTTTCGGTTTCTGTTCACAAGGCCCATTTGTAAAGATTTATCCAGAAGATACTTTATATAGACTCGTTAAACTTGAAGACGTTGAAGAAATCGTTGAAAAAGATTTAATTGGTGGCGAAGTTATCGATAGACTATTATATATCGATCCTAACACTGAACAAAAAGTTGTAAAGCAAGAAGATATTAACTACTACAAAAAGCAAGTTCGTATAGCACTTCATGGTTGTGGTAGTATTGACCCAGAAGACATCAATGAAAGTATTGGTGCAGGCGCATTTAAGGGCTTAGCAAGAGCTTTACAAATGTCAAGAGAAGATGTTATTAAAGAAGTTCTTGATTCAGGTCTTCGTGGCCGTGGTGGTGGTGGATTCCCATCAGGCAGAAAGTGGCAATTTGCTTTTGCTCAACCAGGCGATGAAAAATACGTTGTATGTAATGGTGACGAAGGTGACCCAGGTGCATTTATGGATAGGTCTATCCTTGAAGGTAATCCACTTGCAGTTATCGAAGGTATGATGATTGCTGGTTATGCAATCGGTGCTAAGAATGGTTATTTCTACGTTCGTGCTGAATACCCAATCGCTGTTAACAGATTAAAGATAGCAATTAAGCAAGCTGAAGAAATCGGTTTGCTCGGTGACAACATCTTAGGAACAGGTTTCTCATTTAGAGTACATGTTCGTCTTGGCGCAGGTGCTTTCGTTTGTGGTGAAGAAACTGCTCTTCTCAACTCAATCGAAGGTCAAAGAGGTATGC
This sequence comes from Clostridiales bacterium, assembly GCA_015069465.1. Taxonomy (GTDB): domain Bacteria; phylum Bacillota; class Clostridia; order Christensenellales; family Borkfalkiaceae; genus UBA1259. The sequence continues at coordinate 52,065 of SVIO01000002.1, read as the reverse complement.
CAAGAAATCGTCCACCATTCCCAGCTGTTAAAGGTTTATGGGGTTGCCCAACGATTATTAATAACGTTGAAACACTCGCTTGTGTTCCATACATTTTAAGAGAAGGTAAAGATGCTTTTGCTGCTAACGGCACAGAAAAGTCAAAAGGTACAAAGGTTTTCGCTCTCGGTGGAAAAATTAACAACGTAGGTCTTGTTGAAATTCCTATGGGTACAACTCTTCGTGAATTGATTTATGATATTGGTGGTGGTATTCCAAACGATAAGAAGTTTAAAGCTATTCAAACAGGTGGTCCATCAGGTGGTTGCTTAACGGCAGAAGACCTTGATACGCCGATCGACTTTGATAACTTAGTTGCTAAGGGCTCTATGATGGGTTCTGGTGGTGCTATCGTTATGGACGAAGATAACTGTATGGTTGACGTTGCTAAATTCTATATGGAATTTATTTGCGATGAATCTTGTGGTAAGTGTACACCATGTCGTGTTGGTACAAAGCGTATGTTAGAACTCTTAACAAAGATTACTGATGGTAAGGCAACTTTAGAAGATCTAAGCGAACTTGAAGAACTTGCAAACAATGTAAAGAGCAACTCACTTTGTGGTTTAGGTCAAACTGCACCAAACCCAGTTCTTTCAACTCTAAAACACTTTAGAGATGAATACGTTGCTCATATCTTAGAAAAAAGATGTCCAGCGCATATTTGTAAGAATCTTATGCAATATATTATTGAGCAAGAAAAATGCTTTGGCTGTGGAATGTGCGCTAAGCACTGTCCTGTAAATGCAATCGTAGTTACAGACTATATTGCACCAGGCAAAAAATTACCAGCTTATATGATAGACAGCGAAAAATGTATTAAATGTGGTATGTGTATTGCTTCATGTAAATTTAAAGCAATCGTTAAGAAATAAGGGGAGGGAAAATCAATGTCTAAAATAAATATTAAAATTGAAGGTATTCCTTTTGAAGTTGAATCAGGTTTAACAATTCTTGAAGCAGCAAAAAGATGTGGTTTTGAAATCCCTTCGCTTTGTGCTTTCAATCACGGTGAATGTTCACAAGGTTCTTGTAGGGTTTGCTTAGTAGAAGCAACGGGTGCAAGAGGACTTGTTGCATCTTGCGTATATCCAGTTGCTGAAGGTATGGAAATTACCATATCATCACCAAAAGCAACGGCTGCAAGAAGAACTTCTGTTGAACTTTTACTTTCAAATCATAACAAAAATTGTCAACAATGTGATAAAAACGGCAAGTGCGAACTTTTACACGTTGCAAAAATTACAGGTGCTAGAGATGACATCTACGAAGGTGCTCAAACACCTATTACTGTTGATAGATTAACACCATCAATCAGTAGAGATACATCAAAATGTGTTCTTTGTGGTCGTTGTGTAGAAAGATGTAAAAATGCTCACGGCTTGGGTATCTTAGGCTTTGAAAAAAGAGGTTTCAACACAATCGTTGCACCTGCTGAAAATAGAAGCTTTGCAGACTCACCTTGTATTTTATGTGGTCAATGCGTAAGCGTTTGTCCTACAGGCGCACTTATGGAAGTTAGCGAAATCGACAAGGTTGATGCAGCAATGAAAGCAGGTAAATACGTAGTTGTTCAAACTGCACCAGCAGTTAGAGCAGCACTTGGCGAAGAATTCGATATGCCTGTTGGTAGCCTCGTAACAGGTAAAATGGTTGCAGCATTAAGAAGACTTGGCTTTAAGAAAGTATTTGATACTAACTTTGCAGCAGACCTTACAATCATGGAAGAAGCAACCGAATTACTAGGAAGAATTCAAAATGGTGGCGTTCTACCAATGATTACATCTTGCTCACCAGGTTGGGTAAATTATGCAGAAATTAATTATGGTGACCTTTTACCACACCTTTCTTCTTGTAAATCACCACACGAAATGATGGGTGCAATCTTAAAGCATTACTATGCAGAAAAGATTGGTGTTGATGCTAAAGACATGTTCGTTGTTTCTATTATGCCATGTACGGCTAAGAAATACGAAAAAGATAGACCAGAACTTTCAGTAGATGGTGTTAAAGACGTAGATGCTGTATTAACAACTCGTGAACTCGGCAAACTCATCAAGCGTTCAGGTATCAACTTTAAGAAACTTCCTGATGAAGCATTTGACAACGATATAGTTGGTGAATACACAGGCGCTGGTGTAATTTTCGGTGCAACAGGTGGCGTTATGGAAGCTGCTTTAAGAACAGCAGCATTCAAGATTACAGGAAAAGAACTTGAAAAGGTTGAACTTACTGATGTTAGAGGCCTTGAAGGTATAAAAGAAGCAACTTATAATTTAGGTGGCACAGAAGTTAAGGTAGCAGTTGCACACGGCATGAAAAATGCAAAAGTCCTTTTAGACCAAATTAGAGCAGGTAAGAGCGAATATCTCTTTATCGAAATTATGGGTTGCCCAGGTGGCTGTGTTGCTGGTGGTGGCCAACCATATGTTAGAGAGTGCTTCTTACCAAATGAAGATTTGGATATTATGGATACTTATAAGCAAAAAAGAGCAAAGGCACTTTATACTGAAGATGAATCTAAACAACTTCGTGTTTCTCATAAGAACCCACAAATTATTGATTTGTACAAACAATTCTTAGGTGAACCAAACTCTCATAAAGCACACGAGTTATTACACACTCATTATGCACCAAGAAAGAAATAAATGAATTTTCAGTTAGGGCAAAGCGATTATGCTTTGCCCTAATTTTTTTTGCTCATGGTGGGGACACTATGCAATAAATGACAATATTTTGTAAAAGTTTTTATCATTACTATAAAAATACTTGAAAAATTTTAATAAAAATGTTAATATGTTTAAGCAAAGGAACATTAAAACATTTGCTTCCTTAGTTAAATGGATATGTCGACTGACACCGACGGCGTTCGCATACTCACATATGCTCGGCAAAACAGACACTGTTACATCCATTTAACAACAAATATAACTAAAAATACATCTATACTTCCTTAGTTAAATGGATATAACAGCCCCCTCCTAAACGCTTGGTCTATCCGTCTAATACACCTAAAATCTATGCTTTTTATGATAAAAACGGGTAAAAATAGCAAATTTTTAAGACTTGAAAAGTTTTAGGAATAATTTTAGGAATAAAAATAAAATAAATTTAATCCATTTTGGTTCCTTAGTTAAATGGATATAACAAGCCCCTCCTAAGGGCTAGTTGTGGGTTCGATTCCCGCAGGGACTACCAAAAAAACCACAATATTTTGTGGTTTTTACTATTTTTAGCGCAAAATATAGGCGTTTTTGGAATAATTTTGAACTATTCCACTATATCCACTTAAAACCTATGGACTTTGTTGTAAAGGTTTGATATAATTATGTCATAAATATTATGGAGTAAACAAATGAAAATAATATCTAAAGCGAATTTATCAGTTGATGCTCGTGTTAGCGAGTGTCTAAAACAAGCAATGGAAATATATCTAAATCAAATTGATAATGGTATAATTTCTATAGGATTAGAAAGCACATTTCAAATGCATTTATCTAAAATATTAACATATTTATTAGATTTAAATACGTATTTTGCCGATGAACGATATAGTTAAAAATATTTATGTATTGCCCAATAAAATTATTTTTAATGTTTTAAGAAGTCTTGATGAAGATTTTGAAAAAATAGTAAAGACAATACAAGAAATGTTGAAGACTGAAAATGAAGAAGTAGCAGAAGAAGAAATTAAAAAAGCTCTTATAAGAGCCGCTGAAACATTTATATTAAATACATATGACCAAAGTGCAAGATTATCGGTAACTGATAAAACGATGCCTGCAATAGAGTTGTTTGATAGAACGTCAACTAATTATACTATTCAACATATAATGATGCGAGAAAATCTTGGAGATTTTAAGGGGTTTACTTCTCAAGCTGATAAATTATACGACAAGTCAGAGCTATCAATAGTTAAATCTATGATTACACGTATCGTACACAAGCACTTTTTATATCACAAAAAGTTGCGTATTGTAGGAGATGTTGAGCGAGTTGCAAAAAAATATTTTGGCGAGTCAGTCAAAAAAGTTGACTTTTTAAAGTAGGCGCTATATTGGTCCTGCCCCAATTGGTTGATTTAGTTTTCCAAGATATCAACCTAACTTTTGAAAACTGTTGCGTATGTCATCTTGCCACACTGATAGCGCCATAGTAATTATATCCATATTTTTCATTTTATATGACAAAAAGCAAAAAATAAGTGAGGTAGCCGATTCTACCTTTTACTTATCCTATTAAAAAATGAAATAGCGGGCGGTTAATACGAGGTACGATTCTCGATGGGAGTGAAATTGCAAAAAATGCGTTTTATAATTCCAAATTTATGACCAATTAACAACCAAAAGTAGGGTGACTACATTGGAGATTCTTTTTGAGTCGATTCTCAACGGGAGTGGCGAAATTTTTGGGATTGCATTTTTGCGATTTGGAATTGAAATTGAATTATTTTCATCAGAAAAGTTAGAAAACGATACAAATTTTTCGTAACGATACGAATTTTATGAAACAATTTATTTGATAAAACGAATTTTATATTTGACTTTTAATATAAAAGATTTAATTTCTAAGTACATTTCAAGCTCCTAAGGGGCAGTTGTGGGTTCGATTCCCGCAGGGAGTACCAAAGGAAAAAGACGGATTTTATATCCGTCTTTTTCCTTTGGCTTTCAAGGGAATCAAATATGGAGAAAATTGCGAAAGCAATTTGTCCGTAGGACTAAACAGTCCAGTGGACTGTTTATCGGGTAGGTCGCACAGGCGAGATTCCCGCAGGGAGTAAACAAATAGTGTTATCACTAAATTTTAATTTTATAGATTTACTTTTTTAATATGGTGTGATATAATAAGGGGCGAGGTGAGGATATGCAAATTTCTAAAGATTTATTATTTAAAACAGTAGAAAATTACAAAGACCAATACATAGATTTTTTATGTGAAATATGTTCTTTTGAAGCAAGGGCGTATGACAAAAATGCTATTGACCAAATGGTTGATTATATAACCAAATATGCTAAAAGAGAAGGCTTTTGTGTAAAACGCAAAAAAATGCAAAAGTGTGGAGATTTTCTTATCATTGACATTAACGAAGGCAAAGAAAAAAGTTGTATGTTTATGGCACACATGGATACAGTGCACGAAAAGGGGATTTTTGGCGAGCCTGCAGTAAAAATAGAAGGGGGCAAAATTCATGCTCCCGGTGCTATAGACTGCAAGGGAGGAATTGCTATTGCTTTGCTTGCTATGAAAGCACTATATGAAAACGGCTTTGATAAGCACGTTAGACTTGTTTTAACTTCTGATGAAGAAATTTCTCTTGAACTCGGTGGTGCAGAAGAAATTGAGTTTTTTGAGCAAAGCGCATTAGGTTTTCCTTGTGTAATCAACTGCGAAACGGCAGTGGGTGACCAAGTTGTTGTTTCAAGAAAGGGCATATTAACATACCAATTAGATATAAAAGGGGTTGGTGGGCATTCAGGAGAGCATTATTTTTCATGCAAAAACGCCATTTTAGAAGCAGCACATAAAATTGTTGCATTGCACCAAAAAAGCGTGGTTGGTGGAACTACTTATAGTTGCAACGTTATTAGTGGTGGAAAGGCGACCAACGTTATTGCAGATTCATGCAGTGTGTCGGTTGATGTTAGAATTGTCACGATGGAAGAAAAAGACAAAGCAAAAGAGTTTGTTTATGAGATTGCAAACACAGAGTTTGTTAAGGGAACGACTTGTAATGTAAAACTATTGAACCAAAGACCACCAATGGAGAAAAACGATAAAACTATGGCACTTTTTGAAAAACTTAAAAAAGTTTGCCACGATAACGACTTAGGAACGCTTACTCCTTTAGAGTCTGGTGGTGGCTCAGATGCAGCATTTACACAACTTGCAGGAATTCCAACAATTTGTGGCATGGGTGGAAGTGGAGAGTTTTTCCACACAACAAAAGAATATATAAATATCGACTCAATTCCACTTCGTGCAAAAATCTTATCGGCTTTTTGTATTAGCGAGAATTAAAAACTAACTAAAACAATTAAAACGGATGCTTTACTTAAAAAAGAAAGCATCCGTTCTTGTTTTATATGTGGTAATTAAAAATTAGTGTTTTGTGGGGTGATGATTTTGCATTTTGTGCTTGCAATTTTTTCAACGTATTCGATAGGTGGGGTCTTTTCGGTGATTAAATAATCTATTTCATCAAAGGAAAAGTCCTTGCACAAAAACACCTTATTAAACTTTGTGCTATCGCAAAGTACTGCAACTTTATGTGAGTTTTTGCGCATTTGTTGTTTAATTTTTGCCTGCTCAATACTTGCTTCGGTAAATCCACTATTTAGGTCTATGCCAGAGCAAGAAATAAGCGAAATATCAGCGTGTATTCTTGAAATATAATCTATTGTGTCAGAGCCGATAATAGAATTTGAATGATTGTGCACTTGTCCACCTGCTATATATATTTTAATGTTATTAGTTTGTGAAAGGAGCAGTGCATTTCTAAGTCCTATAGTCGTTACCGACAAATATTGTAAATTGTTAAGTAGTGGAATAGTTAACCCCGTTGTTGAACTTGAGTCCAAAAAAATAGAATCGCCGTTTTTAACGAGTTTAACGGCAAGGTTAGCAATTGTCTTTTTTGCAACGATATTTTCTTGTTCTCTTAATGCAAACGCCGATTCTTCGGTTGTCGACTTAAAAGGCATAGCGCCACCATGTGAACGCTTAATAAGACCTTGCATTTCCATTTGCCTAAGGTCACGCCTAATGGTTGCTCCACTTACATATAACTCTTTTGCAAGTTCTTCAACCGTTGCAGAATTATTTCTGCTCAAAATGTCCAAAATTTCTTCTTGTCTTTCAAGTGCAAGCATAATTTTCCCCCTTAAAACGCCAAAAAAGGCGTTATTTAATAAAAATGGTGTTCATTTGTTTTCATTTGTGTTTATATCTTATCATAAAAATTATCTTTTTGCAACTTATTTACAAGGGGATGCAAAAATAATTATATATGATATAATTAGAGTGAAATAAAAACCAAATGTAAAAGGAGACATTTAATCATGAAGACAAAAGCAGTTAGACTTTATGGAGAAAGCGATTTAAGGCTTGAAGAATTTGAATTGCCTGAAATCAAAGACAATGAAATTTTAGCAAAAGTTGTTTCAGACAGCATTTGTATGTCAAGTTATAAGGCAGCAATTCAAGGCGCAAACCACAAAAGAGTTCCAAACGATGTAGCAACAAACCCAATCATCATTGGTCACGAATTCTGTGGTGACATCGTTAAGGTTGGAGCTAAATGGCAACATCTATTTAAAGAAGGTATGAAGTTTGGTATTCAACCAGCAATCAGTTTAAAAGAAAACCCATACATCGCACCTGGATATTCATATTCAAACATCGGTGGAGATGCAACATATATCGTTATTCCAAACGAAGTAATGGAACAAGATTGTCTTATCCCTTATGAAGGCGAAAGTTACTTTAAGGCATCACTTGCTGAACCAATGTCTTGCATCATCGCAGGCTATCACGAAAACTTCCGTAATAACTACGAATCGCACAGCCACGAAATGGGCATTAAAGAAGGTGGTGCTGTTGCAATTCTCGCTGGTGTTGGTCCTATGGGACTTGGCGCTGTTGACTATGGTATTCACTGCGACAGAAAACCATCGCTCATGGTTGTTACTGATATCGACCAAGCAAGGCTTGATAGAGCAGCAAAACTTTTAACAATTGAAGATGCTGCTAAAAACGGCGTTAAACTCGTTTATGTAAACACAGCAAACCTTGAAGATCCTGTTGCTTATATGAAAGGCTTGAACGGTGGCAAAGGTTTTGACGACGTATTCGTTTATGCACCTGTTACAGCACTTGTTGAACAAGGCGATGCACTTCTCGGCGAAAAGGGATGCCTAAACTTCTTTGCAGGCCCAACAAAAACAGACTTCTCAGCAAAAGTTAACTTCTATGATGTTCACTACACATTCCATAGAATCACAGGTACATCAGGTGGTAACACAGATGACTTAAGAGAAGCATTAAAACTCGCTGGCGAAGGCAGAATTGACCCATCAATTATGATTTCACACGTTGGTGGTCTTGACAGTGCTATTGAAACAACACTTAATCTTCCAAACATCAAGGGCGCAAAGAAACTTGTATATACACACATTTCAATGCCTATGACAGCAATTGCTGACTTCAAGGAATTAGGAAAAACCGATAAGTTCTTTGCAGACTTAGATGAAATTTGTGAAAGAAACAATGGTATCTGGTCTGATGAAGCAGAAAAATACGTTTTAGCAAACGCTAAGAAAATTTAAGTTAAAAAATAAACATTTATATAAAGGAGTAAAATTATGGCAAATCCAATTACAATGCCAAAAGCAGGCATTACTGTTGAAAGTTGTATTTTAACAGAATGGAAAGTAAAAGTTGGCGATAGCGTTAAGGTTGGCGACGTTCTTGCTACTTATGAAACAGACAAATCTTCTTTTGACCTAACAGCAGAAGTAGAAGGCGAAGTTTTAGCACTTTTCTGTGAAGAAGGTGATGAAGTTCCTGTTCTTACAAACATTGCAGTTATTGGCGCTAAGGGGGAAGATGTTTCAGCATTTGCACCAAACGGCGCACCAGCTGCTGAGGTTAAAGAAGTTAAGGTGGAAGCACCAGCTCAAGCACCTGCAAGTGCACCAGCACCTAAAAAGGCAGTTAGCCCTAACGTTAAACCTGTTGCAATGCCAAAGGCAGGTATTACTGTTGAAAGTTGTATTTTGACAGAATGGAAAGTAAAAGTTGGCGACAATGTTAAGGTTGGCGACATTATGTTCTCTTATGAAACAGACAAATCTTCATTTGACTATCAAGCAGAAGTGGAAGGCGAAGTTTTAGCAATCTTCTGTGAAGCAGGCGATGAAGTTCCTGTTCTTTCTAACGTATGTGCAGTTGGCCCACACGGAGAAGATGCTTCAGGCTTATCACCAGACGGCGAAAGCGAAGTTGTTGCTCAAGAAGTTACAGCAAGTGCACCAGTTGCTACAACAGCAGCTGCACCAGCACCTACAGCAACAGCAAATGCTGAAGGCAAAGTATTCGCTTCTCCAAGAGCAAAGAACTTAGCAGAAAAACTTGGCGTTGACTTAAATAGTGCAACTCCAACAGGTCCTAACGGCAGAATCATTGAAAGAGACGTTAGAGAAGCAAGTGTTAATGCTAAAACAGTTGCTGAACCTGTTAAGGCAAGCGCACCTGCAGAAGTTAAAGAAGTTGCTGCTGCTCCAGTTAAGGCAAGCGATGACTTCAAGGCTTATAAAGATGAAAAGATGTCTAACATTAGAAAGGTTATTGCTAAGAACATGGTAATGAGCCTTTCAACAATGGCACAACTTACACATACAATTTCATTTGACTGCACAAACATTATGGCATTTAGAAAGATGCTTAAAGATAATGCAGAAACACTTAAACTCCCATCAATCACAATCAATAACATCATCGTATACGCTGCATCAAGAGTACTTAAGAAGCATAGAGATTTGAACGCTCACTTAATCAATGGCGATACAATGCGTTATTTTGACCACGTTAATATGGGTATTGCGACAGACACTCCAAGAGGACTTTTAGTTCCAACACTTTTCGGTGCTGATACAATGACACTTTCTGAAATCGCAATCAAGTCTAAAAAACTTTCAACAGATGCTATTGAAGGCAAACTCGCTCCAGAACTCTTAACAGGTGGTAGCTTTACTATCAGTAACGTAGGTACAATGGGTATTGAAAGTTTCACTCCTGTTGTAAACCCACCACAAACAGGTATTTTGGGTGTAAATACATTAGAAACAAGAATTAAACTTGGTAAAGATGGTGAAATTATTCCTTATACAGCAATGGCACTTTCACTTTCTTATGACCATAGAGCACTTGACGGTGCACCTGCATCAAGATTCTTGAAAGACTTGAAAGATTATCTTGAAAACTTCAGCATTAACCTAATGGCTGATTCAATCTAATATATAAGGAGAAAACAAATGGAAATCTTTGATTTAATCGTAATCGGTGGTGGTCCAGGTGGATACCTTGCAGCAGAAAGAGCTGGTCACGCTGGTTTGAAAACAATGGTAATTGAAAAAAGAGCGTTTGGTGGCGTTTGCTTAAACGAAGGTTGCGTTCCAAGTAAAACTTTCCTTAACTCTGCAAAAGTTTTTGACTATGCTAACCATGCAAGTGCTTATGGCGTTAATATTGACGGAAAAGCAACTGTTGACCAAAAGTTTGTTGTTGAAAGAAAGAACGGCGTTGTTAAAATGCTCGTTTCTGGCGTTAAATCACAACTTAAGAGAAATCATGTTGTCATGAAAGAAACAGAAGGCTTTATTGAGGGTAAGGCTGACGAAGGCTATATCATTAAGGCTGGCGAAGAAAAATTTATCGCTAAGCGCTTAATCATCGCAACAGGTTCTATGCCTGTAGTTCCACCAATCCCAGGACTCAGAGAAAATCTCGAAGCTGGTCTCGTTATGACAAACAGAGAAGTTTTAGATTTAACAGTTATCCCTGAAAAGTTAGTTGTTATCGGTGGTGGCGTTATCGGTCTTGAAATGGCAAGTTATTTCTCATCAGTAGGCTCAAAAGTTACTGTTGTTGAAATGCTTAACAAAATTGCTGGCCCAACAGAAGCTGAAATTTCTTCTATCCTTCAAAAGAGTTTAGAAAAGAAAGGCGTTGAATTCAAACTCGGCGCAAAAGTTACAGCAGTTGAAAAAGATGGCGTTGTTTATGAAAAAGATGGCAAAGTTGAAAAGGTTATGGCTGATAAAGTTCTCTGCTCAATTGGTAGAAGGGCTGTTACACAAGGTATCGGCTTAGAAAACATTGGCGTTGCTATGGATAGAGGCGCTATCATCACAGACGATATGATGAAGACAAACGTTGCTAACGTTTATGCAGTAGGCGACGTAAACGCTAAAATCATGCTTGCTCACACAGCTTATAGAGAAGCAGAAGTTGCAGTAAACAACATCATCGGCAAGAAAGACCGTATTCGTTATAATGTTATTCCATCAGTTATCTACACAAACCCAGAAGTTGGTTCTGTTGGCGAAACAGAAGAAAGTGCTAAACAAAAGGGCTTAGACGTTAAATGCGTTTCAATCCCAATGACTTTCTCTGGTAGATACATTGCTGAAAATACAGACCTAAATGGTATTTGTAAATTAGTTATCAACAACAAGACAAACACACTTATCGGTGCACACATCATTGGTAGTTATGCAGGCGAATTCATCGTTTCAGTTTCTGCAATGGTTGACTTAGAAGTTGATATCGAAAACATTAAGAAATTGGTGTTCCCACACCCAACAGTATGCGAAATCGTTAGAGAAGCGATTTTCCAAATCTAATTAGTTAAAAATTATAAGGAGATATAAAAATGCCAAAGAATTTAGTAATTGACCCTAATTTTATAAGGGCACAAGGTAAAATTCAATTTACAGATATTCCTGTAAATGTTTACAACAAGTCTATTAAAGACGAAAAAGAAAATTTTTCTAAGCAAGATTTTGTTCGTATTTTCAACGACATCGCAATGCTTAGAGAATTTGAAAGCATGATTAACGACATCAAAATCAAAAACGAATATCAAGGCTTTAAGCACTCATACCCAGGTCCTGCACACTTGTCAATGGGACAAGAAGCAGCAGCTGTTGGTCAAGCGTATATCCTTGATATGGACGATATGACTTTTGGTTCACACAGAAGCCACAGCGAAGTTTTGGCTCGTGGTCTTGCTTCAATCAATAAATTGCCAGAAGATAAACTCTATCAAATCATGAAAGATTTTATGGGTGGCGAAACACTTGCTCCTGTTGAAAAACTCAACAAGACAGGTAATGTAAAAGACTTAGCAGTTGACTTCCTTCTCTATGGATTCATGAGCGAAATTTTTGCTCGTAGAACAGGTTTCCACAGAGGTATGGGTGGTTCAATGCACGTGTTCTTCTTACCATTTGGTATCTATCCAAACAACGCTCTCGTTGGTGGTGCTGCTCCTGTTGCTCTTGGTGCTGCTTTATATAAAAAGGTTAACGACAAGCCAGGTATCGTTATTTCTAACGTAGGTGACGGCGCTGTTGGTTGTGGTGTTGTTTATGAATCTATGAACTTTGCTTCAATGGACCAACTTCGTCAACTTTGGGAAAAGAAAGGTGGTCTTCCAATTCTATTTAACTTCTTCAACAATGGTTATGGTATGGGTGGCCAAACAAGAGGCGAAACAATGGCTTATGATTTCCTTGCTCGTCTTGGTGCTGGTATTTCTCCAACACAACTTTATGCTGAAAGAGTTGATGGATTTAACCCACTTGCAGTAATTGATGCAATGAAGAGAAAGAAGAAGATTTTAGTTGATGGCGATGGTCCTGTTCTTCTTGACGTTGTAACATATCGTTATGCTGGACACTCTCCATCAGATGCTATGAGTTATAGAACAGTTGAAGAACTTGAAAACTGGAAGCAATATGACCCAATGGTAACATATAGAAAAGCACTCGTTGATGCTAAGGTTGAAAGCGATGGCAAATTCGATGATATCATTGCTAGTATTAAAGAAAGAATGCTCAAACTCTGCAAACTTGCTGCTGACCCTAACGAATCTCCATATCTTGATTTCAAGAAAGACCCATATTACGTTGAAGACTTGATGTTCTCTAACGGCAAAGTTGAAAGCATGGGTGATAGACCTGTTGAAATCGGCAAAGACGTTAAGATTCCTATGGAAGAAAACCCAAGAGTTAAACAAATTGCTGGTAAATCACGTTATGCGTTTGACGAAAAGGGCAACCAAGTTTCTAACATGAAGAGATATAACATCCGTGACGGCTTATTCGAAGCTATCATTGATAAATATTATAAAGACCCAACTCTTACTGCTTATGGTGAAGACGTTCGTGATTGGGGTGGTGCATTTGCCGTTTATAAGGGCTTAACAGAAGCACTTCCATATCACAGACTCTTTAACTCTCCAATTTCAGAAGCTGCAATCGTTTCTTCTGCTGTTGGTTACGGCCTCTGTGGTGGTAGAGCAATTATCGAACTTATGTACGCTGACTTTATGGGTAGAGCAGGCGACGAAATCTTTAACCAACTTGCTAAATGGCAAGCTATGAGTAGTGGTATCTTGAAGATGCCTGTTGTTCTCCGTGTTTCTGTTGGTGCTAAGTATGGTGCTCAACACTCACAAGACTGGGTTGCTCTTCCTGCACACGTTCCAGGACTTAAAGTTTGCTTCCCTGTAACACCTTATGATGCTAAGGGTTTAATGAACTCTGCTCTTAATGGAACAGACCCTGTTATCTTCTTTGAAAGCCAAAGAATTTACGACAAGGGCGAAGAATTTAGAAAAGAAGGCGTTCCAGAAGGATATTATGAAATTCCACTTGGCGAACCAGACATCAAGAGAGTTGGTAGCGATGTAACAATTCTTACAATCGGTGCAACACTTTATAGAGCAATGGATGCTGCTAAGATTCTTTCTGAAAAATACGGCGTTGAAGCTGAAGTTATCGACGCAAGGTCAATCGTTCCATTCAACTATGAAAAGGTTGTTGAATCTGTTAAAAAGACAGGCAGAATTATCCTTGCTTCTGATGCTTGTGCAAGAGGTAGTATCCTTAACGACTTCGCTAGAAATATTTCTGAACTCTGCTTCGATTATCTCGATGCACCAGCAGTTGTTTGTGGTGCAAAGAACTGGATTACTCCTCCATTTGAATTTGATGCTGAATTCTTCCCACAAGCAGAATGGATTATCGACTGCATTAACGACAAGATTTTACCTCTCAAAGGTCATATTAGCACAACTAATACATCTGATGCTGAAGCACTCAGAAAGGCTAAGAAGGGTGTTTAATCTAATTAAAAACTAAAAAAGGGGGCATAGCCCCCCTTTTTTGATAAATTAAAGGAAAAAATATGCCAAAGTTTTATTTTATAACTCACGATAATACCGATGCTTATTTTAACTTAGCATCCGAAGAATATCTCTTAAAACAAACGGATAACTATTATATTTATCTTTGGGTAAACGACAGGGCTGTTATTGTTGGAACAAACCAAAACGCCATAGAAGAAGTTAATCTTGCTTATACCGAAAAGGCAGGCGTAAAGGTGGTTAGAAGGCTTACAGGGGGTGGAACAGTCTATCATGACAAGGGTAATATATGTTACACCGTTATTGCCCCTTATAACCAAAATGAAGAGCATTATAAAAAGTTTACTGCACCGATTATAGAATATCTTAATAGCCTTGGCGTAAATGCTAAATTTAGTGGCAGAAACGATATAACTATAGATGATAAAAAGATTTCAGGCAATGCCCAAACAGTTTATAAAGATAGAATTATGCATCACGGCACAATACTCTATAATACCGACAGCAGTGAACTTGCAAAGTGCTTAAATCCATCAAAACTAAAAATGCAAAGCAAGGGCATAAAATCGGTTAGGGCAAGGGTGACAAACGTTATAGAACACCTTGAAAAGAAAATGACTGTCGATGAGTTCAAAACGGGGCTAAAAAACGAGTTCTTAAAAAGTTGCACACCTTATGAATTTACCGATGAAGATTTAACGTCAATAAACAAACTAGTGGAAGAAAAATATTCTAAATACGAGTGGAATATAGGTCGCTCACCTGTAGGGGCAAACACCTTTACTGAAAAGTTTGAGTTTGGCATTTTAACGCTAACTTTTTCAACTAAAAACGGAGTAGTTTCTGATGCAGAGATTTTTGGCGATTTCTTTGAGAAAAAGCCAATTAAAGAGTTTGCAAATACATTAAACGGCATTAAGTTTAGTAAAGCAGATTTTGAAAAAGCGTTTAGTAATATTGGCGACTATATAAGTGGGGCTAGTGCTAAACAAGTTGTAGATAAAATTTTTGAGTAAAAAAGTTTTCCTTTTTAAAATAAAAAAGGCAAAAACAGGTTTTCTATTTTTGCCCACTAACATTAACATTTATTTTAATGTTTAATTTAGATAAGAAATTGTCTTTATATTGGCTGTATTTGCTATAGTTATAGCGATACAGCTTTTCTTTTATATTAAAAAAATCGCAATTAGTTGATATCGATTTATTCACCAAACTTATAATGCTATTAGTTAATAGTTGTTTGGTTTTTTCAACAAGTGGCTTTGGAAGTTTGGTGTTTGAAGAAAGGGAATCTTCTGTACCCGTTGAAAACACATCGCTAACTTTACAAAAAATTGATAAACAAAAGTTTAAATCTATTCCACTATCAGTTGCTTTAACTTTTACCGAGTGACTATCACTTATAATGTTAAGCAAATAATTACACTCTTTATCATTTAGTGGCACATTGTTTACGGCAATACTCGTGCCACTAATATTTTTGCTAAGGGCATTAAATGTAACCGTTTCTTCAGGTGATAATTCTCCCACCTTTTTTCCCTTAAAAAATAGTGCAGTTGTTCTGGCATCAAAAAGGTTATTAGACTCTGTGTTTGCACCTTGACTTTTTTGGTCCCCACCACTAGAAGCACCACTACCCCCACCACTAGATGAACTATTGTCACTTTTTTGACCTTCGCTTCCACTTCCATTATCGGCACTAATAACCTTAACTAAAGGCATATACCCCGACTGATTTTTAGAATAATATCCAGAAACAAAAGTTTTGATGTCAGTTGGTGCAACGTCGTTATCAAATTGTGTGGCTTTAAGAAGAATTTTTTGTATTGCAAAAGAAGAAATATTATCTAGTGGTGTAGATAGGGATAAAAGTTCTTTTGCCGACTTTTCTGAAAGGGCCACGAGTGCAGAATCTTGAAGCCTAAGCGTTTTTGCAAAATAGTCAAGAAGATTAACAACGTTTTCGTTTGCTAAATTATTTCCTAGAATTATAAGGTTGCAAAAAGCAAGTTTAGGGAACCACCCCGAGACATCGCCCATTTCTTTTAAGGCTTCGCCAATAGTTTTGCCTTTGCTACTAAGTTGCGCCTTTTGATTTTCGGTGTTTGTGTCGGTTGCTTCTGGCACGGCAACCTGTGCAGTTAAAATATATTCATCTTGCTCTTTGTCAATTGCAATAGCCGTTATAATCGAAGTTTTTTCTACATCTATCAGTCCAAAATCATTAGAAAAAAACAAAGTTAAAAGTATTGACAGGCAAATGAGCAGTGCTTTAGCCTTCTTTAATCGCATATTTGTTTCTCCTTAAAGTAATTAGTGAAATTATTATAGGAACAATGTTCCCAAAAACAAAAAAGTAAATGGCAAAATAACTTGTCATAAACATCTCAATACTAACAAAATATTGATAGAGAAAAAGTGTTATTATTAGTTGAAAACCAACTACAATCACGGGTGAAATCCAAATGATTTTTATAGAAAATATATAGTCAAGCAGTTTGCTTGAAAAATATATAGGCAGACATAGTGCAAACATATTAGAAAACAAAATCATAAAAATTCCAATATAGTCAAACCTTCCAAGGTTGTTTATAACGGTGGTATACTTTGAAACTTCAGTTAGTGCAAACCTTTGTCTAAATGCTATCGAAGTAAAAATCGAATAGAAAATTATCATAAACAAAAGCACCATTACAGCGCCTAGAACATAAGACAATAAAATTTTAAGGCTAGAGCCTTTTTCCCACTTGAAAGAGCCAACAAGAAGAAAAATAATTGCGCTATCGCCAAACCAATTAAAAGAAGCGATACTTCCATGAACAATGTTTTTTATACCACTAGCACCTATCGGTAGTATTGCCGAAAAATCTGCGTTAGATAAAGATAGAACGATAAGTGTTATAAAGCCGTTTATAGTTACCACCCATAGAATATCAGCAAGCCTACCAAGAACTCTAATCCTTTTAAAACACATATAAAAAGCAAGTATAAAAAGTGGTAAAAAATAAAAGACATTAGGCTTTAGGGTGTATAGGGTGTATTCTACATAGTCCTTTTGTTCATTTAGTGGCAAAATAGCCTTTGACATAAAATAGATTAGGTATAAAAAAGCAATTATTTTAGCGCCGTTTTCTCCAAAAACATCTTCTATAATTTCAAAGAAAGTTTTATCTGTTTTTTTGCATACATAAACGATAGGGATAAGTGTGATAAAGTCAATGGCAAGGCTAATTAGGGCAGAAATCCACAAGTCTTCTTTAGCAAAAGAAGTAATTAAACTTGGCAAACTAAAAAATTTTGTTATGGGCAAAAAAGCAATAATAAAAAAGCAAATTTGTCTTGTTTTTAATTGATACATATCAGTCTTTTATTTTAATTCTCCTTTTATTTTTATTTTTTAATGACTCAGGTCTATATTCAAACTCTTGTAAAAACCCTTTGTAGATGCCATCTTTCATATCCTTTAATATTAGTGGAGAAAATGGCGCACAAAGTGGTGTAGAATAACTTTCAAAAGATATTAGATATATTGCAAGAAGTGCAATGAATATTAAAATCCCATATGCTCCAAGCGTTCCAGCAACAATTAAAAAAACTATTCTAAGCACCGAAAAGGTTTGCTCAAGTTCTGGCACGGTGTATAGGCATATGCCAGAAAGAGCCACAATCATGAGTGTTGGCGCTGAAATAATCCCTGCATTAACGGCAGTTTCGCCAAGAACTAAACCTCCGACTATCGACACCACCATACCCACGTATTTTGGCATTCTAACGCTTGCCTCGTTTAATATTTCAAATATTAAAAGTGTAAAAAACATCTCGTAACTCGGCGAAAGTGGAATGCCTTTTATGCTGTTTACAATAGTAAGTAAAAAGGATAAGGGGATAAGTTGAAGGTGGAATAGTTCAGCCGACACAAATAGTGCAGGTAGTAGTAGGGCAATAGCAACCGAAATAACCCTTATATATCTTGCAACCGTTGCACTATATGATGAATTATAATAATCGCTTGCACTTTGAAAATCTTCGATTAAAAGATATGGCACGGTAAGGGCAATAGGGGAACCATCTACAAAAATAGCCACCCTTCCTTCTAAAATTTTTCCAGCCAAAATATCAGGTTTTTCGGTGTTTCCAATCTGCTTAAAAAGTGAAAATTTATGCTCGCTTAAAAACTTAGAAATATACGATGAATCAAGCACAGCATCGATTTCAATTTTATTTAGCCTCTTTTTAACTTGCTCAACAAGGCTTTTTCTTGCAATGCCTTTTATATAGCAAATACTAATTGGTGTTCCAGAATATTCGCCAATAGTAAGATTTTCAAAAATTAGTTTTTTGGACTTTAATTTTCTTCTCATCATGCTGATATTTACCGATAAACTTTCCACAAAACCTTCTCTTGGCCCTTTAATAACGGTTGAAGTCGGTGGTTCTGTAATCGCCCTTTTTTCAAAATGTTTTAGCCCAAAAGACAGCCCAAAACTTATGCCATCGCAAAGCAAAATTGCGTTGCCAAGAAGTAGGTCATCTATTAGTTTTTCTATTTCAAAAATCTGTTTTTTTTCAGGGCTTAAAAACATTTCAAAAAGTGCATTTTCGCTAGGGGTTTCCTTGCAAAATGCAATAGGGCGTAAAATGAGTTCGCCCAAAGTATCTTTGTTAACTAAATCGTTTATAAACACTAAAATTCCATTTGTATTATTCAGTTTTATATCTAAAAAAGTTATGTCGTCACTAACTAACTCTTGTTTAAGTTTTTTGGTGTTTTCATCAAGGTTTTTTGATATATTCATAAGAGTAGTTTTTGATAAAACAAACTTTTTATGTAAGCAAAAGAAAAAAGGGGGCTATCCCCCTTTATCTTTTTAAGTTTTTTGTAAACTCTTTGCCCCAGCAATAATAAGTTTTGCTAAATGTAAGATGTCTGCGCTCGAAAGACTAGAGCAGTTATAAGTAAGTGTGTTCACCACTTGCTTCTCTAAAATCGAATCATCTTCTTCTAATAGCACCTTTTCAATTTCAAGGGCAGTTTTTGTCAAAATGTCTTGAGAAACATATTCGCTTAAAATTCCTTCAATTAAAAGAATTGTTGCGTTTGTGCCGAGTGGCTTGCCCTTTGCAATCTTTTTTACTGCAGAATAAAATATTGCAGAAAGAGAGCCACTTAAAACACCAGCATACAATGCGCCTTTGGTAAAATAAAATTTGTTTATAACAAAAATCATGTCATATCCAAAGTAAAGTAGCATTGCTAAAATGAAGGGAATATAGCCGACAAGCATTTTAGAGAGTTTTTTAAAAAACTTTTCAAGTGTTAGCCTAACTATGCAACAAATAAGTGCGATAGTTAGCGTTGGAAGGCTATAAGAAAGTAAAAAATCTTGTAAAAATAAATAATCCATAATCCACCTATTTTTAGGGTGCAAAATTGATTACTTATATGCGTGAATACTTATAAGCCTTAAATAAAAATTATTAAATCTTAAATAGTTATAAGCCATCAAAAATGCCCCCTTAGTTTGTTTTCCAAACGCCGAAGAAATAGTAGCACAAAATATAAAAATGTAAAGAAGAATATGACAAAAAAAATAAAAAAACATTAAGGACTTGCTCTTTATAATAAAGTGAAATATTGAAGCATAAGGATATATAAAATGTCAATTTTTGACGAAAAAAAAGGAGAGAGAAATGTTTTTTAACGCAATACTTTACATGTTTGGTAAACTAACTTTTTTTGCAGGAAGCATCATTAAGGGAAGTTCTTTTCCCAAACCACTATCTCAAGCCGAAGAAGACGAGTGCTTAGACAAAATTAAAAAAGGCGACAAAGAAGCAAAAGATAAACTTATAAACCACAATATGCGCCTTGTTGCCCATATCGTAAAAAAATATTCGGGCTCGGCAGAGACCGATGACCTTATTTCTGTGGGGAGTATCGGCTTAATTAAGGCAATTAACACATTTGAAAGGGGTAAGGGCACGCAACTTGCAACATATACGGCAAGGTGCATAGAAAATGAAATTTTAATGTTACTTCGCTCTAATAAAAAGTATAAAAGCGACATGCATTTATCCGACCCTGTGGGTACGGATAAAGACGGAAACGAACTAACGCTAATGGAACTTCTATTTGAAAAAGAAGATACGGTGTTTTTAAAGGTTGATAGAAGTATTGAAAGGGAAAAGTTTTTAAACTACATAAAAGAGTTTTTAACCGAAAGGGAATACACCGTTTTGTGTTTAAGATATGGTCTTAAGGGCGAAAGGGTATATACCCAAAGAGAAGTTGCAAAATTTTTAAAGATTTCACGCTCATATATATCAAGAATAGAAAAAAAAGGAGTAGAAAAATTAAAAGCAGTTGTAAAAAAAGGACAATTTTATTGTTAAAATTTTATTTTTTTTATTGACAAATATGTTCGCTTAATATACAATTATATAAATATACCCTTATCTAGTTTATTTTAAATATATATTATATAATAAGGAGAATTGCTTTGGGCTAAAAATATTTTGCCCAAAGCGATAAAGAACATGACTAAATACTTTTTTAACGAAGAATTTTATAAGGCAAAAAAACAACGAAAAATTGTGCTTAGTATATATTTTGTTGTGCTAGCAGTTTATTCGGTGCTAAGCGTTGGCTTTTTTTTGTGGTTTAGAACTTTGCCATATAAATCTACAGAAATTACCACGGTTAAGTTTTTGCATTATGGCATAACGGCAATATTTGTTATATTTTCGTTTATTTATTTGGGCGTGCCTTTCAAGAGAGTCAATAGATATTATAAAATGACCATAAATATGATACACGGCTTAAAAGAAACTTTCGTTGCAGTTTTTCTGGAATATGACGAAAATATTAGAGATAAAGATGGTGTGGATTATAAGTCGCTTATCTTTTTAGAGTGGAATAAATATAAGCAAGACTTTTATGAAAGAAGGGTGCTCGTTCCTTATGAAAAAGAGTTTCCTAAGTTTGAAGCAAACCAAAATATAGAATTTATCACGCAAGGCAATGTCCTTGTAAGTTATAAAATATTACCATAAAGGAGAACATAAAATGAAAGCAATAGTTACAGTTATCGGTAAGGACAAGCCAGGCATTATCGCAAAAGTCAGCACAGCACTCGCTGAAAATCAAGTTAATATTGAAGACATAAGCCAAACACTTATGCAAGAAAATTTTACAATGCTTATGCTTTGTGACCTTTCATCATCAAAATTACCACTTGAAAAGTTGCAAGCACAGTTAGTTGAAATGGGCAAAGAGATAGGGGTATCTATCCACGTTCAACACGAAGATATATTTAACGCAATGCATAAAATTTAAGGTGGAAAAAATATGCTTAATAGAAAGGAAATTTTAGAAACCATCGACATGGTTGAAAAAGAGCACTTTGACGTTAGAACAATAACAATGGGCATATCGCTTTTACCATGTATTAGAGATGATGCAAAACTCACTGCAAAACTTTGTTATGATAGAATTTGCAAAAAGGCAGAAAACATAGTTAAGGTTGCAAACGAACTCGGTGCTGAATACGGCATACCAATTATAAACAAGCGTGTGTCAATCACACCAGCAAGCCTTTTAACATCATCATTTTGTGGAAAGGAAACAGTGCTTGCAAAAGCGCTTGATGATGCTGCAAAAAACATTGGCATTGACTTTTTGGGTGGATATTCTGCGCTCGTTCATAAGGGCATGACAAGTTATGAAAGGTCGTTTATTGAAAGTATTCCAGAAGCCCTTGCCACAACGGACAGGCTTTGTTCATCAGTAAACGTAGGCTCATCAAAAGCAGGTATCAATATGGATGCCGTTAAACTCATGGGCGAAATAGTAAAACAAACGGCAGAGATAACAAAGGATAGAGATGGCTTTGGGTGTGCTAAACTCGTTGTATTTTGCAATGCTGTTGAAGACAATCCATTTATGGCAGGCGCTTTCCACGGCATAGGCGAAGGCGAAACTGTTATAAACGTGGGCGTATCTGGTCCGGGCGTTGTTAACCACGCACTTAAGAACATGAAAGGCGCTTCTATCGATGATATAGCAGAAACTATTAAAAAGACGGCGTTTAAGATTACAAGAGCAGGACAACTTATTGCAAAAGAGGCATCTAAAAGATTAAATGCAGAGTTTGGTATCGTTGACCTATCATTAGCGCCAACACCTGTTATGGGCGATAGCGTTGCACATATTCTAGAAGAAATCGGTTTAGAGCAAGTAGGTGCACACGGCACAACTGCAGCACTTGCGATGCTTAACGATGCAGTTAAAAAGGGTGGTGTTATGGCAAGTTCTAATGTCGGTGGACTTTCTGGCGCATTTATTCCTGTAAGTGAAGATATAGGCATGATTAACGCTGCAAAGAGTGGTGCTATTAGTCTTAATAAGTTAGAAGCAATGACCTGTGTATGTAGCGTTGGTATAGACATGGTTGCACTTCCAGGTGACACACCTGCAAGCACCATTTCAGGCATTATTGCAGATGAAGCGGCTATCGGCATGATTAACAACAAGACAACTGCCGTTAGGGTTATACCTGTTCCAAATAAAGGTGTGGGCGACTTTGTTGAGTTCGGTGGACTTTTAGGCTCTGCACCTATCATGGGCGTAAGCCCTTATGGTTGCGTAGATATGATAAATAGGGGTGGAAGAATGCCTGCTCCTATACATAGCAATAAAAATTAGTTGGGGTATATGGTCTTGGATAATAAGTATAGATGGGCAACTGAGCAAATTTATGAAAGTGATGATGCTTGGCAAAAAGAGTTTGATGATATAGCCGAAAAAATAGATTTTGAAAAATATCGTGGAAAACTAGGCGACAAGCAGGCATTTTTAGAGTGCATGAAAGAGCAAGAAGAGTTAAGCAGAGTTTTTGATAAACTCAGCGTGTATGCTATGCTCAAGCACGATGAAAACACAAAAAATGCACTTTATGACTCCATGTCATCAAAAATAATGGCGCTCGGCGTAAAGTTTGGCTCTGCTACTGCATTTATTATGCCAGAACTAACTGCTTTAGATGAAAAGGTTTTATCTAGTTACATTTTAGACAAAGACCTTAATGAATATGATTATTTTCTAAAATGCGTGCTAAAAGAAAAGGCGCATGTTTTAAGCGAAAACGAAGAAAAACTGCTTGCTATAAGTGGCGATGCCCTTGCAAGTTTTAGGGATATATTCACTAAAATAGACAATGCAGACCTTCCACTTGGCATACTAAAGCACGGAAATAAAAGTTATCCACTAAGTCACGGCACTTATGGCGTGATAATGCACGGCGAAGATAGAAAACTTAGAAAAAAAGCCTTTGATAAATATTATGGCGCATACATCTCGCTCCTTAACACTATATCGGCAACTTACTATGGTAGCGTAAAGAAAGATGTTTTCTATGCAAAGGCAAGAAAGTATGATTCGGCATTAGAAAGGGCACTTTTTGGCGAAGACGTTGATAAAAAGGTGTATGATAACCTAATTTCAACAACTAATAAGGCTCTTCCTAAACTTCACAAATACATTGCTGAAAAGAAAAAACTTCTCGGTCTTAAAAAGATGTATATGTATGACATGTATGTTCCCGTTATTGAAGGCGCAGAGTTAAAACTTGATTATGAAGATGCTTATGAACTTGTGATAAATGGATTAGCGCCACTCGGTGAAGAATATCAAAACCTTTTAAGAAAGGCAAAAGATGAGCGTTGGATAGATGTTTATGAAAGCGATGGCAAAAGGAGTGGTGCATATAGCGTATGCGTTTATGACACGCACCCATATGTATTACTTAACTATCAAAAGACCACGCACGATGTGTTTACTATAGCACACGAAATGGGGCAT
Source organism: Clostridiales bacterium (assembly GCA_015069465.1). Lineage (GTDB taxonomy): Bacteria > Bacillota > Clostridia > Christensenellales > Borkfalkiaceae > UBA1259. The sequence continues at coordinate 28,234 of SVIO01000002.1, read as the reverse complement.
AGTTTGCACTCGTATTTTTCTAACAAAAACCAAGCCTATGCTAAGGCTGATTATAAAATTTTTGTGGCTGAAGTTGCAAGCACGGTAAACGAAGTGCTTTTAATTAGGTATCTTTTAAACGTTGAAAAGGATAAAAAGTTAAGAAAGTATTTACTATCTTATCTACTTGAAATGATTAGAACTACTTTGTTTAGACAAACTCAGTTTGCAGAGTTTGAACAAATTGCTCACGACATGGTTGAAAAAGGTCAGCCACTAACCAAAGATAATTTAAGCGAGATTTATCTTGACCTAAACAAAAAGTATTATGGCCGTTCGGTAATAAGTAGTGGCAACATTAAGTATGAGTGGGCAAGAATACCACACTTTTATAGGGGTTTCTATGTTTATAAATATGCAACGGGTATAATCAGCGCACTTGCCATTTGCGATAGAATTTTAAGTGGCGAAAAGGGTGCAACAGAAGATTATTTTAATTTCCTATCTTCCGGTGGTAGCGATGGTCCTGTTGAACTATTAAAGATTGCAGGCGTTGATTTAAATACCAAAACACCTTTTGAAAAAGCGTTCAAGGTGTTTAGCGACACTTTAGAAGAATTTAGAAGTTTATAACATTTGAAATTTAACAAAAGACAAATTATCAAAATTTAAGTAATATAAACGACTCTTGATAAGGAGAAAATTATGGCAGAAAAAACAAAAGATATTAAAAACAGGGAAAAGGCCCTTGCAAAAAAGGGCATAACCGAAATGCCACATAATTTAGAAGCAGAACAAGCCTTGCTCGGCTGTATTTTGCTCGATACAAAAATTCAAATAGATATAGGTGCAAAACTAAAAGAAAACGATTTTTATTCAGAAGCGCACAAAAACATTTTCCATGCGATTCTTGATATAATCAAAAGAAATCAGCCTGTCGATATGGTAACGCTTACCGACACGCTTGAAAAAATGGGCACGCTAAATGATGCAGGTGGCATCAGTTATATCGCAGAACTAACAAACATTATTCCTTCATCAGCAAACTATCAAAGATACCTTTCTATCGTTAGCAGAGATAGTATGCTTAGAAAGTTAATGGCAGGCGCTGTTGATATTATCGGTGAGTGTCAAACAAGTCAAGATGAAGTTTCTGCCCTTTCTTTTGCAGAAAAAACCGTTTATGACATCTCTAATACAGTTGATACAAGAGAAATGGTTAGAATTGATAAAGTTCTTCCTGACGTAATGTTTAAGTTCGATGAAATCAGCAAAGGAAGTTCGCAGTTTAGGGGCATTCCAACTCAGTTCAAAAAACTTGATAATATCATTAAAGGCGTACATAAGAGCGACCTTATGATTCTCGCTGCCCGTCCAGCCGTTGGTAAAACATCTTTTGCCATGAACATTGCAGGAAACATTGCACTTCAAGGACATACTTGTGCAGTATTCTCGCTTGAAATGAGCAAAGAACAACTAACACAAAGAATGATTTGCTCTGTTGCAGGCGTTTCGATGGAAACCTTGTATAAAGGTGACCTTACAAACAAAAACAAGTGGTGGAGAAAGGTTATAAAAGCAAAAGAACTTTTATCAACTGCAAAAATCTTTATTGATGACACGGCATCAATCACTCCAACACAAATTATGTCTAAGTGTAGAAGAATAAAGGCAAAACACGGCCTAGACTTTGTCGTAATCGACTATGTTCAACTTATGACACCAGATAAAAGGCTTGACAATCGTCAACAAGAAATAACCGAAATTTCAAGAAGTTTAAAAATCTTAGCAAAAGAAATAGACGTTCCTGTTTTGGCACTTTCACAACTTTCTCGTGCTGTTGAAACAAGAAAGGGTCGCCCACAACTTTCAGACTTAAGAGAATCTGGTGCAATCGAACAAGACGCAGATATCGTTATGTTTATTCATAGGCCAGATAAAAACGCAACTGAAAAAGACTTTGCTGAAGGCAAGATTCAAGCAAACGTTGCTGAAATTATTGTAGAAAAGCACAGGTCTGGCTCCACAGGTACTATCAACCTATACTTTAAGGGCGAAAGCACCAAGTTCCTTAACATTGATGATGATGGGGAAATTGAAGATGATGATAAAGATGCACCACGCACAAAGGTTAATATTGCTGGGTATGATTCACTTCCAGAAGATGATAAAAAAGAAAAGCCAGCATACGATGAACCTGTTGATGAGCAAGTGATTGAAGGTGCAGGTATTAAATCGGTTGATGACGAGATTTTCTAATATGCAAACGACAATTTATTCAATAAACGACAAGACTATTAAAAAGGCTGTAGAACTATTTAACGCTTCCGAAGTAGTTGCCGTGCCAACCGAAACGGTGTATGGTTTAGGGGCAGTTGGAACTGATAGCGTGGCAGTTAAAAAGATATTTGAAATAAAAGGCAGACCTAGCGACAACCCACTAATAGCGCATGTTCATAAGGACTATGACATAAGTAAACTCGTTTATATAGAGCAAGACTATGTAGACAAACTAATCAAAGCATTTACACCGGGGCCACTCACAATGGTGTTTAATAGCAAGGGGGTAGTGTGCAAGGAAGCCGTTGGTGGGGGCTCGACCTTGGCAATAAGGATTCCATCGCATGAGGGCTGTCAAAAACTTTTGAAAGCACTTGATAAGCCCGTTGTTGCACCTAGCGCAAACCTATCAAAGCATACAAGTCCTGTAACAGCAATGCACGTTTATAACGACTTAAACGGAAAGATAGAAATGATTTTAGATGGTGGCAAGTGTAGTGGTGGAATTGAAAGCACCGTTGTAGATTGCACAGATAAAGTGCCACGAATTTTGCGTGCAGGTTTAATTACAAAAGAAATGATAGAAAAAGTGGTTGGTGCTTGCTTAATTGCAGAGCATAAGTCAAGCGACAAGGTTCGTTCACCGGGCGTAAAGTATAAGCACTATAGACCAAATTGCCAGACGGCTCTTTATAATGAAAACGAGATAGACCTTGCTATAAAAAGATATGATAAGGAAGCAAGTGAAGGCAAAAGAGCGTTCATAATGTGTAGAGATGATTTAAAAGGTGAGTTTTTTGGCAAGAATTTATTGCTTCTTGGAAAAACCGAAGAGCAAATAGCATCTAACCTTTATGACAAACTTTTGGAAGGGGAAAAAATAGCAGATATAATTATCGCTATAGCAATGCCAGATGAAAAAAACATCAATTTAGGCATAATGAATAGGATGAGAAAATCATGCGAGTAAGAAACAAACGAATATTATTTGTATGCACGGGCAACACTTGTAGAAGCCCTATGGCAGAAATAATATTAAAGAGCAAACTTAAAAGCATAGGTATAAAAAATGTTAAGGTGTCTAGTGCTGGCTTAAACACTGAAAACGGCTTGAAAATGAGCAAAAACTCATTTGAAGCATTAAAACTGATGGGGTATAAGCCTTATGGATTTAAGTCTAAAAGGTTAACCGAGCAAATGATTGCTAAAAGCGATGCTGTTATATGTATGACTGAAAACCATAAATATGCACTCAGCAATTATCTTAATGTTTATACCATAAGCCAACTAACAGGGCTTGGAAATATTGAAGACCCATATGGTGGCAACATAAACGTGTATATTAAAACATCGCATCAATTAGAAGATGCGTGTAATATAATTTTAGAACAAATCTTAAACAAGCAAGGAGAATAAAAAAATGAAAGTTGCAATAGGATGTGACCACGGTGGAATTAACTTAAAACCAGTCTTAATTGACTATCTTAACAAAAAGGGCATCGAGTATAAAGATTTTGGAACATTTGAAAAAACTTCTGTTGATTATAACGATTATGCAGAGTCTGTATGTACGGCTGTTGCAGATGGTCAGTTTGATAAAGGCATTTTAATTTGTGGCACAGGTATCGGCATGAGCATTGTTGCAAACAAGATTAAAGGTATTCGTTGTGCGCATTGTCACGACGTTTTCTCAGCAAAGGCAACGAGAGAACATAACGACACAAACGTTATCGCTTTTGGCGAAAGGGTTATCGGCCCAGGGCTTATGATTGAAATAGTTGATGCGTTTTTGTTCACAGAGTTTTCTAATGATGCTCGCCATATTCGTAGGGTTGATAAAATTAAGAGTTTAGAACAAAAAAACTTTAAGTAATAAAAAAATATTGATAGGGGAAAAATTATGCAAAAATTAAAAAAAGCAATAATACCAGCAGCAGGACTTGGCACAAGATTCTTGCCAATAACAAAGGCTGTTCCAAAGCCAATGCTTTCGGTTTTGGATAAGCCAACAATTCAATACATAGCCGAAGAACTTATAAGCGTTGGCATTGAAGAAATTATAATTGTTGTAAGTCCAGATAGTGGTGTTATTGAAAAGCACTTTGGTGAGTGTGAAGCCTTAGAACAAAGACTTTTATTAGACGGCAAACAAAAACTTTATGAAATTGCTAAAAACACACATAGGTTTAGCGTTAAGTTTGTTGTTCAACACGAGGCAAACGGACTTGCAGGTGCAATTTTATGTGCAGAGCCTTATATTAAGGACGAGCCTTTTGCGCTTTTACTCGGCGATGAATTATTAGTTGCAAAAGAAGGGGATAAGCCTTGCATTAAGACGCTTGCTGAAATTTATGAAAGCACGGGAAATAGTGTTATCGCAACTATGGAAGTGTTTGGAGATGACGTTTCTAAATATGGTAATATAGGCATTGAAAGTGAAATTGACGGCGTTATTAAGGTTAATGCAATTTTAGAAAAGCCATCGCTTAACGAAGCACTTTCTAATAATGCCATAATAGGTAGATATGTGCTTTCTGGCGAAGTTATGGGCATGCTAAAAACCCTTAAGCCACACGGAAGCGAGATATATTTAACCGACGTTTTAGATAAACTTTCTAAAGACGGCAAACTTTTAGCAAGCACTATTACTGATGATAGGTATGACGTTGGCGATAAGTTTGGTTACATAAAGGCTAATGTTGAAATGGCGTTAAAGAGCCAAGAAATCGGTCAAGATACAAAAGAATATATAAAAGAATTAGCAAAAACACTTTAATAAAAATAGGTAGAAAAGTTAGGGCGATATGATTGATAAAGTTTGCAATAATTGTGGCTGGACTTTAAACGAGTTTTACGCATCTGGAATGCTTGGTTGTGAGCATTGCTATAAAGCATTTGAAAAACAAATCAAACAAACCTTGTATAAAATACAAGGTAAGACTTTTCACACGGGAAAAACGCCATATAATATGGGCAGTATAGAAAGACAACTACTTGCTGAATATAAATGGCTATTAAATGAAAAGGAAAAGGCAACACTCGAAGGAAGATTTGCTGACATAAGACCTTTATCTCAGCAAATTTTAGAAATTGCAGAGGAACTAAAGAAAAGGGGGGTTTTGTAGTATGGTAACCACTAATCTCGACCTTTATTTAGGAAACATTGTAACAACAAGGATAAGGCTTGCAAGAAATATATCGGGCTATCCATTTCATATCAGCGATTATAGCCATGCAAGAGAGATTGTAAAAAAAGTCAATCGTGCACTCGTTAGGACAGACACATTTAACTTGTTCTATGTTGAAAACTTATCGGACATTAAACTCGAGAGCATGAAAGAAAAGCACCTTATCAGTCAAAACCTTATTGATAACAGAGATTTTGGTGCAGTTTTAATCAATCAAGACCAAAGCATATCGGTTATGGTAAACGAAGAAGACCACATAAGAGAGCAATGCTTTATGCGTGGTTTAAGGCTTACCGAAGCATATAAAAGGCTTTGCAAAATTGATGATGACATTGCTAAAAATCTAGACATAGCGTTTGATGATAAGTATGGATACTTAACGGCTTGCCCAACTAACTTAGGCACGGGCATGCGTGCATCGGTTTTGATGTTTTTGCCAGCGCTAACAGAAAGTGGCAAGATAGGTGCGCTTATACAAGAAACAAGAAAACTAGGCTTAACGGTTAGGGGGATATATGGCGAAGGCAGTGATGCTGAAGGCTTTATGTATCAAATAAGCAACGAAATTACTTTAGGTATAAGTGAAGAAGAGATTTTATCTCAAGTTGAGCAAACTGTTTTGCAAATATGTAGGGCTGAGCGTGATGAAATGCAAAGACTTTATGTTAGAAACGAACTTTCGGTAATGGACAAGGCACATAAATCTTATGGCGTTTTAACAAATGCGATAGTGCTTAGTTATAGCGAGTTTTTAACGCATATATCAAGGGTAAAACTCGGTGCTATGCTAGGCATGATAGAAATTTCTAACATAGCAGAGATTGATGACCTTATTATAAAAGTTCGCCCAGCAAGTCTGTGCGAAGCACACGGGAAGAAACTTTCTAATCAAAATAGAGATTTGTTTAGAGCAGAGATTGTGGGCACGGCATTATCAAAAATTAAGGAGTAAATATGTATTACGAAGCATTTTCAAGAAATGTAAATGAAGTAATTGATATGGCAACGGCACTTGCTAAAAAAACGAGTTGTATGTATATCGGCAGTGAGCATATTTTGTTTGGTCTGCTTTCTGTCACTGACGGCAGGGCATCGGCTATTTTAAGGGAAGCAGGCGTTGATATTGATAGGTATTTAATGTATTATAAAAAGAGCATACAAAAAGATTATATAATCTCAGGCAATATGTTCACGGCAAGAACAAAAATGCTTTTTGAAAACGCAACGCAAATTTCATTAAAAGCACACGCAGGGTATGTGGGCACAGAACATCTTTTGCTTGCACTACTTATGCAAACCGATTGTTTAGCCGTTACAATTTTAAGGCATCTTAGGGTAGATACCGATAAGATGACAAATGAACTAGTATCTTCTATTTTTGCTGATATTCCAAACGAAGTGGAAGATGAAGACCAAATGGAATATGGTGATTCTATTAGGTCGGCAAATGCAAATAATAGAGAAAAAATGTATGCTGGCGCAAGTTCAAATGCAAAAGATGATTTAGGCGAACTTGCTAAATTCGGCACAAACTTTAATAAACTTGCCCTAGAAGGTAAGTTAGACCCTGTTATAGGCAGAAAAGAAGAAATCGATAGGGTTATTCAAATATTATCGAGAAGAACAAAAAATAATCCACTTCTTATCGGTGAGCCGGGCGTTGGTAAAAGCGCCGTTGTCGAAGGCTTGGCACAAGCAATAGTTAAAGGCAACGTTCCAGAAATCTTGGCAGATAAGATAGTGTTTTCTTTAGACCTTGCAGGCATGCTTGCTGGCGCAAGATATCGTGGCGACTTTGAAGAAAGACTAAAAAAGGCAATAGATTCGGTTAAGCAAAATGGCAACATCGTGCTATTTATCGATGAAATTCATAATATTGTAGGAGCAGGAAGCACTGGCGAAGGCAACATGGATGCGGCAAATATCTTAAAGCCAATGCTATCTCGTGGCGAACTTCAAACGATAGGTGCAACCACCATCGACGAGTATAGAAAATATATAGAAAAAGATGCAGCGTTAGAGCGTCGTTTCCAAACGATAATGGTAGAAGCACCAACAACCGAAGAAGCCGTTGAAATTTTAAAGGGTCTTAGGGACAAATACGAATCTCACCACGGCGTTAGTATTCCAGACCAAGCAATTATGTCGGCAGTTAGCCTTTCGGATAGATATATCACCGACAGGTTTTTGCCAGACAAGGCAATAGACCTTATCGATGAAGCAGCGTCAAGGGTAAGGCTTGATAGTTATAATTCACCAATAGAAGCAAAACAAAAAGAAGCAGAACTAAATGCTTTAATTGCACAAAAAAATCAAGCCAAAAAGATTGACGACCTTGAAAAAGCCATTAGAATAAACAAAGATATCGAAAGGGTAAATCGTGAACTCGATGAAATTCGTGCAAAGGCATCAAAAACGGCAGTAAATAGGGAAAAACTTATGATTACCCCTGATGACATTGCAAAGATTGTAAGCAATTGGACAGGTGTACCTGTTGTAAAACTAACCCAGACTGAAGCACAAAAATTATTAGATTTAGAAAGCACTCTCCACCAAAGAGTTATCGGTCAAGAAAACGCAGTTCGTGCCGTTTCCGATGCAATAAGAAGGGCAAGGGCAGGCTTAAAAGACCCAAATAGACCTGTCGGCTCGTTTATTTTCGTAGGGCCAACAGGTGTCGGTAAAACCGAACTATGCAAGGCGCTTGCAGAAACTGTTTTTGGCAGTGAAGATAGCATTATTAGAATTGACATGAGCGAATATATGGAAAAGCACTCGGTTGCTAAGATGGTAGGTGCTCCTCCAGGATATATCGGTTTTGATGAAGCAGGTCAACTTACCGAAAAGGTTAGAAGAAGACCATATTCGGTTGTGCTTTTTGATGAAATAGAAAAGGCTCATCCAGACGTGTTTGACATTATGCTACAACTCATTGATGAAGGTAGGCTTACCGACAGCAAGGGTAGAGTCGTTAGTTTTAAGAACTGCATTATAATAATGACATCAAACGTGGGTGCAACAGAAATTCAACAAAAAACAACACTTGGCTTTATAGGCAACAAGACGGCTGAGTATGAAAACATGTGCGACAAGTATATGCAAGCATTAAAGTCTAAATTCCGTCCTGAATTCTTGAACAGAATTGACGATATAATCGTATTTCATAAACTTGAAAAGCAAGATACTGCCAAAATTGCAAGTATCATGCTTGCATCGCTTAGAAAACGCCTTGCAGTTATGGAAGTTGAAATGGAAATTACCGATTCTGCAATGGATTTAATTACCGAAAAAGGTTATGATGATAATTATGGTGCAAGACCACTTAAAAGGGTTATTCAGCGTTATATAGAAGATAAACTTAGCGAAGAAATCTTAAAAGGCGAACTTGTGGCAAACAGCAAGGTTGTTATCGATACTCATGACGGCGATTTTATTTTTATCAAAAAATAAACTTTAAAAAAGGGGATTTGCCAACCTAAAAGGTATAATTATGTAGGAGGGCAAATTATGAGAATTGAAATTACAACCAAAAACTATGAACTAAGCGAAAAACTAAGACAAATTACCGAGCAAAAACTTTCAAAACTCGATAAGTATTTTGAAGTGGAAGCAAAAGTAAAAGTTAGTTTTAAAAAAGAAGCAAATGCACTTACAACCGAAGTTATGCTTGACTATGCAAATAAGTTTGTTCGTGCAACGGCAACAAGCGATAATTTTTATGACAACTTAGATATTGTCCTACCTAAAATAGAAGGGCAAATAAGAAAATATCGCACTAGGTTTGACAAGCACCAAAAAGTTCGTGCTTATCGTGAAAGTGCAGTTTTTGAAACTGCAGATAGAGAACAAAGAGAAAAAAGTATTGTAAAGGACAAAAAGTTTAAACTCGTTCCTATGACGATAGAAGAAGCAATGGAAGAAATGGAACTTTTAGGGCATAACTTCTATGTGTTCTTAGAAGCAAAGAGTAATACTATTCAAGTTCTATATCAAAGAAATGACGGAGATTTAGGTTTAATTCAGCCTGAAGTATAATTAACTATGAAGGTGGGTATATCAACGGCTTCGCTCTTTAATAGAAAGCCAACCGAAGATGCTTTAGCGTTTTTAAGAGAGAACAAAGTTTCTTGCGCAGAAGTGTTTTTGGAAAGTTATTGCGAATATAGTAATGAGTTTGGTAGCCTATTATCTAAGGTAAAAGGCGATGTTGATGTACACTCGGTGCATGTTTTAACAACACAATTCGAGCCACAGCTTTATAGCATAAACCAAAGGGCGCAAAACGATTCTTTTAAACTTTTGGATATGGCAATGAGTTCGGCAGAACTTATTGGTGCAAAGTATTATACCTTTCACGGTGGTGCAAGGTTTAAGAAAACCCCCTTTAAGATAGACTTTGAAAGGGTGGGTGCAATAACTCAAAAGGTTATTGACTGTGCAAAAAAACATGGTATTACCTTAGCATATGAAAATGTGCATTGGGGATACTATAACTACATAGGATTTTTTAAGGAACTAAAAAAACGCACGGTAGGGCTAAAGGGAACTTTAGATATAAAGCAGGCTCGACAAAGTGGAATATCTTATATAGATTATCTAAACGAAATGCAAGGCGATATAGTAACCGTTCATTTATCGGATATTGATAGTAATGGCAAAATGCGACTTCCACTAAAAGGCATAACCGACTTTAACGAACTGTTTTTAAGGCTTAATGATGTTGGCTTTGATGGAGCACTTCTTATAGAAGCATACACTTCTGATTATGACTCTTTGCAAGAGTTGCTTGAATGCAGGGACAATTTAGATAACCTAGCAAGCAAAATTTTTTAATAAACTATATTATACAAAGGAAAAGAATATGGAAAAACACGCATCACAAGTAGAGTACGAAAAAAAAATAGGCAAAACACTTATAACTGAAGAGCAAATTCAACAAGCCATTAAAAAAGCAGGCGAGAAAATCTCAAAACTATATGATGGAAGACCAATACTTCTCATTGGCATCTTAAAAGGCTCTTTCGTTTTCATGGCAGACCTTTGCCGTGCAATAAACGCACCTTGCGAAGTGGCTTTTATGTGCGTAAAAAGTTATTTTAGTGGCACAGAGTCTTCGGGAAAAGTTAATATCGTTATGGATTTAGACGTTGATGTATCTAAATATCACGTTGTTATTACAGAAGATATTATTGACACGGGAAGAACGCTAAAACACCTTTACAGCATGATAAAAGAAAGAAATCCACTCTCTCTCACGGTTGTCACACTTCTCGACAAAAAGGAAAGAAGGGTTGTTGAATTTACGCCAGATATATCACTCTTTGAAATTCCAGACTATTTCGTAATAGGCTATGGCTTAGATTGTGATGAAAAATATAGAAACCTTTCATATATAGCCGAATATAATCAAAATATTTAATAAAAAACATATAGACACAAAACTCGACCTAAACTTAGGCCGAGTTTTTTTATTAACCTAATTTGCATTAAACTATAAAAAACAATTAAAAAATATCTCTAACGGCAAGGACATCGCCTGACTTTCCATCAATTAAAAGTGCTTTTGTACCTTTAGAGTTTGTTAAACCTATATACCAATAAGGGTGGTTATCTTTAACAAGAACTCTTGCGCAAATTTCACCACAAAACTCACCATTTGTGTAGTATGAATTTACAAGTTCACTTTGATGTTTTTGCAAATATTCAAGTGCTTTAGAATATGAAATGGTGCCTTTTGGAAGGGTAGATTTCATTTTAATCACTTGATTAGTTGAAGAATATGAAAGAGTTATATCAAACTCGTTTAAGTTAAAGTTGTCAACAGGTATAATAGCAGTTAGGGTGTGGGAAACGGCGTTTAACTTAAAAGTGCTTTTATATTCCTTGCCCTTAAAGTTTAGGCAAATATTATATGTAATATTTTCGTTTTGGTTATCTTTAAGCCTAAAGATAAGTGCATAAGTTCTTTGTGTTATCTCTCCGTCTAAACTTGGCATTTTTTCTGTGTAGCCATAGCCTGCAGTTATAGGCAAATCACTTTGCACGCTTTCATAGCAGTTTGAGCGAAGTTCGCTTACATATTCATCTAAAGTGGGTTTAGTATAACAGCCACTAAAAAGCATTAAGGAAATTAAAAAAATCACAATAGGTAATTTAAGTTTCATAAAGCCCCCTTTTAAGTTATTTTTATGCTCAAAAAGTTAAAGTAATACTAAAGTATTAAAAATTTTTATATCCAAAGTATTGATTTTTTATTTAAACTTTGTTAAAATAGATAAAATACATAATGTTTGATAGGAAAGTGTTATGAAAAAATTGGTTATTAAAACAACTTTTATCACGATTATAGTAATCTTAGTCGTCTGCATTGCTGTAATGGGTGCTATTTGTGTGTTTAAGCCAAGAATAATAGGTAATATGTTTGAAAACTTAGGCAATTACGAAGCGTCACAATATTTCTATCAAAGGCAATACGAAAAGACTCAAGAAATAGAAGACTTAATTTTGCTTATTGACAATGCTTATGAAAAACAGGATAATGACAGATTAGTTGTGTTTGTTAAAGCCTTGATAAAAAATAAAGATTTTTATGCTTATTGTCAAAGCAAGAACGCTAAACTTGCACCAAACCAAATGACTACGGAAGAATATTATTTTGGTGTGTATGTTGAACTCTCGATTTTAGATGGAAACTTTAGTAATGCTATTAAATGTGCTAAGTCGTATGTGGTTAAAGGTGATGGAAGTTTAAGAATTGGATATACTAAGTATAATCCGTTTAGAATTTTGGTTAACTACCACTTAGAAATCAGCACCGACCAAAAACAAACATTAGTCAATGTAATCAATGGTCTTCAAGGCGTTATAACCGACAGCGCACAACTCGGCTATTTGCAAGAAGACTTAAATAAATTAAATTAGGACAAAACCATAAAAGGAGAATTATATGGGCAAAATTATTAAGGAAGGCTTAACTTTTGATGATGTGTTATTAGTTCCACAAGCAAGCAACATTGTGCCAGCACATGTTGATTTATCAACTAATTTAACACCTACCGTGAAACTCAATATTCCACTTATGTCAGCTGCTATGGATACAGTAACTGAATCTCGTCTTGCTATCGCTATGGCAAGAGAAGGTGGTATCGGCATTATTCACAAGAATATGTCTATTGATGAGCAAGCGCAACATGTGGATAGAGTTAAAAGAAGTGAACACGGCGTTATTACAGACCCTTTCTTCTTAGAACCTGAAAACCCTGTTACAGATGCACTTAAACTTATGGAAAAATATCGTATAAGTGGCGTGCCTATCACTAAGGGAGGCAAACTTGTTGGAATACTCACTAACAGAGATTTGCGTTTCGAAAACAATTTCGAACAACCAATCGAAAACATTATGACAAAAGAGAATTTAGTTACAGCGCCTGTTGGTACATCGCTTGAACAAGCACAACAAATTCTCGGCAAACATAGAATTGAAAAATTACCTATCGTTGATGAAAAGGGATATTTGAAAGGGCTTATTACTATTAAAGATATCGAAAAGGCTATCCAATATCCAAACTCAGCAAAAGATATAAACGGCAGACTTTTAGCAGGTGCTGCTGTTGGCGTTTCTGTAAACACATTAGAAAGAGTTGATGCTTTAGTTAAATCAAAGGTTGACATTATCGTTGTTGATAGTGCTCACGGCCACTCTCAAAATATTCTTAAAATGGTTTCAAAGATTAAAGAAACTTATCCAAATCTTCCAATTATCGCAGGCAATGTTGCAACTGCTGATGCAACAGAAGCACTCATCGATGCTGGTGCAGATGTTGTTAAGGTTGGTATTGGACCAGGTTCTATTTGTACAACTCGTATCGTTGCAGGTATCGGCGTTCCACAACTAACTGCTGTTATGGATTGTGCTGAGCGTGCTGAAAAGTTCGGCAAAAAGATTATTGCTGACGGTGGTATCAAATATAGTGGCGATATTACTAAGGCTATTGGTGGTGGCGCTGCTGCTGTTATGATAGGCAGTATGTTCGCTGGAACTTTAGAAAGCCCAGGCGAAATAGAAATTTATCAAGGCAGAAGCTTTAAAGTTTATAGGGGTATGGGTTCACTTCCTGCAATGGCTTGTGGCAGTAAGGACAGATACTTCCAAGAAAATGCTAAAAAACTCGTTCCAGAAGGCGTTGAAGGTAGAGTTCCTTATCGTGGCGCACTTTCTGAAATCGTGTTCCAAATGTGTGGTGGTATTAGAGCAGGTATGGGTTATTGTGGCACTGCTACAATTGATGAACTCAGAAAAAATGCTCAGTTCGTTAAGATTACAAGTGCTTCACTCGTTGAATCACACCCACACGATATTTCAATTACAAAAGAATCACCTAACTATTCACCAAGGGGATAATAGTTAAATAGTTTAAGTTTTTACTTATAAGGAGATAATATGGATAAAAAAATTCAAAAAGTTTTGGATATGATTAAAGAAAACAATATCCAAATGGTAGACTTTAAGATGGTTGACATCAATGGTCAATTCCGTCACGTAACAATTCCAGCAAACAGTTTTACACCAGACATAATGCGTGATGGTATAGGCTTTGATGCTTCTAACTATGGTTATGCAGTTGTTGAAAAAAGCGATATGGTGTTTATTCCAGACCCAGAAACTGCTATGATAGACCCTTTCTGCGATATCCCAACACTTTCTATGAGTGGTAATGCAATGATTATTGATTACCCAGAAAATAGACCACTTGCTCAATATCCAAGAAACATTGTTCTCGCTGCTGAAAAGTATATGCAAGACATTGGCGTTGCTGATGAAATGTATATTCTTCCAGAATTTGAATTTTATCTTTTCGATGATGTTAATTGGGAAGTTAAACCATATAACATCGGCGTTAACTTAGATGCAACTCAAACTTATTGGAATAGTGGCGTTGAAGGTAAGGGCGTTGTTGTTCCAAAACAAAAGAACTATCACATCGCAAAACCATTTGACAATTCTTTCGAGTGCCGTAGCGAAATGTGTATGCACATTGAAAAGGCAGGTATTCCTGTTAAATATCATCACCCAGAAGTTGGGGCTGCTGGTCAATACGAAATCGAACCAAAACTTGGCAAAATGTCAAAGATGGCAGATGGCACAATGATGATTAAATATATTATTCAAAACACAGCACTTAAATATGGCAAGAGTGCAACACTAATGCCAAAGCCTGTTTTTGGCGAAGCTGGTAACGGCATGCACGTTCATATGCTTTTATTTAAAGATGGCAAACCTGTTTTTTCTGATGACAACGGCTATGCACATTTAAGCAAAGAAGCACATTACTTTATCGGTGGATTACTTAAACACATCAGTTCACTCTGCGCAATCACAAACCCAAGCACAAACTCATTCAAGCGTTTAGTTCCGGGCTTTGAAGCACCTGTTACCGTTGGTTATGCAACATCAAATAGAAGCGCAGTAATTAGAATTCCTGCATATGCGAAGAGGCCAGAAGAAAGAAGATTTGAACTAAGAAACCCAGATGCAACTTGCAACCCATATTTCTGCTTTGCTGCAATCTTAATGGCAGGTCTTGATGGTATTAAGAACAAGATTGACCCTAAAGAAAACGGCTGGGGACCTTATGACTTTAATTTGTTTAACTTACCAGAAGAAGAAAAGGCAAAATTAAAAGGACTTCCAACATCACTTGAACAAGCGTTAGATGCTCTTGAAAAAGACCACGACTACTTAATGGCTGGTGGTGTATTCCCAGAACATTTAATCAAAAAGTTCATCGAAACAAAGCGTAAAGAATGCAGTGAACTCTCTAAGATTCCAAACCCAGCAGAGTTTGAAAAATACTATAACTGCTAAGAATAAAAACAAAACCAAAAGCGAATAGCAACTGCTATTCGCTTTTTTATTTTTCGAAAAGGTGAAATCAAAACAAAAAAGAGTTAGCGAATTTTCGCTAACTCTTAAATTTTTAGTTTTAACTATAATATTAATATTCTGTTGTGTAGTTATCAAAGTAGCCTTGAATCCAAATGATAGGTGTACCTTTGTCGCCAGAACCAGATGTTAGGTCGCAAAGTGAACCGATAAGGTCAGTAAGTCTTCTTGGGGTTGTGCCCATTTGACCAACAACAGTAGAATCTTTTTCAGCAATTCTATCTTTGATAGCCTTCTTTAATGCATCGCCAGATAAATCTTTATAGTCATTATCAGCAAGATATTTTAATTTTAGTTCGTTTGGTGTTCCATCTAAACCTTTTGTGTAAGCAGGTGAAACAACAGGGTCTGCAAGTTCCCAAATCTTACCAACAGGGTCCTTAAATGCGCCGTCGCCATAAACCATAACTTCCACTCTCTTGCCGGTTGCTTTATAAAGTTTTTCTTGAATAGCATCAACTATAGGTTGGCAATCTCTTGGGAAGAGTTTAACGCTGTCTTCAGTAGATTTATTTGAGCCAAGTAGACCATAGTTTTCGTTATAGCCACTGCCATCAACTGAAGAAGATAAAATATCGTCAAGACCAACAACGTTAGCACCAGCACTTCTTAATAAACGCTTCGTTCTTGCTCTTGTGTGGATATCACAGCATAAAACGTTAGTAGCGTAAGGAAGAATAGCCTTAGCGCTATTTGCGAAAATGATTTCGCACTCAGCACCTTGCTCAGTGATAAGGTCTCTATAATATTCAACGTAGTCAACGCCTGTAAAGGTGTGTTTTTCATAACCAAAAAGTTCACGATACTCATTTTCTGTTAAAACGTCTGTATAAGGGTTAACGCCTTTTTCATCTAAAGCATCTAAAGAAACAAGGTGGTTACCCACTTCATCTGATGGATATGAAAGCATAAGCACAACTTTTTTAGCGCCCTTAGCAATACCTTTTAAGCAAACTGAAAAACGATTTCTTGAAAGGATAGGGAAAATAACCCCAATAGTCTCGCCACCAAGTTTTGTTTTAATATCTTTAGCAATTTGGTCGGTGTTAGCATAGTTGCCTTGTGCTCTTGCAACGATTGCTTCTGTCATAGCAACGACGTCGTGGTCACGAAAACTAACGTTTTCTCCCTTTGATGCTGATAAAACTGATTGCGTTACAATTTCAACAATATCATCGCCATTTTTAATGATAGGTGCTCTTACGCCCCTTGAAACTGTTCCAAAAAATCTTTCCATTTTAAGTTCTCCTTTGCTCATTTAATCAAGCCTTATTATTATATTAAATATTTAAAATTTTTTCAATTATTTTTAAGGTAGTTGATATTAGAATTTCTTATATTTCTAATTTTAATCGTCTTTGAATAAAATATAAATGTATAACAATAAGTTATATACATACAAAAGTTTTTTTATTACAATATTGTTTACTTGACAATAAAATAATGTTATAATAAAGAAAAACTTTTATTTGAGGTGATAATATGTCGTATAAAAGAATACTTTCAATTCAAGACGTGTCTTGCGTAGGTCAATGCTCAATGACTGTTGCACTTCCAATCCTTTCTGCTTGTGGAATAGAAACGGCAATTTTACCATCTGCTGTTTTATCAACACACACTGCTGGTTTCACAGGCTTTACCGTTAGAGATTTGGCTGGTGATATGCCGGCAATAAACGAACACTGGGTTAAAGAAGGAATTAAGTTTGATGCTATTTATACAGGCTATTTAGGAAGCAAACAGCAAGTTGACTATGTTCTTAATATTTGCAAAACCACATTAAATGAAAGGGGGCTATTTATCGTTGACCCAGCAATGGCTGATAACGGAAAGTTATATTATGGTTTTGATATGGAATACGTAAACGAAAACAAAAAACTTGTTAAAGCGTGCGATTATCTTTTGCCAAACATCACAGAAGCATGCTTTCTAACAGGAATAGAATATAAAGAAGTTTACGATAGAGAATATATCGATAACTTAGTTTTAGCATTAAGAAATCTTGGTGCAAAAAACATTGTTTTAACAGGTGTGTCTTTTAGAGAAGGCAAAACGGGAATTATGGTTTATGAAAACGATAACTATAATTACTATGAACATGAAAAAAGAGAAAAAAGTTGCCACGGCACAGGGGATATATATTCATCAGCGTTTGTGGGTGCACTTCTAAATGGCAAGTCGGCAATACAATCGGCAAAGATTGCAGGCGACTATGTTGTTAAGTGTATAAAGGCAACCGAAGGTGATAGTGACCACTGGTACGGCGCAAAATTTGAGCCTGTTCTTGGCGAACTAATTAAAGAAGTTAGATAAATCATTATAAAGGCAAGAAACTTTATTAAAAAGTGCTTGCCTTTTTTATTTTGTATAAAAACTTTTTAATTGCTCATAATTAACGAGTATACCCCTAAAACCAAACTACATAAGGGGGAAAATATGAGTAATAAAGTTTTTATATGTGGTGTAAACACATCAGACCTGCCAAAACTTACTGAAAAAGAAACCTTAGAACTACTTAAGAAGGCAAAATCAGGCGATGAAAGAGCAAGAGAAGAATTTATCGTTGCAAATATGCGCCTTGTTTTATCTGTAATCAAGCGATTTTGGACTAAAAACAAAAGTAGCGATGATGTCTTTCAAGCAGGGTGTATAGGCTTAATTAAGGCAATAGATAACTTTGATTTATCGGTGGGTGTTAAGTTTTCAACTTATGCCGTGCCAATGATTATAGGCGAGATAAAAAGACTTCTTCGTGATGGAAACTCTATGCGAATTTCTCGTTCTATTCGTGATACTGCTTATCAAGTTCTAAAAACAAGAAGTGAACTTGAAAAAGAAGATAAAGACTCTAGCCTAGAAAATATTGCAAGCACAATGAACGTGGCTTTAAGCGAAGTCGTGTATGCCTTAGATGCCATTTCGGACACCGTTTCTCTTTATGACCCTGTGTTTAATAAAAATGGAGATGAACTGCTTTTAGTTGACCAAATAGGCGATGAAAAGTGCACGGATGAAAATTGGACGGAAAAGGTTGCCATAGATAGCGCTTTAAATGTTTTAGGCGATAGAGAAAAGAAAATCATTTATCTTAGATATTATGAAGGTAAAACTCAAACCGAAATATCAAAAGAAGTGGGCATTTCTCAAGCCCAAGTTAGTAGACTAGAGAAAAATGCACTCAGTTTTATAAAAAGTTCAATAACAATATAAAAAGCCAAGCACCTTTTAGGCAAATTTTAAAAAATGTAAAAAATTGCTTGACAAAGAATTTTTAAAGTGTTAAACTTTTTTTAACTTAAGATTATAAAGGCTACGACGAAGACGGATTCTATCAAGCGTTTTTATAGAGAGTCGGGGATGGTGCAATCCCGATAAAACAAGTTAGAAATCTTATCACTTCCGAGCTGAAAGTCCCAAAGAGAATTCTCAAGTAAGTCTTTCCGTGTTTGCTACGTCAGTGTATAGGAGTTGTTGGACTCCGAAGGTGGTAGTATTTAACTACAATTTGAGTGGTACCGCGTACGAAATATCGTTCGTCTCAAAGTTTTGAGGCGAACTTTTTGTTTTTATATTAAATTTTTTCAAGGAGGTTAATTACCATGAACACAAACAACACTTTAAATCAGTTATCGGAAGTCGCAACGAGAATTAAGGAGTTGCGTGAAATTATTGGTTACTCCGTTAACACAATGGCAAAAAATACAAATGTAACAGAAAGTCAATATCTTGCTTATGAAAGTGGAAAAGAAGATATTCCTTTCTCATTTATACATAAGTGCGCTTTAGCATTTGGGGTAGATATGACCGACCTTTTACAAGGTAGTTCTGCAAAACTTTCTACCTATACGGTTACAAGAAAAGGACAAGGACAAGAAACTGCCAAAGAAGACGGCATTGACATTGCAAACCTTGCACCTAAATTTAAGGATAAACTTGCAGAGCCATATTACGTTACTTACGAATATAGTGCATCTCAACAAAACAAACCTATCCACTTAACAACACATAGTGGACAAGAGTTTGACCTTGTCTTAAGTGGCAAACTTAAAGTTCAAGTTGGCGACCACGTGGAAATTTTAAGCGAAGGGGATAGCATCTATTATAACTCATCATTGCCACACGGCATGATTGCTGTAGACGGAAAAAGTTGCACTTTCGTTGCTGTTGTTATGTCTGGCAATAATACAAATGAAACGGTTGTTAGAAAAAGCGTTATGAACGCAAAAACAAGCGAAAAACTCGTTTGTGAAAAATTCGTTGAAACGGTTGAAGATGCAGATGGCAGACTTCAATCAATAAACTTTAAGAATACAGACACCTTTAACTTTGGTTTTGATATAGTTGATGGCATTGCCGATAAATATCCAGAAAAACTTGCAATGTTGCACTTAGATAAAAACAAAAATGAACGCAGATTTACATTTAAGGATATCAAGCGTGCATCTAACCAAGTTGCAAACTATTTTACTTCACTTGGCATTAAAAAGGGCGATAAGGTAATGCTCGTATTAAAGCGTCATTATCAATTCTGGTTCTCTATGGTTGCTCTTCATAAAATCGGTGCAGTTGCAATCCCTGCAACAAACCAACTTAAAGAGCACGACTTTGAATATAGATACACTTCAGCAGGGGTAAAAGCAATAGTATGTACTGCTGACGGCGACACATATCAATATGCTGAAAGTGCTGCTAAAAAATGCCCTGAGGTAGAAAAACTTATCATGGTTGGGGGCTCTAAAGAAGGCTGGCACGATTTTGACAAAGAATATAGCCTATTCTCTGGAAAATACGATAGACCTGAAGATTGTTCTTGTGGCGATGAATCAGCGCTTATGTTCTTTACATCAGGAACAACAGGCAATCCAAAAATGGCATCGCATAAACACACCTATGCTTTAGGACACTATGTAACGGCAAAATATTGGCATTGTTGCGAAAGAGATGGCTTGCACTTAACCATTTCTGACACAGGTTGGGGAAAATCACTTTGGGGCAAACTTTATGGACAATGGCTTTGCGAAGGTGCTGTTTTTGTTTATGACTTTGATAAGTTCGATGAAAACGATTTGCTTCCTATGTTCGCAAGATACAACATCACCACTTTCTGCGCTCCACCAACAATGCTTAGAATGTTGATTCGTGGCGACCTATCTAAATACGATTTATCTTCAATCCATCACATGACAACTGCTGGTGAAGCCTTAAACCCAGAAGTATTTAACAAGTTTAAAGAAGCAACAGGCTTAGAGATAATGGAAGGCTTTGGTCAAACCGAAACAACGCTTGCAATTGCAAACCTTTATGGAACAACACCAAAAATCGGTGCAATGGGCAAGGCTAACCCACAATACGATGTCGATGTTGTCGATAGTGATGGAAACAGCGTTCCTGCTGGTGAAGTTGGCGAAATCGTTATCCATACAGACAAAAAAGTGCCTTGTGGCTTGTTTAGAGAATATTATCGTGACAGCGAAAAAACAAATGAAGCTTGGCACGATGGTTTATATCACACAGGTGACACTGCTTGGCGTGATGAAGATGGATATTTCTGGTATGTAGGTCGTGTTGACGATGTAATTAAGTCATCTGGCTATAGAATTGGACCATTTGAAATTGAAAGCGTTATAATGGAACTACCTTATGTTCTTGAGTGTGGCGTTTCTGCCGTTCCCGATGAAGTTCGTGGACAAGTTGTTAAAGCAAGCATTGTTTTAACAAAAGGCACAACCCCAAGCGAAGAACTAAAGAAAGAAATTCAAAAGTATGTTAAAGACCACACAGCCCCATACAAATATCCAAGAGTTGTTGTCTTTAGAGATGAACTTCCTAAGACTATAAGTGGCAAAATCCAAAGAAACAAGTTATAAACTGCGCAATACTGCGTTTACTGCTTTATGTTTTGACTTCGATAACCAAAAAGGTTTATCTCACCCAAAACAAAAAGCGAGCCTTGTCTTGCTTGCTTCTAACTCGTTTCTTACAGAAACAAACTTTAAGCGTGTCTAAACTACGTTATGCTGTGTTACTACACTGCGCAAAGACTTCAATGACCAGACGGTCAATTTCATCCTTTAATTGTGTGTGCCTTGCCTAACTTGTTTATACGCACTTAAAGAATAAATAAAAGTTATCAGTTTTTTAAAAAGCGAGCCTTGCCACACTTGTTTCTAACTCGTTTCTTACAGAAAAATTATTAGTTCAATACCATACAAAAAAATAAAGGATAGCGAAAAATTTCGCTATCCTTTTTTATGTTTATTTATTTAATTATTTAATAACTGTTTGTCCACCCATAAATGGTCTTAAAACTTCTGGAATTGTGATAGAGCCATCTGCATTTTGATATTGTTCAATAAGTGCAGGGAAAACTCTACTTGTAGCAAGGCCTGAGCCGTTAAGTGTGTGCAAGAAAGCAGGCTTACCTGTTTTTGAATCACGATATTTTGTGTTGTTTCTTCTTGCTTGATAATCGTTTGCATTAGAAACTGAAGAAACTTCCTTATATATGCCCATACTTGGAATCCAAACTTCAATATCATAAGTTCTTGCCATTGATGCAGAGCAGTCGCCAGCAGCGAGTTTAGATACTCTAAAGTGAAGACCCAACTTTTCGATAAGGCTTGCAGCCTTGTCAACTAGTTCGTTAAAGGCTTCCATTGAATGCTCTGGGTGAGCGTATTGAACCATTTCAACCTTATTAAATTGGTGACCTCTAATCATACCACGTTCTTCAGCACGATATGAGCCTGCTTCTTTACGATAGCAAGGTGTATAAGCAAAGAATTTCATAGGAAGTTTTGCTTCGTCTATAATTTCGCCTGCATACATATTAACGAGTGCTGTTTCAGCAGTAGGAAGCATAAAGCGATTTTTCTTTCTATCTTCATCGCAGTCAAGCCAATAAACTTCATCGGCAAACTTAGGAAATTGTCCTGCACCAAAACCACAGTTATAACCAAGTTGGTGTGGTGGCAATATAAATTCGTAACCATCTTTTAAGTGTTCGCTAATAAAGAAGTTAAGAAGTGCCCACTCAAGTCTTGCACCTTCGCCACGATATAGCCAATATCCACCACCAGAGAGTTTTGTGCCCCTTGTATAGTCGATGATGCCAAGTTTTGTGCAAAGGTCCACGTGGTTTTGCATAGGGAAGTCAAAGTTAGGTTTTTCGCCAACAACTCTTATTACTTCATTATTTTCCTTTTCGCCAGCAAGCAAATCTTCATCTGGGATATTTGGCATACGAGAAAGCATATCAAAAACTTGTTCTTCTAAGTCTTTTGCCTCAGCATCACACTTAGCAATTTTTTCGCCAAGAATTCTCATTTCGTTAAAAATTTCATCTACAGGAAGACCTTGCTTTTTAAGTGCTGGGATTTGAGCAGAAACTTTGTTCTTTTGCGCTTTATATTGTTCAACTTCGCCAATAATTGCCCTACGCTCTTTGTCAAGAGTAAGCACTGTGTCAAAATCAGCAGTAAAGCCTTTTCTTGACAAAAGTTCAGCAACCTTTTCCTTATTTTCTTGAATTCTTCTTAAATCTAACATATTGGTAACTCCAAAATAACTTTATATTAACATATCATATTATAACTTTATTTTCAAACAAAATCAATGATTTTGTTAAACATTTACATAAATTTAATAAAAATTAGTTTAAGGTGTGCAAAATTAACAAAAATATTGTTATTTTTTATCTTTATTTCTTGCAAAACTAACAAGTTTGGTGTAAAATATAATGTAATAATGGAGGGGAGTATGAAAGATAGACTTTTTCACCTAAAAGAATTTATTGACAAGAACGGCAAAGTAACTTTACATGAACTTGAATGTGCTTTTCCAAACGTGTCTAGCATGACGCTTAGAAGGGACTTGTCTAGGCTTGAAGAAGCCAATGCTGTTTTAAAAATTCCAGGTGGCGCAATATCGGTTGATAGCGTTATCAAAACCAAAGAAGCAGACTTTGCAAAGCGAATAAAGTTTAACACTGCAGAAAAACTTGAGATTGCCGAAAAGGCAGTTAAACTTGTCGAAAGAAAAAGTTGTATCTTTATTGACGGTGGCTCTACGACGACCTATTTTGCAAGGGCGCTCCCTGATGATAATTTTTATGTATTAACCAACGCAATGGTAATTGCCGAAACAATTTTAGTTAAAGAAAAACCCACCGTATCACTTCTCGGTGGCGACCTAAAAAAGAATAACTTTATCACGGTTGGTCAAAGTTGCTTGGATTTTATTGACAAAGTCAATATCCAAACGGCAGTTATGACGGCGACAGGGTTTTTGAAAGATATTGGTGGCTTTACTTGTGGCAACCAAGCAGAAGCAGATGTAAAAAGAAAGGTTATAAAAAAGGCAGACAATGTAATTTTACTTTTAGATAGTTCTAAGGTCAACAAAAAAACGCCATACACCTTTGCAAGCCTAAAAGATATAAATTGTATGGTGGTAGATAGCAACTTTTCAAAAGAACTAAAGCAAAGCATTCAAAATAGTGGAGTAAAAGTTTATTAAGCAAATAAATTTTGGCATTTTATTGCTTGCAAAAAAATAAGTAAAATGATATGATTATTTATCAGTAGGTATATATGTTTTTTAAGAGATTAAGGGCCGATATAAATGCGGCAAAGAAGAACGACCCAGCAGCACGCAGTAAGTTTGAAATTTGGCTTACATATTCGGGCGTAAAAGCACTATCTTGGCATAGATATGCTAACTTCTTGTATAGAATAAAATTAAAACTTCTTGCTCGTATGACAAGCCAGTTTGCAAAGTGGCTAACGGGCATAGAAATTCACCCAGCAGCAAAGATTGCAGGTGGCGTGTTCATCGACCACGGCACGGGCGTTGTTATAGGCGAAACTGCAGAGATTGAAGAAGGCGTTGTTATTTATCAAGGGGTAACCTTAGGTGGTACAGGTAAAGATAAAGGCAAGCGTCACCCAACTATAAAAAAGGGTGCGATGATTAGTGCTGGTGCCAAGGTATTGGGTGGCTTTACTGTTGGCGAATATGCAAAAATAGGTGCTGGTGCAGTGGTGTTAAAAGAAGTTCCACCATATGCAACGGTGGTTGGCGTGCCAGGTATAGTTGTTAGAATAAATGGCGAAAAGATTAACGACCTTGAGCAAGAAAAGAGAGACCCACTTCACGAAGAAATTTGTCATCTTCGTGAAAAGTTGTTTAACCTAGAAGAAAAATTAGAGAGATTAGAAAAAAGGAATAGCGAAAATGAAAATTTATAATACGTTGACCGGTAAAAAACAAGATTTTATCCCACTAGTAGACGGCAAGGTTAAAATGTATGCTTGTGGAATAACCGTTTCTGGCGAAGCGCACATAGGTCACGCATATCAAGCGCTCATTTATGACATTATTAGAAAATATCTTGAAAAGAAGGGCTACGATGTAACCTATGCAAGAAACTACACAGACGTTGATGACAAAATCATTGCAAAATCTAACGAAACCGGTATTCCTGCAGATGAATATGCTAAACAAATGATTAAAAACATCGATGAACAAATGGAAAGGCTTAAAGTTGATGAGCCAAACCTATGGCTTAAAGCAACTCAAAGCATCGATGAGATTATAGAGTTTGTTAACACCCTTATCGAAAAAGGTCATGCTTATCCAACTAAGAAGGGCGATGTATATTTCTCGGTTGAAAGTTTTCCATCATACGGTAAGTTATCACATAGAAACTTAGAAGATGCAATGAACGGCGTTAGGGTAGAAAACGATGAAATGAAATTAAACCCACTCGACTTTGCACTTTGGAAATCAGCAAAGGCAGGCGAAATCAGTTGGGCATCACCTTGGGGCGAAGGCAGACCGGGTTGGCACATAGAGTGCTCTACTATGAATAAAAAGGCGTTTGGCGAACAAATAGATATTCATGGTGGTGGCAGAGATTTAATCTTCCCACACCACGAAAACGAAATTGCACAAACCGAAGCATTAACAGGCAAGCAGTTTGCATCTTATTGGATTCACAACGGCTTAATTAAGGTTAATGGTCAAAAGATGAGCAAATCTTTGGGCAATAGTTTGCTACTTAAAGATTTACTCGATAAATACTCACCAGAAACAATTAAGTTTGCACTTTTACAAACAAACTATCGTGGGGATATAAATGTTACCGATAATCTTTTCCCTGATGCAGAAGCACACCTTTATGAGTTCTATAAAGTTATCAAAAATGCAGAAGACAAGTTTGGCGAAATCGGTGGCGAAAATAAGGATATCGATATGTCTTTTGATAAGGCAATGGATGATGACTTTAACACAGCGCTTGCAATAAGCAACCTATTCGGCTTGTTTAAGGCGATTAAATCAAAAATCAACGCTGGTGATAGCAGTGCGCTAGCAGATATAAGTCAAATTAAAAAGACTTATTCGCTAATCGGTTTATTTACAACTGATGCTAAGGCGTTTATAGATTATTATCAAGGCAAGAATCAAAGTCAAGACGTGCCAGCAGAGATACAAGAAATTGCTGAAAGAAGAGCAGTTGCAAGGCAAAATAAAGACTGGGCAATGTCTGATAAACTTAGAGACGAACTTTTAAGCCTAGGCTATATCGTTAAAGATAGTAAAGACGGATATTCACTTTCAAAAAAGTAAAGGATAAAGGACTAAATTATGATTACTTCTAAAGAGTTAAGAGAAAAATGGATTAAATTTTACGAAAGCAAAGGTCATACCAATATCGGTGCCGTTTCTTTGATAGGCGATGGCACAACAGGTGTTATGTTTAATGTTGCAGGCATGCAACCACTTATGCCATATCTTCTTGGCAAAAAGCACCCTATGGGAACAAGACTTTGCAACGTTCAAGGTTGCGTTAGAACTGTTGATATCGATTCGGTTGGCGATGCAACACACTTCACTTTCTTTGAAATGATGGGTAACTGGAGTTTGGGTGACTATTTTAAAAAGGAAAAAACTAAGTGGTCGTTTGAACTATTAACCGAAGTTTTCGGTTTTGATAAGGATAAGATTTGTTCAACGGTGTTTGAAGGCAACGAATCTGCACCAAGAGATGAAGAAACAGCAAACTACTTAAAAGAACTCGGCATCAAGCCAGAAAATATTTTCTACCTTGATAAGTCTAACAACTGGTGGGAATTAGAAGGCACTGTTGGAACGCCTTGTGGTCCTGATAACGAGTGGTTCTACCCACGCCACGATAATCCTTGCTGTGATACTTGCGATGTTAACTGCGATTGTGGAAGATACGTTGAAATCGGCAACGACGTTTATATGCAATATAAAAAATTAGAAAACGGCTATGAAGAATTAGAAAATAAAAACGTTGACACAGGCTTTGGTTTGGATAGACTTTTACTTTTCTTAAACGGCTTAGATGATGGATATAAAACAGACCTTTTTGCAGACACTATTAAACATTTAGAAAATGTTAGCGGTAAAAAGTATGGCGAAAATGCAGAAGACACAAAGGCTATGCGTATTATTGCAGACCACACTCGTACATCGGTTATGCTTATCGGTGATATAAAGGGCATCTTGCCATCAAACACAGGTGCTGGCTATATTTTAAGAAGACTTATGCGCCGTGCTATTAGATATTGCAAAAATCTTGGAATCGATGCAACGGAAATGCTTGCAGTTGCAAAAATCTTTATCGAAAAGATTTATGATGAAGCATATCCACTTTTAGTTGAAAAAGAAGATTATATCTTAGATGAAATAACAAAAGAAATCAAAAAGTTTGAAACAGCACTTCTTTCAGGTATGAAAGAGTTTGATAAATGCGTTAATGGTATGCAAAGAAAGAACGCTTTTATGAGTGAAAAAGACCCTAACTATGTTCCTGAAACACAAATTTCAGGCAAACAAGCATTTAGGCTTTACGATACTTTCGGCTTCCCACTAGAACTCACTATCGAACTTGCAAACGAAAAGGGACTTTCAGTTGATGAAGAAGGCTTTAATAATGCATTTAAAGAACACCAAGAACTTTCTAAAGCACAAGCAAGTTCAGCAAAAGGTGGTTTAACAGAAAGAACTGAAGTTACAACAAACTATCACACTGCAACACACATTATGCTTGCAGGACTCAGAAAAATGTTCGGCACAGGCACTGAACAAAAGGGCTCAAATATAACCGAAGAAAGACTAAGGTTTGACTTTAACTTAGACCATAAGATGACAGAAGAAGAAATAAAAGAACTTCAAGACTTTGTTAACGACGTTATTTCTAAGAAAATCGATGTTGTAAGAAGCGAAATGCCATATAACAAGGCAGTTGAAGAAGGCGCTTATGGTGTGTTTAATGCTGAAAGCGATGACCAAGTTGTTTCAATTTACACAATCGATGGTGTTGATAAACAAATTTGTGGTGGCCCACACGCTAAGAATACAGGAGACTTAGGTCAATTTATTATTAAGAAAGAAGAAAGTTCTTCAAGTGGTATTAGAAGAATTAAAGCAATCTTAAAATAATTGCTAAAACGTTTGACATTTAAAAAGAATTGTTATACAATGTAAAGGCTGTAAAAAACACAGCCTTTACAAAATATGCACCGTTAGCTAAGCTGGATATAGCGTCGGTCTACGGAGACAAAGGTTAGTAGCCTTAACTCCTTAAAACCCAAAGGTCAACAACCTTAGGAACAAATACAAATTTAATAATCTCAAGCAACGTAAAAATTGCTTGTTTGCATCGTTAGCTCAGCTGGATAGAGCGTCGGTCTACGGAGCGCACGGTTGGGTGTTTTTATCCCAAGAGAGATTCAAACACCCCACCTTAACATAAAATACAACTAAATATGCACTATGCACCATTAGCTCAATTGGATAGAGCGTCGGTCTACGG
>SVIO01000001.1 GCA_015069465.1 Clostridiales bacterium | reverse complement strand
ATTTTGTGTTATAATTAGTGCGAAAAATATTATAATGGTACGGTGAGTAAATTGGAAAAAATTGCTATCATTGATTTAGGCTCGAATACAGCAAGATTACTTTTAGTAGAAGTTAAAGAAACTGGTCATTTTCAAATTGTAGACCAACTTAAAGAAAGCCCTCGTCTTGGCGAAGGTATGGAAAAGGATGGTTTCTTAAAACCTGCTCGTGTACAAGAAACAATTAAAACATTAAAAATGTTTAGAAAACTATGCGATGTTAACGGCATTGAAAGGATTATCGCTGTTGCAACAGCAGCAGTTCGTCGTGCAAAAAATCAACGCAGTTTTCTTGATGAAGTTAGCGCAACATGTGGTATAAAATTACGTGTTTTAAGCGCTGAAGAAGAAGCAATATACGTTTATCGTGGTGTTGTAAACACTATGGATATTCCTAAAGGAATAATTTTAGAAATCGGTGGTGGAAGCACAAAAATCGTTTATTATAACAGACGAAACTTGCTTAATTATGAAACGCTACCTTTTGGTGCTATCACGCTTACAGAATTGTTTGCTGATGATGGATTGTCGCCAACAGAACAAACACAAAAAATTGAAGAATTCTTTACTGAACAATTAAAGCAAATTGAGTGGCTTAAAGATGTTGACCCTGAAGCACAAATGATTGGCGTTGGTGGGTCATTTAGAAATCTTTGCCGTATGACAAAGATTATGAAAAAGTATCCACTTAAAACAATTCATAATTATGTTATAAACGATAACGACTTTAATCACGTTTTTGATTTAGTAAAAGGTTTAGACCTTGACAGGAAAAAGAAGATTAAGGGCTTGTCAAGTGATAGAGCAGACATTTTCCCAAGTGCTCTCGCTGTAATTTCAGCATTTAAGAAGTATATGAACTTACAAAATGTTGTTATTAGTGGAAGTGGCTTGCGTACAGGCTTACTTTATAATTATGTTGTTCCATCTACACTCGATAAGCCAATTTCAGATGTTTTGACATATAGTCTTAACAATCTAATTAACTTATTTGGTTGTGACCAAAAGCATACAGAACAAGTTGTAAATCTTTCAGTTCAATTGTTTAAACAACTTAGAGTTTTGCATAAATTCCCAAGGCAATACCTAAAAATTCTAAAGGTTGCAGCATATCTATATGATACGGGTAAAAGGGTTGGTTTTTACAACTTTGAAAAACATAGTGGTTATGTAATTTTGAATTCTAATATTTATGGAATATCGCATAGAGATTTGGTGCTTGCATCTTTCGTTGCATCGAATACGGCAATAGAGGATATAAATCCTTTCGATTGGGCAAGATATCGTGACCTAGTTACTGATGAAGATGTTGATGTTGTTAAGAAAATGGGTATAATGCTTCGTATTGCAAGCGCACTTGATAGAAGTTTGTCTTCTGTTATTAAAGGAGTTAACTGCGATATTTTAGGTGATTCGGTTATTGTTAAAACAGAAGTTGATGGAGATGCTACTTTAGAAATAAATTCAGCATTTGAAATCGGTGCAGATTTTAGAAAAATATTTAAGAAAAATTTAGAAATTCTTTAATAAAACTAACGCTGTGTTTTCACAGCGTTTGTTTTAATGTGGATAGGTGGTAAAAATGGCTAATGTAAAATTGGCAATAGACTTTGATAGTGTAAACACAAATATATACATGGTAGGCAGTGGTTTGGTTTTAAGCGAGCCAACGGTTGCAACAATAAATCTTGAGAATAAAAATGAAGTAAAATTTGTGGGAGAAGAAGCAAGAAAGCTTATCGGTAAAACTGCAAACAATACAAAAATAGTTTTTCCTGTTTTTGAAGGGGAAATTGTAAATCAATCGGTTGCACAATGTCTTTTATCTTCATTTTTGAACAAACTTGGCGTAAAAAGCAGTATTTTTGGGCGTCAAGCAATTATATCAGTTCCTTGTGGCTGTTCATATGAGGTAATTTCAAAGTATAAAACTGTTGCAAAAAACTGTGGTATAAACAAAGTTTATTTTGCTGAAGCACCTTTACTTTCTGCTCTTGGTCAAAGAATCCCACTAAATGATTCTACTCCATGTTTTATAATTGATATGGCAGGTGGAACAACAAATATTGCTGCAGTTTCTTTAGATGGAATTATTGCCGGAATTTCTGTAAATTTTGGATATAACAAAGTAAGTGTTGACATTATGGATTATATCGCTGAGAATTATGGTCTTCAAGTAGGACTACTAACGGCTGAAAAAATCAAAAAAGAAATTGGCAGTTTAGCAAGCAATGATGCATTATCAATGGTTGTTAATGGTCGAGATTTGAAAAGTGGTGCACCTCGCTCAATTTCTATTAGGGCAATGGATTTACAGGTGCCAATAAAAATGTATTACGATAAAGTTCAAGAACTTGCCGTGTCTGTTCTTAGAAAGTTGCCACCAGAAGTGTGTGCAGAAATTAGAAATTCTGGCATATATGTTTCGGGAATTGCTAGTTCTATATACGGTCTTGAAAAATACTATGCAGATAAATTCCAAATGAAAATAAATGTGGCTGAAAATGGGGCGATGGCAGTTGCTCTTGGTGGTGGTATTGCTATTGCAAATGCAAAACTCCTAAAAAAAGTTGCACTTTCTAACAAATAATATAAATTAAAATTTAATATCAGTTTTTTGATTAGTATTTTTACTAACTAAACGACATAAAACCACGCATTTTTGTTTTAACAGACAAAAAGCGTGGTCTTTTTTTATTTACAATTAAAAAAGAGGTTTATATGGCAAAAAAAATAGTTGTTACATCAGGTAAGGGTGGCGTAGGAAAAACTACAATAACGGCAAATTTAGGAATTGCGCTTTCAAATATGGGTGCAAAAGTTTTGCTGGTTGATATAGATTTTGGGCTAAACAATTTAGACGTTGTTTTAGGTGTTGAAAATAAAGTGTGTTATGATATAAACGATGTTTTATCATGTAGGTGTAGAATAAAACAAGCACTCGTACAATGTGGGGATAAAAGAAGTTTATATATACTTCCATCAGGTAATTTAAATCCTTCATCAAATATTAGCGGGCAAAATATTAAATTACTTTTAGATAGTGTGGATATTTTGTTCGACTATATAATTTTAGATTGTCCGGCAGGGATAGATATCGGTTTTCATAGGGCAGTGTCTTGTGCTGATAGTGCAATAGTTATTGCAACGCCAAATTTAACAAGTATTAGAGATGCAGATAAAGTTGTGTCGGTACTTAAAAGTTATGAATTAGATAATATTGGACTTGTCGTTAATCGTGCTCGAGGCGACTTGATAGTTTCTTCAAAAATGATGCTCCCTTATGATATTGAACAAATTTTAAAGATAAAACTAATTGGTGTTTTGCCCGAAGAAGATAGCGTTTTTTTGTCGAGTGGATATAAATTATCTTCACGAACTCAGTCTTATAAGGCATATAAAATGCTTGCACAAAACATACATAACGGTACAAAAAAAATCTATGATGCAACTGCAAAATATTCGGGATTTTTTGGTAGTATCAGGGGGAGTATAAAAAGAAGGGTATGAGAAAAGATAAAAACGAATTACTTAGGCTTCAAACTTTAATAGAGAGTGATAGGTTGTTAACAGGGGATAATTTTGGGGAGATGTTAATAAATGATATTACAAAACTTTTAAGAGATTATTTTGACTTTAGCATGTCTCCAAAACTGACGATAGAAAAATCTAGAGATGGTTATTTTGTTAATTTTTCAATAAATGCCTCTCGCTTAAAGTCGTTTGCAAGTATACAAAAATAATATTAGTTAAAATCTAACGATTTAGCATAATATTATGTTAGACATAATATAATATAATACCATCAAAATGTATAAAAAATTAAAAAGAACTACAAACTTATAAGGGGTAAATAAAATGTTGAATTTTTGTATAGGTTTAATAGTTGGTGTAAATTTTGGTCTTGTATTATTTGGGATTATAAGTGCAGGAAAATCGCTTAAATAGATAAAGAATAAAAATTGAATTGTTAAAATTTTTAGATAGGCGAATTAAGGGTTCGCCTATTTTTGTTTGCTCAAATTTAACAAGAAAATGTTTGGGTTTATCGTTGACATTTCTTATATTTAAAGTTATAATAGATGCAATTTATTTTATTAGAAAAACTATAGAGAACATATAGAGTAGGTTAATTATGAAAAATGTATTTGATGTGCTAAAAGAAAGAGGATTTATTAAGCAAACGGTTTATGAAGAAGACCTTTATAAACTTTTAGGTAGTGAAAGTGTGCCTTTCTATGTTGGGTTTGACCCAACTGCAGATAGTTTGCATATAGGACACTATATTCCAATAATGGCAATGGCTTGGATGCAAAAATATGGTCATAAACCCGTTGCACTTATAGGTGGTGGCACGGCTATGATTGGCGACCCTTCTGGAAGAACAGATATGCGTTCAATGATGACAAGGGAAACAATAGAGCATAATTGCGCTTGCTTTAGAAAGCAGATGAGCCGTTTTATTAAATTCGATGGTGAAAATCCTGCAATTATGGCAAACAATGCCGATTGGCTTTTAAATCTAAATTATGTTGATTTTTTGCGTGATATCGGCGTGCATTTTTCTGTTAATAGGATGCTAACTGCAGAGTGCTTTAAGTCTAGGATGGAAAAAGGGCTTTCTTTCCTTGAATTTAACTATATGCTTATGCAAGGCTATGATTTCTTAAAGTTGTATCAAGATTATGGCGTTGTTTTAGAACTTGGTGGTGATGACCAATGGAGCAATATGCTTGCTGGTGCTAACCTTATAAGAAAAAAAGAAGAAAAACCTGCTTATGCAATGACATTTACCCTTTTACTTACAAGCGAAGGCAAGAAAATGGGCAAGACTGCAAAGGGTGCTTTGTGGCTTGATGAAAATAAAACAACTCCTTATGAATTTTATCAATATTTTAGAAATGTTGAAGACGTTAAGGTTGAAGAATGTATGCGTCTATTAACATTTATGGAAATGGATGAAATTAAAGAACTTACAAAATATAACGATGAGCGTATGAACTCGGCAAAAGAAAGACTTGCATTTGAAGTTACAAAACTCGTTCATGGCGAAGAAAAGGCTATTGAGGCTCAAAAGCAAGCAAGAGCAGCATTTGGTGGTGGCAGCAGTGAAGATATGCCTAAGGCAGAAATTGATGGCTCTATCAATCTTGTGGCAGACCTTTTAGTGGCTGTTGGACAAGCAAAATCTAAAGGCGAAGCAAAAAGACTTATAGAAGGTGGTGGCGTTAGCATTGACCAAGAAAAGATTACAAATCCTTTTGGTGAAATTCCATCAAGTTCGCTTTCTAATAAGGAATTTATATTGCACAAGGGTAAAAAAGTTCATATTAAGGTAAGTGTAAAATAGAATGAGTTATGAATTTTTTACTGTAAATGGTGAAAAAGAAAATAGCAACGTTATAGAGCGTTCTAAATTTATATGTAATATAAAGGGCGTTGAAAACGAAGAAGAAGCAAAAAGTTTTATAGAAACTATAAGAAAACGCCACTCGCTTGCAAATCATAATTGCTATGCATATATTGCAGACGATAAAGGTTTAGTTCAAAAATTTTCTGATGATGGTGAGCCACAGGGAACGGCAGGGCTTCCTATGCTTGAAGTTCTTAAAAATAGGCGTATGTTTAAGACGGTTGCCGTTGTGACTAGATATTTTGGTGGAATTAAACTCGGCACAGGTGGGCTTACAAGGGCTTATGGTGGTGCAGTTGTTGATTGCTTAGAAGTTGCTAAAATATCAAAGATGTGCCAGTCTATTTTGGTCAATATTTCGCCTGATTATGAAGGATATTCAAGGCTACTTAAACTATTAAACGACCAAAATATTGCCGTTTTAAGCACTGATTTTAATAATGTTGTAGATGTAAAAATAGCAATAAAAAACGACTATTATGAAACGTTTAATAAGAAACTCTTAGATGCGTTTAATGGAAAAATAAATATTGAAGAATTAGGCTCAGGATATTATGATTTTGGGTGAAATTTAGGTGATTTATGCCGATTATAACTGAAATTTCTGTTCAAAAAAACAATAACAAGCGTTGTAACGTTTATGTTGATGGCGAGTTTTTTTGTGGTATGTCAATAGAAACGGCTGTTAAAAATCGCATAAAATTAGGGCAAGAAGTTGAGATAGAAAAACTTGAGCAACTAGTGCTGGAAAGCGAACAACACGAAGCCTTAACTAAAGCGACCGATTATATTTCTAAAAACCTTAAAACCAAAAGACAAGTAAAGGAATATTTATTAAAAAAGGGCTATTCTGAGCAAGTTGTTTGGCATTGTATTGACAAGTTAAAGGAATATAACTACATAGATGATGCCGAATATTCAAAACGCTATATTGAAAGCGTAAGTAAAAGACAAGGTAGACGCCTTACAGAATATAAACTTATGATGAAAGGTGTTAAAAAAGAAGACATTGAAAGCGCCTATTTAGAAACCGAAGATACTGGCAATGAAAGTGCTAAACTTATTGCTCAAAAACATTTAGGGAATAAGCCTATAACAAAAGAAAACCTTGCAAAAACCTATCGGTATTTAATTGGCAAGGGTTTTACATATGACCAAGCAACATATGCTCTAAAAGATTATAAAGGTGACTAATGGAACGAATTTTAACAGTTTGCCAAATGCAAAAAGCAGATAGTTTCACAATAAATACTCTTGGCACTCAGCAAGATGAACTTGTTTTTAGGGCTGGAGAAAGTGTGGCATCCGTTATTAAAGAACAGTTTTTCGGTGGCAGAGTTTTGGTTTGCGTTGGAAAAGGAAACAACGGAAAAGATGGGCTTGTTATCGCCGATATTTTAAGTAAAACACACGGCTTTTCTGTTAAATTGTTTGATAGTGAAAATCCCGATTATAATCTATTTGATAAGCCGTTTGATATAATTGTTGATTGTTTATTTGGCGTGGGGCTAAATAGAAATATTGAAGGTAAATATAAAGAAATTATTGATAAAATAAATGCTATAAATTGCTATAAAATTGCTTGCGATATTCCAAGTGGAATAAACGGAGATAATGGCAAGGTTATGGGCGTTGCCGTTAAATGCAATATGACCATTGCAATAGGCGAATATAAAGTTGGACATTTTTTATGTGACGGCATAGATTATTCTGGAAAGATTATCTTAAAAGACATTGGAATAAGCGTTTGGGAAGATAATTTTATTAAAAGAATTGATGATAGAGATGCTAAAAAATGTTTTGAAAAGCCAAATAGAAATGTCCATAAAGGCAGTTTTGGAAAAACTTGCATTATCGGTGGAAGTGAAGATTTTACAGGTAGCGTGATTCTTTCTGCAAATAGTTTAACGGCGTTAAAATCTGGTGTAGGGTATACATATCTTTTAGTCCCAAAAAGTTTGTTTAACGCTTATGTGGGCAAAAACCCAGAGTGCATATTGATGACGTTTGATGAAGATTTTTCGGCTTCTATTGATAAGGTGCTTTCGTGCGATTCTATTGCTGTTGGCATGGGTATGGGAAATAGTGAACTCACATATAAAATCGTTTGTTATTTACTAGCGAATTATTCTGGAACGCTCATCATTGATGCTGACGGATTAAATGCCTTAAGTAAGTTTGGCGTTAGCGTATTGAAAGACAAAAAATGCACAGTTATATTAACGCCACACATTGGCGAATTTTCAAGACTTTTAGGAAAAGATAAAGAAAATTTAACCGATGATTTAATTGAAAATGCTGTTGATTTTGCAAAAGAATATAATGTTAAACTATTAGTAAAAAGTGCTGTTAGTGTTATTACTGATGGAGAAGAGATATATCTAAATACAACCGGCTGTTCGGCTATGGCAAAGGCTGGTAGTGGAGATGTTTTAGCAGGTCTTATTGCAGGTACAATTGCAAGAAATGACAATCAAATGGAAAGCCTTTTATCAGCAGTTTATATGTTTGGAAAGGCAGGCGAAAAAGCCCAAGAAAAAGGCTCAGCATTTACAGTTACTGCAAGCGAAATTATTGAGCAATTTCCAAGCGTTATTAAAGATTTGCAAAATGCGTAAGTGTGCTGTTTAATTTTGGTTATAGCGTAAAAAAGCCGAACCCACCATTTATTGCAATAAATATGAGGTATGCATTTAACGATATAAAAAGTGGCATTAAAACCATCATTACTAAACTTTTTAGTCTGTATTTTAAGATAAACATAAACACGAAAATTCCAAGTGCTCCACCAAGTAGACCTGTGAAAATTAGTTTTGTGTCGCTTATGCCTATGTTTTCTTCATCGCCATCTTCTCTTGCTTTCTTTTGATACTTAAGCATTAAGATGCCGTATAAATTTATCGCAATGACATAGGTTATAATCAAAATATAAAATAGTGTTGGCATAATTATAATAGTAGTTTGGGCAGAAAAAATTATTTTATTGTATAAAATTTAATGTTTTTCTGTTTTTATAAAAAATAAAGAAGGTGAAAATTATGAAATGTATGTATTGTGGATGTGTAGACAGCAAAGTAATTGACTCTCGTTCTGCAGAAGAAGGCGCTATAATTCGTAGAAGGCGTGAGTGCGTTAATTGTGGCAAGCGTTTTACAACTTATGAAACGGTTGAAAGCACGCCAATTTTTGTTGTTAAATCAAATGGAGCAAGACAAGTTTTTGACCCAAATAAAATGAAAAACGGCATTATCAAGGCTTGCGAAAAAAGACCTGTTTCATCAGCAACTATCGATGCTTTGGTTGATGATATTCAAAAAAGAATTTATAATTCCTTAGCGCAAGAAGTTACAAGTAAAGAACTTGGCGAAATGGTTTGCGAAGGCTTAAAAAATATCGATGAAGTTGCTTATGTTAGATTTGCTTCTGTTTATCGTTCTTTTACAGATACAACTTCATTTATTAAAGAACTTGAAAAAATGGTTAAAAAGGATAAAAAATAATAACAAAAGAGGTATTTATGAATAAGTGGGATGAAAGATTTATGAATCTTGCTGAAACTGTGGCTGATTGGTCAAGTTGTTATCAAGAAAATAGGCACGTTGGCGCTGTTGTTGTTAAGGATAAACGTATTTTAACAACAGGTTATAATGGTGCACCAAG
Organism: Clostridiales bacterium; assembly: GCA_015069465.1. Taxonomy (GTDB): domain Bacteria; phylum Bacillota; class Clostridia; order Christensenellales; family Borkfalkiaceae; genus UBA1259. The sequence continues at coordinate 174,912 of SVIO01000001.1, read as the reverse complement.
TGGCATTGAAAGTTGCAGAGAGCGTGGCGAATGCTTAAGAAGGGTTAGAAATATTGCAAGTGGAACTATGCAAGAAGTGTGCTATGCCGTTCACGCTGAACAAAATGCAATTATTCAAGCAGCAAAACTTGGAATAAGCCTAGAAGGTGCAACTCTTTACGTTACACATCAACCATGTGTCATTTGTACTCGTATGATACTAAATTCTGGTATTAAGACAGTTATATATAAAAATGGTTATCCAGATGATTTTGCTTTGGAACTTTTTAAGCAATCTGATGTAAAACTTATAAAATTCTCTGATTTGTAATGCTTTAGATTAAGCAATTTTAGAAAAGAATTAAAAAAATATTAAAATTTATAAAAAATTACCCTAAAATTGCTTGCATAATTTTCAAAAATAAGGTAGAATATGTCGTGCTGTGATTGGTTCGACATATTCTATCGAATTTGGTTGTAGTCAAAAATAAATAAAATTTTGGAGAGCTATCGAAGTGGTCATAACGAGGCGGTCTTGAAAACCGTTTGGGTGCAAGCCCACGGGGGTTCGAATCCCTCGCTCTCCGCCAAAACAAGTCTAATCTAAATGAAGTTTGGGTTAGACTTTTTTGTTGTAATTTGTAGAGGGATTCGAATTAGGAGCGAGCAAACTTTAGTTTGCGTGTTCGCCGTTAGGCGAAAAAATAGTCCAGTGGACTATTTTGCGGGAGGCTCGAGAGAAGCGAATCCCTCGCTCTTACTTCAAAAAGTGTGAAATTTTCATTAAAAAAGAGTGCAAATGCACTCTTTTTATTTTCTTAATCCTAAAATTTCATCTGCTGATACATCTAAAATTTCGCAAATATTTGCAAAAGTATCAATTGCAGGAAATTTATCTAACCTTAGATATTTGCTAACGGTTGAGGGATTTATGCCTAACTTTTCAGCAATTTCTTTTTGAGTAAGGTTGCTATTTTTAATTTCTTCTCTTAATCTTTTTTGAATATCTTTTAACTCAATCATACAAAAATAATAGCACAATGGGCAATTTTTTTCTTGACAAAAGGCACAATGTGCCATATAATATGTATTATTAACAAAACAAAGGAGAAATATTATGAGTTTTTGTCAACACTGCGGAAAAGAAATTGAAGATGGGGCAATAGCGTGCCCACAATGTGGGTTTGCTATAAACAATCCTAAAAAAGAAGAAGTAAAAATAATTAAGAGTTATACGGCAATTAAAGTGTTTATGTTATTAGGCTGTATTTTTAATGCTTTATTGTATTATCTAATACCATTATGTTGGTGTATCCCGATGACGGTTATTGCTTTCAAAAAATTAAAAAAAGGTGAAAAAATTGGAACGGGTTTTAAGGTTTGCTCGCTACTATTTGTGAACACAATAGCTGGCATTTTGTTGTTGTGCGAGAGAGATATTTAATAAACGTTTTAAGTAAAAAAGCACCCAAAAAGGTGCTTTTTTTGTGTCTTCTTTTTTAATGATGATGACAATGTAAATGTTGGTTTTGTTTTTTAATATTACAAATCTTATCTTTGCAATTTTCAGTTTCTGTTTCCATTTCTATGGTTGTGTGTGAAATGCCGTGCTCAGATAGTTCTTCTTTTACTTTTTCTTTTATATTGCTATCATATTCTTTGACAACTAAGTGTAAGGTTGCAAGGTTAATTTCTCCATCTATTGTCCAAATATGAATATGATGTGCATCGATAACGCCATCGATTTCTTTTATATGTTTAATAATATCGTCAATATCTATATCTTTTGGCGTTTTAATCAAAAAGATTTGCAAAATTTCAATTAAGTTTTTAATAGAATTTATAACCACAAATAGTGCAACAAAAATCGATAAAATAGGGTCAATTATATATAGGTTTGTAAATTTCATTATGATGCTACCAATCAAAACAACGAGCCAGCCAAAAACGTCCTCTAGCATATGAAGGTTAACTGCTTTTTGGTTTAATGATTTTCCACCATGAGTAAAATAAGTTGCAACTATGTTTACAAACAAACCAACAATTGCAAATATGAGCATACCATTATAATCAATTACAATAGGCGATATAATTCTAAATACGGCATTAAATATGACTATAACTGAACTTATTAAAAGAATTAGGGTGGTGATTAGCGCTCCTAAAACAGAAAACCTTGCGTAGCCATAAGTATATTTATTGTTTGGCTTTTTATCGCTTAGTTTTTCAAGAAAGAAAGCCGTTCCAATGCTCGTTGCATCTCCAAAATCGTGGATAGCATCAGAAGTTATGGCAATGCTTCCTGTTATAATTCCACCAAAAAGTTCAAAAATTGAAAATATTAAATTTAATATAAATGCTATAAAAATTTTGCTTTTTGTTTTCATTTTTTTCTCCTTTGACAAAAAATTAAAATTATGATATAATAAATTCGTTATTGAACATATTGTTCTGTAAAATTGTATCATGATTTTAGGTGCAAATATATATACAAAATCTAGCAAAAATTTAATACTGAACAAAAACATAAAAATGTATGGAGAAAAAATATGGATAGAAGACAAAGGAAGTCTAGAGAAGCAATATTTAATGCATTTATTTCGTTGTTATCAACAAAGCATTACAATAAAATAACCGTTGGGGAAATTATAGAAATTGCAGATGTGGGAAGGGCGACTTTTTATTCTCATTTTGAGACAAAAGACTTTCTATTAAAAGAGTTGTGTGCCGAACTTTTTGACCACATTTTTAATGTTGAAAAGCAAAATGTTAGTGCAAATCGTACAATATTTGATTGTGATAATAGTGATGATGTGTTTTTGCACTTGTTTAAGCATATAAAGAAAAACGACAACAATATTTGCAAGTTGTTAGCATCAAAAAACAACGAACTTTTTTGGGAATATTTTAAAGGTGAAGTGCGTTTGTTGATATTAAGACGCATATCGGACTTTAAGGATAAAAAACCACAAAATATACCCCAAGATTTTTGGGAAAATCATATAACTTCAACCTTTGTTGAAACGCTAAGATGGTGGATAAATAATAAATTGAAATTGCCTGCAGAAAAGATAAATGAATACTTTTTGTCGCTAGTATAATTTTCAAGTAAAATGATGTATATTTTAACTAAAAACAATTGACAATATGTTTAATTATGATATAATTGATACGATAATGTAAAAAATTAGGAGAAGGATGATATGAAATTTACATTCCCAAAAGATTTCTTATTTGGTGCAGCAACTTCTGCTGTTCAAATTGAAGGTGGTATTCACGAAGGTGGAAAAGGCGAAGATTTCCACTCAGATAACTACAAAAGAAACCCAAAATTGTATAACTTTTCTGACCCAGAAGTAAACGCAGACTTCTATCACAAATATCCAGAAGATATTAAGATGATGAAGGACTTAGGGCTTAAATGCTTCCGTTTCTCAATTTCTTGGTCAAGAATTTTCCCAGACGGACCATATAAAGTTTGTCAAGAAGGTATTGATTATTATAATCGTGTTATCGATGAACTTAAGAAATATGATATTAAAGCATTCTTTGACCTTTGGCACTGCGATATGCCACTATGGCTTGTTCAACTTGGCGCTTTAACAAACAGTTCTTTTGCTGATTGGTTTGGTTACTATGCAAAAACTTGTTTTGAAGCATTTGGTGATAGAGTTGATTATTGGTGTACAGTAAACGAACCAAACATTAACTGCGTTTCAAAAGAAGCAGGTGGAAATAAGTTCACTTTCTTCAATATGATGATGGGACACTATAAAGCAGTAAAAATTTATAAGTCAATGAATTTGCCTGGTCAAATTGGTGCAGTAATTCACGTAATTCCTTATTACTCACTTTCAATGGAACAAAAAGATATTGACGCTGCTGATAGAGCAATGGCTTACTATGCTGGCAGATGGCTTGACCCAATGTATAAAGGATATTATCCAGAAGTTCTTTTAAAGGAAAAAGAATTTATTGAAAGTTTGCCACCAGACTTTGAAAAGTTAATGAAAGAAAACTATATTGAAGCAGACTTTATCGGCGTTAATATTTATGGACCAGAACACGTTGAATATGCTGAAAATGAAGGCTACCTTAAGTATAAGAAGATTGTTAATAAAAATATTCCAAAAGATGACTATGGTTTTGAATATTATCCACAAGGACTTTTTGATACACTCGCATATTTAAGCGATAATTACCCAGGAAAGAACATTATCATTACCGAAAATGGTATTGGTGTTAAGAAGTGGGGTAATTATGAACAAGAACTTCACGATGGTTATAGAATTAACTATATGCGTGAACACCTTCGTTCACTTTCTCGTGCGATTAAAGCAGGCTTCCCAGTAATTGGCTATTTCCCATGGTCAATTATGGATACAAGTGAACTCCGTTCGGGTGGATATACACTTATGTTTGGTTTAGTTCAAATTCGTTATGAAACACTTGAACGTGTTCCAAGAGACAGTTGGTATTTCTATCAAAAAGTTATTAAGGAATTAAAAGTTGACTAATATCATTTTTAACTAAAAATTAAGCAGTGCTACGTTGATTCGTGGCACTGTTTTTTTATAAACAAAATTGTTAAAATTTTGCTATAAATTTTATAATTTATACTTGACAAAAAAGTTAATTATGTTATAATTGTTGTAATGTTATTAAGATAGGAGTATTTTGTTATGAAATATGAAATTAGATTCGATTTTCCAAAGGATTTCATGTTTGGTGTAGCAACTTCAGCAGTTCAAATTGAAGGTGCTCATCACGTAGATGGCAAAGGTGAAGATACTTGGATGCATAGGTATAGAGTTGACCCTGCTAAATGCAATAATGCAGACCCAGATACAGCGGCAGGTTTTTATCATACATATCCAGAAGATATAAAACTTTTAAAGGAATTAGGGGTTAAATGTTTCCGTTTTTCTATTTCTTGGTCAAGAATTTTCCCAAATGGCCCAGCAGAAGTTAACCAAGCTGGTATTGACCACTATAACAAAGTTATTGATGAACTCAAGAAAAACGGTATTAAAACATTCTTTGACCTTTGGCACTGTGACTTACCTTGGTGGGTTGTTGCCTTAGGTGGACTTACAAATAGTTCATTTGGAGATTGGTTTACATCATATGCAAAAACTTGTTTTGAAGCATTTGGTGATAGAATTGATTACTGGTGCACAGTAAACGAGCCAAACCTTAACGCAGTTTCTGAAACATCAGGTGGCCCTAAGTGTTTCCACAATATGATACTTACACACTATAGAACCATTCATCTTTATAAATCAATGGGTCTTAAGGGCAAAATTGGTGCAGTTTTATGGATTGAAGCAACTTATCCTTTTACAACGTCTGAAAAAAATAGACAAGCTTCAAGAAACAGAATGGCAGCCTTTGCTGGAAGATGGTTGCAACCAATGTTTGAAGGAACTTATCCAGATGAATTGATTAATGCAGGCGATATTGATAGAAAAGTTACTACAAATTGGAAGAAAGAATTAGAAGAAAACTTTATTCCATGTGATTTTATCGGTGTTAACTATTATAGTTCAAGATACGTAGAATATGGTGAAAGCGAGTATATGAACGTAAAAGTTGTTCCAAACTCAATCTCATATTTGCCAACAGACGACTACGGCTTTGGTTATTATCCACAAGGTTTGTTCGACGTTCTTATGTATTTACATGACCATTATCCTGACAAAGAAATTATTATCACCGAAAATGGTGTTGGCAAAAAAAGGCTTGATGACCTTGATGCAGACCTTCACGATAGTTATAGAGTTCAACATATGCGTGAACACTTACGTTCACTCTCTCGTGCTATTAAAGCTGGTGCTAACGTTGTTGGGTATTTACCTTGGACATTCTTAGATACAAACGAAGGTGCACACCTTGGTTTCGACGTTGTATTTGGTCTTGTTCAAATAAATCGTGAAACATTTGAGCGTCGCCCAAGAGATAGTTACTATTATTATCAAAACGTTATCAAAGAATCTAGGGTTGACTAATTTAATATTTATTGCCTAAACCATTTTGTTAAAAGCATTTTTGGTTTGGGCATTATTTTTAATTTGTCTTATATAGATTAGTTTTTATAAACTTTCACAATATGTTGTGTAAAAAGTAAAAATATTTAAAAAATTACAAAATAAATTTAATAAAATTATTGACAAACATACTAACTTTTAGTATAATTCATATATACTTTAATTTAAATGTGTTTTTATGCCAATTTTTGGTATAGAAATTGGTGCTTTTAGGAGAATTTATAATGTCAAATTACGATAAAAAATTGGTTATTGCAGGTAACATACTTGTAGACGTTGTTAAGAATATTGATTCATATCCACAAATTGGTATGTTGTCTCACATCACAGACATTTCTATGGCTGTTGGTGGTTGTGTTCCAAACACAGCAATTAACCTTGCTAAAATTGACAAAAAAATTCCTATCACAGCATTAGGTTTAGTTGGTGATGATGCTAATGGTAAGTTTGTTGTTTCTCAACTTGCTCAAAATGGTATTAATACTGATAAAATTACATATTCAAAAACTATTCCAACAGGCTTTTCTGATGTTATGAGTTTAGAAGGTGGCGAACGTACATTCTTCTTTAACAAAGGAACAAATGCTGCATTTGGTCCAGAAGATATCGATGTTGATAATCTTGACTGTGATTTATTCCACATTGGTTATATTCTTTTATTAGATAAATTTGATGCTGATGATGCTGAATATGGCACAGCAATGGCTAGGCTTCTTAAGAAAGTTCAAGAAAAGGGTATTAAAACTTCTATTGATGTTGTTAGTGATAATAATGCTGATTATGGTAAAAAGATTGTTCCAGCACTTAAATATGCTAACTACGCAATTATAAATGAAATTGAGTGCTGTCGTATTTCTAATTTAGATGCTTATGATGCAGACGGAAAATTAAATAGAGAAAACATCAAACTTGCAATGCTTAACATGGCTAAAGCAGGTGTTAAAGATAAAATTATTATTCACTGCAAAGAAACTGCTTTTGCTTATGATGTTAAAACTGAAGTTTATACAGAAGTTCCATCACTCAAAATCCCATCAGAAATGATTAAGGGTAGTGTTGGTGCAGGCGATACTTTCTGTGCAGGCTCACTTTATGCAATTTATCATGGTTTAAGTGATGAACAAACTCTTAAGTTTGCTTCAGCAGCCGCAGCTTGCAACTTGTTTGCAGCAAACTCTGTTGATGGTATTAAGAGCCAAGAAGAAATTCTCAATATGGCTGAAAATTGGGAAAGACTAAAGTTAATTTAATAGCAAAGGTAATTTTGCCTTGTTATAAATAAAAATAAAAAAAATAAAAAATTTTAAATCTTTTCAAGGAGGATGAAAGCATGCCAGTATATGAATCCATAAAAAATGCTGACAACAAAATCGTTATTTCTGCTAAAAATAGAGATAGCGTAACATTCGGCTGGGACAAGGTTGTTGAAAAATTAGCTTCACTTGTTGACTCAACCGATAAGAACATTGCCATTGATGGTTGGTATGGTATTGATTTTGCAAAAATTGCAAACGCAGTTGCTACCAAACTTCAAGCAAAGGGCTTAAAAGTAGAGCTTTTTGCGGCTAGCCAACTTTACAAGTCAAGAGAGGACATTATTGCTTATAATGCACCTTACGTGACAGAAGACCCTGGTTTTGGTAAAGTAAACAAAACAGGTGTTATTGAAGACATTATGTGTGAAAAAGCAATTGCTGATTTAAAGAAGAAACTTGCTTCAAACGCAGTTGTAATCGTATATGGTGAAGGCGCTTGCATTAAGGCTTTAGCAGACCTTTATGCTGTTAAGTGCTATGTTGATAACACACACCAAAAAGTACAATGGGATATGTGGGAAGGCAGACTCAATACATTTGGTTGCACAACTCCTACTAAAGACTACAACTGGAAAGAATATAACTATTCTGACTACTACATGTTAAAACGTCAAAAAGACTTTATGTATGGTGCAATGGATTTCTATGTAGAAAACTACTTCGAAAATGACCTTGTATTAATTCCTAGAGTTGCTTATGACGAAATCATGTCAACACTTGTTAAATACCCAATCCACGAAGTTAAGATTTTCAGCCCAGGTCCTTGGGGTGCTTACAGATACTTAGATATGGATTACCAAGTAGAAGGTCTTGCTAACAACGCATGGAACAAAATTGCTGGTCCAGAACTTCGTATTCTTATCGACTTCGGTGGCGAAAGAAGTATTTCTATGCCAATGCTCAACGCTATGCAATATGGCGAAGACCTCGTTGGTGGACTTATTAACAAACAATATCCAGGTTTATTCCCACTTGATATTTGGCTAGATGACGGTTGGCATCCAACTCCACAACCAGCTGAAAGAATTTCAATGCCAATGCATATTCACCCATCAAGCAAATATGTTGCTGACCACTTCGACGAACCACTCGGCAGATATGAAACATACTACATTGCAGAAGCTTATGAAGGTGCTAACACATGGATGGGCTTCCACGATGATGCTGATATCGAAGAATGGGAAAGACTTTGTGAAGAATCACAAAACATCAAAGTTATCGAAAATTGGAAAGAATTTATTGCTAACTGGCCAAGTAAAGAAGGCGACCTATACTTGATTCCTCCTGGAACAATGCACGGTCACGGTGGTAACCAAATGGTTCTTGAAATGGATACAAACCCAAGTATCAACGGTACAGAATATTCATTCTTTGAATATGACTTCGCAAGACCATCATGGGATGACAACGCTAAGACTATGACAGGTAAGCCATTAAAAATGCACCTTGAACACGGCAGAAACATGGAAAAGACAAGAAGAGCATCTTGGGTTAAAGACCACTTATTGTCAACACCAGCTGTTGTTAAATGGACAAAGGACTACTTCATTGACCGTTATAAGACAACTCCTGTAATGCCATACCATGTTGAAAGAATCCACTTCGAAAAAGTTGGTGAATTCTCAACAGAAGGTAAGTTCATGAACATGCTTACATTGACAGTTGGTAGCAAAGTAACTGTTCGCTCAAAAGCAAACCCAGAATATTTTGCTGTTTGTGACAAGTTCCAAACATTAGTAGTTCCAGCTTGCTTCGGTGATTACGAAATCATCAACGAAGAAGGTGGACGTGCTACTTGTGTTATCCAAAGATGGAAGAAAGGTTAATATATAACTAAACTGTAATTTATGAGCCACGGTTAAATTTATTTTATATATTTTTGACCGGGCTCATATTTTAAAAATTAGAATTCTATTTTGCAATATGAAAACTTATATTGAAAACTATGGCCATTTCGGTAAATGCTTATTTATTGAAAAGGGCGATATTAAAATCGGAGTACCAACAGAGTTTGGTATAAGAATTTCCTTTTTATCATATAAAGGAAGTGAAAATTTGTTCTATGAACAGCCACTAAACGTAGATTATTTATGTTCTGATGAAGGCTGGCGTGTTCAAGGGGGGCATAGATTATGGCTCGCACCAGAAAGTAAGTTAAGTGCTTATCCTGACAACGAACCAATTAGTTATCAAATTTTAGAAAATAAAGTTATTCTTTACCAAAATGAAGACCCATGGCTTAAAGTTAAAAAAAGTATGGAAATTTCTTTTGAAGGAGAAGATTCAGTAAAAATAGTTCACAAGATAGAAAATACCGATAATGTAACTCGTAGATTTTCTTCTTGGGGCATAACATCAATGGCACCAAATGGCGTGCAATATATCCCAATGCAAATTAGAAAATGTGGTGATGAACCACTTAGTAAAATTACACTTTGGGATTACACAAACCTTGGTGATGAAAGGGCAGAATATTCTCGTGAACTAATAAAGATTACGCATAGACCTAATAACGACACTCTTTATAAGATAGGTGTTGCACACCCTGATGGACATGTTAAATATGTAAATCGTGGTGTTATTTTTGAAAAGATATACGATGTTTATAGAAACAAAGAATATCCAGATGGAAATGTGTCTTATGAAACATATCTTTGTGACCAAATGACAGAAGTTGAAAGCCTTTCACCACTTTATGATGTTGAGCCAAATCAAACTATCGGTCATACCGAAGTTTGGAAATTAACAAAAGAGTAAAAAATTTTTTTATATTTTGCCTTGCGAATATGAAAGAAAAATAATATAAATAGCAGGGTTATAAATGGAGATTATTATGAAATTAAATGTAGCAACAGTTGCGCTTGCTTGTCCTGTTGAAGTCGGCTATGATGAAGCAATGCCATTACTTAGCAAAACTGTTAAAGCAATGGAAGCTCAAGGCATCACTTGTGAAAACACAGGTGTTGTTATGCATGATTATGAAACAGTTCGCCAAGCAGCCGAAAAATTAAAATCAACAGATGCAGACGTTTTAATGATTTGTATTGCAACTTGGAGTGAAGACCATCACTTATTAGACCTTTTATCTTATGTTGATATGCCACTTATTCTTCGTGCTTATCCAGCATTTGACACAGGTTCACTTTGTTGCGCACACCAAATCAGCGCTGTATTTAGGGATATTGGCAAAACTTGTGAATTCGTTTATGGCGATGCTGATGACCCTGCTTGCGTAAAAGAAATCAAAACAATTGCAACAGCTTATGCTCTTAAAAATTCTATGAGCAAGACTATTGTTGGCGCTATCGGTGGTAGAGTTAAGGGTATGACTGAAATTGCTTATGATGAATTCGCTATTAAGCAAAAATTAGGTTCAAGAGTTGTTAACCTTGATGAAGAAGAATTAACTGCAAAAGTTAACGCTATTTCTGATGAAGAGGCAAAAGCACTTCTTGAAGAAAAGAAAGATATGCTTAAGGGTTGCAAAATCACTTCTACAAATGAATCTATGCTTGAATCAATGAAATTCTATAAAGCAATGAAAGACCTTGCTAAAGAATACGAATTACAAGCATTATCAGTTAAGTGCTATACAAAATACATGGGTAAAGTTTGCCTTGGCTATTCACTTCTAGCTGAAGAAGGAATTGTTGGTTCTTGCGAAGGTGACGTTACAAACGCTTTAACTATGAAACTTATGTATGACTTAAGTGGAAAGCCAATCAATAATACAGACCTATTATTCCCAGATGAAAAGGCAAATACAATTATGTATGCTCACTGTGGTTCATCAGGCTTCTCAATTGCAGAAGGCGAAATTGAACTTGCACCTGTTCGTTTGATGGAAAGGGGTGTTTGCTCTAAATTCGTTGTTAAACCAGGTAAGGTAACTGCTGTTAACATTTGTGGTCACGGCGATGAATTCCGTCTTTCATTTATGGTTGGCGATGCTATCCCATGTGGTATGGAATTCCCTGGTAACCCTGTAAAAATTAAATACGAAAAACCTGTTTCACAAATTAATAAAGAAATTATGAAATATGGTATCGGTCACCACTGGATGGTTGCTTATGGCGACTTTAGTGAAGAACTCAAATATTTCTGCAAAATTAACAATATTTGCGTATATGAAATTTAATTAAAGGAGAAAAAATATGAAGCGTTCAGAAATTAACTCAATTATGAGAGATGCTCTAGAATTATTCAAAGAGTACAAAATTTGTTTGCCAGATTTCGTTCTTTGGACACCAGAAGAATGGAAAACTAAAGGCGCAGAAGTTCAAGAAATTAAAGACAATATGTTAGGTTGGGACATTACAGACTTTGGTAATGGCGATTTCAACAAGGTTGGCTTGTTCTTAATCACGCTCCGTAACGGAAATCAAAAAAATCAAGCAAAATATCCAAAGCCATATGCTGAAAAACTTATGATAGTTAGAGAAGGTCAAATCACACCAATGCACTATCACTGGTCAAAGATGGAAGACATTATCAATGCAGGTGGTGGTAATTTAATTATCAAATTATACAACACAACAGAAGATAACAAACTCGCTGATACTGATGTTAGCGTTGTTATCGATGGTGTAAAGCATGTTTACCCAGCAGGCACAGAAATTTGCTTAAACCCAGGTCAAAGCGTAACTTTAACACCAGGCTTATTCCACAGATTCTGGGGTGAAGTTGGCAAGGGTACAGTTATTGTTCGTGAAGTTTCTATGTGTAATGACGATGCAAATGACAACTGCTTCTATGATAAAGCAGGTCGTTTCCCAGAAATTATCGAAGATGAAGCTCCACTTCACTTACTCTGCAACGAATACAATAAATAATTATTTATGAAAATAAAAAAGCCACTAGTTTCTTAGTGGCTTTTTTGTGTGTTGTTTTTATTAACCTGTTTTATATTTTAATATAATAGACCTTAATTTTTATAAAAATACTAGCAAAAAAACAAAAAAAATGGTATAATTATAATTAGTAAGTTATGTAGCAAAAGTTTAACTTTATAGTTTTAAAAAAACACATATTTTAGATAATTATATAAAACTTTTTATCATTTATATAAAATAAAAAATCCCAACCACATGATGTGATTGAGATTGTGGCAGGGGAGACGCGATTCGAACACGCAACCTACGGTTTTGGAGACCGCTACTCTACCGTTGAGCCACTCCCCTATAGCATATTGATTATATACTAAAATCAAATTTTAGTCAAATAAATTAAGCACAAAAAGGTGAAAAATGAAAAAGAATTTTAAATTAGGTGTTATTGGCTGTGGATTTATGTCATCGGCAATAATAAAAGGTGCAATTAACGGAAAAATTCTATCAGCAGAGCAAATTTATGTAAGTGATATTAACCAAGATTCGCTTGACAAAATTGCTACTCTTGGAGTTAAAACAACGCAAGATAATATTGATTTAGTTAATAAATCTGAGATTGTTTTATTTGCAATAAAACCACAGAACCTAAACGATGTTTTATTAAACATAAAAGGCTGTAAATGCAATAAATTTATCTCTATTATGGCTGGCGTTAAAAAGAAAAAAATAAAAAGCACTTTTCCAAGCGCAAAAATTGCTCGCTGTATGCCAAACACACCTTGTTCTATAGGTTCAGGGGCTGTTGGGCTTGATTTATCAGATTTTAAGTGTAATAGGGATAAAGGTTTTATCACAAAATTGATGTCATCATTTGCGAGTGTTGTTCTTGTTGATGAAGATAAACTTAATGCTGTTACAGGGGTTAGTGGCAGTTCTCCTGCTTATTTCTATTTATTCTTAAAAGGGATAATTGAAAGTGGGGTAAAACACGGGCTTAATTATGAAGATGCAAAGACTCTTGCTGTAAGCACTATGATAGGTGCTGGTAAAATGGTTCAAGAGAATAGTGAAAAGTCGCTTGATGACCTAATAAATGCCGTTTGTAGCAAGGGTGGAACGACTATTCAAGCTATAAATACTTATAATGATTGTGAACTATCAAAAATAACTGAAAAGGCGATTGATGCTTGTGTTAAAAGGGCGTCAGAATTAGAAAATTTATAATGAAAACTGTTAACATTTATACAGATGGTGCTTGTAGTGGTAATCCAGGACCAGGTGGTTATTGTGCAATACTAATTTATGGCGAACATGAAAAAATTATTAGTGGAAATGAATTAGAAACAACAAATAATCGCATGGAACTTCTTGCTGTAATAAAAGGTATTGAGTGCCTAAAAGAAATCTGTGAAGTTAATTTATATAGTGATTCTCAATATGTCGTTGATGCTTTTAATCAAGAATGGGTTTTTGGTTGGGAACTAAATGGATGGAAGACGGCTGGGAAAAAACAGGTTAAAAATATCGATTTGTGGCAAAAACTTTTAGAGCAATATCGAACTCATAAAATAAATTTTATTAAAGTAAAAGGTCACGCTGATAACGAACACAACAATCGCTGTGATAAAATTGCTGTTAGTGAGTATAAAAAATTAGAACAATAATTTTATAATACGGATAAGTTTTTGTAGTAAGAATATAATATTATTATGAATAAAACATGTAAAGTATCTATTATAAAAACAATTTTATTCGATATATTTATTGCACTTATAGGCTGTTTAGGTGTTATTTTTACAGTTCTATATGTTGATACGTTTGAAAGTGGTGTTTGGCTAAATTATTCTAGCGTTATAACGGCAGTCTCAGTAAGTTTAATATCAATATTAACTGTTTTAACAATTACATTTTCAACTAACTCTAAGAGTTTTGTATATAAACTTTTTATGTTAGTTGTAATTTGCATATCTATTACGATTACTTCACTATATTTTCTTAAAACTACAGGTTTCTTAAATAAAATTGATAGTGTTGAAAAATTTAGAGAATATATTTCATCCTTTGGCAATCAAGCAATATTATGGTTTACAATTATACAATTTTTGCAAGTCGTTGTCTTGCCAATTCCTGCATTTATTACTGTCGGCGCAGGAGTGTTGTTGTTTGGGCCATTGGTTGGGGCTATTTTTAGTTCAATAGGAATAATTCTTGGCTCTATCGTTGCTTTTTATATCGGTAGAATTTTTGGTTTTAAGGTAGCCAAATGGTTGGTTGGTGAAGATAGTCTAAATAAAGGACTAAAAATCATAAAGGGAAAAGATAAAATAATTTTGACATTTATGTTTTTGTTTCCATTTTTTCCAGATGATATATTGTGTTTTGTTGCAGGAATAACAACTCTTAGTTCTTCGTTTTTTATAACTATGATTATAATAACAAGACTTATCTCAGTATTTGCTTCTTCCTACTCAATGAACAATAGTATTATCCCATACGATACTTGGTGGGGAATACTCTTGTGGGGTATTTTTATTATTTTAACACTAATTTTTATGGTGTTGATTTGTAAAAAAGGTGACAAAATTCAAAAATTGTTTACAAAAAAGAAAAAGCAAGAAAAAGACTGATAATATTCAAATAAAATATGTCAGACATAATGGTGCAAAATGAACATTTTAATTAGCAATGATGATGGTATAAGTAGTAATGGGATAATAGAACTTGCGAAAAGACTAAGCAAAAAACATAATGTCTTAGTTGTTGCACCTGATGGCAATAGGTCGGCAAGTTCACATTCTTTAACGATTACTAATTCTATAAAAATAAAACAAAATTTTAACCTTAAAGATTGCACGGCATATCAAATTTCTGGCACACCAGCAGATTGTGTCAAGGTTGCAAAACTTATGTTTAAGGATTTTTGTCCAGACATAGTTGTTGCAGGAATAAATAAGGGACACAATATAGGTTCGGACATATTATATTCAGGGACTGTTTCAATCGCTTGCGAAGCATCGTTTTTTGGACATGTTGCCTTTGCTTTTTCGGCTTATAGTTTGCTTGAAAGCAATTTTACACTATATGCTGAATATGCAGAACAAATAATTGATTATTTGTTGCCATATTCAAAAGCAGGAGATATGTGGAATATAAATTTCCCACAAACTGAAAATATTGAAGGAACTGTAGTAACATCTCTCGGCAAGCAATATTATACTGATGAATATGTAAAAGTTGGTGAAGATGAATATGTGTTGCAAGGCGAAATTATATCACATGACAAAAACGATAAAGATACTGATGTAGAGTGGATTAAAAAAGGTTATATTACAATAACGCCAATTTTATTTAACAAAACAGATTATAAAAAGGTAAAAGAAGTAAAAGATATATGCATACAGTTGTAATTATTGGTGGTGGTGCATCAGGCATAATGACTGCTTGTATTTCGGCAAGTAATCCATCAAATAAGGTAATTTTAATCGAAAAAAACGAAAAATTAGGAAAAAAAGTTTACATAACGGGAAAAGGAAGATGTAATGTTACAAACGATGTTGAAAAAAATGATTTTTTTAACAATGTTGTAAGCAACCCTAAGTTTTTGTTTAGTGCAATAAATTCATTTTCGCCACAATCAATGATTGAATTTTTACAAAATAATGGTTTAGAAATTAAAATTGAGCGTGGGAATAGGGTTTTTCCTGTAAGTGATAAAGCGAGTGATGTAACTAAAACATTTGAAAAACTTCTTAAAAAACTAAATGTTGATGTTAGATTAAATACAGAAGTGTTGAAAATCAATAGTGATGGACAGAAGATTGCAAGTGTAATTACAAGTAATGGACAAGTTGAATGTGATAGCGTAGTCGTTTGTACAGGTGGCGTTTCATATCCACTAACAGGGAGCACGGGTGATGGATATGAGTTTGCAAAACAATTTGGGCATACGATTATTGAAACTAAACCAGCGCTTGTTGGAATTGATTTAAAGGGAAGCGATTTCATAAGTTTACAAGGACTATCCCTTAAAAATGTTAGTTTAACAGCAAAATTGGGCGAGAAAATAGTTTATACCGACTTTGGTGAAATGTTATTTACTCATTTTGGTATTTCTGGACCTATCGTTCTTTCTTGTTCATCAAAAATAAATAGACTAAACCTTAATGAAATTACTATAAGTATTGATTTAAAACCAGCTCTTTCAAATGAAGTTTTAGAAAATAGACTTATTAGAGAATTTTCTCAAAATAATATTAAAAACATTTGTACGGTAATGCGTTCCTTGGTTCCTAGCACGTTAATTGAGTTGGTGCTTAATAAGGCTAGTGTTTCATTGAAAAAAAACTGTAGTCAAATAACAGTAGAAGAAAGAAAGCGTATTGTCGACACGCTAAAATGCCTTAAATTCTCTGTTAAAAAACTAAGACCTATTGAAGAAGCAATAGTTACTGCTGGTGGAATAAATGTTAAAGAAATAAACCCAAAAACTATGGAAAGTAAACTTGTAAAAGGGCTTTATTTTGCCGGTGAAGTTTTAGATGTTGATGCTTTTACGGGTGGATTTAATCTGCAAATTGCTTTTTCAACCGGTTATGTGGCAGGGAAAAATTGCTAAAACGCACTTTGAATTAAAAATTTTAACGATTTAAGTTAGAATCAATATATAAAAATTTTATTTAATATATTTTATCAAAAAGGAGAATACAATGGAAAAAATTATTAGAATAGCGCTAGATGGGCCATCTGGTAGTGGAAAAAGCACAATAGCAAAAAAACTTTCAAGCAAGTTAAACATCTTGTATCTTGATACAGGAGCAATGTACAGAGCGACGGCAATTAAAGCGTTGTCACTTGGTATTGACACGTTTGATGAACAAGGTGTAAAAACATTTATCGATGATATAAATCTTGAGATTAAATATATTGATGGAACCCAACACACGTTTTTAGATGGTGAAGACGTGTCTGAAAAAATTCGTGAACCACATGTTTCAATGGCTGCATCAAACATTTCAAGTCTTAAATGTGTAAGGTTAAAAATGGTAGAGATGCAGAGAAAAATTGCTGGACAAATGTCTTGTGTTTTAGATGGTAGGGATATCGGTTCGTATGTGCTTCCAAATGCTGATTTTAAGTTTTATATAACGGCAAGCGTAGATGTTAGGGCAGATAGAAGATTTAAAGAACTTTCTCTAAAAGGTCATAAAGTTGATTTTAACGAATTAAAACAAGAGATTGAACAAAGAGATTATAATGATAAGAATAGAGATTTTGCACCACTTAGAAAGGCTGAAGATGCTATAGAAATTGACACATCATATATGACGGTTGAACAAGTAGCAAGCAAAGTTTTATCATATATTGAAGGATAAAAATATGAATTTTTTTCAAAAAATACCAATTTTCTTTTTCTCGCTATTATACCCAATCAAAGTTTATGGTAAAGAAAATATTCCAAAGGGTGGCGCTGTTTTGGTGTCTAATCATTTTAGGGCTATAGATTGTGGTTTTATTGCAAGAATTTGCGATAAAGATATCAAATATCTTGCAAAAAAAGAAATATTTAAGAATAAATTATTCTCTAAGATTGTTAGGTCATATGGTGGAATTCCTATCGATAGGGATAACCCAGATATGAAATCGCTTTTAGAAGCCATAAAAGAAATTAAAAAGGGGAATAAACTTTGTATATTCCCAGAGGGCACAAGAAATGTTTCGGGGACAGCAGACTTGCAAGAAATTAAGGGTGGCTCGGTAATATTTTCGGTAAAGGCAAAATGCCCAATCGTTCCTATAATGATGCTTAAAAAAGCCAAAATGTTTTCAAGGACTAAAATTATAATAGGAAAACCTTTTGAACTTTCTGACTATTATGGTAAAAAACTTTCAGAAGAAGATATTAAGGCTTTAGACCAAATAGTAAGAGAAAAAATGATAGAACAGCAAAATATGTTAAAACAACTTTCGTCAAAGGGTAAAAAATAATTATGCATATTTATAAGTGTGAAAACAATGGCTTTTGTTTTGGCGTTAGTAGGGCGATAAAAGAAGCCGAGAATTTAAAAGGTGACAACATCTATATTCTTGGTGAAATCATACATAATGAAAGTGTGATAAAAAAACTTGAAGATGCTGGAATAAAAACTATTGCTAGTTTAGATGATGTGGAATTTAAGGGTGGCGAAACTCTTTTAATTAGAACTCACGGAGAGCCAAAGTCGACATTTGATAAGGCAAAAGAACTAAAATTAAATGTAATAGATTGCACTTGCCCATTTGTTAAACAAATTCAAGACATTGTAAAAAAACATTATGAATTAGGGTATAAGATTGCAATTATTGGCGACGCAAAACATCCAGAAGTAATAGGTATAAATGGATGGTGTGATAATAGTGCTATTATAACTGAAAATAGAGAGCATTTACTTGATATTTCAGCAGATAAGTTGTGTATAGTTGTGCAAACGACCTATTCTGAAGAAAAATTTAATAAAATTATTAAAAATTTTGTTAGTAGCAAGGTCAAAACAGTTGATATTTTCAAAACAATTTGCTATACTACAACAAAGCGACAAAATGAAGCAGAAATTTTGTCTCAAAAGTGCCAAGCAGTTTTGGTTTTGGGTGGGGCAAACAGCAACAATACGAACAAACTTTTTGATATTTGTGCTAAAAATTGTCAAAATGTTTTTAGAGTTATAAATCCTGCTGATTTTGATTATTCGAAAATTAAAAGTTATAATAAAATAGGGATTGTTTTAGGTGCATCGACGCCAAAAGAGCAATTTCAGGAGGTCATCTCACTTATGGAGAACAACATTACTACAGAAGAAATTATCACAACAGAAACTGTCGCAAGCGAAGTTTCAAAGCAAGCGCAACCATCATTTAAGTCTGAAATGGAAAAGGCTTTTGATAACATTAGACCAGGTAAAGATTTAAAGATTGGTCAAATTGTTTCTGCAATTATCACTTCTGCAAAAGACGAAGGTTTAACACTATCTATTAAAGATGCTAAAAGAGACGATTTATCTTTGCCAAAGGCTAACCTTATTGGCGAGTATGATAAAAATGCTTATCAAGAAAAAGTAGGTCAAAAAATTCGCGTTATGGTTATCGCAAAAAATCCTATCGTTTTCTCTGAAAAGGCAATGGAAAAAGTTTTGAAAGAAGAAGCTGAAATTGAAGAAATCAAAAACGGCAAGATTTTCGAAGCTACTATCACTGAAACAAACAAAGGTGGTTTAATCGGTAAGTTCGGTTCATATCAAGTGTTTGTTCCATCTTCACAAATTAAATTAGGTTTTGTTAAAGACTTAGAAAAATATGTTGGCAAAACATTAAGATTAAAGGCTGAAAAAGTTGAATCAAGAGGCGCTCGTAGACAAATCGTTGGTTCACAAAAAGTTATTTTAGAAACAGAAAAGGCTGAAAGAGATGCTATAAAGGCTCAAAAAGAAGCAGAATTCTTTGGTAGTATTCAAGAAGGTGACGTTGTTTTAGGCACACCTGTAAGATTTGCAGCATTCGGTGCTTTCGTTGATGTTAATGGTTTTGACTGCTTAGCACATATCTCAGACCTTTCTTGGACAGGTTGCAAAGATTGTGCAGAAGTATTAGAACTTAACAAAAATTACGAATTTATTATCTTAAAAATTGACCAAGAAAACAAAAAAGTTTCTATCGGTTATAAACAATTACAACCAAGACCATGGGATAAAGTTTTAGAAAAGTATAATGTTGGCGATGTGATTAAGGGCAAAGTTGTAAGACTTGTTAACTTTGGTGCATTTGTTGAAGTTGAAAAAGGTGTTGACGGCTTAGTTCACGTTTCTCAAATTTCAAACCAATGGTTAGAAAATCCTGTAACTGCACTTCAAGTTGGTCAAGAAGTTGAAGCAAAGATTGTTGATATCGATGCTGAAAAAGAAAAGATGACACTTTCAATTAAAGCATTACTTCCAGAAGTTGAAACACCAGCTGAAACTGAAGAAAAACCAGCAAAAGGCAAAAAACGTAAAGCAAAGGAAATTGTTGAAACTGAACCAGAAGAACTCCGTGAATGGAAAGATGAAAGTGATGCCGGCGTTTCTATTGCTGAAATGATTGCAAGCTCTGAAAACAAATAGTTTTTAATTAAAAATTAAAAGAGTAGATTAAGTTCTACTCTTTTTTTTGTTGCAAAATTAAGATAAATTAAATGCGTTTAGTTATATTTTTTAGTATGCAAACATAAATATATACAAATGTACTTAAGTTTTCTTCCAAACAAATATTTAATATCGTTAAGTAAAATTGATGTTGATTTTTTATATGAGATAAGGTTAAGGACAGGCTATCCAATTAAGGTTAATTACTCAAATAAAAATTATTATTTAAGCGAAAGTGGTTTAACAAGTAATAAAATTCAATCCTTAATTTGCAGTCAGTTGGATATTGATTATGTTGTTGAAAGTATAACAGAACGCTCGATTTATGCTTTTAATGATAGATTGAAAGATGGTTATATAACGACTAGCGAAGGCATAAGAATTGGTATTGCTGGTGAGTGTGTTTTTAATGATAGAAAAATTCAAACAATAAAAAATTTTTCATCGCTTAATATTAGAATTCCACACTTAATTGATGGTTGTTCAACAAAAATTATGCCATTTATATATTCGAGGGAAAATTTAAACAGTACATTGATAATTTCGCCACCATTTTTAGGCAAGACAACTTTGCTTAAAGACATTATTAAAAATTTAAACAACTTAAATATTGGTTCGATTTTAGTCATAGATGAAAGGGGTGAGTTTTCTGCTGTAAAAGGTGAAAACATTGATAATATTTTATATTCAGACAAAAATTATGCCTTTAATTATGCAGTAAGGTCAATGGCTCCAAAATTTGTTGTTACCGATGAACTTTCAACAAGTGATGACTGGGTATGTGCTAAAAACGTGGTAAATTCGGGTGTGAAAATAATCGCAAGCGCGCATAGTGATAGTATTGATAAATTATGCCAAAAATCTTTTTATATAAAAAACTTGTTTGATAGGTATGTGGTTTTGGGTAATGATTATTTTGGACAAGCAAAAGAAATATATGACAAGGATTTAAATATATTATGCGATTGTTTTTAGGGATAATTTTGCTTTTACTTTGCGTTTTTATTGGGTATTGCTTATCTAATAAGTATTATTTTAGGCGTGTATTTTATGGCGATTTTTTGTCTTTTAATACTTTATTTGCTCAAGAAATTGCATTTAAGCAAACTACGATTATAAACTTAATAAAAAATCAAAAATCAAATACCGATTTTTATTTGTTATTAAATAGCAATATTTCAGGACAAGATGTCAAAATTGATTATAAATATTTAACAAATGAAGAAAAACAATTTGTTTATGAATATCTAAATAAACTCGGAAAATTTGATAAAGAAACGCAACTTGACTATATTAAAGGTGTAAATGAAATTATTAAAGATAAAAATGAGTCTAGTATTTTAGATGAAAAACGATATAAAATGTTATATCTTAAGGTAAGTTTTTTAATAGGTTTAATATTGTTAATCATTGTTTTGTAAAAGGAAGTTATGGAAGTTGGTATAATTTTTAAGATTGCAGCAATTGGGATTTTAATATCGGTAATAACTCAAATATTAAAGAAGAGCGACAGAGATGATATAGCAACTTTGGTTGCGCTTGCTGGACTTATTATTGTTTTAACTTTAGTTATAAACATGATTAGTGAACTTTTTGAAAATATAAAAAATATATTCTATTTGTATTGATGGTAAAACTTGTTGCAATCGCTTTAATTTTTAGCACGGTAATAATTTATTTAAAGAGTATAAATAGTGAACTTTCTATGCTTGCACTAGTTGGCGCTGGAATTATAATTATATTCTATGTGCTTGAATATTTTTCAAACACATTTATATTTTTATCACAACTAGTAGAAAAAAGTGGGATTGATAAAGATTTTTATAAAATAATATTTAAGATTACTGCAATAGGGTATTTAATTGAGTTCGGTGCAAGTACGATGCAAGACTTTGGGCTTAATAGTTTGGCAAATAAACTTATTTTTGCAGGTAAAATTATAATACTTAGCATTTCACTTCCTATTATTTATGCTGTTTATAATTTAATCATAGGTATTGTTGTATGAAAAAAGGATTTTATATTATATTAATATTTTTAATTTGTCTTTTTTCGTTTGATTCAACAAATATTGTTTACGCTGAAACTCTTAGCGATAATATAAACGACCAAATGCAAAATTTAGACTTAAATAAGTTTGAAGAGTTTTTTAACAATATATGTAATTTACCTGATGGGACAACTTTTTTTGGGTACGTAAATGGATTATTAGAAGGAAAGTATAACTTAAATTTTAACAATATATTCTCATACCTAATAAATTCTATTTTTTATAGTTGTAAAGAATTTGTGCCGACGTTTGTTTCAATTATTGCGATTTCATTGTTTTGTAATTTAATGCAAAAAATCAAAGGTGACTTTGTTAATGAAAGTATAGGTGAAATTATTATTTTTGTCTGTTTGATGAGCATAATAATGCTTTTAACATCGCAAATAATTTCTTTATGGCAAAATACTAAAAACATTATAGAAAATATAGCGAAATTAACTGAGATTATGTCACCCATAATACTAACTTTAATGGTTGCATCTGGTGGAAATGTATCGGCGTCTGTATATAAGCCTGTTGTTGCTTTTCTTTCTAATGGAGTGGTTAGCGTGTTTTTATATGCGATTATACCATTAGTTGGTATTATGCTAGTTTTTAACATTATTTCAAGTTTTTCAAACACTATAAAGTTTGATAAATATATTGGTTTATCATCAGGCTTAATAAAATGGATTATTGGTTTAATTATAACTATATTTACAATTTTTTTATCCGTTCAGGGAATTACAAGCGCAACTTTTGACGGAATAACGATTAAGGCAACTAAATATGCTATATCGAACTCAGTGCCACTTGTTGGTGGCTTTATAAGAGATGGTTTCGACCTTGTTGTTGCAGGAAGTGTGCTGATAAAAAATGTAATTGGAATTACTGGGGTTTTTGCACTTTTTTATATGATTTTATCGCCCGTTTTACAAATTCTTGCATTTTCTTTTTTATTAAAACTTGCGTCGGCAATTATTCATCCAATAGCAGATAAAAAAATTACTTGTTTTTGTGAAGGGATGTCTAAGTGTGTATCTTATCTAAATGTTGCAATTATTTCAGTCGGTTTTATGCTGTTTATTACTATACTTTTAATAACTTTTTCGGCAAACGCCTTTATTTAATATGAAAGATTGGATTATTAGTATTGTTGCTGTTGTTTTAATTACAAGTATTGTATGTTTAATTTTGCCACAGGGAAAGATGGGAAAGTATGTTAAAGGAATTTTTTCTTTACTTTCAACACTTGTTGTTATTAAACCAATATTTTATATTAAAAATACTGATGTAAATTTTGAGCAAATATTTAATTCAAACGAGTTAGTGTTGCAGGATAGTTTTATCGATTATGTAACTAACAAACGAATTGAAGAATTCAAGGAAAATTGTCTTAAAATTACTAAAGAAAATGGGGCTGATAATGCTAAGGTTGAGATAGAATATTTTTTAGATGAAAATAAAGGTATAAAAATTTGTTTTGTTAAAATAAGTTTGCAAAATTCAGTTATTATTTCAGATAAGGAGCATATAAATTTTAAAGAAGAGATAATTTCTGATATTGCATCGTATTTATGTATAAATGAAAATATGGTGATAATATATGAGTGAAAATAATAAAAAAAGTAATTATATTTCTAGTATTTTAGAAAAAATCAGAACAAATAAAAAAATTCAATTTATAATCATTTTTATATTTTTAGTGATAATTTTATGTATTTTTTTGTTTGGTTATGATGAAAAGAATAGCAAAAATGTAGTAAATACTGACCCAATAAGCAGTTATGTTGCTACATTAGAAACAAAACTTTCTAATGTTTTGAGCAATGTGTCTGGCGCTGGTAAAGTTTCGGTTATTATATCGATTGAGTCTGGTATGGAAACCGTTCTTGCAATGCAAACAACTACAAAAGAAAGTGCTAGTGGGCAAATCGAAACTCAAACTTCGCCAATAATTATAAATGGGAAAACAGTGGTGATTAAAGAACTATATCCAAAAGTAAAAGGGGTTTTAATTGTCGCTGAAGGAGCAAAAAATATTAGCGTTATGACAAAACTTCAACAGGCAACAATGTCACTTCTTGACATAGAAATAAATCAAATAGAAATTTTATCAATGAAATAAGGAGATTAAATTATGAGTAAAAAAAGAAAAATTGTTGTATTATCATGCATGATAGCCCTTCTTGCAATAACTGCAGTATTTAACTTTGTTTTGACAACTGGCACGGTAGATATTGACCAGTCGATGGTTGTAAGTTCGGCAAATTACTTTGCTCAGTATAGGTCTGAAAGAATTACAACAAGAAATGAAGAGTTGTTGCAGTTAGATGCAATTATTGCAAGTGCTGAAGATAATAGTGAAGAAAAAGCTGATGCTTTAGCAATGAAAATTGAACTTACAGAACTAACTGAAAAAGAATTGCTTCTTGAAAGTTTAATAAAAGCGTATGGTTTTGAAGATGCTGTTGTTGTAATCGGCTTAGAGTCACAAAATGTTAATGTAATAGCAAAAGCACCGTCGCTTAGCACTGATGATGCGATACTTATTTACTCTATTGTTCAAGAAGAAGCAAATGTTTCGCCTGAAAATGTAAAAATTATACCAATTTCATAAAAAACACTATGCAAAACAAAATTTTTGTGGTACAATAAATATAAAATATTTATTAGAGGATATTTATGGCTCGTTTTAAAAAGATACCACAAGTACACGAAGGCAAAGTTGTTTATTATGATGGCATTATTGATGGCATAGTTCTTTTAGCAATAAAAGAAATTCCTTATATTGAACTTGACACAAAAGAAACAAGTAGTTTGTCACGCAATAATGCTATAAAAGTTAAAAGAGCGCAAGATGGTATTCATATTGATGTTACCGTTAAGATTCATTATTCACAAAATGTTTCTGATATGGCATTTAAGATTCAAGAATCTATTCGCCATAATGTTGAAGCAATGACAGAGCGACATGTTGCAAGCGTAAATGTGCATATTTCAGGTGTTAGTTTTGATGATAAAACAGATGAATTTAAGGCGCAAACTAACGAAACAACAGAAAATGCTAATACTACAGAAAACAAATAGGAAGATTTGCTTATGAGAACTTATGTTAGAGAATGTGTTTTTAAGTATATATTTGCACGGCTCTTCAATCCGAGTGATGAAGGGCTTTTTGCTGTTTTATGCAAAGAATTAAGTGCTGACGACAAGATTTTTGCCGATAATTTGCTTAAAGCAGTTGATAATAATCAAGATAAGTATCTTGAAAGTATAGAAAGGCTTAGCATTGGTTTTAATTTAGACCGTTTGCACAGGGCAGATAAGTGCGCGCTTTTAATTGGTATGGCTGAACTTGAAAATTTTAAGCAAACGCCTGTTGCTGTTGTAATCAACGAAGCAGTTAATATTGTTGCTAAATATTCGACAGAAAGTAGCACGAATTTTGTTAATGGTATACTTGCTGAATTTGCAAAGGAGATTTAAGATATGGCTATAATTATTGACGGAAAGCAAATTGCACAAAGTGTAAAAGAACAATTAAAAGACAAGGTTAAAGATTTTTTATATAAATATAATCATCAAATAACTTTGGCAGTTATTTTGGTTGGCGAAAATCCAGCATCTAAGGTTTATGTAAAAAATAAAATTACTGCAACTGAGTATGTTGGCATGAAGTCGCTTTCTTTTCACTTACCAGAAAGTTCAACTCAAGAAGAAGTTGAAAATTTAGTGGAAAGTTTATCAAATGATAATGGTGTTGATGGAATTTTAGTGCAATTACCACTTCCAAAACATTTAGATGAAAATAAAATTTTATCAAAAATACCAGCAGACAAAGATGTCGATGGCTTTTTAGCGCAAAATGTGGGAAATCTTTTGTTAGGTCAACCAGCAACTGTTGCTTGCACACCTTTTGGCGTTATTAAAATGTTAAAAAGTCAAAACATTGAACTTAGTGGCAAAAATGCTGTAGTTATCGGCAGAAGTAACATTGTTGGAAAACCAATGGCACTTTTATTGTTACAAGAAAATTGTACGGTTACAGTTTGTCATAGCAAAACTCAAAACTTAAAAGATGTTTGCAAAAATGCAGATATTTTAATTGCTGCAATAGGAAAACCTGAATTTGTTAAGGCAGATATGGTAAAAGAAGGTGCTGTTGTAATTGACGTTGGTATAAATAGGACTGAAAAAGGACTTGTGGGGGATGTTGATTTTGAACAAGTTAAAGATGTAGCGTCTTACATTTCGCCTGTTCCTGGTGGTGTTGGACCTATGACGATTGCAATGCTTCTTGAAAACACATATTTATGTGCTTTAAGGAGATTTAATGCTTAACTATAATGCTGAGTATGAAAAATACCTAAAATTTTTCAGTCAACAACTAAATATTGCATTAAAATCATTTGATAATATCCCACAAAATTTGGCAGAGCCAATGACGTATGCTATTATTGATGGTGGAAAAAGGGTTAGACCTGTTTTGCTTTTTGCTACGGCTGAAATGCTTGGACTCAGCCTTGATGATGTTAAAGAGTTTGCCATTGCGATAGAGAGTATTCATTCTTATTCATTAGTTCACGATGACCTTCCTGCCATGGATAATGATGACTATAGAAGGGGAAAGTTTTCAACGCACAAAAAGTTTGGTGAAGCATATGGAATACTCGCTGGCGACGGACTTTTAAACTTTGCCTTTGAATATGTTTTGTCAAAAGATAATTTTAACATGTTAGACGCTAAGGCGTTAAAACTTTTGGCAGAATATGCTGGAATATCAGGCATGATTGCAGGACAAGTTCTTGACCTTGCAAATGAAAAGAGCGCTGTTATCAGCGAACAAATTTTGTATAGTATATATGAAAATAAAACTGCAAAACTTTTGATGTGCCCACTATTGATTAGTTCGATAAAATCAAATGGGAAATATTATGATGAACTAAAAGAACTAGGCTTAAATATAGGATACATGTTCCAAATATCAGATGATATTATGGATGCAGAACAAAGTAGTGAGCACATTGGAAAAACGGCTAATAAAGACCAAGTTCAAGACAAACTAACGGCGATTAAAGTGTTTGGTTTGGAAGGTGCAAAAGAACGCCGAGAATATCATTACAATAAATGTTTAGCCTGTCTTGACAAAATGCAAAATGCCGACTTTTTATATCAATTTGTAAAGAAATTATATGAGAGAACTAAATAATGAGACTAGATAATTATTTGGTAGAAAAAGGCTATTTTGATTCAAGAACTAAGGCAAAACAAGCCATCGAGCGTGGTGAAATTTTTGTTAATAAGATAAAAATAACTAAACCTGCATTTGATATAATTGGCGATAACCTTGCCACCAACATTGAATATGTTTACGAAAAAAGTTATGTTTCTCTTGGTGGATATAAGTTAGAAAAAGGATTAAAAGACTTGAATGTCGATGTGTCTAATTTAGTCGTTGCTGATATTGGAGCAAGTACAGGTGGTTTTACTGATTGTCTTCTTCAAAATGGTGCCAAAAAAGTATATGCAGTTGATTTAAATGATAATTTATTGCATCAAAGTTTGAAACAAGATTCTCGTGTTAGTCTTATTGTTAAAAACGCAAAAGAATTAAAGACAGAAGATTTTTATGATAGGATTGATTTTATTGTTGGGGATTTAAGTTTTATTTCTATTACTCAAGTAATTCCTATTTTATCTAAACTTATTGATAAAAATAAAAAAGCAATGCTTTTAATAAAACCTCAGTTTGAAACGGGTGGGCATAAAAAGTTCAAAAACGGAATTATTAGAGATAAAAACATACATAAAGAAGTTTGCGATAATATTATAGAAGTGTCAAAGAATAATTCTTTTAATTTTCTAGGCATTACTTCAGCACCAATAACTCAAGATAAAAACACAGAATTTTTAATTTTGCTCGAAAAGATTTGATAATCTTAAATAATCAAGTTAAAAATAATAAAATTTAATTTTAATATAAAATTTTACCAAGAAAGGTGGGAAAAATATGAAAGTTTTAGTATATTACAACAAAAAAAAAGATGCTGGTGGTGTTTGCAAGACTAAACTTATTGAAGGACTTGTAAAACATGGCATTGAATATATGATTCTTGAAGATAATATGCTTAAAAATTCTATTTCAGCCGATGCGCTTTTTGCAATCGGTGGAGATGGAACAATATTGTGTTTGGCTGAGTTTGCAAACAAAAACTCTATTCCAATTATAGGAATCAATGCTGGAAATCTTGGATTTTTGTGCGAGTTTGAAAAAAATGATGTTGAAACTGCAATTATTGGCTTAAAAAATGGCGACCTTATGAAAGATTATAGAACAATGCTTTCAGTTTCTTATAATGATGAAGTTTTTTATGCACTTAACGAAGTTTATATTCAGCGTACATATGATAGGTCGGTTGGTAATACTGTCGCTGAAATTCAAATAGAAATCGACGATTCGTTTGTTTCTAAATATAGTGGCGATGGAACGATTATAAGTTCGCCAACAGGCTCAACAGCATACTCGTTTTCTTTAGGTGCGCCAATTCTTTCGCCTCATGCAGACGTGTTTACGATGACGCCTATTGCTGCCCATGCTTTTAACCAAAGACCTATAGTTTATTCTGATGATTCCGTTTGTTGCATAAGGGTTTCTGGTAAGGCTCAAGTTGCTGTTTTTGTCGATGGTAGACTTGTTGAAGATTTAAAGCAAAACGATTGCATTAAAGTATCAAAAGTGGATAAAAAACTTCTTTTCTTGCGTAAAAAAGACTACAATTTCTTTAAAAAATTATGTTATAAATTAAATAGGTCAGCAGGTACGATAGATAATGATTAAAAATTCAAGGCGTCAAGCAATAATTGATATTATAAATACATTTAATATTTCAACTCAAGAAGAATTAACTGCAAAACTAGTGGAGAAAGGTTTTAATGTTTCTCAAGCAACTATTTCAAGAGATATTAAAGAGTTAAATTTGATTAAAGTTGAACAAAAATATGCTGTTATAGAAGATTTTAGTCAAAAACTTTCTTCTAAACTTGTTAACTTGTTCAAGCAAATAACAATTTCTATTGAAAGTGCAAATAATTTAATCGTTCTAAAAACAATAAGTGGAAACGCTAGTGCTGCAGGCATGGCTATAGATGAACTTAAATTTCCACAAATTTTAGGCACGGTTGCAGGTGACGATACTTTGCTTATTATAACAAAAACTTCTGCCGATGCAGAGATGGTTGTTAAAGGATTAGAAAAATTATAATATGCTTCAAAAACTCATTATTAAAAACATAGCGCTGATTGATAGCGCTGAAATATGCTTTTCTAATGGACTTAATGTCTTGTCGGGTGAAACGGGTGCTGGAAAATCAGTTATCATAGAGTCGCTCAATTTTGTGCTTGGCGCAAAAGCAGATAAGTCGTTAATTAGAAGTGGGCAAAAAGAGTGCTCGGTTATTGCTGAGTTCGATGTTCAAAATAATGATGCGATAAAAGATGTTTTTAACGAACTTGAAATTGAACAAGACGACATATTGTTGATTTCTAGAAAATTTAATATTGAAGGAAAGAGTTCGATTAAAATAAACGGCGACACAGTAACTGCAAGCATGCTTAGAAAATTTACTTCAATTCTCGTTGATGTTCATGGACAGAGCGAACATTTTAACTTGCTTAAAGAAGCGAACCAACTTGCTCTTTTGGATAATTATGGTGGACAAGAAATTTTAGATATTAAGCAAGTTTTATCAAAAGAGTATAATAAATTAAAAGAAATAAATAAAAACTTACAATCTTTTGGTGGTGATGAAAGTCAAAGATTAATTAGGCTTGATATTCTTAACTATCAAATCGATGAAATTGCAAAAGCCAGCCTAGAAGATGGCGAAGATGAAAAACTTTTAATTATTAAAGAAAAACTAAACAACCAAGAACGGATTTTTAATGCACTTAATCTGGTTAATCAGAGCATAAGCGATGAAGGTGGAGTAGAAGACATTTTAAGTGGTGCATCAAAAATGCTTTCTACTATTAGTGATTATGATGAAAACTATTCTAAACTTTATGATAGGTTAGAAGGGGTTTTTGCTGACCTTAGTGACATCTCTAATACTGCAAACAATTTACTTGATAGTTTTGATGTTTGTGAGTATAATCCTTATGAAATTGATAGTAGGTTAGATTTAATTAAGGCGTTAAAAAGCAAATATGGTGGTAGTATTGGTGAAATTAAAGAGTTTATGAATAATGCCACTTTAGAAAAAGAAAAACTTGAAAATTTTGCAGAGCAAATTGAATGCTTGGAAAAAGAAAAAATGCAAGTTTCAAGCAATATCTTTAATTTATATACTGAATTAAATAGTAAAAGAAGGCATTATGCACAAGTTTTTGAAAGCAATATTTTAGGTGAACTTCAATCGCTTGGTATGAAAAATGCCCAGTTTAAGATTAGTTTTGCTAGTACGCCAACATTTGAAGAATGCACGTTCAATAGCCCAAACGGCTTTGATTCTGTTGAGTTTATGTTCTCAGCCAACTTAGGCGAGCCACTTAAAAATTTATCAATGGTAATAAGTGGTGGTGAAATGAGTAGGTTTATGCTTTCAATAAAAGCGCAAACTGCAAGGTTTAGCGATGTTTCAACCTTTATTTTTGATGAAATTGATGCTGGTATAAGTGGCAACGTTGCAAAGGTAGTGGCTGAAAAACTCGCTAAAATATCTTTAGATACGCAAATAATTGCGATTTCACATTTGCCACAAGTTTCGGCTATGGCTGATAATAACTTGCTTATTGAAAAAAATGAAGGCGCAGATAAGACCACGACTACGGTAAAATCTCTTACTAATGAAGAAAAGATTTATGAAATCATAAGATTGGTTGGTGGTGATAAGGAAAGTAAGACTGCCAATGAACATGCAAAAGATTTAATAGATGGTGCAATGCAATATAAAAAATCGTTAGTTGTAAACTAATTAAATTAAAACGCTCTTAGAATAAGAGCGTTTTTTATTTTAAAATTAAATAATGCCATGAATAACAATAAAAAATTTACACATCATATATCTGGTGGGGTAAATATGAGGGGTAAATTTAAGTTTTTAAGCATAATTCTTGCTATTTTAATATGTTTTTCTTTTGGTAGTTATAAAAATGTTTATGCTAATGAAGAGATATATTTAGGTGGAATGCCAGCTGGCTTTAGGCTGTCAACTCGTGGGGCAGAAGTTATTGGTGTTTGTGATATTGTTTGCGAAAATGGACTTGTTTCGCCACTAAAAGCAATAGGTGTAACTGAAGGAGATGTTATATATAAAATAAATAATTATGAAATAAATAGTGCATTAGATATACAAAATGCTTTGAAAAATAACGAAAATGCGATAATAGAGTATAATCACGCTGGTCAAATCATTATTAAGCAAATAAAGGCTGTAAAGGATATAAACGGAAACTATAAGTTGGGTGTTTATATTCGAGATAGTGTTAGTGGAATAGGCACAATTACTTATATAAAAGGCAATAAATTTGCATCACTTGGTCACCCTGTAATCGATGACAACGGAAGCGTTCTTGAAATAAGTGGTGGTAAATTATATAATTGTAGTATTTCTGGTTATATAAAAGGATTAAGAGGGCGTGCAGGTGAATTAAAGGGCGCTTTTTTAAGAAGCAATGCCATTGCAAATATAGAGAAAAATTTAGAATCGGGTGTTTATGGCAACCTAACTGATAATTTTGATACATCAAATTTAACTAGGGTTGAGTTGGGTACAGCAAAAATTGGTGAAGCGTATATATATTCGACAATAGATGGGAGTGTTCCTAAAAGATATGAAATATCAATAGTAAAGGTTGATGACTATGGAAATAAAAATCTTGTTGTTAAAATAAATGATGAAGATTTAATTTCAAAAACAGGTGGTATAGTTCAGGGTATGAGTGGAAGCCCGATTGTTCAAAACAACAAGCTTGTTGGGGCTATAACACACGTTTTTATCAATGACCCAACTCGTGGTTTCGGTATAAAAATAGAAAACATGATAAATAATTGATATATACTAATAATTTAATATATGATTATGTTAGACATAATGCATAAATTGTAAAATATTACAGAAAATATTTTCGTAAAAGGAGGGATTTTATGAAGAAATTATATTCTGTAATATTTATTTTATTAGCTTTTATTTTATCAGTCGGCTACTTTAATGGTCTTTATAGTTATAATGCACTGGCTGACACTGAAGTCACATTATCGGTTAAAAGTAAGTCTGCTTATTTAATGGATTATAAGACTAAAACTGTTATATATGAAAAAAACGAATTGGAACGATTGCCTATTGCAAGCATGTGCAAGGTTATGACGTTACTTTTATGCTTTGATGAAATAGAAAAGGGTAATCTTAGTTATGATGAAAAGGTGGTAATTAGCGAAAATTCAGCTGGTATGGGTGGCTCTCAAGTTTTCTTAGAAAAAGATGGCGAATATATTGTTGGTGAACTTATAAAAAGCATAGTTGTTGCATCTGCAAACGATGCATGTGTTGCAATGGCTGAAAGAATTGCAGGAAGTCAAGCAAATTTTGTTGACAAAATGAACGAAAAAGCAAGTGAACTTGGCATGACTAATACAGTTTTTGTTAATTGTACGGGGCTTCCACAAGCAGGTCAATATTCTTGTGCAAAAGATGTTGCCACAATGTTTTCAAAACTATTAGATTATGAAGACTATTATAAATTTTCAAAGATTTGGACAGATGTTGTAACACACCCAAACGATAGAAAGACAGAAATTGCAAATACTAATAAACTTATAAGGTTTTATAAAGGTTGTGATAGTGGAAAAACCGGATATACTAATGAAGCAGGACATTGTTTAACGGCTTCGGCTAAAAGAAATGATATGAGACTTGTTGGCGTTGTTATTTGTGCATCAAATAGTAAGGAAAGGTTTGGTGATGTTTCTAGTATGTTTAACTATGGTTTTGATAATTTTTGTAATAAAACTATAATTGAAAGCGATAAACCACTTGATTTAACCGTAAAGGTTCAAGGTGGAAAAAAACGAACATTAAGTGTTGTTGCAGAATCGCCTTTGTATATATTTTGCAAGAAAAACGCTAAAAAAAGTATAGAAATAAACTTTGAACCTATAAAAAAAGTATGTGCTCCTGTTGTCAAGGGTAAAAAAGTGGGCGTGTTAAGAGCATTTGAAAACGGTATAGAAATTGGCTCAGTAAACGTTCTTGCCAATGAATCAATTATGCAAAAAACTTATTTTGACATTGTAAAAGACATTGTGAATAATTGGTGTATTTAGTAAAAATTGTGTTTAAATATATGTAATATAAATTGTGCTTAATATATAGATAAAATTTTATTAGAGTATTATAATTGACATTTGTGTATAATTTTTGTTAAAATAAAGAAAAAAATGATAATATTAGGTGCATTATGAACGAAAGACAAACGCTAAAAATCAATAATTTAGGTCATTTAGAAATAGGTGGAGTTGATGCTAAAGCCTTAAAAGAGCAATATGGCACGCCACTTTATGTTATGGACCAAGCGTATATTGAAGACATGTGTAAAATCTATGCAGACACGCTAAAAAAAGAATATGGCGATGGCATGATTGCATATGCTTCAAAAGCGTTTAGTTGTTTAGAAATTTATAGAATTATAAACAAAATGGGTATAGGTGCAGACTCTGTTTCTGCTGGCGAAATGTTTACTGCAAAAACTGCAGGTTTTCCAAT
The DNA here is from genome assembly GCA_015069465.1 of Clostridiales bacterium. Classification (GTDB taxonomy): domain Bacteria; phylum Bacillota; class Clostridia; order Christensenellales; family Borkfalkiaceae; genus UBA1259. The sequence goes on along the minus strand of SVIO01000001.1, from coordinate 140,799 downwards.
GGAAAAGATTTGTTTGCATGGTAATAATAAGTCAAGTTTTGAATTAGAATATGCAGTTCAAAACAATGTTGGATATATTGTTTTAGATTCTTATACCGAAGCAAGTGAGTTAAATGAAATTTGCAAAAAATATAATAAAGTTCAAAAGGTTTTAATTAGGGTTAACCCAGGAATTGAAGCACATACGCACCATTTTGTTCAAACGGCAAAGGTGGATTCTAAGTTTGGGTATTCAATTGGTAGTGGAGAAGCAGAAAAAGTTGTATGCTTTGTAAAGAAACAAGAAAATCTTGATTTGGTTGGTTTGCATTGTCATATAGGTTCTCAAATTTTTGAATATAAGTCATTTGAACTTGCTGTTGAAAAAATGACCGATTTTTATAAAAAATTAAGCGACTTATATGGATATTCCTTTGATGTTATAAATATTGGTGGTGGTTTTGGCGTTTGGTATGCTGATGGCGATGCTAAAAAATCTTGCAATGAGTATGCTGAATATATTAAGATAATTTCTGGCGCATTAAAGAGATGTGTCGCTGAAAAATCGCTTAAAAAACCTTATCTTATCTTAGAACCTGGCAGGTCAATTGTTGGCGAAGCAGGTGTTACATTATATACAGCAGGAAGGACAAAAGAGATTAAGGGTATAAAAAACTATATTGCTATTGATGGTGGTATGTTTGATAACCCAAGATATGCGCTATATCAAGCGAAATATTCGGTTGTAAGCGCACTTAATATGAACGCAAAAAAGTCAAATAAATATACTATTGCAGGCAAATGTTGTGAAAGTGGCGATATTATTGCAGAAGATGTTATGCTCCCAGAAATTAAAGAAGGGGATTTAATTGCTGTATTGTCAACAGGTGCATACAACTATTCGATGTCAAGCAATTATAATAGGAATTTAATTCCACCTGTTGTAATGGTTAAAGATGGCGAATCTAGGTATATTGTAAAACCACAAACATTTGAGGACTTAATAAGAAATGATGTTTAACTAAAAAATGCTTACGCATGTAAGCATTTTTTTCTTGCAATTTTGTTAGTTTTATTATATAATATAATAAAAATGCAAAAAAGGGGCTAAAATGGCAGAGTTTGAATCGGTTGTTGATTATTCTACAAAACTTGATAATTTTGAAGGGCCGTTAGACCTGCTTTTGCATCTTATAAAAGAAGCAAAAATCGAAATAAAAGATATTTTTGTTTCGCAGGTTACCGAGCAATTTTTAGCATATATCGATGCTTTAACCGAACTTGACGTAGATAAGGCTAGCGAATATTTAACAATGGCAGCAACCCTTCTTGAGATAAAATCAAAATCTATGCTTCCAAAAGAAGAAGAGTTTGAGTTTGGCGAGGAAGATGCTGAGACTAGACTTATTAGGCAAATTGAAGAGTATAACTTATTTAAAGAAGTTAGCGCTAAACTTAAAGAACAAGAAAATGTTTTGCGCTTTTATAAAGAGCCCGATAAATCGGTTGGTGAAGTTAAAATTGTTTATAATGACTTTAATCTAGATGGTTTGATAAGCGCTTTTTCTAAACTTTTAATGCGCGTTGATGATAAGAAAAGGCAAGAAAACATCTTAAAAGAAATTCCAAAAGAAGTTTTTACTGTAAAAGATAAAGTTGACCATATTAGAACAACGCTTTTAGACAGGAAAGAAATGAGTTTTTTTGAACTTTTTACTAAATATTATACTAAAAACGAACTTATAACAACCTTTCAGGCAATGCTTGAACTTTTGAAACTTCAGTATGTAACTGTTGAACAAAATGGCATATTTGATGATATAACTATAAAATTAAGGGAAGATAGAAATGAAGAACTTGGAGAGATTGACGAATATAATTGAATCTATTTTATTTGTTTCTGGCACGCAAGTTGCCATATCTGATATTGCTGAAAAACTTGAAATTAGCAATAAGGATGTTTTAACTATTGCCGAGATATTAAAAGAAAAATATTCAAAAAATAGTGGAATTCAACTTTTAATTTTTAACAAAAAACTACAATTTTGTTCTAATCCAGAAAATGCTGAATATGTTTCTGCCGTTCTTAATCCTATCAAAGAAAAAGAACTTTCTAAAAGTATGCTTGAAGTTGCTGCAATTATTGCATATAAGCAACCTGTAACTCGTATCGACCTAGAAGAACTTAGGGGAAATAGTGAGTATGCCGTTCAAAAATTATTAGAACTTGGTGTTATTGAGCCTGTTGGCAGAAAAGATGCTGTTGGCAAGCCTGTTCTTTTTGGCACAACCGACAAGTTCTTAAAACGTTTTCAAATCGAATCGCTTGACCAACTTCCTGATTATGAAGAACTTATAAATAAAATTAGTTTATTGCATCCTGAAAAAGAAGATGATTATTTGTATAAAAAAGATGAATATGTAGAAGAAGTTGCAGTTACTGCTGAAAGTGGCAATAACAAAGTAAGTGCTGATAAAAGTAATCAAGATGATTTTGAACTTCCAGACTTAGAAGATGAAGAACTTCCAGATTTTTTGCAAGGCGAAGACGTTGAAAAGTTTTAGTTTTTAATAAACATAATATATTATAAATTTAAGGCGTAGAATTTATTTCTACGCCTTTTTCTTTATGTTTTTGCAATCAAAATCAGTATATTATTTAATTTAATGCAAATATTAAAATAGTGTTAGCAGTTGTTGTAATTATATATGCAATTTTAATATTTCCAATATTTATTAATATAAATGTTAGATATTCAAAAAATATAAATATGCTAGAATATCAAATAAAATTGTTTAGTTTTATAACGATAATCTATGGGTATATTGAACTTATAGATGAAGCGATTGCTATTCATATAAACAACAAAAAGGCAGTGCTAATTTTTTATAAAGACATATTTTCAATACGAAAAAAGTTTAAGCCTTTAAGAGACTATCATATTTTTAAGTTTAATACTGCCATTTCGCTAGGTATTTTAGATAATGAAACTGAAAAAATAAACTTTGCTTTAATATATAACTTTATATTTAATATAATAGGGCAATGCACAAACCAAATAAAACCATATTTGTCATTAAAAAGTAGTATCATGCTTTATGAAAAAGAAGATGTCTTTATGTTTAAAGTTAGAAGCACATTTGTATTTAATGTTCTTATGGTTTTAATAAGTCTAATCAAAATATTTTTGGAGAAAATAATATATGCAATCAAAAGTAGAACATAATAGAATAAATAATGTAATAGAAACAACGCTTAAAAATTTAAGCAGTGTTATAGATGTTGATGCAGTTATAGGCAAGCCTATTTCATCAAAAGATGGAACAATAATTATTCCTGTATCAAAAATTACAGTAGGGGTTCTTTCTGGTGGTGGAGAGTACGGAAAGGTTGGTGTTTTTAAGAAAGGTAACGATTTACCATACTCGGCAGGTAATGGGGCAATTGTTTCTGTTAAACCTTGTGGTTTTTTGGTAAACGAAGGAAGTGGGTATAAAATGATAAGTGTTTCTGATTCTCCTTACGAAAAATTATTAGAAAAAACAGCCGATTTTATTGAAAAATTAAATAAAAAAGATTAAATTATGAAAAAGAAAATAATTACAATAGCAATATCAATAATATTTATGTTTTCTATAATGATTTATGGTGCAACTATGTCACACATAACATATGCAAACACATCAAATTCGGCAGAAATTGTTATGGAACTTAACACAAATAGAGTTGTGCACTCGGTAAATCAAAATGAAAAAAAATTTATGGCAAGTACGACCAAAATTTTGACAGCAATTACTATTATAGAAAATTGCAATTTAAGTGATATTGTTGATATAAAAAAAGAAACTACGGGAATAGAAGGTTCTAGCATATATTTAGAAGCTGGAGAAAAATTAAGTGTGGAACACTTGTTATATGGCTTAATGCTTCGTTCTGGAAATGATTGTGCTGAAACTCTTGCCGTTCATTGTAGTGGAAATATAAAAGATTTTGCTATTCTTATGAATAAAACGGCAGTAAAAATTGGTGCTAAAAACAGTAATTTTGTAAATCCACATGGTCTTCACAATGAAAATCATTATACAACGGCTTATGATTTAGCACTTATATCGTGTTATGCAATGAAAAACCCAACTTTTAGAGAAATTGTAGGAACAAAGTCTATTAAAATACCTTTTACAACAAAAAATTATGATAGATATTTAGTTAATAAAAATAAGATGCTTAACGAATTTGAGGGTTGTACAGGCATTAAGACAGGCTATACTAAAAAAGCAGGAAGATGCTTGGTTAGTAGCGCTAAGAGAAACGGCACTGAATTTATTTGTGTGGTATTGAATTGTCCACCTATGTTTGAAAAATCTAAAATTTTACTTTCTTCAGCATTTACAAATTATCAAAATTATAAAATTATGGAAAGCGACCACATTGTTGGATTCATTGATGTTGATGGAGTAAAATGTGGGGCTTATATAAAAAATGATATCATTCTTCCACTAACAAAATTTGAAAAAGAAAATCTTAATATTGTTGTAGAGCTGCCAAAAAAACTTAAAAAACCTATAAAAAAAGACCAACAAGTTGGTTATGTTAAAATTTACTATCAAAATAACTTGCTTTTTACTGAAAAAATCTATAGTATATTAGATGTAAAATAAATATAAGGATAAACTTAAACAAATGAGAATAAATAAGTATTTAGCAACTTGTGGCATTGCATCAAGGCGTGCTGCAGATAAATTGATAGAAGATGGTGTTGTAAAAATAAATGGAAGAGTTTGCAATGCTGGTGACGATGTAAATGTTGGTGAAGACAGTGTTTCTGTAAACGGAAGAATAGTAAATTTAGTTAAAAAATATGACTATTATATAATGAATAAGCCAAAAGGATATGTTTGTACGGTAAAAGATGATAAGGGTAGGAAAACCGTAATGGACCTTTTGCCACAAAATATTAAAAGACTTTTTCCTGTTGGAAGATTAGATTATGATACAGAAGGACTTTTGATTTTAACAAACGATGGTGATTTAACGTTTAAACTTACACATCCAAAAAATGAAGTGCCAAAAACTTATCTTGTAAAAACTGAAAAACCTGTTAGCGATGAAGACCTTGTTAAACTTCGTTCAGGCGTTTATATCGATGGTGTAAAAACAAAAAAATGTAATGTTAGGCTTATTGAAACAAATAAAACGGGCTCTAAATTACATATAACTATTACTGAAGGCAGAAATAGGCAGGTTAGAAAAATGTTTGAAGCCGTTAATAACTCAGTTGATTTTCTTAAGAGAATTAAAATTGGCGATTTAACGGTGTCAGGGCTTGACCGTGGTCAAGTTAGGCAATTAAGTGTTTACGAAGTTGATTATCTATTAAATCTTTAAAACAAAAAAGGCTTTTTTCAAAGCCTTTTATTTTTTTACTATATATTTAGTTTTTATGGTTTATTCTGCACATTTTAGATTTTGCAAAATTAAATCTAATAATTGAATATAGTAAAATATCGAAATATAATGTTGCAGGGATAATTAAGTACAACAAAACATCTTTTTTAACCGAAAAATTAAGATTAAATAATAAAACTCCAGCAAAATTTATGAGTAAAAGATTAAAAACAACAATTAAGGTTGTTAATATCGAATCACCATAAACATCTTTTGCACTCGTTTTTTGTGGGGCATTTTTATATAATATAATACTAGCAATTGGCCATAAAGCAAATGTTCCAATTAAGCCCCAAATTAAGCCGTTAGGTGGAGTAAGCAATGTCTTATATGTTGTTGTATAAAACAAAAGTTCAAGGCTTAAAATTAAAAACATAGCAAGCGAAACAAATAAATTTACTTTGTTTTTTAATAACGTACCATTTGGTTTTGCTTGATTTTTAGAAGAAATACTAATTTTAAAGCCTTCTTTTTGTGATTTTACAACTAAATCGCTAAAATCAATCTCTGTCATGTTGATTTTTATTGGTGTATTAGATTTTTCGATTATAGTTTTATTAAAATCTTTAATATTTTCTTGTTGGTTAACTACATCGTCTTTTTCAAGAGGTGATAATTCGACGGCTACAGAATGTTTTTCTTCATAATGCGTGCTCGATGTTTGAATTAGTCCATTTAATATATTTCTAAAGTTTACTTCTTTAGCATCTATTACAGACTCTTTACTGTCTGATGAAATAGTATTAATTGGATTGTTATCAGTGGCATGCGCTTGTATAGGAGTAATAGGCGCATCATTTTTTACAACATCTTCTTTAATTTCCTCAGTTTTTTCAACTTCTTTAATTATCGTGCGCTCAACATGAACGGGAACTTGAACAATTTTTTCGATATATTCTGTCTTAATAATAGGTTGTGGAGCGCAATCTATAAGTTTATCGATAATTGCACGAGAATATGACCAACTTGAAAGGTTATTATCGGCAAACTCTCTGCCTTTTTCCGTAAGGGTAAAAAATTTGCGTCTTCCGTTTCCATTTGCATCTCTTTGATAAGAATTTACAAACTTAGAAGATTCTAGGCGTTTTAATGCGCTATAAAGCGTTGCTTGGTTTATTTTATAAGCACTTTCGCTTTTTTTATCAATAGTGTCGCTGATTTGTTCTGCATATTTGTCGCCATCTAACAAGGTGTGTAGTATTATCGTATCGATATGGCCACGAATTAAATCACTGCTAATTTGTTGATTTTGCATATTTTTCTCCAAAAATTCTTTATTTTATTATACTATGAATTAAAAATTTAGTCAATAGTTTTTATTGATAAAAAAATATTTAATTATATGTGATAAAATTATAACTAAAATCGTTAGTCAAATACAAGTGATTTGCTAAATTATAATTATAAAAAAGAGTGCAAAAAAATACAAATAAATTTTATCAATAAAAATAAAGCAACATTTATGACAAAAATATTGCTTTGAATTTTAGATTATAAAGAAAATTAAATTATAAAAATTACTTGACTTATTATCCCTTATCTTATATAATAAACATGTAACTATTCGCAAAAGTCGTGTTTTGCGCATAAATACATGCGTGGATAACTATGTTGACAACTATAAAAAATGCAGTTCCCTGCTAACAATTTTTAAAAGTGAGACAAAAAAATGAAAGAAAAAAGTTTTTATGAGCAAAGAGAAATTAACTGTATTGAAAGATTAAATAATATCATTGATGAACTTCCTTATTTTGTTCAAGAGTTCTTTATTGGTGTGGAACTTAATACTTCTGCCCTTACAAGACTTAATTATGGATATGACTTAAGGGTATTTTTTGATTTTTTAAGCAAAAAAATATTTAGGAATTCAAGAATTGATGATATAACCTTGTCTGATTTATCCAAACTTGATGCATCTGATATTGAATATTTTTTAAGTTATTTAAGTCACTACACTATAAATGGGAAAAGCGAGCGTTGCACCGAGACGGGAAAAGCAAGAAAATTATCTACACTTAGAGCCTTTTATAAATTCTTTTTTAATAGAAATAAATTGCCAGCAAACACCCCTGCTAAAGTTTCTATGCCAAAAATACATGAAAAAGAGATTATAAGGCTTGATTCTAATAATAAAGTGGATGAAATTGGAGACATGCTTTACACCGTTGAAACGGGTTTTGGGCTTTCTAAGCACCAACTTGCCTTTCATAACTCAACTAAACTAAGAGATACTGCAATTATCACCCTATTTTTAGGCACTGGTATAAGAATAAGCGAACTTGTTGGCTTGAATTGTGGCGATATTGACTTAAAAACTAATAGTTTTGTTGTTACTAGAAAAGGTGGAAATCGTTCGGTTTTATACTTTAATAATCAAGTTTCTTTGGCTATAAATGAGTATCTTGAAACTAGAAACAGCGAAAAAGAAAAATTAAATGATGAGCCACTATTTTTATCTTTACAAAATAAACGAATTTCCACTAGACAGGTTCAGGAATTGGTTAAAAAATATGCAAAAATTGTTTCTCCACTTAAAAAAATTACCCCACATAAACTAAGAAGTACGTTTGGCACAAATCTATATAGACAAACGGGCGATATTTATGTTGTTGCAGACTGTCTAGGGCATAAAGATGTAAATACAACTAAAAAGCATTATGCTGCAATTACTGAAGATATAAGAAAAAATGCAGGACATAACTTAAATTTAACAAAAAAATCCGATAATTAAAATCGGATTTTTTTATTGTATATTTTAATAAATATAATGTTTTTATTATGTTATAATTCAATACCCCTATGGTTTATTATGGTTGAAAAGATAATTTGTGTGCGAGTTTTGCCATAATATTGAATTTTATTTATAAATCTATCCATTTCAATAGTGTTTTTAAATATAACCTTGGTTATAAGCGAATATTCCCCCGTAACACGCTCGCATTCGACAACGTTTGGTGAGTCGATTAAAATTTTATAAAGTTCATCTTTTAAGTTGGGTGCAACTTCTATTTCTACAAAGCATTTAATAATGTTTTCATAAACGGAATTGTCTATTTCTACATAATACCCTTTAATTATGCCCTTTTCTTTTAAACTATCAAGCCTTGTCTTTACTGTTGGTGCCGAAAGATATAGTTTGTTTGCAATTGATTTAATTGAAATGCGAGCATCATCTTGCAATAATTTTAAGATTTTGATATCAATTTCATCAACAATATTGTTTTTCATACACTTACCTTCTTAACTCTATATTTACATTATATTTATTTTAATCAAAATTTGCAAGTAAAAATTTTATTGAAATTAAAAATAATTAATATTTTTTTATACATATATAAAAATTTTATTTACTTATTCTAAAATGATAACATAATAAAATCAATATGTTATAATCAAAACATAAATTATAAAGGTATAAATTTATGGTGAAAACAAGGCTAGAAAGTGACTCAATTGGAACATTAGATATTCCTGAAAATGCATATTATGGTGTTCAAAGTTTAAGAGGCGCAAACAACTTTAATATAAGTGGAAATTTAATGAACATAAATTTCATTTATAATATTGTTAAAATAAAAAAAGCTGCAGCAATTGCAAACAAAAATGCCGATAATTTAGACCAAAACATTGCAAATGCGATATGTACTGCATGTGATGAAATATTAGAAGGCAAATTTGATAAAGAATTTATTACCGACGCAATCCAAGGTGGCGCTGGAACAACTGTTAACATGAATGTTAACGAAGTTGTTGCCAATCGTGCTACAGAAATTTTAGGTGGGAAATTGGGCGAATATCTTTGTCACCCAAACGACCACGTTAATAAATCTCAATCTACAAATGACGTTGTCCCTACTGCTGGTAAATTAACAGTTTTGGACCTTACAAGTATGTTATTTGTTGAATTAAAAGCGTTAACCGACAGTTTAGACCAAAAAGCAATTGAATTTGATGATATCATTAAGATGGGCAGAACTCAACTTGAGGACGCTGTTCCAATTCGCTTAGGTCAAGAATTTTCAGCATATTCTTCAGCAATTAAAAGGTGCGTTAGACTTATAAAGCAAGCATTACAAGAAATGCATGTCATAAATATTGGTGGTACTGCAATTGGTACTTCAATAAATACAAATAAAGATTATTTAGCAAATATTACAAGTGTTTTATCAAAAACAACTGGGCACGATTTAATTCAAGCAAGAGATTTAATTGATAACACTCAAAATTTAGATGGATTTGTTTTTGTGTCTGGAGCATTAAAAACATGTGCAATCACCCTTTCAAAGATGTGTAATGACTTAAGACTTATGGCAAGTGGTCCAAAAACGGGTATTTCAGAAATTACACTTCCTGCTATGCAAAATGGTTCATCAATAATGCCAGGAAAAGTTAACCCTGTTATACCAGAAGTTGTTTCTCAAGTTGCTTTTGCTGTTATCGGCAACGATATGACAATATCGATGGCTGCTGAAGCTGGACAATTAGAGCTTAATGCTTTTGAACCTGTTATTTTTTATAAGTTGTTTGAGTCAATTATTTGCCTTAAAAACGCAATCAATACCCTTACCGAAAATTGCATAAAAGGCATTGTTGCAAATAGAGATAAAATTTCTGAATTATTAAACAATAGTATTGGTATTGTAACTGCCCTTTGTCCTTATATTGGATATAAAAAATCGGCAGAAATTGCAAAAGAATCATTAAAAACTAATAAAAGTATAAAAGAAGTTGTTCTAAAACATAATATATTAAGCGAAGAACAACTAAATAAAATTTTGAATCCTTCTCACATGACATAATATATAGAAAGACGCCTCCATTGATTTGGAGGCGTCTTTCTTTTAAAATATTATTTAACAAAACCTTTTTAAGTAATATTACTTAATAATTTTTGTTATTTTAATTATTTTATAGTTTTTGTCTGGCTCAATACATTTACCACAGCTATCGCATTTCTTATTTGGGTCTAAATCGCACCTATCGCATTCCCCACAATTTATACACTCTCTATCGTATAATTCGCATTGTTTTGTTGTCATAATCAAAATCTCCTAAAAATTTACAAACATTTGTTTGACTTTTTGTAATTTATATGTTAACATAAAAGTATGAAAAAAATTGAAACAAAAATAAATGAAGTTTATAATTTTACATCAAGTTATATTAGCCAGTTTGGTTATCCACCTTCAGTAAGGGAAATTTGTGCCAAACTAAACATTAAATCAACGGCAACAGCATATTATTACCTAGAAAAACTTGTTAGTCGTGGTTTGCTTGAAAAATCACCTTCTAAAAACAGGGCTTTAACACTTTCTGATAGTGCTTCTAAGTTTAAGACTGTGCCTATTGTGGGAACAATAAATGCTGGCCAGCCTATTTTCGCTGTGCAAAATTTAGAAGGATATTGCCCTATTCCACCAGAATTTAACACAGGTGGAACGGAGTTTGCATTAAGAGTTAAAGGCGATAGCATGATAAATGCTGGAATATATGATAAAGATATCATTATTGTTAAACAGCAAAGTGATGCAATAAACGGCCAAATTGTTGTTGCACTTGTCGATGATAGTGCAACTGTTAAAAGATTTTATAAAAAAGAAGATAAAATCATTCTTCACCCTGAAAACGACACAATGCAAGATATGGTTTTTGACGACGTCATAATTTTAGGTGTGGTTAAAGGGCTTATGCGTAAGTTTTAACCTTAAGTTTCAAAATTTTGTAACCTTAATATAGAATTTTAAGAGAAAGCATGATTTATTGTTTTCTCTTTTTTATTTTAATAAAAACCTTACAAACACTAATTTTTTTGTGTTAAATTTAGGTTTTTTAGAACTATTTTTGCATGTTCGTATGTTAGTCCACCCTGCATATATGCAATGTATGGTGGTTTGATTGGTGCATCGGCTGAAAGTTCAATTGATGAACCTTGAACAAAGCAACCTGCCGCCATTATAACTTGGTCTTCATACCCTGGCATTTCCCATGGAAGTGCATCTACATAACTATCTATTGGCGAATTATGTTGTATAGTTTGAATAAACGAGATTAGGTCTTTTTCATTATTAAATTTAATTGCCCTGATTATATCATTTGGCATTGTGTCAAGTCTTGGTGAGGTTTCATAACCTAATTCGTTTAATACTGCGCCAAAAAGTAAAGAGCCTTTAACTGCTTGCAAAACTATGTGTGGTGCTAAGAATAAGCCTTGAAAATAATATTGATAACCACTTGTATAAGAGCCTACTTCTCCACCGATTGAAGGCGCTGTAAGTTTATTTTGTACTAAATTTACATATTTTTCAGAGCCTACAACATAGCCACCTGTTGGAGCGATTCCACCACCCGGATTTTTAATCATTGAGCCAGCCATTAGATTTACGCCCACATTAGTTGCTTCTAATTTATCTAAAAATTCGCCATAGCAATTATCAAGCATAATACATCCGTCAAAACCAAGCGATTTTACAAATTCAACAGCATCGCTAATGTCAGAAATAGACATTGCATCACGCCAAGCATATCCCCTTGAGCGTTGCATATAAATCATTTTAGGACATCCGTTTGTTTCAAAGTATTCTTTGATTTTTTCTTTATCAATTTTATCATTTAATAGGTCTATACAAGTAAATTCTATACCATAATCTTTTAGCGAACCGTTACCTTCGCCATAAATTACATCATTAAGGGTGTCATAAGGCGTGCCTGTAATGCAAAGCGCTTTATCGTTTGGCATTAAAACGCCAAATAAACATAGTGAAAGTGCGTGAGTTCCAGACACGATGTTTGGCGAACAAATTGCTTTTTCTGCTCCAAAAATGTCGGCAAAAACAGTGTTTAAGGTGTCTCTACCTTCATCGCCATAACCATAACCCGTTGTGCCTGTAAAGTGTCTAAGCGCCAACCTGTTTTTTTGAAAGGCGCTAAGAACTTTTTCTTGATTATAAAGCGCTATATCTTCAAAATATTCAAATTGTTTTTTTAGGTTTTCTTCACATTGTTTAATCAATTTATCGCTAATCATAATTTGTCCTTTTAGAGTTCGTTTACTATTTGTTTTGCCATATCTTCAGCACTTGCTGGACATAGCATTTTTATATTTAACTTTTTGAAATAAGTTATTTGTCTTTTTGCATAATGTCTTGTGTTAAGTTTGATGTCATCAATTGCTTTTTCTAGCGAACAATTGCCCTCGATATAATCAATTATTTCCTTATAACCTATTGCTTGCATACATTGATTTTCTTTGGTTACGCCATTATTTAATAATTCTTTTACCTCATTAACAAGTCCATTTTGTATCATAATATCAACTCTACTATTTATTCTAGAATACAAAATTTCTCTATTAAAATCTATCGAATATGCTTTATAATCAAATTTAGGCACCAACGGGTCTTTTATATCAGACTTCTTTGTCCCACTATGATAAATTTCTAATGCCCTAACAACCCTTTTTAAGTCGTTTGGGTGTAGTTTTTTTGCACTTTCGATATCACACTCTTTTAATATATTATAAACATATTCATTGCCGTTTTGAATAGCAAGTTTCATATATTTATCTCTAATTTCTAGGTTTGCTTCACTATTTCCATAAGAAAAATCATAAAGAATGGAATTTATGTAAAATCCCGTTCCACCACAGACTATAGGAATTTTTCCTTTAGACAAAAGGTCGTTTATAATTGGCAGTGCTAAATTTCTATAATCGCTAACGCTAAAATTATCACATGGAAAAACAACATCTATTAAGTGATGTTTAATTCCTTGCATTTCTTGTGGTGTTGGTTTTGCCGTGCCTATATTTAAGTCTTTATAGATATACATTGAATCGGCAGATATAATTTCAGTATTAAGCATTTTTGCAAGAGATAATGCAAGTTCGCTTTTCCCTGATGCAGTAGGACCACAGATTATAATAATTTTATTGTTTACACTATCCTTTTGAACCATTTATCTATTTCCGTTCTAGTAATTTTTATAGCAACAGGTCTGCCATGTGGACATTTTAATCCAATGTTTTCTTTTAATTTTTCAAGTAAAATTGCAATTTCTGACTCTGAAAGTTTGTCACCTGACTTAATTGCCGATTTACAAGCCTTTTGAGCAAGTTTTTCATCTAAAAGTTCGTTTACCGTAAAAGTTTTTAGTTCATTTATGTCGCTAAGTATATCATCAAAGAAAGTTTTTAAGTTTATATCAACTAAAAATGTTGGAATTGCTGAAACCTTAAAGGCATTTCTTCCAAATTCGCTAATTTCTATCCCCATCGAATTAAGTACATCAAGTTTAGATAATAAAAAGTTATACTCTAGGCTATTTACATTTATAACATAAGGAAGTAAAAGTGTTTGAGTGTCAATTTTTGCATTTTTAACTGCTAAATTAAGTTTGTCAAATAAAATTCTTTCGTGTGCAGCATGTTGGTCAGCAAAATAAAGGTCAATTCCGTCTTCAAAAATTAAATAAGTATTTAGTGCTTGCCCTATATATTTAATTTCGGTCAAACTAACTAAAGATTCTTGTTTAACTTCTTCATTTTTTTGCTGAAGTTCAAGTTTTTGCTTTTCTAGTTTTTCTAAATAAAGTTTATTTTCAGCAAAAATATCTATATCATTATTATTGTCATTTTTAAGATATTCGCCTTCATTATCAAACTTAATAGATTTACTTTCAGTAGATGGTTTGCTATCACTAAAAGATAGTGTTAGCATTTTTTTGTCAAAATTAACATGGTTATGTGTGTCATAATTAGTGTTAATTTCCTTAGTGTTTAACTCGGTATTGTTTGCCTTAATATTCCTATCAACAGAAACGATATTTAATGCTTCGCTACTGCCATCTAACACCTTAGAAATCACCGAATAAATGCTTCCATACACTATTTGATTATTTGCAAAACGAACGTCTAATTTATTTGGGTGCACGTTTACATCGACAATTTCACTTGGAAGCGAAATGCTTAAGACATAAAATGGATATTGCCTTTTCATTAAATAAGATGAATATGCATTAGCAATTGCAGAAGAAACTGTTTGATTTACTACATATCTTCCATTTATAAAAGTTGTTTGGTAACTTCTATTACCTTTAGTAAAGAAGTGCTTTCCTATATAACCATTGATTTTTATGCCATTTTTAACAGTATCAATATAAAAACAATTTTCAAGTGCATCAACGCCGTAAACACAGACAATAGCACTTTCAAAACCATCGCCAAAAGAATTATATACAACCTTTCCATCAACAGTATACTTAAATGAAATTGTTGGGTTTCCAAGAATAAACCTTGCAACAGTTGCCGTTATTTCATTTTCTTCTGATTTTTCAGAACGCAAAAACTTTTCTCTAACAGGAGTATTGAAAAACAAATTATTTACCGAAATAATTGTGCCGTTATTTATAGCAGAGTCAGTAATATCTGACATTTCGCCCCCATCGGCACTAATAGAAGCGCCAAATTCTTGGTCACTTGGCTTTGATTCTATTGTAATTTTGGAAACCGAAGCAATACTTGCAAGAGCCTCTCCTCTAAAGCCTAAAGACATAATATTATCTAAATCTTTTAAAGAAGAAATCTTACTTGTTGCATGTGGCAAAAGCGCCTTTTTTAGTTCGCTCTTTTCAATACCACAGCCATTATCGGTAATTTTAACACAAGAAATTCCACCATTTTCAATTTCAATTTCAATTTTAGTTGCACCTGCATCGATAGAGTTTTCAACAAGTTCTTTTACAACTGAAAATGGACGCTCAACAACTTCCCCTGCTGCTATTCGGTTATAAATTTTACTGCTTAGTAAATTTATTTTCATAACTATTCTTCCTTAACTTTTTCTTGCAAATCTATTAAAATATTAAATGCTTGCATTGGTGACAAATTATTAGTGTCAAGTTCGGCAATAATTTTTTCAACTTCGCTTAAAGTTTTAGTTGGATTGTCAATGTTTTGCACACTAATTTTATCGTTATTTATATTAGATTTTTCTAATTTTTTAAGAATTTCTTTTGACTTATCTATTATTTCTTTATTCACGCCAGCAAGCTGAGCAACTTCTATACCAAAACTCTTATTTGTACCACCACGCATAATTTTGCGCATGAACACAATCCCACCTTGAAGTTCTTTGACTGTAACCTTATAATTCTTTACGCCCTCTAAACTGCCTTCAAGTGTGGTAAGTTCGTGATAGTGCGTTGCAAACATTGTTCTAGCCTTAATATTGTTTGTTATATACTCAACTACAGCCCAAGCAATACTAAGCCCATCAAAAGTGCTTGTTCCACGGCCAATTTCATCTAAAATAAGTAGACTATTTTTTGTTGCATTGTTTAATATATTTGCCATTTCAGACATTTCAACCATAAACGTGCTTTGGTCTGAAATAAGGTTGTCGCTCGCTCCTATTCGTGTAAATATTTTATCTGTAATAGGAATTTCTGCACTTTTTGCTGGTACAAAACTACCCATTTGAGCAAGTAAAGTAATAATAGCAATTTGTCGCATATACGTGCTTTTACCAGCCATATTTGGACCTGTTAAAATCATCGTCCTATTTTCATCGCTATCAAGCAGACAATCGTTAGGAATAAATTTTTGCTTAGAAAAACTTTCAACCACAGGGTGTCTTCCATCGACAATATCAAGTTTGTTGCCTGCATCTAATATTATTGGTTTTGAGTATCCGTTTTCTTTTGCAACTGTAGCAAGCGAACAAATAACGTCAAGGTCGGCAATTGCATTTGCTGTGGATAAAAGCCTTTCAACTTGGCTTCTTAAATGCTCTTTAATTTTATTAAAGATATTTGCTTCTATTTGCAACGATTTTTCTTCGCTCGATAAGATTGCAACTTCTAATTCTTTTAGTTCATCTGTAATAAATCTTTCGGCATTAGAAAGCGTTTGTTTCCTTTGGTATTCATAAGGAACTTTGTCCTTAAAAGAGTTGGTTACTTCAATGTAATAACCGAATACACGATTATAGCCTATTTTAAGCGTTTTAATGCCTGTCTTTTCTCTTTCATTATTTTCAATTTGAGCAATTAAAGACTTGCTGTTTTTGCCTAAATTACGCATTTCGTCTAGGTTAGCATCATAACCATCTTTAATATACCCACCGTCTTTCATATTTGATGGTGGTTCAGAAACGATTGCACTATCAATTAATTGAGTGGTATCATTAAAATCTTCAATGCTATTAAAAATATCTTGTATAAACGCTGAATTTAATCCTAAAAGTTTAAATTTTAGCGATGGTAAAACTTCTAAAGAAGACTTTAGCGCTAAGCAATCTCTTGGCATAATGTTTCCACTTGAAATTTTGCCTGTAAGTCTTTGAACATCTCGTATAGAGCAAAGCAAATTGGCAAGCGATTGTCTTGTTACGCTGTCATTAAATAGGCAATCAACAGCATCTAATCTATAGTTAATTTTTTCCTTATCAACAAGTGGAGAAAGTATTTGACTTTGAAGTTTTCTTGCCCCCATACTTGTTTTTGTCTTATCTAAAAGCCATAAGAGTGAGCCGTATGTTTTTCCGTCTCTTAGCGTTTTTACAAGTTCTAAGTTCCTTATTGCGTTGATATCTAACATCATTATCGCATCATCATTTTCAAACTTAATTTTATTGATGTTAATTAAGGTTTGCTTTTGCGTTTGATTAAGATATGCTATAAGTGCGCCACAAGCACTAATGCATTCTGGAGATTTTTCAATGCCAAAAGCATTAAAATTAAGAATGTTAAAATGTCTTTTAAGTGTGTTTGTAGCATTGTTTAAATTATATTCGCTCTGAGAAAATGCACTAAATTTAGGCAAGATTCCGTGCTTAATAAGTGGAGAATCGATAAACCTTTCCTTACAATCATCGTTACAAATTATTTCAACAGGGCTTATTCTAACAAGAGTGTCAAAAAGTTCGTTTGAACTATTTTCATTAGAAAAATTACGAACTAAAAACTCACCTGTCGTTATATCTGCCCAAGCAAGTGCTATACTATCTTTTTTTAGATATATTGACGCTAAAAAGTTATTATTTTTTTCGCTTATTAGTTCGTTGTTTGTAATAGTTCCTGCAGTTGCAATTTTTACAACTTCTCTATTTACAAGGTCTTTTCCGTTTGGTGCAGTTGTTTGTTCGCAAATAGCGACTTTTTCACCAAAAGATAGAAGTTTAGAAATATATAAATCGGCAGCATGAAACGGAACGCCACACATTGGCGCTCTTTCTTTAAGCCCACAATTTCTGCCTGTTAAAGTTAAATCTAGAAGTTTTGAGACCTTAATTGCATCATCAAAAAACATTTCATAAAAATCGCCTAATCTATAAAAAATTATGCAATCTTTATATTCTTCTTTAACCGATAAATAATGTTTCATCATTGGTGATAAATCTTCCATAAATACCTAACCTTATCTTTTTATAACTTAAACTTTTTGTCCTACTAGTGAAATTCCACCCGTTTTTTCAACCTTAACGTTTACAAAATTGCCGATATCACTTTGTTCGCCGTTAAAATATAACATTCTTCCATAAGTGTCTCTACCAAGATACATGTCTTTTTTCTCATCATAACCTTCACAAAGCACTTCGACAACCTTGCCTATATATTGCTTAGATTGATTGCGATTTATTTGATTTTGCAAATCGATTAAGTGCATGATTCGTTTTTTAGACACGCTTTCATCGATTTGACCATCCATTTTAGCGGCAGGTGTGCCTTCTCTTTTTGAATATACAAAGGTAAATGCCCCAGCAAAACCAACCTTTTTTAATACATCAACGGTATCAAGAAAATCTTGCTCTGTTTCGGTAGGAAAACCAACCATAATGTCGGTTGTTATTGCAATATCTGGCATATATTTTCTAAGCATTTCAACTTTTTCAAAGTAACTTTCCCTATCGTATTTCCTGTTCATAAGTTTTAAAATCCTATTTGAACCTGCTTGAATAGGTAAATGAATACTTCTACATGCCTTATCGCTTTTACTTAATGCAATAATAAGTTTTTCGTTTAAATCTTTAGGATGGTTAGTCATATATCTAAGCCTGAACTTACCTTCAATTTTAGAAATTTCGCTAATTAAATCGGCAAAATCAACACCTAAATCTTTGCCATAGGAATTAACATTTTGACCTAAAAGCGTAATTTCTTTATAACCTTCAGCAACTAATTCTTTGCACTCATTTACAATATCATTTAACATTCTACTGCGTTCTCTTCCCCTAACGTAAGGAACGATACAATAAGTACAGAAATTGTTGCAACCATAAGTGATATTTACCCATGCGTTTGGGTAACTTGTTCGAGTTTTTGGTGTTCCTTCAACAATTTCACCCTCTTTTTCTAAAACTTCAATAAGTGTACGTTTTTGTTTAAGTTTGGTCTCTAACAAAGCTTTAAAATTTTCTAGATTATGAGTGCCAAAAATAATATCTATAAAAGGAAATTTTTGATGAAGTTTTTCAGCGTATCCAACTTGCTGAGTCATGCAACCACCAACGGCGATAATTAAATCTTTTTTATTTTTCTTTAGTTTTTTAAGTGCTCCAATATTGCCATCAGCCGTATTTTCAGCATTTTCTCTAATGCAACAAGTGTTAAACACTATAATATCAGCATTTAACTCGTTTTCGCTAGGCTTATAACCAAGGCTTGTGAGTATGCCAGCAAGTTTTTCAGATTCGTGAATATTCATCTGGCAACCATATGTAGTTATATAATATCTTTTTTCATTTCTTTCCATACTCTATATAATAACTTAATATTTAAATTTTGTCAATTTATAATTATAGACTTTGAATAATATATCCCAACTTTTACATACTAATTTGTATGAAAAAAGCACTTAAAGTTTTATTTATGGTTTTTGCAAGCATCTTTATAGCAATATTTTGTTTGCTTATTTACTTTTATATCACAACTTATAACATGAATTTAGATGTTAATAAACTAGTTAGTTTTGATAGAAGTGTTGTTTTTTATGATGATAATAACAATGTGGTTTTAGAGCAATCAAATGGAAATTCTATTGTCGATTCTACAAAAATCCCAACTCAAACGAAGAACGCCTTTATATCAATCGAAGATAAGCGTTTTTATAGTCATAACGGTATTGATTATAAAGGTCTTTTTAGAGCGATTTTGTCTAATCTAAAATCTTTTTCGTTTAAGCAAGGCGCATCAACTATTAGTCAACAACTTATAAAAAACACTCATTTATCAAGTCAAAAAACCTTAAAAAGAAAATTATACGAAATGAAACTCGCAAAACAACTAGAAAATAAATATTCCAAAGAAGAAATATTAGAAAAATACTTAAATACTATTTATTTTGGTGAAAATTGTTATGGAATTTTAAGCGCTTCAAAACATTATTTTGATAAAGAGCCTAGTGAATTATCACTAAATGAAAGTGCAACGCTTGCTGGAATAATAAAGGCGCCAACTTATTACTCGCCTTATCAAAATTATAAAAGATGCTACGAAAGAAAGAAAGTAGTTTTAAAACAGATGTTAAACCAAAAACTAATTACTAAAAATGAGTATCTAGCAAATCTAAACGCACCCATAAATCTTGCTGAAAAAAGCCAAACAAATAAAGGTGTTGACTATTTTAATTTTGCATCAAATCAAATAGATAAAATATTAAATAAGTCGCCTTATTCTTTAAGAGAACTTAATGTTTACACATACATTAATCCAGATGCTCAAACATACATTGAAAACGCTGTAAATAACTGCACAACAAATGCGCATAAAACAGCCCTTTTAATGGATAAAAATGCGCATATTTGCGCTTATTATTCAACTTTTGGAAGGTCTAATAGGCAAATTGGTTCTATAATTAAGCCACTTGTTTGTTATGCACCTGCAATTGAAAACGATTTAGTTAGTTCTGCGACAAAACTATCAGATACTAAAACTTATTTTGGCGATTATTCACCTAAAAATTACAATGGTAAATATTTAGGAGATATTTCGGTAAAAACTGCCCTTTCAACAAGTTCAAATGTTTGCGCCGTTAAGTTGTTAAACTATGTTGGCATAAGTAAAGCCAAAGAATATCTAAATAAATTAAATATTAAAACAACCAAAGAAGATAATTCTTTATGCTTAGCGCTTGGTTCAACGCAAAATGGTATTGATTTAATTGATTCAACAGGTGCTTATTGCGTATTTAACAATAATGGAAAATATAACAAGCCTACCTTTATTAAAAAAATAACCGATTTAAAAGGCAATGTTATATATCAAAATCAAGAGCAAAACTCTAAGGTTTTTAACGATGACACAATAACTATAATGAACGACATGCTTGGTGATGTTGTACAAAATGGAACGGCAAAAAAACTGAAGTATTGCAAGCAAAAATTATATGCTAAAACAGGAACTGTTGGAAATAAAAATGGAAACACTGACGCTTACACAATATCTTATAGCAATGATTATGTTATGGGCGTATGGCTTGGAAACAAAAATGATGTTTTGTTAGAAAACAATGTTACCGGTGGAAACATCCCTAGCAGTATTTCTAGTGAAATATGGGATAAGTTATATTTACTTGAGCCAAGTAGTATTGAAATTATAAAAAGTGAAAATGTGGAAGAAGTTTTTCTTGATAAAATCGAATACGACAATAATAATAAATTAGTTTTAGCAGATGATGTTTGCCCATTAAGGTATAAATTTAAGGCGTTGTTTAAGAAATCTATGATACCAAAAACAAAATCAACAAGGTTTTCTTGCCCTCAAATTGAAAAACCAAAAATATCAGTAAATAACAATGAAATATTTATTCAATTATGTCTAACACAATGCATAAATGCAAAGATTTTTAAGTTAGATGGTAATAAAAAAATAGAAGTTTTTGATAGCGTAAAAAATAACAGCGATTTGTTTGTTGATAAATTTAATAGCAAAACGTCAACCTACAGTTATATTGTTCTTCCCTATACAAATATAGATGGAAAAATATATTATGGAAAAGAAATTGCATTAGAAAAAATAAAATCGCCAATAATAGATACTGACGATTGGTGGGATATCTAATTTAATGATAAATTAAAATGTATATTTTTCAACTTTCTTAAACGCTTCTTCTATTAAGCCTTCGACA
Organism: Clostridiales bacterium; assembly: GCA_015069465.1. Taxonomy (GTDB): domain Bacteria; phylum Bacillota; class Clostridia; order Christensenellales; family Borkfalkiaceae; genus UBA1259. The sequence continues at coordinate 119,254 of SVIO01000001.1, read as the reverse complement.
TCTAACTTACTTTCTGCCCTTTTAACCCTTTCAAGATTTGGTTTAATTGCTGGATATTTTGGTAAAAATACCGTACAACAATCTTCATAAGGCAAAATTGATGTTTCATAAGTGTCTATTTTCTTTGCAATATCAATTATATCTAGTTTATCAAAAGCAATAAGTGGACGAAGCATTGGCATAGTTACAACAGAGTTAGATGACGTTATACTTTCTATAGTTTGGCTTGCAACTTGACCTAGACTTTCACCTGTAATAATTGCTTGGTCACCTTGTTGAATTGCCAAACGTTCTGCAATTCGCATCATAAACCTACGCATTATCGTAATCATAAATTCTTCAGGGCAATGCTCGTGAATTGCTTCTTGAATATGGGTGAAAGAAACAACGTAAAGATTGATTCCCCCATTGTATTCGCCAACTTTTTTAGTAAGTTCAATAACCTTTTCTTTAGCCGCTTCACCTGTGTATGGAAAACTATGGAAATGTAAACAATTTAACTTCATTCCACGCTTACACATCATATAACCAGCAACAGGACTATCAATGCCACCAGAAATCAATAATAAGCCTTTTCCTGCAGAGCCTACGGGCATACCACTTAAACAGTTTACAACATCGGTATAAACAAAGGTTTTTCCATCTTCTCTAATATCAACATATAGAGTAAAGTCTGGATTTTTTACATCAACACTAATGTTTTTGCCATACAACTCCAACATTCTACCACCAAGAAGCATTGAAGTTTCCATAGAATTTGGGGTAAATGTTTTGTCAGCCCTATTAGTGTTCACTTTAAATGTTCCAACTTTATCTTTTAATAAAATAGAAGATGCTTCAACAATCTTTTCAAATTCATTTTCAACAACTAAAGCATTGCTATAAGTATGAACACCTGCAATTTTGTGAAGTTTTGCTGTAATTAGTTCGTAATCTAATGGGTCGTAATCTTCAATCAAATAGCGACTATGCATAGTAGTAAAGGTAAACTTAAATTCTTTTAAAGAATTTTTTATGTTTTCCTTAAGCATTTTTTCAAAAAATCCACGATTTTTCCCTTTAAGATGAATTTCACAATATCTTATTATAATAGCATTTTTCATTATTTTAATATTCCCTTTAGTTTTTGAACTGTGTTATTTATTATTTCAACTGCTTGTTTGCATTCTGCTATAGTAGTTTCTGTAGAAAAACTTATCCTTATAACTCCGTCAAGTATATCTTTATTATACCCACAATTTTCTATAACTCTACTAAACCTATTCTTTGATGAACATGCCGAGCCGTTACCAACTATTACGTTTTGATTTTCTAAAGCGTGCATAACAACTTCGCCACGAAGTCCTTTTGCTGAAATTGTAAGTATATATGGACTACAATTATCATTTGAAATAAATACAAATAAGTCTTTATTTAAGCCATTTACAAAAAGCGATTTATGTAATTGTGCTTTTTTATAATTTTCGTTTAAGTTTTGATATTTTTCTTGCCCTGCAAAATCAAACACTTTTATGCCAAAAACATTTTCGGTGCCACTTCTAAGTCCATTTTCTTGACCACCACCAAATATAAGTGGTGAAATATTCAAATTTTTCCTTTTAATTAAAGCGCCAACACCTTTTAAGGCGTTTATTTTATGTGCGCTTATTGAATACAAATCTATATCTTGACTTAATGTAAAAGGAATTTTGCCATAAGCCTGCACGCCATCTGCATGAAAAACAATGCTTTTATTTATAGATTTAAGCGTTTTTGCAATTTTATTAACATCGTTTATGCCACCTGTTTCATTGTTCACATGAACAATTGACACAAAGTCAACTTTATTATTTTTAACATAATCATAAAGTTTTTCTTCATTTACTGTTCCATCGGCGTTTAAGTCTATAAATTCCACACTTAGACCACGATTTTTAAGTTCCAAGAAACTCTTATATACAGCAGAATGTTCGCCTTTTGTAGTCAAAAAAGTGCCCCTTTTTACAGCACAAAAAATTGCCATATTGTCACTTTCTGAGCCACAAGATGTAAATATAACTTCGTGGTTTGTTGCTCTTAAATTGCGAAGTATGTTTTCTTTTGCGAGTTTAATTTCTTTAGAGCAATTTAACCCACCCAAATATAATGCAGATGGATTAAAAAATTTTTCACTATTAAATATATCAGCCTTTTCAAGCGCAGTTTGAGATGGAATTGTCGTTGCTGCATTGTCAAAATATAGCATTTTAATTAAAAAACCTCTCTTCAAGGATTGTTTTTTTAGAAAACTTTAAGATATTAACGATAAATTGGTCGCTACATTCTAATACAAGAAGATTCTTTTTACTATTTACATTTACAACCAAATAATAAAAGTCTTTATTTTCAGAAGCAATTAAATTTTGTGTTAAAATAAGTTTATTTATCCCTGGCATTATTTGGTATTTATTATAAGTTGAACTATTATAACGCCCGATTTTTTCAATATTATAAGTATCAAAATTAATAACAGTTTTTCTTCTATAATCTTTTACAACTTTAGCAATTCTTATTGAGCCAGAAATAAAAGTATAATCATATTCAACGTAAAGTGTATTTTTATATCTGCCACAAAGTATTGCAGTAACCAAAAATATAACCAAAGGCAAAAATGAAAATATTATACTAAAAATTGCACCATTAGGGTCTGGTCCAAAGAACAAAAATAGTATTATCGCATATAATGTAAAAAGTATATAGCAAATTCTTGATATTAACTTAAAAAAATTATATTTTTTTGCGGCCTTTTCTTGATTTTGAATGGTCGCAGTTTCTTCATAAAAAACTTCTTGCATAATACTCCTTTTTAAATTTCTACTATTATTTACAATTAACTATATTTACTTTAGTTTGATAATTGTAACACCATTTTCACCTTCGCCATATTTTCCACGCCTAAATTCTAAAACATTTTTGTTAGTTTTTAGGTAATTTCTTATGGCTTTAAGTAAAACGCCCTGTCCTACGCCGTGAATAATTTTAATTTCTTCTAGATTATGAATTATTGCTTGGTCAAGGAATTGTTCGGTTTCGGTTAGTGCCTCAAGTTCGGTTTTGCCTATAACATTTATTTCAGTTATAGGAAGCCCGTTTGCCGTTTGCCTATAAATTTTTATATCTTTTTCGGCTTTATTTATCTCTTTTTCATTATTGTATAATTCGCTTATTTTCACCTTTGTTTTAATATTTCCAATTAAAACTTCGGCTTCATTTTTACTTTCTTTAATGCTAAGTAGTTTTGCATAAGCACCAAGAGATTTTACATAAACTTTGTTACCAACCTTTAGGTCTGCCTTATTTACTTTAATAAGTTCGATAGGACTATTGTCATAATCACTATCTAAATATCTGCTGTTTTTAAGCCTATTTTTAAGTTCGTTTGCTCTAAATACTTCCTTGCTTTCTAAGTCAACAGCCTTTAGTATTTTTTTAAGTTCATCGATAATTTCTTCTGCATCAGCAAGTTTATCGGCAACAATTCTTTTTGTTTCATGCTTAGCAGTTTGAGTTATTTTTTCCCTTTCTTTAATTATCTTTTCTTTTTCTAAAACAATTTGCTCTAATTGTTTTTGCTTTTCAAGTTCAAGTTCGTTTAATTTTTGTGCAAGTTCATCAGCCTTTCTTCTACTTTCTTCGGCTTTTTTAAGAACTAATTCAAAAGACACTTTTTTGTCCGACAAAAGTGAAATTGATTTATCAATAATATCTTTGTCAATTCCAAGTGTTTTTGCTATTTCAATTGCATTAGAACTTCCCGGCAACCCAATATTTAGTTTGTAAATAGGTTTTAATGTTTTTGCATTAAATTCCATTGAAGCATTTTCAAGTTTAGCACTACTCATTGCAAATTCTTTTAATCTTGAATAGTGTGTTGTAATAATACCAAAACAATTACTATCAAGAAGTTTTTCTATTATTGCAAGGGCAAGTGCACTACCTTCTTCTGGGTCGGTTCCAGCACCAATTTCATCAATTAAAACCAAACTATTATTATCAACGTTATTTATTATGTTGATAATATTCATAATGTGGGAAGAAAAAGTTGAAAGGTTTTGTTCGATGCTTTGTTCATCGCCTATATCGCAATAAATGTTGTTAAATACAGAAATTTCGCTATCGTCATCTGCAGGAATATAAAGCCCACTCATTGCCATAGCGCAAAATAAACCTGTAAGTTTAAGGGTAACCGTTTTGCCACCTGTATTTGGCCCTGTTATAAGCAAAAAGTTAAAGTCTTTTCCTAAGTGAATAGAAACAGGCACAACTTTATCTTTATTTATAAGTGGGTGTCTTCCCCTTTTAATGTCTATTTTGCCATAATTATTTAGTTTCGGTTTAGAGCATTTATTTTTATAAGCATATCCAGCACGAGCAAAAGCATAATCAAGTTCGGCAAGATTTCCAGCGTTATATCTAAGCGCATCAGACATGCAAGAGATTTTTTGAGAAAGTTCGGCAAGAATTCTATGAATTTCTTCCTTTTCATCAAGAAGTGCTTTTTTTAGGTCGTTGTTAAGTTCCATAACATGTTCTGGCTCAACAAAAACAGTTGCACCTGATGAAGATTGGTCATGTATAAACCCTTTAACAAAACTTCTAAATTCACTTTTTACAGGAATTACATATCTATCTTGTCGCATTGTAACGACAGCATCTTGCAAGTATTTGCTTGAACTTCCACGCATATAAGAGTTAAGTTCGGCTCTTATTCTTGCGTTTATATTCGCAATACTTTTTCTTATCGAATAAAGTTTTGGAGATGCATTGTCGCTTATTTGGTCTTCTGAAATGATTATTCGAGAAATTTCGGCTTCAAACTCTGGATTTGTATATAAAATATCAGTTATTTGCTTTAGAACGTATAAACTACTATCGTTTACCGAATTTATTGCTGTTTTTATAATCCTTGCACTTTTTAGATTTGCTAAAACGTGCAAAATTTCAACATTGTTTAATACGCCACCAATGTCAACTCGTTTTAGTTCGTCAGTTATGTCATCAAAGAAATAAATACCACCTGTACTATAAGTAAAAAGATATTTATAGGCTTCTTCGGTTTTTTTAAGTAAAAGTTCGCTACCAACAAGACTTGTTAAAGGCTTTGAAGATAATATTTGTTCTTTTGTGCACCCTAAAACGGCAAAAGCACAAACTTCAGCCAAAATTTTATCATATTCAAGTGCCTTTAAAGTCTTTTCGCTAACCATTATCTAAGTTCTGCTCCTAATTGATAACTTAATGATTTTAATATCTTTTTAATAATGTTATCCACTTCTTCAACATTTAATGTTCTATCATCTGCAACGAAAACAAGATTAAATGCCATACTCTTTTTGCCTTCAACGATTTGTGCGCCTTGATAAATATCAAAAAGTTTTATACTATCTAAATATTTACCACTTGCTCTTTTGATTATGTCTTCAATATTTGCATGTGAAATACTATTTTCCACAATAATCGCAAGGTCTCTTTCAACGGTTGGGAATTTTGAAATTTGTTTTGCAACAATTTTGCTGTTGAATTGTTTTTCTAACTTAGAATAAGAAATTTCACCAGCATAAACAGGTTTATCAGCATCAAGTTTGTCTATGATTTGTGGATGAATTTGACCAATTGAACCAATAATTTCGCCATTTATTAGTATATATGCACAGCGTGTTGGATGAAAATATGCCTTTTTAGAAGCAACATACTCTACCTTTTGACCATAGCAGAAAGAATTTATAATACCATCTACAACACCTTTTAATGTAAAGAAATCTTCGTTTTCGCCAAACATTACAAGTGATAACATCTCGTTTTCAACAGGCAATTTTTCAAGAGGTAAACTTTCTGGGTTATAAACCTTTGCAAGTTCAAATAATCTGCCATCAAAGTTCTTTCTATTTAAGTTGTTGCAAGCACTTCTAACTGCCGATGGTAAAAGAGATGTTCTCATAACGGCTAAATCTTCGCCAAGTGGGTTTAAAAGTTTAATGAACTTGTGTTCATTTGCAGTTTTATCCAAACCAAACATGTCGTATTCTTTTTCACTAACAAAAGAATAGTTTATCATTTCGTTAAAACCATAGCCAACTAAAAGATTTTTTAATTGTTCGTGTGATTTTTGTGCTTCGGTAAAACCACCATTTGTAATTGCAGAAGTTTTTAAAAGTGTTGGCTTAATGTTTTCATAACCATATTCCCTAATAATTTCTTCAGCAATATCTGGATAATCTTCCATATCTTCTCTATAAAGTGGAACTTTAACCGTTATGCAATCATTATCTAACTTAACTACAAAACCAAGTCTTGTTAATATATTAACAATAGTTTCTGTTGGAACAACAATACCCAAAACACCATTTATTTTATCGATTGTTGTTGTAATTTCCTTTTGTTTAATATCGCCTACATATAAATCATAGCCATCGCAAGCGATAGTGCCACAACCAAGCGTATCAATAAGATTTAATGCTCTTTTTAGACCTGTTTCAACTGAGAAATAATCCACACCCTTTTCATAGCGAGATGAAGAATCAGTTCTTTGACCTAATTGTTTAGATGTTTTTCTTATATTATCCCTTGTAAATTTAGCGCATTCAAATACGATATCTTTAGTATTGTCGTTTATGCCACTATTTAGGCCACCCATAACACCAGCAAGAGCAACAGGTTTATTTTGGTCGCAAATAACAAGGTTGTTTTTATTTAGTTCAAACACTTTTTCATCTAGAGTGATAATTTTTTCTTTATCAAATGCCCTACGAATTTCAATTTGGCTTCCTTCTAAAGTGCTTAAATCAAAAGCATGCATAGGTTGTCCAATTTCTAAAAGAACATAGTTAGTGATGTCAACAATATTATTTATTGACCTAATTCCCATTAAGAAAAGTCTTCTTTTAAGCCATCTTGGAGACTCAGTAATTTTAATATCCTTAACTAAATGAGCAGAATATCTTGGGCATAAATCATAAGCAGAATTTGTGACCTTAACTAATGATTGTGTGCTTAAATTTGGGTCACAAACATAATCTAACTTAGGCATTTTTAGTTGTTTATTTAACACTGCTGCAACTTCACGAGCAATACCCAAAATCGACTGACAATCTGGGCGATTTGCAGTTATATTTATGTCAAACATAACATCTTCAATTTCTAATAACTCTTTAACTTCAACGCCGAGTGGAAAATTTTCATCTAAAATCAAAATTCCGTTTACTGATGCACCTAAATACCAGTCATCATTTATGCCTAATTCTTCCCCACTGCAGAACATTCCATAGGAGGTTAGCCCACGAAGTTTACCTGTTTTTATTTTTTCGCCGTTAGCAAGAGTTGAATTATCTAACGCAACAGGAACAACTGCCCCAACAAAAAGGTTTGTTGCTGCTGTTATTATTTGCAAATTACCGTGCTCGCCTGCATCAACTTGAACGACAGAAAGTTTGTCTGCTTCTGGGTGCTTTTCAATGCTTAAAACTTTACATGTAACAATTCTATTGATGTTCTTTCCAATATAGGTCATATCTTCAACTTCAAAGCCACATGAAAATAATTTATCTTTTAACTCTTCTGCAGAGCAATCAATATCAACGTATTCTTTTAACCAAGAAAGTGGTGCTTTCATATTTTTATCTCCTATTAAACTGTTTTAAGAACTTAACATTATTTTCAAATAATGTTCTAATATCAGAAATTCCATATTTAATCATTGTAATTCTTTCAATACCAAGACCGAAAGCAAGACCAGAATATTCGTTAGAATCAATTCCACTCATTTCTAATACTTTTTTGTTTACAATGCCTGCGCCTAAAATTTCTATCCAACCAGTGCCTTTGCAAAGGCTACAGCCTTTTCCGTGACATTTGCAACATGTAACGTCAACTTCAACACTTGGCTCTGTAAATGGGAAATATGAAGGTCTAAAGCGTGTTTTTGTTTGTTCATCAAACATAATTTTAACGAATTCATCTAAAAGACCTTGCAAATCGCAAAGAGAAACGCCCTTGTCAACAACAAGCCCTTCAATTTGATGAAACATTGGAGAGTGAGAAGCGTCATCATCTGCCCTATACACTCTGCCTGGGCTTAAAATTTTGATTGGTGGCTTTTTATTTTCCATCGTTCTAACTTGCCCTGGAGATGTGTGTGGACGAAGCAAAATATTATCAGTAATATAAAAAGTGTCTTGCATATCTCTTGCTGGGTGGTCTTTAGGAATATTTAGTGCTTGGAAGCAATAATAGTCGGTATCAATTTCTGGGCCTTCAAAAACTTCAAAACCCATGCCACAAAAAGCGTCAAAAATCTTGTTTTTAACTATGTTTAATGGATGCAAACTGCCTGCTAAAGGAGTTTTACCAGGCAAAGTGATATCAATTGCTTCGCTATCAAATTTTGCCATCATTTCTTTATCTTTAAGTTCATTTTCTTTTGCAGAAAACATTTCGGTAATTTCAACTTTTAAGTCGTTTACCATCTTACCAAAAGAAGCCCTTTCTTCAGCAGGAATATCTTTCATACCCCTAAGAAGCGCCGTTACTTCGCCATTTTTGCCAACATATTTTGCTTTTAAGTCATTTAATTCTTTTGTTGACTCTGTTTTAGCAATTTCAATTTTAGCATTTTGCTTAATTTCGTTGTGTTTTTCTTGCATAATTCCTCCAAAAAAATAAAATCGCCCTATATTTTATAGGGCGATTTGAAACGCTGTACCACCTAAATTCGTTTATAAAAAAATATAAACCTTTTAATTCGATAACGGAAATTAACCGATGCCACCTACTACTATTTCAGTGCACAACTCCAAAGTGAATCACTTGCAAACAAATAGAAATCTTACAGCCAATGAATTTCTTTCTCTTGCTTTGTTTTTCTCGCAAGCTTAGTCTTTATCATAGTTTTATAGTATTATAATATTTTTTGGCTGTTATGTCAAGGATTTAATTAGGATTTAGTTAAATAGTCCGTCTTTTAAGTAAATGTCAGGCACTTTTCCAACTAAAACAGTTTCGCTAATTAGTATCTGTGTTTTACATGTGGTTGTGGTGCTGTTTAATGGCATATTAAGTTCAATCGTGCTTATAACATCTATATAAATTGAATGTAACGTTTGGTTTATTCCAACCGATGTGAATTTAGATACAAATTCGCAAACAACACTTGGCGTGTTGATTATTTTTAATTTAATATTTGTTCCATAACCTGATAATAGATTTATTCCTGTAAATGCACCTAAAGGTATATTAAAGCCATTGTTTAGTTTGTTTTTTAAAAGTTCATAAGTGGCAGTTGCAACTTGTCTATTTATAGTGTTTACTTTTAAGGAATTTGTGCTCATAAACACAATTTCCCCACTATTATTTTTTTCTATGTAAATTAGTTCGTTATATTCAATCTTATTATTTAACGAAACAAGCACGGCGCTATTAACCGATTCTGTGCTAAATGAATAGGCTTGATTGGCACATATTTTAAATATTTGCTCGCAAATTGCATGTTTATAATATAAATAAAAACCTAAAACTATTGAAAAAACCAAAAATAAAGAAAAAAAACGCTTGAAAGACCTTTTCTTGCGTTTTTTATGCCATATATAATTTTCTGTACACTCTATCATATTATTATGATATTAGATAAAGATTTTATTTATTCAAAATAATAAGTTTATTATATACTCATAGAAATTTTAAGTAAGAAAATTAACAAAAAAACGAGTTAATTTTTCTTAGATTTTGACTTGAAAATCAAGGCAAAAATATATCCAAAAATTATCGCAGCAGTTATGCCCATAGCGGCAGCCGATATTCCACCTGTAATGGCTTTGAAAAGGCTTATCTTTGCACCTTTTATTGCCCCATCGGCAAGCAAATATCCAAAACCACAAATAGGAACTGTTGCCCCAGCACCAGCAAAATCAACTAAATATTGATAAAGTCCAACTGCTTGCAACAAAACCCCTGCAAGTAAAAAATATACTAAAATTTTTCCAGCAGTAATTTTGGTGTAATTTATTAGCACTTGTGCAATCGTACATATCGCACCACCAACAACGAAAACTTTTATATACATAATTAAAATATCCATCTTATTCTCCCTCTATTACCACAGCATGCGCTATTGCAGGAATACTATCTCCTTGTTGTGTTGAAACAGAAGATAAAAGAGCCCCCGTTGCCATCAACAAAATTTTTCTGTAACTGCCATTATATAATCTGTTATATAGATATGAATTAAAAACTAATGCACTACAGCCAGCGCCACTACCACCTTGATATTCTTGCTCACAAATATTATAAACAAGTTCTCCACAATCAACATGCTGTCCCTCAACATCATACCCTTTTTCCCACATTAAATCCTTAAAAATTCTTGAACCCAAAGCACCCAAATCGCCTGTAATTATCAAGTCATAATCATTTGCTTCAAGATTAAAATCCTTAAAGTGCGTAAATAGAGTATCGCACGCCGCTGGCGCCATTGCTGCTCCCATATTATTTGCATCAGTAATGCCAAAATCGACAATTTTACCAACGGTTGCTCCTGTTATTATAGGCCCTTTACCTTCACTAGAAATAACGCTTGCGCCTGCCCCTGTTACAGTCCATTGCGATTGTGGTGGACGAGTTGAGCCAAGTTCAAGTGGATATCTATATTGCCTTTCAGCCGATGAAAAATGACTGCTAGATGCACAAATCACATTGTCCATATATCCACCATCAACAAGCGTAGCACCTAAAATCAAACTTTCAGAAAATGTTGCGCAAGCGTTATATATTCCAAGATAACCAGTTGAAAAATTTCTAGCAGCAAATGTTGATGATATTATTTGGTTAAGAAGGTCACCTGCGACTATTGCATCTATTTCTTTTTCGGTTCTATTTGCATTTTTGATACTTTTGTCTATAACCGTATAAAGCATTTTACTTTCGGCCTTTTCAAACGTGTCTTCACCGAACATGTCATCGTTAAGTTTAGTTTCAATAAACTCATTTATACTACCATTACTTTCTTTAGGCCCTGCTATTGAAGACACCCCTATTATTTTAGGTTTATTAAAAAATTGCATACTTCTTTTCATAAAAAAATCCTGTTATTACTAATATAAGCAATAACAGGATTTTAATACCTTTATAATTTATGTATTTATAAGTCTCCAGCAATATCCTTAAAGCCTTGACCTCTAACTTCAAACGAATCATTTATAATCATAAATGCGTGTTTATCAATGTTTTTAACAATTTCTTTCACTTGCATAAGTTGTCTGTTTTTAACACAAGTAAGTAGTAATTTGTGCTCATTATGAGTGTACATACCAACACTATCAAGCATTGTAACGCCTCTAGGGCTGTTTTCAATAAGTATTTTTGCAATTTCTTCACTCTTATCGCTAATAACTATACAAAGTTTTGCTTTTTCTAAACCCATCAAAATAATTTCAGAAACTTTTGTGCTAACAAATACAACTATTAAGGCATAAAGCATATTATCTGGGGTTTTAGTGACAATTGCACCAAAAACAACGATTATTCCATCTAAAATACCTACAAATATTGGAATATTTGATAATTTGGTCCATTTTGAAACGACTCTACCAAAAAGTTCTGTTCCACCACTTGAAAATTTATACCTAACAAATAGTCCAATACCCACGCCTTGACAAACGCCACCATAGAGAGATGCAAGAATTTTGTCATCTGTCATTAGAGGCATAAACAAGTCGAACAAGTCTGTAATAAGACCAAGCGAAGTAACCGTTAACAAACACTTAATAACAAATGATAGACCATAATATTTCAAACCTAAAAATAAAATTGGGATATTGATAACGATAGAAATTATACCGATAGGAATATTATTATTTAAGATGTTAATCAAAACTGATAAACCTGTAACGCCACCGGCAACTATTGCATTTGGTGCTAAAAATAATACTGTGCTAAATGCATAAAAAGCGCACCCCACAACCATAAATAAATAGCCCATCAAACTTTTAACAGTAAATTTTTTATTCATAAGTTTATCCATAAAACCCACCTCATTTGTTAATTATATTATGCTAAAAGTTTTATGTCAAGTAATATTGATTATTAAAAAATTCTAAAGCCTATAAAATATAAAATCCCAACTAATACACTACTTGCAATACCAAAAACAATAATTGGCCCTGCAACTATAAACATTTTTGCAGCAGTTCCATAAATATATCCTTCAGTTTTAAATTCCATTGCTGGCGACACTACAGAGTTTGCAAAACCTGTTATTGGCACGATTGAACCACCACCTGCATACTTTCCTATTCTGTCATAAACACCAAGTCCAGTTAAAAATGCGCCTAAAAATATCATTATCATTGACACATAACTAGAAAGTTCATCACCTGAAAGGTTAAATCCATATTGAAGAAGATATCTAAAGGACTGACCGATTGAACATATTACTCCGCCAACCCAAAAAGCATGAAAAAGCGAGCGTTTTTGATTGGTTTTTGGAGAAATTCCTTTTACATATTGAATATAGTTTTGATTTTTATAGCCGTTATAGTTTTTCATTTTTCACTTCCGTTTTAATAAATTTGCCACTTAAAATTTCTCTTTCATCAATATTTTTAAGTGGCTGATATTCATTTTCTTTTCTCATACACATACTATGTGCAACTATTAAATTTTTCATACAAAACTATATTTTTACCAAAGTTTTAATATTTTTTTCGCAACTTTTCTATCACCTTACTTTCAAGCCTCGAAACCTGAACTTGCGAAACACCCAAACTTTCGGCAATCTCACATTGTGTTTTATCTCTAAAATATCTTAAAACTACAAGTTTTTTCTCTCTATCGCTTAAACTTTCAATAATGTTAGATAGATGTATTCTGTCAATTGTTTTTTCTTCATTATCTGTCGTTATAAGTTTATCAATAAGTTCTTGACCTTCGTCATCGTCTTCAAACTTATCAAAAATTGAAAGTGGCATTTTTACGCTATCTAAAGCAATTACAACGTCTTCTTGAGAAATATTAAAATTTAGTGCAATACACTCAATTGTAGGCGAAAAATTGTTTTTAGTTTGATAATCATCAATAAAATGATTGATTTTATTTGCCAAAATTTTAAGTGTTCTTGACACTTTTATAGCACCATTATCTCTCATATACCTTTTAATTTCACCTATTATCATTGGCACGGTATATGTTGAAAACTTAACGCCAAACTCTTCATCAAAGTTTTTTATAGCCTTTAAAAAGCCAATGCAAGCAATTTGATAAAGGTCATCATATTCTATGCCTTTATTGCAAAATCGCCTTATAACACTCTTTAATAGCGCAGAATTATTATTAAACAATTGCTGTTTTGCACTTTCATCTCCATTTTTTGCTTTTCTTATGTAATCAAGTGTTTGCTCTTGATTTAACATTATACCCCTTATGCATCTTGTTTTAATAATTTAGTCATATAAACCTTTGTGCCTAAACCAACATTTGACTCTACAACAACTTTATCCATAAAACTTTGCATTATAGTAAAACCCATACCTGAGCGCTCTTCTTCTGCGTTTGTTGTGTAAAATGGTTGCAGAGCCTTGTCTATGTTTTCAATACCCTTACCACTATCGAATATGTTTATATGTAAAGTTCTATCAATTATTTCTGCTTCCATAACAATTTCGCCTATATCGTGATTATAGGCATGCACAATTGCATTTGTAACTGCTTCACTTACTGCAGTTTTTATTTCAGAAAGTTCAGCAAGTGATGGATTAAGCGAAAGCACAAAACAAGAAATTACGTTTCGTGCAAAACTTTCGTTTTCTGATTTAGAAGAAAAAACTAATTTCATTTTATTATTCATTATATAATCTCCTTAAAATTTAGGCATAATATTATATAGCCCAGCAAGTTCTATTACCTTTTCGGTTGCAACCGATGCACCTGTTATGTATGAAGGAATGTTAAATTGCTTTAATTTTTTATACCTTCCTATCAAAAGCCCAATACCCGTGCTATCCATAAACGATAACCCCGATAAATCAAATATAACTTTTTTTGCTGTTAAATTGTCAAACAATAATTTATCTAATATGTTTTTAGCATTTGAAGCCGAACATTCGTCTAATTCACCATAAACATAAATAGTTAGCGACAGATTGCTATTTTTATATTTTATCTCCATAAATATCTCCTTTTTCTATTAGTTATTAACATAACATATATCATTAGTAAAATCTTGTCAATATTGATAAATAATTGCAAAGTTTTGACAAAATAGATAAAAACAAATAAATATTAAAAAACTAAAAAAAATTTAAAAAAAGTAGTGAAAAACTGTTGACTTTTTTTTCAATTTATTATAGTATATTATAGCGTCGTGAGTGTACGGGGTGTAGCGCAGTTGGTAGCGCACGTGGTTTGGGACCATGGGGTCGGGAGTTCGAGTCTCTTCACCCCGACCAAATAGCAATTATCTTTGCTATATCACTAAGACGCTTTTAGGGCCTTTAGCTCAGTAGGTTAGAGCGGTCGGCTCATAACCGATTGGTCCGCGGTTCGAGTCCGTGAAGGCCCACCATTAAATTATATATATTTGGCCCGGTAGTACAGATGGTTAGTACGCCAGCCTGTCACGCTGGAGGTCGAGGGTTCGAGCCCCTTCCGGGTCGCCAAATGAAAATGCTTGTAATATTTGCAAGCATTTTCATAAAAAACAACTTGTATGCCTCGGTAGCTCAGTAGGTAGAGCAAGGGACTGAAAATCCCTGTGTCGGTGGTTCGATTCCGCCCCGAGGCACCAAGTTTCATCGCTGGTGTAGCTCAACTGGCAGAGCAGCTGATTTGTAATCAGCAGGTTGCGGGTTCGATTCCAGTCACCAGCTCCATATTTGGGAAGGTTCCCGAGTGGCCAAAGGGAACAGACTGTAAATCTGTCGTCAGCGACTTCGGTGGTTCGAATCCACCCCTTCCCACCAAAGAGAGAGATACGAATTTAGTGTATCTCTCCTTTCTTTTATACGATTTTATATAAAGTTTAGTGTTTTGCTAGTCTTTTTTATGCAAAAAGACCCAACCATAGGTCGAGTCTTTCTAAAATATGTTTATATAAATTTATAATGTTAAGAATAAGCCTGAAACTAAAATAACAAATATACAAATAGGTGCAACAAACCTTACTATTACATTAAAATATGTATTTAACGCTTTGTTTTTGTCAATACCAATTTCTTTAGGTATAATGTTTTTGTTTATACACCAACCTGCAAACACACAAGTAATAATAGCAATAATAGGAATTAGTATATTATTTGCTACAAAGTCAAACATACCTAAAATATCTCTACCGAAAATAATAACATGACTAAGTGCACCAAAACCAAGTGCCGAAAGACTTCCTAAAACTATAATTACACCAAAAACAATCATGCAGGCAGTAAGTCTTTTCATTTTGCCCTTTTCGGTTAATACTGCAACAATTGCTTCTACAAGAGAAACCGAACTTGTTATTGCAGCAAATAAAACTAAAACAAAGAACACTATAGCAATAATTCTACCTGCTGGAATAGCGTTAAACACGTTTGTAAGTTGCACAAACATAAGTGCTGGTCCATCTTGCTTTAAGGCACTTTCGCCAGCGCCAAAAGCAAAAACGGCAGTAATAATTATTGTTGATGCAACAAACGCAAAAGCACTATCAAATATGGCGATTTGTGTTGCAGAAGACTTAATATTAACATCTTTTTTCATATATGAGCCATAAGTTATCATAATGCTCATACCTATTGACATTGAATAAAATAATTGCCCTAATGCTGCAAGCACGGTATTAAAAGTTAAATCTTCTATTTTTGGCACAAAAACATATTCTAAGCCCTTGCTTGAATTGTCTTGAAACAACACGTACACCATTAAAAGTACAGCCAAAATAGCAAGTGCAGGCATAAGAATTTTGCTCATCTTTTCAATTCCATCTTTAACGCCAAAACTTACAATCAAAATTGTAACAAATGCAAATATAAAAAAGAATATTAGTGGCGCAACATCACTTGAAACAAAACTATTAAAAAAGTTTGAAGTCATTTCTGTAGAATTTGCCCCAACTAATCCTTCGCTTCCAACTATAAATGACCAAGCATACTTAACAACCCAACCACCTATAACGCAATAATAAGGGACTATTAAAAGTGGCGCTATGATAGACAAATATCCAACCCACTTAAACTTTTTATTAAGCGCAGGAAAAGCACCAACAACACTTTTGCCAGTATACCTACCTATACCGATTTCAAGCATTAAAAGAGCAATGCCGAAAAACACAGCAAGAAGAACATAGCAAAGAATAAATGCGCCTCCACCATATTTTGCAACTAGATAAGGAAAACGCCATAAATTGCCAAGTCCTACTGCAGAGCCTGCTGCAGCAAGAACAAAGCCAAGTTTTCCACTAAATCCTGCTTTCTTTTGATGAACTTCACAAAGTCCATCATTAAAATTATTCTTATTTTCCATAAATTATCAACTTAAATAGATAAAATTGCATCTACAACATTATCTAAATATTCACCCGTAAATTCTTCTATATTTCCATTGTCAGCAAGCGTTGCAAATTCTGGGTTAATTGGGAGTTTTGCAACATTTTTAATACCAAATTCACTAGCAGTTTTATCAACTTTGCTTTGACCAAAAATTTCAATTTTTTTCTTACAATCTGGACATTCAAAGTATGACATATTTTCAACTAATGCAATAACCGGAATATTCATCATATTTGCCATTTTAACGGCTTTACCAACTATCATAGAAACAAGTTCTTGTGGAGAAGCAACAACAACTATGCCGTCAACAGGAAGTGATTGGAAAACTGTAAGTGGAACGTCACCCGTTCCTGGAGGCATATCGACAAACATATAGTCAACCTCATTCCAAACAACGTCGGTCCAGAATTGTTTAACAGCACCAGCGATTACAGGGCCACGCCAAACTACAGGGTCATTTTCATTTTCTAAAAGCAAGTTAATTGACATAACTTCTATACCTGATTTAGAAATTACAGGAAGCAAAAATTTATCATCCATTGCTTCTGCTCTTTTATTTAAGCCAAAAAGTTTAGGAATTGATGGACCTGTTATATCAGCATCAAGAATTGCTGTTTTTAAGCCTTTTCTCTTTGTTAAAACAGATAACATTGAAGTAACTAATGACTTACCAACGCCACCTTTACCACTAACAATACCAATAACTTTTTTAATGTTACTTAGTTCATTTTGTTTTTCTTTAAAATCCTTTCTTTCGGAGCAGTCTTTATTACAAGACGAACAATTGTGTGAACACTCGCTCATTTTTAAGCACCATCCTTTATTTTGTAAACATATATAAACATTATATATAATGTAAGATATTTCTTCATAATATTATATCAAACATTTATATTTTGTGCAATTTTTTAATATCTATATTTTACGATTTTCTTAATTTTGTTAATAATTATTTGCTTTTACCAAAAAAAAGTGATAGAATAGGCGTATTATATAAAAGAAGGAGTATTTTTATGAATATATGGCATGATATAGAAAGTAATAGAATTACACCAGATGAATTTATAGCCGTTGTTGAAATTAGCAAAGGCTCAAAACAAAAATATGAAATGGATAAAAAAACAGGACTTTTGCGTCTTGATAGAATTTTATACACATCAACACACTACCCAGCAAACTATGGCTTTATTCCACATACTCTTGCAGAAGATAACGACCCACTTGATGTTTTAATTTTATGTTCAGAAAGTCTTATTCCAATGAGTTTGGTTAAATGTTACCCTATCGGCGTTATTATAATGAACGATAACGGCTCTGTTGACGAAAAGATTATCGCTATACCAGACACTGACCCAAACTATAATACATATAAGAGCATTCACGATTTGCCACAGCACATTTTTGATGAAATGCGCCACTTTTTCACTGTTTATAAACAGTTAGAAAATAAAAACACTTCTGTTGACGTTGCATCAGACAAAGATGAAGCCGTTAAAATTATTATTAAATCAATGGATAGTTATAAGGCTAATCTATACGAATTAACTGCAAAATAACAACGATTTATATATTAAAAAAAGGTTCACATAAAAAGTGAACCTTTTTTATTTTGTTTAATATTTTATTTTATTAAGCCGTATTCTTTTGCTAATTTTTCAAAACCAGCGAGAGAATTTTTAATTCTATTATAATCAACACAATAAGCAATTCTTACATAGCCCTTAACACCAAAATCATCGCAAGGAACAACCAAAATTTCTTTTGCTTTTGCCTTTTCATAAAATGAATAAGCATCTCCATCAGGACTTTTTACAAAAAGATAAAATGCTCCGTCTGGTTTAACACAATCATAACCAAACTCAGTTAAGTTTGTGTAAAGCAAATCTCTATTTTTCTTATATGCATCTATATTAACCTTTGCATCGATGCATTTTTTAACAACTTGTTGGAATAAACTTGGCGCACAAACATAACCAAGACTTCTTCCTGCACCACAAATTGCAAGATAAACGTTTTGGCTATCGGTCATTTGTGGATTTACAGCAATATAACCTATTCTTTCACCTGGCAATGATAACGATTTAGAATAAGAATAACAAACCATGCAATTTTCATAATAATTCATAAGATATGGTACAAAAACATCGCCATAAACAAGTTCACGATATGGTTCATCTGCAATTAAATATATAATATTGCCATGTTCGGCTTGTTTTTTTCTTAAAATATCGCAAACCGACTTAATAACGCTTTCAGTATACACAACGCCACTTGGATTATTTGGCGAGTTGATAATTACTGCCTTTGTTTTTGGTGTAATCTTGCTTTCAAAATCTTTTAAGTCTATTTGTAAATCTTTATCTGGATTAGAAATTACAAGTTCACCTAAGGCATTTTGAACAAATACTCTATATTCTGTAAAGAAAGGTGCAAAAACAATGCACTCGTCACCTTGATTAACAACGGCTTTTAAGCAAATAGAAAGCGATGCTGCTGCTCCACAAGTCATATATATATTGTTTGGAGTTACATTTGCATTAAATCTTCTATTTATATTGTCTGCAACAGCCGTTCTAACTGATAAATCGCCTTGAGCAGATGTATATCCGTGTAAAAGAGTTTGATTTTCGCTTGCAAGAAGTTCTTTAATGCTGTCAATTACTTCTTTAGGTGGCTCAACACTTGGATTACCTAAACTAAAGTCAAAAACGTTTTCAGCACCAATTTGGCTTGCTCTAACTTTGCTATATTCAAATATTTCTCTAATGATTGAGCGCTTGCTTCCAAGCGCATAAGAATTTTGATTATAATTCATAATGTCACCTATAAATTTAACAATTTTAACGCATTTTTATATAAAATGTTGTCAAGACACTCTTTTTTTAAGCCGTATGAACTTAAAATTTCATAGTCGTCTTTTATATCTCGCCAAGGACAGTCTGTTGCAAATAATACCTTTTTGCTTCCATGTTTACAAACAATTTCCTTAAACAAATCCTTATCAATTTCGTGAAAAGTAAAAGCAGTGTCAAAATACACATTTTTTCCTGCAAGTTTATCTAAAACTTCATTCCATAGTTTATGAGCGCCAAAATGAGCAAGCACAAACTTGTCATAATTAACTTCTTCAATTACTTTTAAGACCTTATCGACAGGACATCTAACAGGCTGACCAATATAACCATTGTCAATGCCCGAGTGTGTAACGACAATTAAATCATATTTTTTAGCGCACTTAAGTATTTCAATATATCTTGGGTCATCGATGTAAGTACTTTGATAATCTGGATGAATTTTTATACCTTTAATGCCCAAACTTTTGATTTTTTTCATTTTTCCATCAATATCATCGCAGTCTGGGTGCATACCTGCAAAAGAAATTATTTTTCTTTTTTCATTCTTAAATTGCTCGTTAACACTGCATGCAAAATTTAGCACACTGTCAAACTGAGTGGCTTTTGTAAGCACAGGAAGTGCAATAGCAATATCTGCATTTGCACGAGTTAAAGCATCAACCATACCCTTAACCGTTCCGTCTGTGTACGCTGTAGAGCCAGAATTACTTGCAAGTGCACCAATAGTTGAACTTGCTATTTTATCTGGAAAAATATGTGTGTGAAAATCGATAATCATATTATAGTGATGCAATGTCCTTTGTAGATAATGTTTTAACGCCTTGAACGCCTAGCACTTCTTCAGCCATTTTAATATCTGATGTTTTAAGAACAACTGACGCTTCTTCACCGTCAATAGAAAGTCCATACATATATTCGATGTTTACATCATTATCAGAAAGAATTTTTAAAAGTTGTTGAAGTGAGCCTGCTTGATGAGAGATTTTCAACACTAAAACATCGGTTAAAATTGTTGAAAAACCATCTTCTGCAAGTTTTTCCTTGCCTAATTCTGGATTGTTAACAATAAGTCTTAACAAACCATATTCTGTTGTATCTGCTAAACTTAGTGATAAGATATTAACATTGTTTTGTTTTAATACATTTAAAACTTCGCCTAGCCTTCCTTGTCTATTTTCGATAAAAACCGATAATTGCTTTGCTACCATAATTTCCTCCTATCAATATAAATTTCTTTTATCAATAACATGAACAGCCTTGCCTTCACTTCTAACAAGTGTTTGTGGCTCAACAAGTTTAATCTTTGGATTAAGCCCCAATGCTTGACTAATTACATGCGAAATCTTTTTCGTTAAGTTTTCTAAAACTCTAATTTCATCAGTATAATACTGTGGATTTACTTCTACTTGAATTTCTAATGTATCAAGATTATTTACACGGTCAACAATAATCATATAGTGTGGAGAAACTTCCTTAACGTCAACGAGTGCTGCTTCAACTTGGCTTGGGAATACGTTTACGCCACGGATAATAAGCATATCGTCAACTCTACCCTTAAACCTGCTAATTCTAGCACTTGTTCTGCCACATTCACAAGTAGAATAATCAATGCTTGTAAGGTCTTTTGTTCTATATCTAATTAGTGGCAAACCTTCTTTTGTAAGCGTTGTAAACACTAATTCACCCGTTTTACCTGGTTTTTGCCATTTAAATGTACTTGGAGAAAGAATTTCTGGATAGAAATGGTCTTCGCAAACGTGAAGTCCTTTGTGATATTCGCAGTCACAAGCAACCCCAGGTCCCATAACTTCACTTAAACCATATATATCGTGTGCCCTAACATGAAGTCTTTCTTCAATTTCCTTATGCATTTTTTCAGTCCAAGGTTCGGCACCACAAATAGCATATTTAAGTTTAACTTTATCCATTAAACCTTCTTGTTCTAAAACTTCAATGATATGAAGTAAATATGATGGTGTGCAAGCAATCGCTGTTGCCCCAAAGTCAACCATCATTGTGGTTAATTTTTTAGAGTTACCTGTGCTCATAGGAACAACCATTGCACCAACTTTTTCACTGCCATAATGTGCGCCAAGACCACCTGTGAATAAACCGTAGCCATAAGCAATTTGAATTATATCGTTTTTTGTTACCCCAGCCATTGTCATACATCTTGCCACGCATTCAGACCAAGTTTCAATGTCATTTTTTGTATAACCAACAACAGTTGCTTTGCCTGTTGTTCCAGAAGATGCGTGAACTCTAACAATTTCGCTATCAGGAACAGCAAAAAGTCCAAAAGGATAATTGTCTCTTAAATCATCTTTTGTTGTAAAAGGCAATTTTGTTATATCTTCAATATTTTTTATATCTTGTGGCACTAAACCAACTGCTTGCATTTTCTTACGATAAAACTCAACATTGTTATACACATAATCAACGAGTTTAACCAACCTTTCACTTTGCAACTTTGTAAGTTCATCTCTGCTCATGCATTCTATTTTTTGATTCCAATACATATAAAAATCTCCAATTATTTACTAGAATTCATAACCACTTAAAAAAGCCTTTTCATTTATTTCAATGGTTTTTTGTGGAACTGTTTTTCTAACGATATCAAGCCATTCTTCTTTAGTAAAACCAATGTATTTTGCAGATAATCCTAATACAACAGAATTAAGCACCTTAGAATTACCAAGTTTTTTAGCAATCTCCATACCATCGATTGCAATAACTTTATGGTCTTTTTGTAATTCTTCAATAATGTTTTCTGGATATGTACTTGCACCGATAACAACTGTCATTGGGTCAATTCTGCAATCATTAACAATGATAACGCCATCTTTTTTAAGATAATGTGAATATCTATATGCTTCAAGTCTTTCAAATGCGATTAAAATATCTGCTGAACCTTCTTCGACAACAGGCTCGTTAACGCTTTCGCCAAACCTAACGAAAGTTACAACGCTACCACCACGTTGAGCCATGCCGTGAACTTCAGAAAGTTTTACATCATAGCCAGCATTAAGTGCTGTTTTACCTATAATTCTACTTGTCAAAAGTGTACCTTGTCCACCTACACCTACAACCATTATGTTTAATTCTTTCATATTATTTTTCCACCTTGTTTATAGCATCAAATTTACAATAACTCTTGCACAAACCACAACCATTACACATAGATTCATCTATTTTAACAGTTCCATCTGCTTGTTTTGTTATTGCTGGACATCCTATTTTTAAGCACATGCCACATTTTTTACACTTTTCAGTATCACACACGCACTTAAATGGAAATTTTTGACCTTTTAATAGTGCGCAAGGTGCTTTTGCAATGATAACTGTGAGTTCATCACCATTAACACTTTCTTTAATAGCCTTTTCTAATGATTTAATGTCAAAAGCATCAATAGTTAAAACGTTTTTAACACCAACAGCCTTGCAAAGAACTTCTAAATCGATAGCATTTGTATCTTCACCTTTAAGAGTTTTGCCTGTTGCTGCGTGTTCTTGGTGACCTGTCATACCTGTTGTTCTATTGTCTAAAATAAGAACAGTTCCTGTCGCCTTGTTGTATACTAAACCGATTAAAGAGTTGATACCTGTATGTAGGAATGTTGAATCGCCGATAACTGCAACCCAATTTTTAATAAAATCTTTACCCCTTGCCTTTTCAATGCCGTGAAGTGTTGAAATACTTGCACCCATACAAAGCGTGCTATCAATTACACCAAGTGGAGCAACAGCACCTAAAGTATAACAACCAATGTCGCCAGCAGCGTGAATTTTAAGTTTATTTAATACTGAGAACACGCTTCTGTGTGGACAACCTGGGCAAAGAATAGGAGGACGATTTGGAGAGTCTTTCTTTTCAAAAACAACGTCATTTGTGCCAAAAAGTGCTTTTTTGAGCATGTTTGCACTATATTCGCCTTGGCGAGTGAAAAGTTCTTTTCCTTTTACATCATAACCCCAAGACCTAACTTGTTCTTCGATAACAGGTTCAAGTTCTTCAAAAACATAAACTGTGTCAACTTGGGCTATAAATTCTTCTATAAGTTTTTTAGGAAGTGGGTTTACAAGACCAAGTTTTAATACGCTTGCTTTTGGGCAAACTTCCTTTACATATTGATAAGCAATACCACTTGTGATAAAGCCGATTTTCTTATCAAGAATTTGCATTTTATTTATAGGAAAATTACAGCCGTCTTCTGCAATTTTGTTATCCCTTGCTTCAACAACAAGGTGTCTGCCGATAGCAGATGCTGGCATCATAACATATTTTCTTACGTCACGATTATAGTCTTTGTCACTAACTTCAACCCTATCGCAGAGTTCCACAATACTTTGTGAATGAGAAAGTTTTGTCGTTGTTCTAAGAATTACAGGAGTATCGTATTTTTCGCTTAATTCGTATGCAAACTTAACAAATTCTTTGGCTTCCATACTATCTGATGGTTCGATTACAGGAATATGTGATGCACGAGCAATCATGCGAGTGTCTTGTTCGTTTTGTGAACTTGCAAGACCTGGGTCGTCTGCAACAACGATAACTGCGCCACCATTTACGCCTGTATAAGAAAATGTATATAATGGGTCACTTGCAACGTTTAAACCAACGTGTTTCATACAAGCAAGGCTTCTTACACCTGCAAATGATGCACCGAAAGCAACTTCGGTTGCAACCTTTTCATTTGGTGCCCATTCAGTATAAACTTCACTATACTTTGATAAGTATTCACTAATCTCTGTGCTTGGTGTTCCTGGATATGCACTTGAAACCTTAACACCTGCTTCATACACGCCACGAGCAATGGCTTCATTTCCAAGCATAATAATTTTTTCTTTCATTTTATTTTCCTCTTAAATCCTTTATCCTTTTTGCTTTACCTTCAAACCTTTGAAGTGTGTTTGGTGATTCTAATTTAACTTTTGCATCTAATCCTAAAATAACCTTTAGTTTATTCCTAACAGCATTTGATAATTTTTCAAGCACTGCAAACGAATCGGTTGAGTGAGTAAGTTCAACTCTAATTTCAAGTTTATCGGTATAACCTTCTCTTGAAACAACTATTTCATAATGTGGACCTAACTCATCAAAACTGAGTATTACTTCTTCTATTTGACTTGGGAAGACATTTACACCACGAATTTTAAGCATATCGTCGCTTCTACCAGACAAGTTTTCCATTCTGCAGAAAGTTCTTCCACATTTGCAAGGTTCATAGAAAAGTCTTGTTATGTCTTTTGTTCTATATCTAATTAGTGGAATTCCTTCCTTTTTGATACAAGTAATAACAAGTTCACCCTTTTCACCTGCTGGTAAAACTTCTTCAGTTACAGGGTCAATAATTTCTGGAATAAAATAGTCTTCATTTATGTGCATACCACAAAGATATTCACATTCGCCAGAAACACCAGGCCCCATAAGTTCGCTCATGCCATAGTTTGATGTAACAAGCATATCTTTGCCCCACGCTTTATGCATTTCTTCACGCATAGCATCGGTTAAAAGTTCGCTTCCAACAAGTCCTATTTTAACATTCAAGTCTTTTGTTGGGTCAACGCCTATTTCTCTTGCAACTTCAGCAAGTCTAAGTGCATATGAAGGAGTTGCAACAAGAAGTGTTGTTCCAAAATCTTTCATATACATTATTTGTTTTTCTGAATTACCAGTTGATGATGGAATTATTGTTGCGCCAATATTTTCTAAGCCATAATGAAGTCCTAAAGCGCCGGTAAACATTCCATAACCAAAACATATTTGAGCAACATCATCTGCCGTTGCACCACCCATGCAAGCAATACGAGAAACGCATTCAGTCCAAACTTTCAAATCGTTTTGTGTGTAACCTACAACCGTTGGTTTGCCCGTTGTACCACTTGAAGCGTGAATTCTTACAAGTTTATTCTTTGGAACAGCAAATAGCCCGAAAGGATAAGTATCTCTCATATCCTGTTTTGTAACAAACGGCAATTTTTTAAGGTCACTTAGCGACTTTATGTCTTGTGGAACAATGCCCTTATCTTGCATTTTTTGTCTATAATAAGGTACAGTTTCATAAACCCTTGTTACAGTTTCTTGCAGTCTTTCAAGTTGAATTTTTTCAATTTCACTCCTAGAAAGAGTTTCTTCCTTTGACCAAATCATATTATCTCCTTAAAATCAAACTACAGCGTTTAATTATTTTCTACTACATCATTAAAAGCCTTTTCAACAATTTTATTATCTAGTTGTTTTGTAAACAAACTTATAACAAATGTTAAAATCATTGAACTTGCCATACAAATAACGCCGATTAGTGGCGAGCAGTTAATACCATTTTGAAGTATTAAACCAAATGTTCCACCATAGCCACACTTAATATATCCAAACACAAAAATTAAAACAATTGTTAACACTAACGAAGTAATCATCGATACCCAAACAGCACTTTTTGTAACCTTTTTCCAAACAAGTCCTAAAACATATGGGCCGATAAAACAACCTGCAAGCGTACCCCAACTTAACCCCATAAGATAAGCAATTGCCGAAATTTTATATATATCGTTAAGCACGGCTAAAACAACCGAAATTACAATAAAAACAAGACATAAAACACGCATTATTATATTAACTTTTCTATCTTGTGCCTTTTTATCAATAAAACCTTTATAAAGGTCAATTGCAACAACCGATGCACTTGAAAGCGAAACAGATGAAAGCGTTGACATACTTGCAGAAAGTATTAAAACGGCAATTATTCCAAGAAGCCAAGGTTGACCTAAAAGTTTTAGCATAGTTGGAACAACATCGTCTGATGCCACCCCATTTAAGTGATTAGAAAAACCATCAACTTGACTGAGTCCACCAACAAAATATGCGCCAAACCCAATGATTAAAGCAAACACAGTGCTTACAATCATACCTTGATTTATGGCCTTATCATCTCTAACTGTATGATATTTATGTATTGTTTGTGGCAATGCCCAAACGCCAAAAGATGTTAATAATATTAGAGAAATTAGCGAAATTGTATCACCAAAAATCACTTGATTTTTACTATTAAAAGTAAACCAATTAAGTGAAGAAATATCCCACTCAACATATTCACTTTTAAGAAAAAACAACACCATTAAAACAATGCCGACAAGCATAATTATGCCTTGAATAAAATCCGAAAGTGCCGTTGCAAAATATCCACCAAAAAATAGATAAAGTGCCGTTATTCCTGCTAATGCAAGCATAATTATCCAACCTTCAATCCCAAAAACCATTTCAAATAAGTTGCTAAGTCCGTTATATACCGAAACTGAATATGGAATTAAGAACACAAATATTATGATAGCCGAAAAAAGTTTAATATTTTTACTACCGTATCTTTTTTCAAAAAATTCAGGCATAGTTTTAGTGCTTAATCTATGGGTCATTAGTTTTGTTCTTTTTGCAAGAACTTTCCAAGCAAATAATGCACCTAAAAAAGCATTCCCAATACCTATCCAAGTTGCAGCCATTTGATAAGACTGACCAAATTTACCTGCATAACCGATAAAGATTACTGCCGAAAAATATGTTGTGCCATAAGCAAAAGCACTCATCCAGCCATTAAGCCCTTTTTTACCTGCCATTAAAAAGTCATTTACTGATTTAGAGCGATTTTTTGTATAAAGGGTAATTGCCACCATAGACAAAAAATATAAAATTAAAATAATATAAGCAACAGTCATTTAAGCCTCCAAAGAAAAAGCCGTCACAATTTTGTGACGGCATAAATTATACAGTTAATTACATTATACCGCACAAAAAAAGTTTATTATCCAAAATAATAATAAAAATAATTGTATTGGCGATAATAATGCACTATGTTTTTCATAATTCTTTCCTAAAGTAAATTTCTTATATATTATATACTTTTAAATAAACAAAGTCAACTATATAAATGTAGTTTCATAGGTAAATTGCTAATTTTTTTAATATAAAAAAACCTATAAATTTTAGCATATACCAAGTGTTAATTATATTGAAAAATAAAAAATAGTCGATATGATTATGACACACATAATGACCATTAAAATCGCTATTATTTTACAGACTTTTATAAAAATATATAATTAAATTATTTTTATGGTTTTGTTTCGCTAATATTGCATTATTATTTTGTAAATTATCAAAAAAATTAAATCTTCCCTATAAATTTTAACAAAATTTTTTGTTTATAATGTTTAATTATATAAATTATTCTTGACTTAAATATTTAATTATTATATAATTACTTTGTTTTATATAACTATACTATGGAGGCAATTTGACTTTATGGACATTAAAAAGATTGAAAAGAAATGGCAAGATATTTGGGAAAAAGATAAAATAGCCAACTTTAACCCAAAGAATATTGATAAAAAATATTATTGCTTAGAAATGTTTTCATATCCATCAGCATCAAAACTACACTTAGGACATTGGTATAACTATGGCCCTACTGATAGTTTTGTTCGCTATAAAAAAATGAAAGGATATGAAGTTTTTCAACCAATGGGTTTTGACGCTTTTGGTTTACCTGCCGAAAACTATGCAATTAAAACAGGTATTCACCCAAAAGATTCTACAATGCAAAATATAGAAAACATGGAACAAACACTTAGCGAAATGGGTGCTTTGTTCGATTGGAGCGCCGAAATTAAGACTTGTAACGAAGATTATTACAAGTGGACACAATGGCTATTTTTAAAACTCTACGAAAATGGACTTGCTTATAGAAAAGAAGCACCTGTAAACTGGTGCCCTGGTTGTCAAACCGTTCTTGCAAACGAACAAGTTGTTAACGGCGAGTGCGAAAGATGTAAATCCGTTGTTGTTAAAAAGAATTTAACACAATGGTTCTTTAAGATTACCAACTATGCAGAAGAACTTTTACAAGGCTTAAACAATCTTGACTGGCCAGAAAAAACAAAACTTATGCAAAAGAATTGGATTGGCAAATCTTCTGGTGGCGAAATTGAATTTACTGCTGAAAGTGGCGATAAATTTAAGGTTTTCACAACCCGTGCAGACACACTTTTCGGCGTTTCTTATGTAGTTCTAGCACCAGAACATCCATTAGTTGCAAAACTCACTTCTCAAAAACAAAAGAAAGTTGTTGAAGAATATATTTTAGAAACTTCAAAGTGCAACGAAATAGATAGATTATCAACTTCTCGTGAAAAAACAGGCGTTTATATTGGACACAACGCAATAAACCCTATCAATGGTAAAAGCGTTCCTATTTACGTTGCAGATTATGTTTTATATTCATACGGTACAGGGGCTGTTATGGGCGTTCCTTCTCACGATGATAGAGATTTTGCTTTTGCAAACAAATACAACCTTCCTATTACCCGTGTTATTAAAGGCTCAAATTGTGCTGATGACCTTCCATTTACTGAAGATGGAATCGTTATGAATAGCCCTGGTTTTGATGGTTTGTCAAGCGAAGAAGCAAGAAAGGCAATAATAAATGAACTTGTTAAACAAGGAAAGGCTGAACATAAAACTAACTATAGACTTCGTGACTGGTTGGTTTCTCGTCAGCGTTATTGGGGTGCGCCTATTCCTATTATCCATTGTGAAAAATGTGGCACAGTTCCTGTTCCTTATGACCAACTGCCTGTTAAATTACCATACGATGTTGAATTTAAGCCAGATGGAGAATCTCCACTTGCAAAACACGATGGTTTTATAAATACCGTTTGCCCTATTTGTGGCGCACCTGCAAAACGTGATTCTGATACGCTTGACACATTCGTTTGCTCAAGTTGGTATTACTTAAGATACCCAGATGCACAAAACTCAAAAGAGCCATTTAACCCTGAAATCATCAACAAAATGCTTCCTGTTGATAAATATGTTGGTGGTGCTGAACACGCTTGTATGCACCTACTTTATGCTCGTTTTATCACTAAGGCACTTAGAGATATGGGATATCTAAACTTTGATGAACCATTTAAATCTTTAGTTCACCAAGGCGTAATTTTAGGACCTGATGGACAAAGAATGAGCAAGTCTAAAGGCAATGTTATCGCCCCTGACCCATACGTTCAAGAATTTGGCTCTGACATTTTAAGATTATACTTAATGTTCGGTTTTTCTTACACTGAAGGTGGTCCTTGGAACGATGATGGTATTAAAGCAATTACTAAGTTCTTAGATAGGATTGAAAGACTTGCTAACAAACTCATCAACCTTCAACCAAACAAAGATAGCGCAATTGGTAAAGAAGAAAAAGACCTTTTATATGCAACAAACTACGCAATTAAAAACGTTGATAGAGATATGGAACAATTCTCATTTAACACATCAGTTGCTCGTTTAATGGAACTTTTAAATGCTCTTTCTAAATACGACACATTAGAACAAATAAATGTAAATGTATTTAAAGATTGCTTTAAGTCACTTATCCTATTACTTGCACCTTGTGCACCACACTTTGCTGAAGAAATTTGGGAAATGCTTGGCAGTAAAACGTCTATTTTCAATGCAAAATACCCTGTTTGTGATGAAAGTGCACTCGTTTTAGACCAAGTTGAAGTTGCAGTTCAAATCAACAGCAAAATGCGTGCTAAAATAATGATTCCAAACGATGCAGACCAAGATACAATTAAAGAAATTATATATGCTGATGAAAAATTAGCACAAGAATTACAAGATAAGACAATTAAAAAACTTATCGTTGTTCCTAAACGCTTGGTAAATATTATTGTATAAATTTTAGTATAAAGGTGTAAATATGGCAAATAACAACACTTTAACAAAAAATATAGATAGATTAAGCCCTAACATTGAGTTAGGGCTTAATGATATAGAAGTTAGCGAAAGATACGAAAACGGATTAGTTAACAAGGTTAAACAAAAGTATTCTAAATCTTAC
Source organism: Clostridiales bacterium (assembly GCA_015069465.1). Classification (GTDB taxonomy): domain Bacteria; phylum Bacillota; class Clostridia; order Christensenellales; family Borkfalkiaceae; genus UBA1259. The sequence continues at coordinate 88,993 of SVIO01000001.1, read as the reverse complement.
ATAAATATTTTTGTAAACAATGTATGCACTTTTTTCAACCTATTAGGTTTAATCGTTTTTATTGCCCTACTATTAAGTGGCGCAACACTTGGAAATTTCTTTTTTGTATTCTTTTATATTGCAAATATTTCAATTGGTATTATTCAAGAAATTAGAGCAAAAAGGTGCATTGACAAACTTTCATTAGTTGCTAGTAAAACAGTTAAAGTAATTAGAAATGGACAAACTATTGAAATTATGTCATCAGATATCGTTCTAGATGATATAATTTTGCTTGGAATTGGCAACCAAATCCCAACCGACTGCAAAATATTAAAAGGCGACATTGAAGTTAATGAATCTCTATTAACAGGCGAATCGGTTGCCGTTAAGAAAAGCGTTGGCGACACCTTGCTAGCAGGTAGTTTTATAACGAGTGGTATTTGCACTGTCCAAGCAATAAAAGTTGGTAAAGATAATTATGTTGAAACTCTTTCAGAAAAGGCAAAAGCGTATAAAAAGCCACAATCTGAAATAATGAGTTCATTAAAACTTATTATTAAAGTTATAAGTTGCATAATCGTTCCTATTGCAACAGCATCAATTTTAAGAAGTATTCTTATTAAGGGCGCAAGTCTCCCTGCTTCAATTCTAGGCACTTCAACAATAGTTATTGGAATGATTCCTGCTGGCATGTTTTTACTTACTAGCGTTGCACTTGCTGTGGGTATTATTAAACTTGCAAAGCATAAGACCTTGGTTCAAGACTTATACTCTTTAGAAATGCTTGCTCGTGTTGACACAATATGCTTTGACAAAACAGGAACAATTACTGATGGAAAAATGACCGTTATTAACATTGACAACCTCACAGATGATAATTTAGATATTAAGCCTATTGTAAGTTCAATGTTGAACGCCCTTCAAGACAACAACCAAACGGCAATAGCAATGCTTAATTATTTTGGCGAGCAAAGTCATTTTACACCTATACAAACAATGCCATTTAGTTCAAAAAGAAAACTATCGGCCGTTAGTTTCGATAAAATCGGCACCTTTTCGTTTGGAGCACCAGAGTTCGTGCTTGATAAAGCAGAATTAGATATATATGAAGACAAAATAAATAGTTATACCAAAAAAGGTCTTAGAGTATTAGTTTTTGCAAAATCTAATTCCCCAATAACTGAAGACCAAATCCCTAATGATTTTAAGGCGATTTCGCTTATTATTATAGCAGACAATGTTAGAGAAGATGCAATTTCAACAATTCAGTGGTTTAAGGATAACAATGTTCAAATTAAAGTTATTTCTGGCGACAATGCAATGACAGTTGCTGAAGTTTCAAAGAGAGTTGGCATTGAAAATGCTGATAAATATATCAGTTTAGAAGGTCTAACAGACGAGCAAGTTTTTGATGTTGCAAATAAGTATACAGTGTTTGGAAGAGTGTCACCTGAACAAAAGGCAATCTTAGTTAAAGCATTAAAGAGCGCTGGGCACGTTACTGCAATGACGGGCGACGGTGTAAATGACATTTTAGCACTAAAAGAGGCAGATTGTGCTGTTTCCGTGGCATCTGGTAGCGATGCAGCAAGAAACGTTTCGCACTTAGTTCTTCTTGACAATAACTTCAATTCAATGCCAAAAGTTGTTCATGAAGGCAGAAGAGTTATAAATAATGTTCAAAGTTCAGCATCATTATTTTTAATGAAAACACTATTTACCATGCTTTGGGGAATAATTACATTGTGCTTGCCTTACATGAATACCTACCCTTACACCCTTTCAAATATGATAATGTTTGAAGTATTTATAATTGGTATTCCATCATTTTTCTTATCATTCCAACCAAACGATTCTAGAGTTGATGGACATTTTATAAGTTACATTATTAAAAAGTCACTTCCTAGTGCTTTACTTATGGTTTTAAGTGTGTTTATTATCGAACTATTTAGAATGCCTAATCCAACCTTAAACAAAGAAATTTATGATACAATGGGAATATATGTTTTAACTTTTGCTGGCGTTATAAACCTATTTATCACCTGCAAACCATTAAACAAATATCGTTCTATTGTTTTCTTTTCAAACCTTATTATAATTTTAATTATATCAAGCCTTGCAATGACAACTGATTTAGGAAGTTATATTACACTTGCAAAACTTCTTCCACTAAGCAAGTATTATATTAATTTAATTATAATTACGCTTGTTGTTCTTGCCGATATACCATTAGCATTTATATTACAAAAACTATTTAAGAATCTTGACCTTTCTAAAAAGAAAGTTAAATAAACTTAAAAACTAAATATTTTATTAGCAAAAAAAGAAGCCATTTTATAAAAATGGCTTCTTTTTATTAAATTAAATTTGATTTTAGTTTAAGGACTATTTACTTTGTTCAATGAGATTAACGATATCGCCAACAGTTTTAATATTAACTGCGTCTTCTTCTGGAACTGAAATTTCAAATTCTTCTTCTAAACTCATAAGCATTTCAACAACGTCTAAAGAATCTGCTCCTAAATCTTTAACAATTTCTTTGTCTAAAGTGATTTCTTCAGCAGGTCTATTGAGTTGTTTAGAAATAAGTTCTATAACCTTATCTGCTACTGCCATCAATGTATCCTCCAATAAATTTATAATACTATTATAATATATTTATTCTAATATTGCAAGTAATAATTACAAAATAATTAAATTAGTCAATTTTTGGCAAAGTATCAAAACCTTTTTGAAGTTCAGCATCTGTTGGAATATAATCAGACATAGTATTGTTGTTATATGCTGAATATGCTGCAAGGTCAAAAAAGCCCGTTCCTGTCAAACAGAATACAATTGTTTTCTTTTCGCCAGTTTCTTTGCACTTTAATGCTTGGTCAACAACTTCTCTAATGGTATGTGATGATTCTGGTGCTGGAAGTATGCCTTCAGATTTTGCAAACATTACTGCCGCTTCAAATACCTTAGTTTGTTCAACAGCAACAGCATCAATATATCCATCGTGATAAAGTTTAGACACGATTGGGTTCATGCCGTGATATCTAAGTCCACCAGCATGGTTCGTTGATGGCATAAACCCACTACCAAGTGTGCACATTTTAAGAAGTGGTGTAATTTTACCTGTATCACCAAAGTCATAAGCATATTTACCCCTTGTCATTGACGGGCAAGATGCTGGCTCAACACCGATAATTTTATATTTTGCCTTACCTTCAATTTTATCTTTAACAAATGGGGCGATAAAACCACCAAAGTTAGAACCACCACCAACACAACTAATAAACATATCAGGTTCAATGCCGTATTTATCAAGTGCTACCTTAGTTTCTAAACCGATAATAGATTGATGCAAAATTACATGGTCTTGAACGCTACCTAAAACATATCTGCAGTTTGGTGTGTTTAATGCTTTTTCTGTTGCTTCAGAAACGGCACAACCAAGCGAGCCACCCGTGTTTGGGAACGCCTCCAAAATTTCCCTACCAACTTTTGTTGTGTTTGATGGGCTTGGGATAACCTTTCCACCATATGTTTCGATAATTGCTTTTCTAAATGGTTTTTGTTCAGCACTGCTCTTTACCATATAAACAGTTAAATCAAGTCCATAAAATGCACATGCCATAGAAAGGGCTGTTCCCCATTGTCCTGCACCTGTTTCGGTTGTAAGACTTGTTAAACCTTGTTTTTTAGCATAATAAGCCTGAGCAATTGCAGAATTTAATTTATGCGAACCAGATGTATTGTTTCCTTCAAATTTATAATAAATTTCAGCAGGAGTATCAAGCACTTTTTCTAAAAAATATGCCCTAGTTAATGGTGATGGACGAACCATTTTATAAAATTCTTGAACTTCTTCAGGAATAGGGATATATTCATCGGTCATGTTTAATTCTTGCTTAGCAAGTTCATCACACAAAATTTGGCTTAGTTCTTCAAATGTAACAGGTTTTTTTGTTATAGGATTAAGCGCTGGAGCATGCTTATCTTTCATAACAGCGTTTATATTATACCAACTTTTAGGTAGTTCACTTTCTTGAAGATAAATTTTTGTTGGAATAACTTTTTCTAGCATAATTATTTCTCCTTATTTAAAATAAAAAACACGGAATATTCTATGGGACGAATATATCCGTGTTGCCACCCACTTTCACAAAGTCTAAAACTTTGTCTCTTTCGAGCACAATAATGCCCTGCCACTTTAACGCTTGGCTTTTTGCGTCAGCAACTACTTTTTTGTTCATTGCCACCCTCAGTAATCCATTCAAAATTGCTCTGCTAATTGTTTACACCGACCACAATCTCTCTAAAAACTTCTGCAAAATCTACTACTTTACTTCATCGGTTTATATTCTTTTTCTTTATAATAGCACCTTTTAATAAAAGTGTCAACTATTTATGCTAATTTCTAAAAATTAGGCTAAATTTTACTTTGAAACACTATAAAATAAATCATTTAGCACGTTTAAGCCAATTTTTATAGACTCTTTAACTAAATATTCTTCTCTTGTATGTACGCCTGCCCCTTTATAAACACCTACGCATATAGCAGGAATTCCCATTGAGTGTGGAATATTGCAGTCTGTTGAGCCGGAACTTTCTTTAACTTCAGTTTTAGCGTGTTTTTCTTGAATTTCAACAACCATTTTTGATAATTTATCTAATTTTTCTTTATCAACATTACCCATACCTGGTCTATTACCTACAAGTTCAATGTCAATAGTTACATCAGGATAATCATTCTTAACTTGCTCAAAAATTAGGTTAAACTTTTCTTTCATAATGTTCAAGCACTCGTTATCATCTGACCTATATTCACAGAGCAATTCAGCACTTTGTGCAATTGTATTCACAGATGTTCCACCACTAATCATTCCAACATTGTATGTTGTTTTAGCCCCTTCTTTTTGTGGAACTTTAATTTTATAAATTTCATTAACTAGGTTTGACAAAACAGCAATAGCATTTGTCCTTCCAAAAGCACCATAAGAATGGCCACCTTTTGTTTGGCAAGTTACTTTATATCTATGAGAGCCTACGCTTTTGTTTACAATATGATTATAGCCACCATCTAAAGTAAACATAACATCTATTTTACTTGCAAAATCCTTAAATATTTGTTTGCACCCTTTTAGGTCGCCAAGTCCTTCTTCACACGCATTTGCAGAGAATAGAACGGATTTTTCAGCCTTAAAATCAATGTCTTTTAGATATTTACAAAAAGCAAGAATCATTGCAACACAAACCGTATCATCACAAACGCCTGGGCATTTGATAAGTTCGCCATCATCAATATATGGAAGTGGCTCTAAATCAGGAAAAACCGTGTCTGTATGCGCCATAAATAATGAATATGTGTTATTATTTCCTTTTATATCCCAAATAACGTTTTTCGCACTGTCGATATAAGCGTTTTTATAACCAATATCATACAAATAATTTTTTATATATTCGGCTCTTTTATCTTCCAAGCCAGATGGCGCTGGTATTTTACATAATTCTTCTGTTAATTTAAGCGTTAAATCATAATATTCTTGACTTGCAAAACTTTTCATAATTGTTTTTTCCTTAGTTTTTAATAAATATTGCTATAGTTTTTTTATTTAACACATATTCGTTTGAATATATCTTATTTGAAATTAGTTCTTTTAAGTTGCCATTAAACTTAAAATCATAAGTATTCTGTGATATGTTAACACAAATTAAAACTTGACTTAGTTCATCTATTCTTTTATATATTAACACACCATTATCGTTATAAACACTATTAAATTCGCCTTTTTTAAATGCTGAAAGTCTTTTTCTAAGCTTTGATAAAAACTTATACCACTCTAAAATCTCCAAGTTTTCATCGCCCCAAGGATAAGGACATCTATTTAATGGGTCAAAAAATCCTTCCATACCAACTTCATCGCCATAATAAATCGATGGCACTCCACAGAGTGTAAATTGTAATAAGGTCGCAACTTTTAGCCTAAATATAGCATCTTTCATTTTATCAGGCAAAATCTTGATTTTTGACAGTTCTATTTTGTCTTTTCCATCGATGTTTTCGCCACATAACACGCTTAAAATTCTAGCAGTATCGTGTGTGGATAAAATATTCATAAGCGAGTGCAAAACCGATTGTGGATAATGGTCAATTTGCTGACAAATTGTATGAGTTAATTGGTTGGTATTTCCACTCAAAACAAACTCGATTATAGCATTTTTTAGTGGATAATTCATCACACTATCAAGTTCTTTTCCTTGAAAATATTCCCTTCTTTTTCCATAGGAAATTTTATTTGAAGCGTCTTCCCAAACTTCGCCAATAATTATAGCATTTTTATTTGCTTTTTTTACAGCCTTTCTAATATTTTTTACAAAATTTGAAGGAAGTTCATCAACTACATCAAGTCGCCATCCACTAACACCAAGTTTTGTGTAATGGTCAATTACGCCATTTTCACCCGTTATAAAGTCTATATAATCTTGGTTTTCCTTGTTTATTGTCGGCAAAGTTTTAATCCCCCACCAACATCCATAATCGTTAGGGAAATTATTAAAATTATACCAATTATAATACTTTGAATCTTTACTTTGACTCGCTCCTAAACTATCATATCTATTATAAACATTAAAATATAAACTGTCAATCCCTGTATGATTAAAAACACCATCTAAAACAATTTTAATCCCATACTCTTTTGCCTTGTCTATAAGTGTTATTAAATCGCTCTCTGTGCCAAGCAGTTCATCAACATGCATATAATCGCCCGTATCGTATCTATGGTTAGAATACGCCTTAAATATCGGATTAAGATAAATAGCATTAACACCTAAACTCTTAATATAATCTAATTTTTTTGTTATTCCTTTAAGGTCACCACCAAAAAAATCATTGTTTAATATTTCGCCTTGTTCATTTGGCATAAAAACAGGTTTTTCCTTCCAATCTTTATGCAAAACCTTATAACTAGGCACATTTTTTTCTTTTTCATATCTATAAAATCTATCTGGGAAAATTTGATAAATTATTCCACCAGATAGCCAAGATGGAACTTCATATTCAATGTCGTATACCGTAAGTTGAAAATCTTGTATTGCTCTTGCAACAACACCAATATTTTCATAACTATTTGAAATATATTCGCCATTTTTTAGGTCAAAATAATAAAAATATAGCCCACTAGTTAACTTAGTGCTAACTTCGAAATAGTTTTCTTTTTTTTGCATTTGATAACTTTTATATTCAAAGCCATCTTTTTTAATGCAAAAAACACAAGAGTTAAAGTTGCCTTTAACTCTAAAAGTAATTTTACTATTTTCTTTAATTGCACCTATTTGGCTTTTGTAAAATGTGTCAAGTGGATTATATATCATTTATTTAATTCTTTTAAGTCCCCAAACTTTTTCAGCATATTCTTTTATACTTCTATCGCTTGCAAAAATACCAGCCGAAGCAATATTATTTAGACTTTTCTTTGCCCAATCTAATCTATTAGTGTAAACTTCATCAACAATTTTGTGCACATCATAATATGCACCAAAATCAGCAAGGCACATATAAGGGTCTGCAACAGGGCTTGCTGTAAGAAGATAATTTGCAATCTCACTAAAACTTTGTCCATTAAAGCCAATATTTAATGCATTTATAACCTTTTCCAACCTTTTATTATTTGCATAATAAAGTGAAGAATTATAGCCTTGCAACCACTCCCTTTCAACTTCTTCTGCCGTCAAGCCAAAGATAAAAATATTATCTCTACCACACGCCATTTGCATTTCAACGTTTGCCCCGTCAAGTGTGCCAATAGTTAATGCACCATTTATCATAAACTTCATGTTTCCTGTGCCACTTGCTTCTTTGCCTGCTTGAGATATTTGCTCGCTTATTTCGGTTGCTGGCATAAGTTTTTCTGCCATTGATACCGAATAATCTTCTAAATATATAACCCTTAATTTTTCTCTGATTTTAGGGTGCTTTTCAATATCTTTACTTATAGAACAAATAAGTTTAATTATTTGTTTTGCAAAATAATACCCTGGTGCTGCTTTTGCTCCAAAAATAAAGGTTTTTGGTTTGATATTAAGGCTTGGATTTTCTTTTAAGTCATTATAAAGCGAAATTATATATAATGCATTAAGAAGTTGCCTTTTATATTCGTGCATACGCTTTGCTTGAACGTCAAATATACTAGTTGGGTCTATAATAATTGATTGTTTTTTCTTTATATATTCACAAAACTGCTTTTTCTTAATATATTTTATTTCATTTAATCGATTAAGAACGCTTGTGTCATTTTCATACTTTTTTAAATCAGCAAGTTTTAATGCATCCATAACGTAACCATTACCAATGCAATCGTTCAGCAAATCACAAAGTTCTTTATTTGATTGGCAAAGCCAACGCCTATGTGCAATTCCATTTGTAATATTTATAAACTTGTGTGGATAAACATCATAAAAGTCCTTAAAAATACTATTTTTAATAATATCACTATGAAGTGCAGAAACTCCGTTTACCGTATGAGATGCAATAACCGACAAGTTTGCCATCTTTATCTCACCATGTGAAAATATACTCATTCGGTCAATTTTTTCCCAGTTCCCCGGATATTTTTGCCATATTTCAGCACAAAATCGCTCGTTAATTTCTTTTAGAATCATATGAATTCGTGGCAATCTTCTTGCAATTAGGTCTTCGTTCCATTTTTCTAACGCTTCGCTCATAACTGTATGATTCGTATATGCAATAGTTTTTGTTACGATATCCCACGCATCTTCCCAACTAAAATTATGTTCATCAATTAGTAATCTCATAAATTCTGGAATACAAAGCGCTGGGTGCGTATCATTTATGTGTATCGATGCTTTTTCAGGCAAAGAATAAAGCGAACCATATTCAATAATATGGTCGGAAATTATGTCTTGAAGTGTTGCCGAAACAAGTAAATATTGTTGCTTTAATCTTAAAGATTTTCCTTCAAAATGATTATCTGATGGATATAAAACTTTTGAAATCAAGTCTGCAAAATTATCTTCTTGCATACTTCGAATATAATCGCCTTGAGAAAAGGTTTTCATATCAAAATCCCTTATGTTTTGCGCCTTCCAAAGTCTTAACACCGAAACGGCTTTGCTATCTTTTCCAGAAATCATCATATCATAGGCAACGGCTTCTATTTCTTTTGCATTATAATGTTCAATTTTAAGTCCATTATCTGTCCAATTTTCTTTAATATGCCCATCGAACTTAATTTTAAAAGTCTTATCCATACGCTGAGTAAGCCAAACTTCTCCACCCGGAAGCCAAATGTCTGGAAGTTCCATTTGCCAGCCGTCAACTATTTTTTGCTTAAATAGTCCGTATTCATATCTAATCGAATAACCCATTGCTGGATAATCTTGACTTGCAAGCGCATCCATAAAACATGCTGCAAGTCTTCCTAAACCACCATTTCCAAGTCCTGCATCAGGTTCTAAATCGTATAGTTCATCAAGCGAACAAGAAAAGTCTTTTATTAAAGCGTTATTGAAAGCATTTTCTATACTTAAGTTATATGCGTTGTTTCTAAGCGACTGACCAAGCAAAAATTCCATACAAAGATAATAAACTCTTTTGCCGTTTTGTGACCTATATTCCTTGTTAAAAGCACTTCTTTTTTCTAAAAGAATATCCCTTATGCACATAACAACTGATTTATAGATTTGTTCTTTTGTTGCTTCATTTGGTAAAATTCCAAAATACCTTGAAAGTTTACTTTTTATAAGGCTCGATGCATCTTTTTCTGTCATAGACTTCATTTAATTCTCCTAAAAACATTTACTATATAACTCTAAATATTTTTCTGCTTGATTTTTCCAAGAAAAATCTGTTGTCATAGCCCTTTTTTGAACATCTGTCCATGCTTTTTTATCATAAAATGTTTTTATTGCTTGATTTAATACATAAAGCATATCATGTGCATTATAGTTCTTAAAAGTGAAACCATTACCACTATTACCCGTGTAGGCTTTAATACTATCATTTAAGCCACCCGTTTCTCTTACGATAGGAATAGTTCCGTATCTACTAGCAATCATTTGGGCAAGTCCACAAGGTTCGCTTTTCGATGGCATTAAGAACATGTCTGCGCCAGAATATATTTTTCTAGATAAATCTTGATTATATGCAATAATTGCCATACATTTTCCTTGGTAAATATGTGAAATGTGCGTAAAATAGTTTTCATAAGAAGTTTCACCCTTACCTAAAACTATAACTTGAACATCTTGACTTAATAGACTTTCTAAAACTTGAGTGATTAAATCTAATCCTTTATGTGATACAAGCCTTGAAATTATTGCAATTATCGGCACATCTTCTCTTACAGGAAGTGATAACATCTTTTGAAGTTCTTTTTTGCAAACTGCCTTTCCATTTAAGTCACTAAAAGAATAGTTTTTAAACAAACATTTGTCACTTTCTGGATTGTAATAATCAAAATCAATACCATTGAGTATTCCACAAAGTTTTTGCGAATTTCTATTTATTATTTTTTCTAATCCGTGTGCATAATACTCATATTTAATTTCTTCAGCATAAGTAGGACTTACTGTTGAAACTAAATCGGTCATTTCAATTGCTCCTTTCATGATATTTATACAGCCGTTATACTCAATATAGTTTTTTATATTTGGTATGAAACCGAACAAGTCATCATAAGTATGCATACCAAACTTGCCTTGATATTCAATATTGTGTATTGTAAAAATCGTTTTAATTCTGCGAAATTTCTCATCTTCATAATACATGCCTTTTAGATAAATAATCGCAGATGCTGTTTGCCAATCGTTACAATGCAAAATATCGGGATATATATCTAATCTTGAAATAGTATCGAGTGATGCTTTAGAAAAAAAGGCAAACCTTTCGCCATCATCATACTGACCATAAATACTACCTTCTCTCTTAAAATAATATTCGTTATCAATAAAATAAAAATTTACCCCTTCATACTTATAAAAAAATACTCCAACATATTGATAGCGCCATGAGAGTGATACATTAAAACTTGTTAAAAACTTAAAATTTACCCTATGTTCAGTACAAATAGAACTATATAAAGGTAATATCACACTTATATCCAAACTTTTATTTTTAGCAAGTTCTTTTGGAAGTGAGCCTAAAACATCAGCAAGGCCACCTGTTGCAATAAAAGGCGTTGCTTCAGAGCCTAAAAATATTATTCTTTTTCTTTTTGTTATTTTAATTTCTGGAATAACAACTGAGTCCTCTTTCTTTTGCTTTGATTTCATATTATAATTTACTTTCATCTTGTTCCTCCTAAATCATAATGCCCTTGCTGATATAAAATGGATGATTCTTACTGCCCGACAAAATTTTTCTATCTTTTATAACAACATTTTTATCAGTTATTATACAGTTTAGCGTTGAGTTTTCGCCTAAAACAGTATTTTGCATAATGATACTATTTTTTATTTTTGCGCCCCTAGCCACCTTAACATTTCTAAATATAATGCTATTTTCAACTTCTCCTTCTATAGTGCAACCATCGGCAATCATAGAGTTTTTTACAATTGCACTACTTCCATATTTTGTTGGTGCAGAATCTAGAATTTTAGTAAAAACACTTCTATCTCCAAACACTTCTTCTCTATTTTTTGTGTCTAGCATTTTCATATTGCTGTCATAATATGCTTTTAAAGATGTTATACCTGCAAAAAAACCTTTATGTTCATACCCAATTACTTTTAAACTATCTAAATTAGATGCGATTATGTCTGACATAAAGTGCCTTTTATTATGCGAAATACTATCCATTACAATATTTTGTAATAAAGATTTTTTTAGAACGAACATATTTGTAAATACATTTTGATATTTTTCGCCTATTTCTTGATTTTGATATTTAACGCCAATAATCCTTTTATTTTTTATATTAAGAAAGGTTGTATTTTTATTATAATATTCATTATCATTTAATCGTTTATATATAAGAGTTATATCTGCGTGATTTCTTATATGATGTTCTATAACTTCATTAAAGTTTATTCTACACACAGTATCACAATCTGTCATAACAACAAATTCTTCATCTGCCCTAAACAAAAAATTTATAACTCCTTTTAATGCTTCTAATCTTGATTCGTAAAGATTGCTACTTTCTACGTTGCCATAAGGTGGAAGAATTATCACTCCTCCATCTTTTCTTGCCAAATCCCAATCTTTGCCACTTCCAACATGGTCCATAAGCGACTGATAATTACTTTTTGTAATAATACCAACAGTATCAATCCCTGAATTTACCATGTTTGAAAGTGGAAAATCTATAAGCCTATACCTTCCCCCAAAAGGAATTGAACCAAGTGTTCTAAGTCTTGCAAGTTCAGGCACGTTGTTATCGTGTATATTTGAAAATATTATACCAACTGCTTTCATTTTATAAAGTGCCCCCTTGCATATCTTTATCTACTATTTTTCCACCTTCAATAATACAATTATCTTTGATTACAAGGTTTCTACCAATAAGCGTAATACCTTTATCACTTTCTTTATTTTCGCCAATTTTTACATTTTTACCTATGTTTGCACACTCATCAATAATTGAATAATCTACTACAGCGTCTTCGTTTATTATTACATCGCCCATAATGATGCTATTTTTAATTACCGCACCCTTTTTTATAATTACATTACTTGAAATTATAGAGTTTTCAACTTCGCCATAAATTTCACAACCTGACATAATTATACTATTAAAAGTTTTTGCCACTTTTCCTATATAATGTGGTGGTGCAAGTGGACTTCTTGATTGAATTTTCCAAGCAGAATCTGTCACATCAAACTTAGGACTATCTCCTAAAAGGTCCATATTCGCTTCATATAAGGATTCTATTGTTCCAACATCTTTCCAATACCCATCAAAGACATAAGCCATCATCTTTTCTCCACAAGACAGCATTTTTGGAAGTACATCTTTGCCAAAATCATTTGATGATTTAGGATTTTTGCTATCTTCTTTTAAATATTTTTCTAATTTTTTAGTTGAAAAAATATAAATACCCATTGATGCAAGCGTTGATTTTGGTTTTTTGGGTTTTTCTTCAAACTCATAAATTGAGCCGTCTTCTTTTGTATTAAGAACTCCAAATCTTGATGCTTCTTCAATGGGTACGTTAATCGCTGCAATTGTGCAGTCTGCTTTATTTAATATGTGATAATTCAGCATTCTTGAATAATTCATTTTGTAAATATGGTCGCCTGATAAAATTAACACATAATCTGGGTCATATTGTTTTATAAATCTTAAATTTTGATAAATGGCATTTGCCGTTCCTTTATACCAATCTGATGAATTTTTGCCTTGATATGGTGGCAAAGTATGAACACCACCAAATTCTCTATCTAAGTCCCAAGGCTGACCATTTCCGATGTATGTATTCAATATAAGTGGTTGGTATTGTGTTAAAACACCCACAGTATCGATACCAGAATTTACACAATTAGAAAGTGGAAAGTCTATAATTCTATACTTCCCACCAAAAGACACGGCAGGTTTTGCAATATTAGTAGTTAAAGAATATAATCTGCTACCTTGTCCACCAGCAAGCAGCATTGCAATGCATTTTTTCTTTCTTATCATATTTTTATCTCCTTATCCTTTAATCTCAACAAAATATGCACCTGTAAACTTAGGCAAATTTATTTTAATTGAATATTCTCTTTGGTGTGCTTTTTGTTTTCTTGTAGTATAAATTTTGTTTTTAATTTGTCCTTTTCCACCAAACATTTTTTGGTCTGTGCATATTATCATTTTATACTTTCCTTTATCTACACCTAATCTATAATTATCATAATTATTTGATGAAAAATTTAATATAACGATTATTTTATTGTCTCTTTTGTCCTTTCTCATAAAAGAATAAACATTATTTTCACTTTCGTTAACAGCAATCCACTCAAAACCTTGCCAACTATCTTCTATTTGATATAATGGAGAATTTTCTTTGTATATTATGTTCAATTTTTTATTAAATAATTTTAATTTTTTGTGCAAGTCAAAATTAAGCATAAAAAATTCAAGCCCATTTTGATAATCCCACTCTCTAAACTGCCCATATTCATTGCCCATAAATGAAAGTTTCTTTCCTGGGTGTGCCATCATATATAGCATAAATGTCCTAAGTGATGAAAACTTAGTTTCAATATCACCAAATGCCTTATCAATAAGTGATTTTTTGCCATGCACAACTTCATCATGCGAAATTGGCAAGACAAAGTTTTCACTAAAAGCATAATACATTGAAAAAGTTAGTTTATTATGGTTTTCTCTCCTAAAATACGGGTCACAACTTAAATATGAAAGTGAGTCGTTCATCCAACCCATATTCCATTTGTAATTAAACCCAAGCCCACCCATATAAACAGGTTTTGTAACCAATGGAAATGCTGTTGATTCTTCAGCAATCATAAGAGAATAAGGATATCTCTTAAATACTTCAGTGTTTAATTTTTGAAAGAATGATATTGCTTCTAAATTGTAATTTCCACCATATTTATTAGCCATCCACTCACCATTTTTTCTATCATAATCCAAATATAGCATTGATGCAACAGCATCTACTCTAAGTCCATCAATATGAAATTTATCAAATAAAAATATTGCATTAGATACTAAAAAACTTTGTACTTCATTTTTTCCCCAATCAAAAATATGTGTTCCCCACGTTTTATGCTCTTTTCGTGATGGAATTTCACTTTCATAGCAATGCGACCCGTCAAACATATATAATCCAAATAAATCTTTTGGAAAATGCGCAGGCACCCAATCTAAAATTACTGAAATTTTATATTTATGAAACTCATCAATAAGTTCCATAAAATCTTTTGGCGTGCCAAACCTTGAAGAAATTGAATAGTAACCTGTAACTTGATATCCCCAAGAACCATCAAACGGATATTCAAAAACAGGCATAAATTCAACGTGAGTATAGCCCATATCAACAACATATTCAACTAAACTTTTCTTTAATTGCTGATAACTATAATAACTGCCATCAGCATTTTTCTTCCAAGAGCCTAAATTTACTTCATAAATATTCATTGGCTTGTCGTATGATGTGGTTTTATTTTTAATAAAATCAGCATCTTTCCAACAATATCCATCTAAATCGTAAATTTTTGAGGCTGTTTCTGGTGGCGTTTGACTATGAAATGCGTAAGGGTCTGCCTTAAATACGGTTTCACCATTTGTAATTGCATACTTGTACATATCATACTGCTTTAAATTAGGTATAAAAAGTTCAAAAACGCCACTTAGAGAAATTCTCTTCATGACGTTTTTGCTTTTGTTCCAATCATTAAATTCGCCAACAACAGAAACTTCTGTTGCGTTTGGCGCCCACACCCTAAATATAACACCTTTTATTCCATTTTTTTTGGTAAAATGTGCACCTAAATATTCATAAACATTATAATTTGTTCCTTGATGAAATAAATAGAGTGGTAAATTTGATTTATTAAGTTTTATTTTATTTGTTTTAACTTTCATTTAGAAGTTTAACAAATATAATTTGAGTCTTTATTTGGTGCATTATCCATTTGCTTTTTTGTTTGTTCATAACCTTTTTTGCCAAAAATTGCATAGGTAGCATTTTTACCACCTTCTACACCCGGCTGATTATATGCATCAATATTTAACATTGCTCCAGCATATGCTGTTTGCATTTCAAACATATATAAAAGTTCGCCAATAGTAAACGCATTAACTTCTGGCAGATGTATTGTATAATTTTGCCTTTTTGCAATTGTTAATGCATATTCTGCAGACATTCTTTCGGTTTTCATAAGTTCGCTTAGCGTGTGTCCACACAAGAAGTTAACATCACTAATATCTTCACAGCCTTTGCTAATTTCAATATCTGTACGATAATTATCAACACCTATTATTGTTATAACCTTATCAAATGGTCCTTCTCTATAAAGTTGCATTTGAGAGTGTTGGTCGGTAACACCTAATGCTTTTACAGGCGTCTGACCTGTATATACATAATCACCATTATTATCTATAGCCTTTCCAAGACTTTCTCCCCAAAGTTGACAATACCAATCGGCAACGTATTTTAAACTATCTGCATACGGCATCATAACAGATATGTTTTTTCCATTTCTCATTGCTAAAACTTGCAAAAGAGCGCTTAAAAGTGCTGGATTTTTTCTAACATTTTTATTCAGGCAAAGTTTATCCATATATTTTGCGCCAGCAAGAAGTTCTTTAATATCAATACCAACTACTGCCGCAGGTAACAAGCCTACAGGACAAAGTTCAGAAAACCTTCCCCCAACACCATCTGGAATATAAAAAGTTTTTAGTCCCTCTATCTTTGCTATTTTTATTAAACTTCCCGAACCAGAAGAGGTTGTTGCAATCATATGCTCGCTTGCTTTATCACCATATTTTTGCTTAAGTAGGTTCATTATAATCAAATATTGAGCCATTGTTTCGCTTGTAGCGCCACTTTTTGTAATCACATTGAAAACCGTTCTATCGAGGTCAATAACGTCGAATAATGCCTGCATACGCTCTGGGTCAACATTGTCTTCGATAAAAAGTTTTGGTGCTTTGCGTTTTGATTTTGGAAGTTCATTATGTCTTAAATGGCAAAGTGCTTGAAATACTGCAATCGGGCCTAATGCAGAGCCACCAATACCAAGCACAACAAAATTATCAAATTTTTTTCTTATGTTTTTTGCAGTTTGCAAAATATCTTCTACTACATAGTTTTGGTTGTAAGGAAGTTCGGTCCACCCCATCATTCCCTTGCCACGAGAATTAGCAACTTGTGAATATGCGCTTTCAATATTATTTTTATTCTTTACAAAAATATTATCATCAAAACCTTGTTCATTACCCACATATTTTGACATCATATTATTGTAATCAATTCTTAGCGACATGCTCTTGCGCCAATTTTCATTTCTTCTACTCATAATTATCTCCTAATATATTATCACTACATTATATAAATACTAATGTCTATAATATATTATTACCAATCTATTATATAATAATACATAACTTAAAAAAAGTCAATATAATAAAAGAACAACTAGCAACTTTAGACTATTTATTAAAATAAATTGACATTTTTCGACTAGTCTTATAAAATAATTACAATAAACTTAAAACTAACATTTTTGGTGACTAATGATAAAAAATATAATATTTGATATTGGCAATGTAATTTTACAATTTAATCGTGATTTTTTACTTAAACATTTTTATAACGGCAAAGAATATGACCTTTTAAAAGAAAAAACTTTTGAAAATTGGGAACTTCTTGATGAAGATGGACTTACTCTTGAAGAATATAACGATAACGTTAAGCGTTCACTTCCCGACTACCTTTCTAAATATGCATTATCTATTCTTAATAACTGGGAATATTATATGCGATATAGCGAAGGAATTATCTCTTTAATACAAGAACTTAAACAAAAAGGATATAAACTTTATATTTTGTCTAATATGACAAGGCATTTTATAAATAATGATTATAAATTTCCTATTTTTAAGGAATTTGACGGCATAGTTTACTCTGCACCAATAAAAATGGTCAAACCCGACCCAAAAATTTATGAATATATTCTCAATAAATATAACTTAATAGCAAACGAATGTATTTTTATCGATGATATGAAAACGAACCTTGCAGCTGCTGCAAGGTTCGGAATAAATACTTTTCATTATCAGTCAAACACTAATGAATTAAGACATTATATATTATCCTTTTAAGTCTTTAATTTGAACTAATAATTTATCACGCATATCGATATACTTATTTAATTTTTCTCTTTCTGCATCAACCAAATTCTTAGGAGCTTTTTCTAAGAATTTTTCATTTGCAAGTTTTCCACTTGCTCTTGCGATTTCGTTATTTACGGTGTGAAGTTCTCTTTCAAGTCTTTCAATTTCCTTGTCAAAATCTACAAGTTCTCCTAGTGGAATAAACAATTCAAATCCATCAATTACTTGAGAAACAACCTTTTCAGTTAGGTTGTTTTTGTCTTCTATAATAGAAATTTCAGAAACACCAGCAAGTTTTTCGATATAAACGCTACAATTTTTAATAACTTTTTTGTTTTCAGTCTTTACATAAAGTTTTACTTTTTTAGATGGTGCAGCCCCTACTTGAGCTTTAAGGTTTCTAATACACTTTATAATTTCTTTAGTAGGCTCTATTTCCTTAACTGCAGCACTATAGTTAAACTTAGAATTATATCTTGGGAATTCTGCAAGCATAAGTGGAGCATTAGCATTAGGAATACTCTTATAAATCTTTTCTGTAATAAATGGCACAAATGGGTGTAAAAGTTTCATAATTTCGCCAAGAACAAATGTTAGAACACTAATTGTGTCGTTATATTTCTTCTCATCTTCGCCATAAAGAACAGGTTTAGTGAGTTCAATGTACCAGTCACAGAAATCGTTCCAAACAAAATCATAAAGGTTTGCTAGAGCAACGCCCATTTCAAATTTTTCCATATTAACTGTAACATCTTTAATGGTCTTATTAAGCCTTGTAATTATCCATTTATCAGCACAGTTAAGTTTGCAGTCCTTAATTGAAGAAATCCTTTTGCCTTCGGTATTCATAAGAACAAATCTAGAAGCATTCCAAATCTTGTTCATAAAGTTTCTAGCGCCTTCAATCTTCTCATCAGAAAATCTCATATCGCTACCAGCAGCAACACCATTGATAAGCGAAAACCTAAGAGTATCGGCGCCATATTTAGCAATAATTTCAGTTGGGTCAATACCATTACCTAAAGATTTACTCATCTTTCTACCCTGAGAGTCACGAACAAGTCCGTGAATTAAAACATCCTTAAATGGTATGCGTTTCATATGTTCAAGACCAGAGAAAATCATTCTTGCAACCCAGAAGAAAATAATATCATATCCTGTAACAAGAACATCTGTTGGATAAAAATATTCTAAGTCTTCGGTTTTATCTGGATATCCTAATGTAGAAAATGGCCAAAGTGCTGATGAGAACCATGTATCAAGAACATCTTCATCTTGTTTTATATTAGTGCTACCACACTTAGAACAAGTGCAAACATCTGTCTTAGAAATCATCATTTCGCCACAATCTTGGCAGTAATATGCTGGAATTCTATGTCCCCACCATAATTGACGAGAGATACACCAATCCTTAACATTTTCCATCCAATTGAAATAAATCTTAGAAAATCTATCTGGAGTGAACTTAACGCTCTTCTTTCTAACCACATCAATTGCAGGGTCAGCAAGTGGTTGCATCTTTACAAACCATTGCTTACTTACGATAGGCTCAACCGTGTGGTTACATCTATAACAATGCCCAACACTATGATGAAGTGGCTCAATTTTAACTAAATAACCAAGTTCTTTTAGTTCTTCAACAATCTCTTTTCTACAAACAAGAGCATCCTTGCCACAATACTTGCCAGCAAGTTCGTTCATTTTTCCATCGTCAGCAATAACCTTAATAACTTCTAAATTATGTCTTAGACCAACTTCAAAGTCATTTGGGTCATGTGCAGGCGTAATTTTAACAGCACCTGTACCAAAACCAAGTTCAACATAATCATCGAATACGATAGGAATTTCTTTATTTACAATAGGTAAAATAAGAGTTTTACCTTGCATGTGTTTATATCTTTCATCTTTTGGATTAACTGCAACTGCAGTATCACCGAGCATGGTTTCAGGTCTAGATGTTGCAACAGTAATAAACTCATCACTATCCTTTACAGGATATTTAATATACCAAAGATTACTATCTTCTTCTACATACTCAACTTCAGCATCAGAAAGCGCAGTTTTACACTCAGGACACCAGTTAATAATTCTGTCACCACGATAAATAAGTCCTTTTTCATAAAGGTTAACAAAGACTTCTTTAACGGCTCTTGAGCATTTTTCATCCATTGTAAAAGCCAAACGAGACCAGTCGCAAGAAGAACCGAGTGTTTTTAATTGCTCGATAATACGACCACCATATTTTTCTTTCCAAGCCCAAGCACGCTCAAGAAAACCTTCTCTTCCAACATCTTTTTTGGTAATGCCTTCTTTAGCCATTTGCTCAACGATTTTAACTTCAGTAGCAATAGAAGCGTGGTCAGTTCCAGGAAGCCAAAGCGCACTATAACCTTGCATTCTTTTAAAACGAATCAAAGTATCTTGTAAAGTTTCATCAAGAGCGTGACCCATGTGAAGTTGACCAGTAATATTTGGTGGTGGAATAACGATAGTAAAAGGAAGTTTATTCGCATCTACTTTCGCAGTAAAATAACCATTAGATTCCCATTCTTTATAAATATCATTTTCGAATTCAGAAGGGTTATAAGTTTTTGCCATATCCATAGTTGGCTTTCTCCTTTATATATTGAAAATATATACTTAAAACAAATAATTTAATAAAGTCAAAGATTATTATACTTAATATTTATAATAAAGTCAAGATAATTGCAAAACATTGTCAATAATAGAAATAATTTCATAAAATGAAATATGACAAAAATAAAAAATGGAGAAAAAACAAAATGAAAAGAATTTTAACAATAATACTAACTATTTGTATTTTAGCTATGCCAATGCTTGGCTGTAAAAAGCAAGATGAAGGCACAATTCGATTAAATGAAGTAACTCACTCTGTGTTTTATACACCATTATATTTGGCAATAGAAAACGGCTATTTTGAAGATGAAGGCTTAAAAATCGAACTTACAAATGGTGGAGGTGCAGACAATTCAATGACTGCCCTATTATCAGGAACAGCCGACATTGGTCTAATGGGTCCCGAAACGGTAATCTACGTCTATAATCAAGGTAAAGCCGACTATCCAAAAGTGTTTGGTCAACTAACTCAAAAAGACGGTGCATTTTTAGTTTCAAGAGTTAGCGAGCCAAACTTTAGATGGACAGATTTACAGGGCAAAGAAATTCTTGCCGGCAGAAAAGGTGGCGTTCCAGCAATGACATTTGAATATATTATGAACCAACTAGGCATGCAGAATAATCAGGATTTTACAATGAATTTTGATGTTCAATTTAACCTTATGACAAGTGCCTTTTTAGGTGGAACGGCTGATTATTGCACTGTATTTGAGCCTACGGCATCAGAATATCAAGCAAGTGGAAAATGGCACATTGTAGCAAGTGTTGGCGAGCAAGGTGGCGAAATTCCATACACGTCATTTATTGCACTTGGCAGTTATATTAAAAACAATCAAGAAAAACTAGAAAAGTTTATGAAGGCAATTAAAAAGGCATATGAATATATTGAAACACATAGCGAGTATGAAGTTGCAGAAGCAATTGTAAAACAATTCCCTTCAACGACAATAAATTCAATAGAGACATCAATAAAGAGTTATAAGAATATAAATGCATGGAAAACTGACATGCAAGCGACCGAAGCAAGTTTTACTCGTCTTCAAGACATAATGCAAAATGCAGGCGAACTAACAAGTCGAGTAGAATTTAATAAAATTGTAGACAATAGCATAGCAAGGCAGGTTTTTGGCAGATAAAAGACAGCCTTCACTATGAAATAGAAAAACGAGAGATAAAATTATGAATAAACAATTAGAATTCATAAATGTTTCATTGACATACCAAACAAAAAAAGACGAAATAAAAGCTATAGAGAAGTTAAGTTTTAATTGTAATCAAGGCGAATTTTTATCAATAATCGGCCCATCTGGGTGTGGAAAAACGAGCATACTATCATTGATAGCAGGACTAATAACGCCTAGCAGTGGAAAAATAATAATAAATGGAAAAGATATAAATAAAGATAACGCAAAAATAGAACTTGGTTATATGCTACAAAAAGACCAATTATTTCCTTGGCGAACAATAGAAAAGAACGTGTTTTTGCCACTAGAAATAAAAGGAATAAACACAAAAGAAAACAAAGAATACGCATTGCATTTACTTGAAAAATATGGACTTATTGACTTTAGAAAGAACTATCCTAGCGAACTTTCTGGTGGAATGCGACAAAGAGTAGCGCTTATTAGAACACTAGCATATAAACCACAATTATTGCTACTAGATGAGCCGTTTTCAGCACTTGATTCACAAACACGGCTTAGCGTATGCGATGATGTTTATAGCATAATAAAACTTGAGAAAAAAACGGCGATTTTAGTTACTCACGATATATCAGAAGCGATATCTATGTCTGACAAAATAATAGTGTTATCACATAGGCCTGCACAAGTGAAATCGATATTTAGACCAAACTTAAATGGTGGCTCTCCACTACGCAATAGAGAAAGTAAAGATTTTGGCATTTTGTTTGAAAAGGTTTGGAAGGAGTTAATATGACAAAAGAGAAAAAATATTCAAAAGAGCATATTCTATTTCTAAAGCGAGAAAGACGAGAAACTATAATTATATGGGTTGCACGATTTGCAATTTTAGGCTTACTTTTAGCACTTTGGGAAATTTTAGCAAACCTTGGAAAGATAGATATATTTATAACAAGTAGTCCTAGCCGAATTTTAAAAACGACAATATCACTTTTAGAAGAAAACAATCTAACCTATCACATGGGAGTGACATTGTATGAAACCATAATGGGCTTTATAATAGCCGTTGGACTTGGGTATATAATTGCCCTAGCATTATGGTGGTCTGAGCGTTTAAGAAAGGTTTTAGAGCCTTATGTGGTTGTGTTAAACAGTCTGCCAAAGATAGCGTTAGGACCGATAATAATTGTATGGTGTGGAAGTGGCAGTAAGGCAATAATCTTTATGGCAGTGTTGATAGGAATAATAGTTGCAATAATAACAATGTTAAACGGTTTTTTAGCAACAGATAAAGATAAGATATTACTGCTTAAAGCAATGGGAGCAAATAAATTTCAAATACTAACAAAACTTGTAATTCCCGGCAGTTTTCCAACACTAATAAGTATGTTAAAAATAAGCGTGGGACTATCTTGGGTGGGCTCAATAATGGGCGAATATTTAGTATCTAGAGCAGGACTTGGCTATTTAATAGTATATGGTGGGCAAGTGTTTAAGCTTGACCTTGTTATGAGTGCAACAATAATACTATGTATTTTGGCAACAATGATGTATTTAATCATTGCCCTACTTGAAAAATTGCTTATTAAAAACACAAATTATTAAGTTAATTTATATATAAAAAAAGGAACAGCAAAAATGCTGTTCCTTTTAATTATTTTAAGTTATTAACCTACTAATGTAATATCGTAGTTATAAGATACATCTGCAAGTTCTGGGAAAACTAATGTCCAACCAAAGTAGTCAATAAAGCTATCTTTATAGTCCAAAATGCCATCGTTATCGATATCAGCTGTATCGGCTGTGTCTACAACACCATTAAAGTTAGCATCTGTTGTAGCATCAAGTGGTTCTGACAATGCAGTGTTATTTGCAGAAATAGTATAAGTTGTTCCTTCGATAACTTCGTTAGCCCAAATGAGAGCGCCGTTCTTATCTTTCCACATACCAGATGCGATAAGAGCAGTTTTATTAGCAGCACCAGCATCATTTAAGTATGCTTGGAAAGCATCTTCTGTAGCGAATTTCATTGTTGCAGGTTCAGCTACAAACTTAATTTTAGCAACTTCCAAATCAAGAACTTCTTTTCTCATCCACTTATACATTTCAGTCGCCATTGAAGCATAATCTTCTAAACCAGCTGTAGTAATTGGATATTCGCCAAAATCAAAACCTTCTGGAGCAGAAGCAACTGAAATTGTTAATGTATAGTTATCATCGATAAACATGTTAGAGTAAGATGAACCGACTACAAACACATTTTCAATAGTTACTTCACTGCCATCAGCGATATTAAGTGCTGCACGATAGTTTTGAATTGACTTATTAGCATCTTTTAATGTATCACATTCAACGATAACATTTTTAAGTGTAATGTTATTACCCTTAAATCCTTGAGCAGCGATAACACCTGGAACATTGTTCATTTCTGGAGTGTTTGCGATAGCATTGCCACTATCATCTTGAGCATTATTAGCAAAAGTTCTTGGAGCGTTTTCTTTAATCTTGATAGCAACATTTTCAATTGTGCTGTTATCATAGATAACTTCGGCTAAGGTTGCAGCCTTTTCTTCGTAAGATTGTTCTGTATAATAAATTTGCTTGTTAGCATCTAGTCCATATTGATAGAAATCAGCAACAACATTTAAGTTTTTAACTGTACCACCATTGATAACACCAAATAAACCACCACGAGCAAAAGATGTCTCAATAGTATAACCTCTGCCATCAAATGTACCAGTAAAACCACCACTGACATTTGCCTTATCAGCAATTTCAATATATTGTGGGATATGCTTAAATGCACCTAAA
The DNA here is from genome assembly GCA_015069465.1 of Clostridiales bacterium. Taxonomy (GTDB): domain Bacteria; phylum Bacillota; class Clostridia; order Christensenellales; family Borkfalkiaceae; genus UBA1259. The sequence continues at coordinate 64,629 of SVIO01000001.1, read as the reverse complement.
GTTTTTCTTGTAAAGTTAGCATTTGTAAAACGAGCAGCAATATCGCCTGAGTTACCACCTTGTGTTTTATACTTAATACCATCAAATTGATTTGGAAGAGCAAGGTCACCAGCAAGAACATAATAACCATCATAACTTTCTGTTTCACAAGATTCTGGCATATAAAGATTATTAGAATCTTCTCTTAATGTAAAGTATGAACCCATAACTTCAGCAGATTCAGAATTTAACAATTTATGAGAGTTTGCAAAGTCTTCACCTTGTGCACTAGTACCAGCAATATCGGTGAAAACAGTTGTTGCAACTTTGTATTCAAAGTAAACAACGCTTGTGCCGTCATCATAATAATATCTATAATTCTTACCTGCTTCTAACTCTAATAAAACATCTGGATTAGTAAGATGAGTTGTGCTAAAAGCACTTGTATGACCAGACATAGCCTTTAAGATTTTTTGACCAGCCATATATCCACCTGCTGGGATAAATGAACTAGAAGACTTATCTATAGATGGACCCCAAGTTCTCATGAAACTTTGGTCTTTTTCATCATCTGTAGCAGCGCCAGTTAAAAAGTTTGTGAATAACTTTTTGTTATCTTGAGATAAATAAATTTCTTGGTCGCCATACCATTCTATAAGTTGTTTACCTGTTATTGCAGTGTAAATATCATCAGTTACAGCGAGATTTTCACTATCAACAGGCTTAGCAGATTCAAGCATTAAAGTGTTATAAACAACTTGGCTTGCTGACCTTGTTATAGCAAGGCTAGAATTGAAAACAACATCGCCATCTAAAGTATAAAAAGGAATTGCTGTAAGTTCAGCGTTATATCTATTTTTCCAAGTAGCATCGGTTGTGTTTTCTTGACCTGCTGCGTTTTTGTTGAAATATGTTCCTGCTTCGTAAGTGAAAGAGTCAGCTTCTTGCAAAAATTCAACAACTTGACCACCTGTAGAAGCGCTAACTGATGAAACAAGAGAATCAAAAATAACAACATTGTTACCTAATGCAACTAAGTCAGTATAAGTAGTAATACCAGCAAGACTATCTTTTGGGCCAATAGCCATACCGAATATTACACTTTTGTCAGCAACAGTGTCGTAAAATGTTTTTGAAATTTTTGCTTGGAACATCAAAGCAAAATCATCTGCGCCATTTGTTTTGCTAAATTGAACGTAAGCACCTGTCATACTAAGCCCGGTATCTTCAGCATTAACTGTTTCTGCTTTGAACGCAGGAAAAACAGCAACACAAACGCTTAAGATAGCCATTATTGCTAGTAAATAAATTGCCTTAATCTTTTTGCCAATGCTTTTCATTATAGCCCTCCGTTAACAATTAAAAACTACGTTTTTATGTTAATATAATTACTCATAAATATTATACTTAAATTTTAGATAAAAGTCAATATAATTACAAAAATATATGCAATAAATTGCTATAAATTTAAACAAAATTTTTATTTAATAAATAAGCAAAAAGAACAGCAATTTGCTGTTCCTTTTTCCTCTTTTGTAAATTAAAATATCATTTGCATAAAGTTTGTTTTTTTTATTAAAAAGCCAAAAGGCTTTATATGAACTTTTATTTATCTTTTGTGTTTTATAAAAAACTTCTTTTGTGTTTCTTTTGTTAGATAAATTCTTTGGAAAATACAAACATTTTTGCAACAATATTCTAGTTTTTTAAATTTGTAAAATAAAACTAATCTTTCTTGTTTTATTCAAGAAAAATACTTTTTGTTGATAGTATTTAGATTTACTTTTTTGCAATTTCTTAACTAAGGCAAAATTTTGCCTTAGTTAAGTATTGCATTTTTTGTTATTTTCAGTTAATAACTATTAGCCAGCAATTGTTATGCTTGGGTTATAACCAGCAAAGCCTACCCAACTATAAATATCAGTTGTTGTATCAGCAGTTGGAACAACAGGAACCTTATAGCTCATAGTGTTAGCAACCACTTTGTATGTATTTTGTGTTGTACCTTCAACAGGTTCGTTTTTCCATACAAGTGCGCCTTCAACTTCTGCCCATCTGCCTGTTGCGATAAGAGCTTCTTTAGCTGCAGCACCATCACCATTTAAGTAAGCTTGGAAAGCTTCTTCATTAGCAAATTTCATAGTTGCAGGTTCAGCTACAAACTTAACCTTAACAATTTCATTAGATACGTCAATGTTTTGCATAAACTTAAACATATCTGTTGCCATAGCAAAGTAAGGAGCAAGAGTTTCATCATCGCCAACTGCATAAGTACCTGGTTCAACGCCTGCTGGAGCAGAAAGTGTTAATACATATTCTTGACCAACAACTGTTGCTTCTTCACCTTCGCCTTCTGTAACATCAACAACATCAATAGACATATTAGAGTATGATGAACCGATTACAAATACATTTTCTAATGTACAGTTGCCAGCAACGTTAAGTGCAGCACGGAAGTTTTGGAGAGACTTATCAGCATCTTTCAATGCATCACATCTAACTATAACATTCTTAAGTGTTGACCTTTCGATTTGTTGAGAAGCGATAATACCAGGAACGTTGTTCATTTCTGGAATATCAGTTAAATCTGTACCACTGCCGTTTTGTGAATACTTAGTAAATGTTTTTGGAGCGTTTTCAACAAGTTCAATTGCCACATTCTCAATTGTAGCACCACCACAAATAACTTCTGCTAAAACAGCAGCTTTTTCCATATATGAATCTTCAGTATATGCAGTTTGTGTGCCACTGATGCTATAGGTATAAAGGTCAGCTTTAACATTTAAGTTTTTAACTGTACCACCATTGATAACACCGAATAAACCACCACGAGTAAATGAAGCATCAATTGTGTATCCACGGCCATCAAATGTACCAGTAAATGCGTGGTCCATAAGAGTTGTATTAAACTTATTGATATATGCTGGAACTCCTTTTAATGCACCAAATGACATACGTGGAATATTAGCTGTTGTAGTTGGAGCAGAAACGACATTAGCAGAAGTAATTTTACCACTTGAGTTTGTATAGTTATAAGCTGAGCCACTAACTACATCTGGAACAATCATGTCACCAGCCAAAACATAATATCCATCATAGTTTTCAACGTCATATTTATCTGTTTTTGTTGATTGGATATATGGCATATATAAGTTAGAACCAGAAATATTCAAAGAGAAATATGATGTTTGAACTACAGCAGAACCACCTTCTTTCATTGTATATGACTTTTGTAAAGTTGCACCTTGTGTGCTCATACCACTAGTTACACCAGTGAAGACTCTAGTTACAGGTTTATATGTTGCAGTATAGAAAGCTGTATCATCAGCACTCGTTGAGAGTTTATACATAAGTCTATAATCTTCACCTGCTTCTAGGTTAGGGATTGCATCCATATTTGTGAAATATGTTGATGAAAGAGCAGTTGTTTCACTTGCAAGTTTTGTTGTTAATTCGCCACCAGCAAAATATGTTGGTCTGCCAGCATTAGTGCCTAGTTGGCTAGAATCACCTTTACTTAAAGCCCATGGCCACCATGTACGCATAAATGCCCAATTTATATAGCTTGCAGATGTACCACCTCTAAAGAAGTTTGTAAAGAACTTATTTGTGCCCATATCTAAATAGATTTCTCTACCTGAAGCAAGAGCGCCAGAAAGTGTATAACCTGTAACAGCTTTAAAGTCTGCATCAGACACAGTTCTTTCTTCACTATCAGTTGGAAGTGCTGTTTCAGCAATAAATGTGTCAAGAGTTACTTTCGCAGCATTTGTTGTGTATGCTTGTGCATAACTTGTTTCGTAGTCAACAACTCCACCATCTATGCTATAGAAAGGAATTGCTGTAAGGTCTTTTGCATATGCTATTTTCCACATGTCAGCAGTTATATCTTCACCATCATAAGCTGCATCATTCTTAAAGAAATATGTACCAGCTTCGTATGTGATTTCTGTTTGGTCTTCAGCAAATTCAAGAAGTTGGTCACCTTCTAAAGATGTGCCAATAAGGTCTGTGAAAAGAATCTTTTGGCTTACTGTTTCTGCATAAGCAACAAGGTCTTCATAACTGGTAACATTACCTAATTGGTCGTTTGGAACAATAGCCATACCGAATTTAATATCATCAGATAGGCCATCTACATTATCCATATACCAGTCTTTTGTGATTTTTGCTTGAAACATTAAAGCGAAATCGTTTGCGCCTTTTTTCTCACTAAATTGAACTGTAGCACCCGCCATGCCAAATCCACTTTCTTCAGCCTTAACTGTTTCTGTCTTGAAAACTGGGAAAACAGCAATACATACGCTGATAATAGCCATCATAGCTAATAAATAAATTGTTTTAATTTTCTTACTAATTGTTTTCATTGTGACCTCCATTAAAACCATTCCTTAGGGAATGGGAATGTGTTAAAGCCGTCGGTATCCCATGAACCGGCCATAACGTCTTCTGTAATGTAATCATAGATTTCAACAATTGGTTGTATGTACTTTTTCAATTAAGTACCCTCCTTTATTATAGAAATTCAACTGTTTACTTGTTAATAAAACTAAACATTTTCTTGTCTTTCGTATAATTTTCCAATGCTACCCTATCAACACAGCAACATAAGATTTGCCCGTATGCAATTTAGTTTCATCGTGTAACAACCACATCAAAATTTTAAGCGCAATTGTACGGGATATTGCTTTTGGAGTTTAGTAAGGCTATTTTTTGCCATATATTATTATATGATGTTTCTTCAAAAAATAACCTTGCCTTATCCTTATATAAAACTTTTTTATGGTTGTAAGTGCCAAAAAGTTACCATTTTGCTTATTTGATATTAAATATCCATAAGCATATTTCTAAATGACCTTTTGCTTTTATACAATTGGTCCTGAAATACTTGTGCTTTCCCAAACAGCAACATATCTAACAGCAACTCCATCAAAGTTTTCTATTACATGTTCGCCGTTTATTACTGGAACCATTTCTTTTGTAACTGTGTTCATCCAGCCCTTAAATTCATAACCGAATAGGCTAATTGTTGGAAGAACAACTCTGCTACCTGCTTGATATGTGCTTAAGTTTGTTGTTAAGCCTTGAATGTCCTTACCCCTGAAGCCTTCGCCAGCATCTAACAAGATTTGACCTTCTTCAAGTTCAAATTGTGGTTCGTACCAATAAAGTTTGCCACCTTCTACAAGCCAATAGTTGCCTGGGAATTTACTTAATATATCAGTAATACCTTGATATGCGCACATATCGTTTATTGTATTGAATCTATAAACGCCTTCAAGTCTTACTGACCTGCCTGCTAGTGCAAATACTTCACTATCAGTTTTATTTGGGTCTGCATCAGGTAATTTTCTATAAGATGTTAGAACTAAATTACCCATAGTTTTTGAACTGCCTTCATAATATCTAATCCACCAAACTTTGTTACCAAATTCAATAAACTCATCAGTATCATTTATACCATAAGTTATTGTTGATTCTGCACCATAACGTGTTGAATAACCGAGTGGTAATTTTGAAACTACTATACAGTTTTCAAACACTGGCCTAGCAACCTTTGTGGTAACTGGAACTGATGCAAAAGAACCTGACATGTTTCCACTTCCAGCACTTGCAGTATCAGTAAGTTCAATACTTTCTGGAACTGTTACAAACATGTTCTTTAGGCTTCCACCAACCATTGAATAATATGACATAACGTTGCCTTGATACGTGCCTTGTAATGGAATATTCTTAACATCAATTCTTAAGTTTTCAAAATTTGAGTTGTTAGAATAGAAACCAAAAAGTGTTCTTCCTTTTATATCAACACTTGCAAATGCAATATTTTTAATAGTTGCACCTTCTAGAGCAGAGAACATACCAAATGCTGTTTTTTCTTGCTTTGCTGTACTTGAAGCAGAAGTAGAAAAACCAACTGGTTCACAGTAACTTACTACTAAGTTGCTAATAGTATGACCTTTACCATCAAACACCCCACCATAATATGATGCTTTGGTAAATGTATAACCATTTGCTGTGCTTGGATAGTTTGTAGTGATGTATTGCTCTCCATTGAAGTGGAGACCTGCTGTATAGCCATTTGCATCTATATCTCCACTAAGTTCTACATAACCATCAAAAGTCAAATTCTTTGATGTTCTTGTGAATACATTTAAGTCTTGCGCTTCGCAAACATATTGACCATATACTGTCATATCTACAATATAGCAAGATGTTTTTGTTCCAACTGTTATTGTTTGTTCGCTTGTGCCTGTGCTTGAATATGTTACGCCATAAACCTTATTGTCAACAACTTCTAGGTCTGCATCACCCATCTTTGCATCTACAAGTGCCAAGCCTTCTTCTGCATTTGGATATAAATAGTCAAAAAGTGTTTTGTCACTAAGGTCATCGGCATCGTCGTTTAATGTTCCCTTATATGCTGAGAAGTAGTTTACCTTTTTGTCAAATTTTGCAATTGGACGAACTACATCTACATAGAAGTTCTCTGCAAGTGTTTTGCCGTTTGCGTTGGTATATGTGATTGTTAATTCACTAAGACCAAACTCTTTACCTGTGATTTGATTGTTTTCTTGGTCGTATTCTATATATTTATCAGTTGCAACACTTATTTCTGCATTTTCATCTGCTATGCCGTTTACATACACAACCGGTGTAAATGGTATTACGTTTGTATATGTTTTTCCATCAAATTCTGGCAATGCATAAACGCTTGCATAGTCACTTTCATAGCCTTCAAATAATAGGTTTACATCGTCTATTACGTCAACTAAAAGTGTCTTTTTAAGTGTTATCATATCTTCTGAAGTTTTGCCTCTCCATGAACCTTCAATGGTTACTGATGTTGTTGCACCACTTGCTGAACCAGTGATAACACCATCTTCTATTGAAAAGTTTTCTTCATCTGATAATGTATATTCGAATTCGCCATCATCAAAACTTTTTCCGTCAAAATAAATTGATGGATTTATGCTAAAGCCTTTACCTTGCGCAATACTAAATTCTTCACCTGCTGGCACCACTACTTGGGCATATTCATCACCAAAACCTGATGTAACTTTACATGTCGCTGATAATGTGCCTTGCGTTACTGTGATGTTTGCTTCGCCTTCGCTAACTGCTTCTACTAAGCCTTCACCATTTACTGTGGCTACGGCTTGGTTATCCGAACTCCACATTATTGGGTTTTCTGACTCTCTATCATATTTATCTATTACTAATAGGAATTCGTTTCCTATTTTCATGTCTAATGATGTTTGCTTAAGCGAAATAACTTTTTCAACAGGTGGCTTTGGTTCTATTGTTGCGTTATTCTTATCAGGGTCTACCTTACATCCTGTTATCAAGATGAATACAAGAGCTAAAGCTATAGACATAACTGATTTAATTATTTTATTAATCTTTTTCATATTTACCTCTTTTTAAGCCTCTCGCCCTGTTATTACCATAACAAGAATGTGTTAAGATTCATACCTCTGATATCTCTCTTCTTCAAAAGTTCTACTGCCCTTTGTTGATATATTGCTTTTTCTGCTGGTGTATATGGCTTTTCTGCACTATTATAAATGTTTACGATTTCATAATAATGTGCTATTCCTTCTACATCAATTCTATCTTTATATACATCATACATGTCTGGGTCTGTAATTTTTAGACTTTCGATATCTTCGTACGCTTGTTCTATATAGTTTATGAAACTCTTGATTACTTTGTATGGATAATGAGTTGAATCCCATTTTTTGTGGCCAATATCAAAGTGTGTGTTATTATTCTTTATATAATAATCGTTTACTGCTCTTTGGAAATTCATTTTTTGAGCATAATACAATTTTTCCATTGTTTCTGCTGCTGGTCCAAATTGCGCTTTCATAAACTTTGTTATTAATTCTGTTGATGATTGTGTGCCATCCCAACTGAGTTTTGTTATCATGTAGTAATATAGGTCACCCCAACGAGTAACTGCATCACCTTGTGAACATAACTCTGTTATCATGTGGTCAACGCCAATATCATGATAGAAATCTAGCATGTTTGTATTCCACTTTGACAAGTAGTCTTGGAAAAATGCTTTGTTCAAATATAATTCTGCATAGTTCCATGCAAATATTTCATCAAAGAGTGTTGCCCATGCTAAGAAGTCATCCATATGTGATTGAATTCCTTCATAATCTGTTGTTATATCAAGATGTGCTGGGCCGTTAAATGTTTTCCAAACTACAAGATTGTCAAACATTCTGCCACGATATTCTTCCATGTCTTCGTAAAGACCTTCGTTTACTACCCATTCGCCTTTTGAATTCTTGCTTGCTGGGGCTTCTTTTACTTCACCATAAGAGAAGATAACAATCTTGAACTCTTCACGATACCATTCAGCGTTTGCTGGGTCATCTAACCATGCACGAAGTTTATCATATACTTGACGAACAAATCTTATTGATGCACCAGACCTTGAACCATCCATGAGAAGTCTGTATTCACACTCTGCACATCTACATGCTTGACCACCGTCTTCTACACCAAACATCATACTGTTCATTTCTGGGTATTTATTTGGTGGATATGTTTTGAAGTAACTAATTACACGGTCTACTGCAAATTGTATCATTCTTGCATATGATGCATCATCACCATGCGCTGTCCAACAAAGTTGGTTGTTTGAATCTGCCCACCAGCCTGATTCCCAGCCTGGTTCATCTTTTGAAAAGATATTGAGTACATTGTGTTGTGAACCATATGTTGTCTTTTTACCACCAAGATATTTATTACCATGCGCTGTAAACAAAATACTACGACCTGGCTTGCTATATCTTGAACGGTTGTTTTTGTTGTTTATATCTCTAGTTAGGTCACTATCTGTAAGGTTTGGTGACGCCAGTGCCTTTTTATCGTAAATGGTGAGTGTATCAACACTCTTTGACATTGGACCATAAGTGATTTGGTGTGTATTTACATCAGGAATATCTGTTACATCAAAATTTCTAAGTTTTAATGTTTTGATAGTATCGTTTATGTATAAGTTGTTTCTTGAATACCATTCGAAATCAAAACAAATATTAAAGAAATCATAAACAGCGTTTAATGCACCGTCAGCAACACCACCTGTAAGGAAAATGTTGTCATCTTTTGTGATAATCCTTACGCCATTTGTCTTAAGCTCTGCAGTGTTAATTGATACACCTGCAAGTTCAAGCAATTTTGTTTGACCAATAGAAATATATTTTGAAGTTGGGTTATAGCTTGTAATTTTATCATCAGTAATTACAGTGGCTACAATTCCTGTTGCTCTCTTTAGTAAAAGAGAAAACTCGTCTCTTGCAACAACTTCTCTTGGTGTTGGGTTTTCAGCCACTACAAGAGTGTATAAAAACTCACCATCTTTCATAATGTAACGTTCATCTTCTACTTCTGGAGCAGTAAATATGTGTGTTCCTTGATAAATATCGTTTGCATCTGTAAACACTTCTGCACTTGCAGTTCTTGTAAATGCAGTTGACATAGCAGTTGTCAAAACAAGGAAAGATAATATTAAAGTTTTAATAATCTTTTTCATAATTATTTAGCCCCCTCGTATGAAATTACAACAGTAAATGTCTTTATTGCTACATTATCATCAGCATCGTAACAAGCAACGCTAATTTCATATGTGCCAATATAGTTTAACTTAAATGACTTTTCTGAAACAGCATACATGCTTGCTGTATGTGTGTTAAATATGAAAACTTTAAATGTCAAAGACTCTGTTGGTGTAACATTGTCTGTCATTGTGAATTTAAGGTTAACCTTGTAACCAGGTTTTGCATAAACAATTACATCTTCTTTAATCGAACCACTAAAAGTAATTTCTGGTGCAACATCATCTTTTACCGTGAAGTTTGCCATCGGTGAAATGCTGTTGCCATAATTATCTACAGCAGTATATTGAACAGTGTATTTGCCTAATGCATTAGTGTTATTAAATGTAATGTTATAAGCAATAGATGGGTCTTGAGTACCATCTAACAATGTACCATCATCAGCCCTTATATAACTATTACCGAGTTTTACTGAAAGTGTTGTATTATTTTTTAAGATGATACAAGTATCATCAGCAAATATCGCTGGAGTAACTGTTATTGTGTCACCAACCTTATATGTACCTGTTGGAAGCGTACCTGCAAATGTAGGTGCATTTCTATCACGGTATTTCTTTTGAAGGTTAGAACCAAACGAACTAAGTTTTTTAATTGTAACACCAGCATTACCTGTGATATCGCAAAGTTCGATATCTAAGTATGCACTAGTAGATGTAAAGTTTGTGTTTGCTGTAATAAATCCAGTAAGTCCAGATACTGTAATTGTTTGTACATTTAATGCAAATGAAACGTCAACATCTCCACCAACAAATGATGCACCTAATTCTCTAGGAGATTCTTGGTTGTATTGAACATAATATTTAACACCTGATTTATAAGAGTATATAGAAAGTTTATTATCTGCATTATAAATATCAGTTAATGTAATTTTAATACCACCAAAATCGGCACTGTCATCATTTATTCTGTATGTAATACCAAAGTTTGAAATATTTAATGGAAGAATGTATTGAAGTGTATTATTGCCTGTTGCTGTGTTTGAAACAAAAAGTAAATCATTTAATGGTTTACCATCTGGTTTTAATTCAGGAACAGTAAAGTTACCTACAAAGTAATCGGCAAGAAGAACGTCTCTTGTGCCTTCTACTCTAGTAGTAACGATAGGATATACACCTGTTTCTACTTCTGCACCACCATATACATACTTTGCTTGAAGTGTTTGGTTACCACTGATTTGAACGCCATAAACACTATCTTGTTTTACATATGAACCACCGTCATATTTAATCCACAATTCAGCATCGTTAGCTTTTACAGGTTTACCTGTAGAAAATTCATAAGCAGTTATTTTATCAAAGTCATATTTTGCACCTTTTATATAATGTCTATACATAAATGGTTCATCATAAATAGCTTTTATATCAGAAGCAACGACATCAAACTCATATGAAATTGGATTATCATAGTTATTGTAAGCGTTATCTGCTAAGTAATATTTAATTTGATATTTTCCTGCATAATTTAATCTATACTTAGTTTCAGAACTTAAGAAATCTTGAATTGCATCAAGACCAACTAAGTCTGCAAGAACAATGTTTTCAAAACTAGAAGTAATTTCTATTTTTAATTTTAATTGTTCTTTTGTTTGTTGATTATAATCTTCACCGATATTAAGACTCTCGATTGAAGATGGAGCGACAAAGGTATTTATCGCACCTGCTTTAATATTTGCAAATTGATCAACATTTTGTTCTAATAAAATTGTATTATTTGACTTATTAGAACCGAAAACCTTGATAACTTTTTTAGCAACATTTCCGGCTTTATCTTGAGCCTCATAAACAATATGATATGTATCGGCAGAACTAATAGTAATTTTGCCATCTACAATAGGAACAAAAAGTTGATAATCGGTGCCATAATTTTGCCATGCACTAACTTTGCAATCACCAGTTAAAGCAATATCATAAGCCTGTGCAGATGGAACAACAAATTTTTCACCTATTGCAACAAAAGCACCACCATTTAATGTTGGTGTAAAGTCAACATTGATTAAAGGTGCAATATTGTCAACGTATTTGTGTTGTTCTGCACCCAATTCTGGGTCAAAACCTTCTTGGTCAAAAAGGTCTGCAAAAGTTGTATCACCAATGCTAAATACGTCTACACGAGCAGTTGAACTTTCTTTATATTTTTCATAACTGATTGAAACATAAACTTCACCTGTTGTGAAAGGTCTAAATCCACCTGTTGAATAGATAGAGTCAGAACTAACAGGATACAATACTTCATTAAAGAAATCAGTAAATGGTGTTGGGGTTGATTCAACGCCAGTGATATCTGTTGTTGAAGCATAAACAGTTGATGTTTCATTATCATATTTTAGGTTAATCCACGCCTTATCAGTTTTGCTATGACTAAAGCCACCAACAGAGCCACCATAGTGCCATACATTTTCATTCTGTGTAGTCCAAGCAACACGTCTTCCTTCTGGGTATGTCAATACCTTATTTGGCACACCACTAACGTTTGTGCTACCTGTGGTAGGATATTTTGCTATGTGTTCTTCAGAACTAGCAACTGACCATAAACCATAGTCTTGTTGGAAAGAATCTGTACGTGCTCTAACATATGGAGTTGCAGTTAATGCTGCAGCAGAAGTAGATTGTGGAGTTGAAACAATCAATTCAATATATCTTGTTGGGTCATAACAGTCAGTTAATTTGATAACAAGATATCTAGCAACAGCGCCTTGAGCAACCCATTTACTATTAACATAATCCCAGTCTTCAGCACGAGGTTCAAAAGAGATAATGTTAGATAAACCATTATCATCAATGTTCCTTAAATCAACTGGTCTTGAGTATATAAATTGTGTGCCTTCTTCTAAGTTTACTGACAATGCTTGATTACCACTATGAGTCAACTTTGTGTCGTTGATATTGTGAGCATCGTAAGATGCTGGTTCATAACCATTGTTAGTCATTTGGTCTTGAAGATACTCATCGGTTGCATAATCAATAAAACTTGAGTTTTCTGAAGATAAACCATATAGGTTATCAGTTGCCAAAAACTCTGTTTCAACGATAATTTGTTCGTTTTGGTATTCAGCAAAGTATCTTAATTTATATGTACCTTGAAGATTTAGTGCAAAAACTTTGTTTTCAAAAACAGGATATGCTTTTCCATCTGGATAATAAAGGAGACCATTAGTTGCAGTAATCATTGGAGAATCTGCATCATCAGGATTAACCTTTGTCTCTACAGATGAAGGAAAAGTCGCCCTACTACTAAGTTTATAAAAATCTTGTATTTCAGGTATGTCAATTTCTATAACATCTGCACTTGCTTTGAAAGTGGAATTAGTTGCATTGAGTTTCAATGCAACTGTACCACACACACAAAAAAGAATGCAAAGTATAGAAATTAGTATTCTTTTAAGTTTTAATGTCATAACGACCTCCTGTAGTCTTATCCCTTAATACCACCGATAGAAATATTACCCATCAATTTCTTTCTAAATGCTGTGAAGAACACAACTGCTGGAAGAGCAAGCACAAATAGTGCAGCAATTTTTGCTGGCTCATTTGACTTAATGCTCTTAACAACTCTAGTATTACGGAATATACCGAAAGCTAGTGTTGGATATGATGGCAAGTATGTAAGTGGAGTCATATAGTCATTCCATGTTGTAACAAGGAGTGAAACGATACCTGCCCATATCATTGTATTTGCCATTGGTATAGCAATAGCAATAATCATTCTTAATTGTGATGCACCATCAATTTCTGCTGCTTCAAAATATGTTGTTGACAAACCTTGGAAGAATGAGAACATAATAAGGAAGTACATAGATGTAAATTGACAGTTCCAAATAAAGAAGCCAATCATATTGTCATAAATACCAAGAGATTGTTGTAGGTTAAGCATAGATGAACCTGAACCAATGATTGGAATAATCATCGTGAATAAAACAAGTGCATATATAAAGCCACTAAATTTATATTTATAGTTAACTGTTAGATAACCCATAATACAACATAAGTATAATGGTAAGAATGTACCAGCAAACATTGTAAGTGCAGAGTTCCATAAGAAAGTTAAGAACGCTTCAAAACCACTTACATTGATATAGTTGTAAACTTCTTTTTGGTTGAAAATACCTGTAATATATGATATTTCTTGTTCGTAACTCAATGAAGCGAACATTACTTTATAGTTAGCAAAAATATCATAATATCTTACACCCTTTTCAGGACCAGGAACACCATATTGTTGGAACAATGATAAATCAGGCAAAGCCGCAGGTTGTGCACCGAATTGTGTTGGAGTTTTAAATGTGTTCATAAAGCCCCAACCAACAATGTATGCCATTGAAAGTGTATAAATGATTAAAATTGTACCTACGATAATTGCATATGCAGTAACCCTAGATTTAGTTTGTTTTTTAGCTAATTTTTTAATATCAATTTTATCCATAATAATCACCCTCCTTAGTCTTCACTTGGTCCATATTTCTCAAGCAAACGACGAATAATAAGAGTTACAGGCAATGTCGCAACTGTAATTATAACACCGAGTGCTGATAATTGTGGATAATTCATATGGTTTTCAGGGTCTATAGCACGTGATACTAAAGAACCATCGAGTTTTTCAACTGTCATCCAATAACCTAATGGTCTAAGTGGAGAAGAATTTCCATAGAAAGTATATAAGTTAGCACTGTTTGTAAACAAGTGAACAATACCCATAACAAGGAAAGTTCTAATTGTTGGGAATATCATTGGTATTGTAATATACCAGAATTCCTGAATTGCAGTTGCACCGTCAAGGCTTGCTGATTCTGGAATTGAAGTGTTGATACCACACATTGCACCTGTGTACATGATGATGTTCATACCAAAACTTGCCCATACATTATAGAATAGAATATGTCCTAATAAAAGTTCAGTTCTGAAAACATATCTAAACAAATATTGGTATAACATTACCATAACAACACCAGAGAAGATTGATGGCAAGTATAAAACAACTCTAAAGAAGTTTGCTGCTGGATATCCTTTATATATGTAGTATGAGAATATAACAGCGATAGGCATACAAACCAATGTATAAAAATAGAAAGACATTGACATTGTAACCATGTGCATTCTTGTACTAATAAAGTTTACAACATATTCAAAGTTTTCGAACCAAACAAAAGTGCCTAAGTAACCAACACCACTTGGGTCCAACTCGTAGTGCATAAATGCTAACTTAAACATGTCTAAGTTAACATACACGTAGAAAACAGAGAAGTTAAGCAAAGGGAAAATTAACATACATATATAGAATATAAGTCTTTTCCTTTGTCTTGAAGCAATCTGATTCTTTTCTTTTGGTGCTTTTTCTTGTGGCATGCCACCGTTTTCGGTTAGCATGCCATCATTAGTAATTACGTTTGTATTTTCCATCTTGTTTCACCTTTAGTTTGGAACTGCTGGGAAATATCCGCCCCAACCAATATCAATATTATCAACAGAACTTTTTATTTTTGCTGGAGCTAAATTACCCTTGTAAACACCGTCCCAATCATTATAATCTAACATTGTTCTTACAAAACATTTCATTGCGTTATCAGCCGAATCTTGGTATAAACTCTTAACATATATTTTACCACCCGCATAACATACAGATGAGTTTTCACCTCTCTTAAATGGAGATTGGTCGCCAATATTGCTTAAGAAAGTATCGTTATTAGCAGAAAATCTTACAACAAATGATTGGTCAACATAATCAGCAAGAAGTTTATAGAAACTTTCCCAAACAACGTTACCTTGATCATCAAAGTCCATCCATGAACTATCAATCATCAATTGTTTTAAAGCAGCCCTTTCTTCAAAGTTTGTAATTTCGTCTAAATTACGAACTTCATATTTTAATGCCGACTTAAAACCTCTTCTAATTGTTGTTTTTTCAAGTTGTTCTCTAGAGTGGAAGAATCTAATCCAATCTTTAAGTGCTTCGTATGTTGCAGCATCATTTCTAACATTATCATTGAAATATACGCAGTTTGCGTGAGCTTGAGAAATTGCTTGAACTTCACCCTTTGTGCTTTCCATTGTGCCGATACATGTTTCAACTTCACCTTCTTCACCTGTAACAGATGTAAAGATGTTTACAGGAAGTGGCATCCAACAAAGATTTCTATACTCAACACTTGGGTTATAAATATAGAAGTCATCAAAGTTTGTAAATGAGTTCAATGATTCGTTATACCAATATGAACCCGTTGACATTGTACCAACTCTTTTTGCTTGACCACCAACACCATCGTTGTAACCACCAGAGATAAATCTAAATTGTGATACGTTGTGTGATGTTGAATCTACGTCTGGGTTAGCACCATCTGCAAACCAACCTTGTTTTTTACAGATGTTCATAAGAGTCAATGCATAATATCTTTCAACAGACCATGTTGTATAGTAACCTGTTTCTTCAGTAACTTCAACAGTTTCAACAACAGGCATATAGAAGTCTTCTAAATAAGCATTACCATCTGAATTTTTGAAAGCATAATCGTCTGTCCTAAATTGCTTAACAATATCTACTTCACCAGTAAAGTCAAATGTTGTTCTTGCACCCGTTGCACCCATAAGTGCTGTATACAAGCCTTCTGTTGCAAAGTCTGCTTCATATAAATATTGACCAGGAATTTGAAGTGGTGTTACACCATTATAGGCCATATAACTGTATAATTGAATCAATTCAACTAAAGATGATGGCATACCATCGTCGTATGTTCCATCTATACCATCAGGGCCACAAGACCTATTTGCAACATTCAAATCGCCTTCGTTAACGAAATAAACATATTCACCTGTCACGTCATCATAGTAATCAGTACCTACAGAACTATCTTTTGCAAAGTAGAAGCCGAATTCATCAAATTTATCTTTGTCGTATGTCATACCACTGTAAATTTCGTATGTTGGAATAGTATAGAACCTTGTTTCGCCAGTGTTTTGGTTTGTTACTGTGGTTAGTGGAATAGATTCGGGATACATCATTTCAACGATTGATGTTGTTCCACCATCATAGTTTTCTTCGTTTAGAACATCTGTGATGTCAAGTAAGTTACCTGTACGAACCAAGTTGCTTGCAGAACCGCCACCAAAGAATACTTCAGTACCACTTCTCTGCATAGCGTCAAGAGCAGTCAAACTACCGTCTTTAGGTACAACCTTACAAACAACGCCAGGCTTTTTAGAACCTTCTTCGCCATCGTAATCTTTGTCTTTAACAAGTTCTTCGAATTCACGACAAGCGTCTTTTAACCATTGATAACCGTAACCGTTGTCAACAATTTCAAAATCAAGGTAAATTTTGTTCTTGTCACGAGTTTCTTTCTTGCCACATCCGCTAAGGCTGAAGACCATAACGAAAGCAATAAGTAGTGCAATAATTTTCTTCATTTTTTCTCTCCTTTTCTTTATCGCATCGTAATGCTTAAAATTATTCCTTGAATATTTTACAAGAATTGCCCCAAAATAGCAATAAGAAAAATCAACAAATTATTACCGAAAAATCAACATTTGCAGTTTTAGAAAGTTGTTTTTTGGATAATTGTTTGACTTTGGCAAAAAAAAGTGATATATTTTATATATATTAGCAAAATGGGGCGTGTATTATGGCATCGATTAGCGCATTACAAAAAAATAATTATTTTGATTTTGAGGTCACAGATTTTGGGTTTGTAAATTGCTACAAAAACATGCTGACTGAAAAAAACACGGCAATTTCGTGCATTCGCAAGGATTGGTCTATCGTTTTGGTTACATCTGGAAATATTCATGTTAACGACCTAAATCTAGACATACAAAAAAACCAATTATTTATTTTTAAGCCAGAATCTTTGCAAGATATTACCTACACTCAAGAAACTTGTTCTTATTGGCTTTATATCGCCGGAAAAACTGTCGATAATATTATCCAAAACCTAAATATTCCTTTAGGTTCGCCTTGCAATATTAGAAACGAAAAACTTTCTTCGTTGCTCGATTTAATTATAAGCGAATATCTAAATAAAGATGTCAATTACGAAGGCATCGCACTATCCTTGATTTCCTCTTTTCTTAACCACATCCCAAGAGAACTTGCTTCAATTCAAAAAAGTGGACCTTCTGCTTTAAAAGACGTTGTCGTTGCAATGTATCAAAATCCACACATTTCTAACCAAGAATGTGCAAAGATGTGCTTTATGTCAATTAACCATTTTATTAGAATTTTCAAAACTCATTTTGGCATGACCCCACAAAAATTTAAACAAAATATTATTATCACACAAGCCAAAGACTTCTTGGTAAAAAGTCAACTTTCAATTACCGAAATTGCACAAACGCTTGGCTTTACCGATAACCCATTATACTTTAGCGATTTCTTTAAAAGCATTGTTGGTATGTACCCTTCTAATTATAGAAAGTTACATGCCCAAAACGGCGATAAAAAAGACTAAAAATTTTGTTTATAAAAGACTTTTTTCTTAAAAGTTCAAAACATTACAAAATAAGTCAAATTATACATTTTTTTCTATAATCTACACGCCCAACCAAATGCATGGTTGGGCGTGTTTTTTGCAAAATTTATAAGCATTATTTTTACAGTAAAATACAGATTATTCCACCTTTATTTTCGTTGACGATTCTAGTTAATGTTTTTCGCATTTTTGATTGCGCTTCTTTTGGCATTGTTGTAAGTTTCCCTGCCAAGCCTTCATTTACTAAATCGTGCAAAGATTTTCCAAACATATTTGTTTCCCAAATTCCTGCTGGATTATCTTCAAATTTATTCATTATGTAATTCACAAGGTCTTCGCCTTGCTTTTCCGTGCCGACAGTAGGTGCAACTTCAGTGCAAACATCAACTTTCATTATGTGCAAACTTGGTGCCGAGGCTTTAAGTTTTACACCATATCTTCCACCCTGCCTTACAAGCACAGGCTCTTCTAAATTCATCTCATCTATTGTTGGCAAAACAACCCCATATCCGTTTTGTTCGGCTTCTTCTAGAGCACCCCTAATCTTGTCGTATTTTCTCTTTTGGTCAGCAAACGATTTAATATATCTCATAAGTTCAAAATCATCAGTGATTTCATTGCCACATTGATTAGATAAAACCGAATAAAAAAGCCCTTCTTTAGGCACTATTTCATACTCCGATTCGCCCTTGCCAAGTTTCAATTCTTTTAACCTAATTTCACTTATGTTTTCACTACCCTCAAACATGTCATTTAGATTAGCAAAATCACACATTTTTTTCATACTTACTGAGTGCTGTTTTACGTTTTGAATAATCTCTGAAATAATATCATTTTCTGCTGGAAGCGCTTGCATCCATTTTGGTAAATTTATATTTAATGTTACCATTGGAAATTGCATTAAAACCCTTTCCATAATCATGCTTATATCATCAATTTCCATCTCTAACGCATTTACGCATACTACAGGAACTCCATGTTTATTTTCAAGCGAATTAGCAAGTTCAACTGAACTTTTTTCGGCTGGATTTTTGCAGTTTAACACTATTATAAATGGTTTATTTAACTTTTTTAGTTCGTTAATTGTTTTATTTTCGGCTTGAACATAACTATCTCTTTCAATCTCTCCAAAACTGCCATCAGTTGTCATAACAATGCCAATCGTCGAGTATTCACTGATGACTTTCTTCGTGCCAATTTCGGCAGCATTTTCAAAAGGAATTTCGTTATTATCCCAAGGCGTTTTTACAAGCCTTGGCTTGCCTTCTTCTTGATGTCCTAAAGCACCATCAACCATATACCCAACACAGTCAACAAGCCTTACATTTGCAGTAGATTTATTCTTAAACTGAACTTTTACTGCGTTTGCAGGAACAAATTTTGGTTGAGTAGTCATCACCATCTTTCCATCTGCCGATTGTGGCATTTCATCAAGTGCAATTTGCTTTTGCAATTTGTTACTTATGTTTGGAACAACTAGTGTTTGCATAAATTTAGTTATAAAAGTAGATTTTCCCGTACGAACAGGGCCTACAACACCTATATAGATATCGCCGTTTGTTCGGCTTGCAATATCTTTATAAATATCAAATTTTTCCATAAAAAAACCTCCCACATATTACAACAATAATATATGAGAGATTTTGCCTCGTTATGAATATTTATCTATTTAATTTTTTCTATTTGTTTTCTTGCATTTTTTCTTGCTCTTGCATTTCTTGTTCTTTTTTTGCCAAAGCCTTTTTAGCCTTCATTTTTACCACCATTTCTTTAATTGATGTTGGGTGTTCTTCACCTGCAAGCATTCTTTCTATATTATGTCTATGTGCAAGCCATGTAAATAAGCAAATCGCAAATACTAAAGTATTTGTTACAACATATAATGTCGATGTTATTGGCGCTGTTTCAAAGGTAAAAGAGCCATATACATTAAAAAGTCTTATCAAACTTGCAATCGCTGGTGGAGTTATTGCAATAAAAGAGCCCATTGCGCCAAATTCGGTTAAATATATAAACACCAAGGCTGCAACTAGTGCCATTATTATAATAACAGCCCATTCCCAACCATAAACCGACTCACATACTAAAAATACGCCTATCGTTGATGCAATTCCTTTTCCACCCTTAAATTTGAAAACAACAGGATAAATGTGACCTAATACAACACATAATCCACAAAGATATATTGCAAAGTCTGATATTGCAAACTGACTGTTTTCAAAATATTTGCCCTTAAACACAAAAAATGCTAACAGCGTTGGCACCACACCCTTCATTATATCAAGAAAAAAGGTTAAAAGCCCAAACTTAAGTCCTAAGTTTCGACTCATGTTTAGCGTGCCTGGGTTTCCACTGCCCATTTTTCTAATGTCTTTATTTTTGGTTTTGGATATAATTATTGCCCAATTTACATTGCCAAACATATAACTTGCAAGAGCAAAAATTACTAAAATAACACCATCAATCATCTTCGCTATTTTCCCTTACAATAATCTTAATTGGCGTTCCTGAAAAATCAAACGCCTTCCTTAAACAGTTTTCTAAATAACGCCTATATGAAAAGTGCATTAAAGTGCTGTCATTAACGAATAAAATGAAAGTTGGTGGGTTCGACGAGAGTTGTGTTGCAAACTTAATTTTAAGTCTTTTTCCATTTACTGATGGTGGTTCGTTTGCTCTAACACAGTCTAAAATAAGGTCATTTAATGCACCCGTAGTAATTCTTCTTGTAGCATTTTCAACTGCTCTTAAAGACAAATCTAAAATTTTATCCGTTCTTTGACCCGTTTTTGCAGACACATAAACAGGCAAAATATAATCCATAAATTTAAGATTTTCTTTTAAATCGTTGTTAAAAATATTGATTGTATTTGTATCTTTTTCAATCAAATCCCACTTGTTCATAACTATAACAGATGGCTTTCCTTGCTCGTGAACATACCCACAAATTTTAACGTCTTGCTCGGTAATTCCTTGCTCTGCATCAATCATAATTATGCATACGTCAGCCCTTCTAATAGCCCCTAAAGCCCTTAAAACACTATAATATTCAAGGTCTTCTTGAACGCTTTTCTTCTTTCTAATGCCAGCAGTATCAATAAGCGTATATTTCTTGTCATTATATATAAAAGGTGTGTCTATAGCATCTCTTGTTGTGCCTGCTATGTCTGACACAATGGTCCTATCAAACCCTAGTAATTTATTACATAAACTTGATTTACCAGCATTTGGCTTTCCAACCACTGCTAGATGCAATGAATCATCATCATCTTTAGTTCCAATACTCTTAAATTTAGACACAACATCATCTAATAGTTCACCTATTCCCGTGCCATGTTCTGCCGAAATTCCATAAGGTTCACCAAGACCAAGATTATAAAACTCATAAAGTTTTTCTGGCTCATAATTATCAAGTTTGTTTACTGCTAGAACGACAGGCTTGCCTGACTTTCTAAGTTTCATTGCAACATCTTCATCAGAAGAATTTAAGCCTGTTTTTGCATCAGTAAAAAGTATAATTACATCTGCCGTTTCAATAGCGATTTCTGCTTGCTTTTGAATATGCTTCCACATTTGGTCGGTTGACTTTAATTCTAGTCCACCCGTATCGACCAAAGTAAAACAATTCCCACACCACTCTGCATCAGCATATAGCCTATCACGAGTAACACCTGGGAAATTTTCTACGATAGAAATTTTCTTTCCAACAACTTTATTAAAAAATGTAGATTTGCCAACGTTAGGTCTTCCTACAATTGCCACTAATGGTTTTGCCACAATTTTTCCTTCCTTTTACTTATTTTTTATTGGCATAAAATTACTGAATTATCACCATTTGCCATTTGAACGCTCACACTTTCTTCCTTGGAAGTTGGCACATTTTTGCCAACATAATCTGCCCTAATTGGCAATTCTCTATGCCCTCTATCAATCAAAACTGCAAGTTGAATACTCTTTGGTCTGCCTAATTTTATAACTGCTTCAATTCCTGCACGAACCGTCCTTCCCGTATATAGAACATCATCGCAAAGAACAACATCCTTACCTTGAAGCGAAAAACCAATAGACTCTAAAGAAGGTTTATTATCTGCACAATTTTGCAAAACATCATCTCTAAAATTTGTTATATCAAGGCTACCGATAGGTATTTTTACGTTTTCTATATCCAAAATGTTGCTTGCTAGTTTCTCGCAAACAGGAATACCACCTTTAGCAATACCAAGCATAACGATGTTTTTTACACCTTTATTATTTTCAATGATTTCATGAGATATACGCTTTAGTGCTCTTTCAATAGCCAAAGCATCCATTAACACTCTTTTTACTTGCATTTTACCTTAAGCCTTTTAATATTTTTTCAAAATATGATGGGATTTCACTTGTAAAACTTACTTTTTTATTTGTTGTTGGATGCACAAACTCAAGTTTACAAGCGTGTAATAATTGTCCATCTAGTTTGAATTTTTGATTTTTATATCCATATTTATCGTCGCCAACAATAGGATGCCCTATATGCTTTGCATGCACTCTTATTTGGTGAGTTCTGCCCGTTTTTAGATTAAATTCGCATAAAGTGTGTTGACTATAACGCTTTATAACCTTAAAATTGGTTATTGCAAGCCTTCCACTGTTAGAAACTGCCATTTTTGTTCTATCTTTTTCACTTCTTGATATGTATGTTGTTATTGTGCCACTATCTTCTTTTAGCACACCTTCAAGAAGTGCAATATATGTCCTATGACAAGTTTTATCTTCAAGTTGTTTTGCAAGGCTGATATGTGCTTTATCATTTTTTGCAACAACTAATAATCCTGATGTGTTTTTGTCAATTCTGTGCACAATTCCCGGTCTTATAACGCCGTTTATACCTGACAAATTGTCCAAATGATATAAAAGTGCATTAACAAGAGTGTCACCCTTCGTGCCATTTCCTGCATGAACGGTTATGCCTTGTGGCTTATCTATAACAGCAATGTCATTATCTTGATAAACAATGTTAAGTGGCAGGTCTTTTGGTTCTATATCCAAATTTTGATTTTCAGGCATTAAAACTTCAATAATATCTTGATTTTTAAGAATTTTGCTTGATTTTACAGCCTTTCCACATACTTTGACATTTCCATTATCGCAAAGTTTTTTTATGTGAGAACGAGTTAATTCTAACTGACTTGCTAAATAAACATCAATTCTTTGGTTTTGTGTGTCTGTAATATTAAATGTCTTTACTTGCATTTCCCCTCTTAAAAACTGCGTTTTTATCAATAAATAAAAACTGAATAATGAGCATTATTACCCCCACAACTAAAAAGGTGTCTGCTAAGTTAAATATAGGAAAATTATATTCCCCAAAAGTAAAACCTATAAAGTCAATAACGCCATTTATACTAATTCTATCAATAAAATTGCCCAAAGTGCCACTAATTAAAAAAATTAGACTAACTTTTAGCCATTTATAGCCTTTTTTAACAGAATAAATATACATTGCCCAAAAAACAACAAGTGCAAATGCTGTTAATATCTTAAAAAATGTTTGCCCCCAAGTTGCATCGGCTAAAAAACTCCATGCAGCACCCGTGTTTATTGTATAACTAAAATAAAAGAAATCTTTTATTACAGGTTTAACTTCATAAAGGGTCAATTCATGCGAAAAGTGATATTTTGTAATTTGGTCAACAGCGATAAGTGCTATAAGTAAAATTAAAAATAAAATTTCAATTATTACTCGCTTTCTTCTATTAGCCCCAATTCCTTGCATAAATCCTCCAACTCTAATTTACCTGGGTTCAAAACTTCGTTTATGTTAAAACCATTTTCACTTGTAGTTGCTGAGATATATTCTTTAATCTTACTTTTAGGATTAAAGGCTCTATTTTGTTCACTTATCATTTCATCAAGTTTTTCTATGCATTCTTTCGCATCGTCTTCTTTAGCCACTTCTTCCACTTGTTTTTTTATATCTAGCGCCTTCTTTGTAGCATCACATGGGTATTTTTCTTTAAGCGCAACAAAATATTTATCCCATTTTTTAATAAATTCTTTTAGGCGTTGCAATTCAAGAACATACTCAAGTTGCGCTTGCTCTTTTATTTGTTCAGCCTTTTCTTCAGCACTTTCTAGCGCCTTAATGATAAGTCTTTCTCTATTTGAATATTGTTCAACTTGTTCTAAAAGCGACTTATTTTCATTTCCAAGTTCGCTAATTCTTGACCTAAGGTCTGCCACTAAGTTTTCATATTTTTCTTTATACGCTTCTATAATAGCATTAACTTGGTCACGATTATATTTTCTCTTATCTAATTCCAACTTTATTCTCTCCGAAGTTTAAGGATTTACTTTTGTCGCCCTAATTTTATCAAGCATACTGCTCTTTAACTCATAAAGGGTGTCTGACAAATCGACTTTATATAAATGTGGTTTGTCAAGACGCTTATATTCATCCCAAAAACTCTCGAGTTCTTGACAAGTATATTCTTTGATTTGCTTAAGTGATGGCAACTCATATACAAGTTTACCATTTTTTATTACATCAACTTGTAATTTTCTAACTTCGTAATTTTCAAATGTAATCTTTTTCCATCTGTCCGTTTGATGGGTTAAAACCAATGGTTTTGTTTGGTCAATTTCTTGTTCACTTCTAAGAAAAATACAGTCTGCTTCTGCCTTTCCTGTTGCTTTATCATATACCCTATAGATATTCTTAAATCCTGGGTTAGTAATCTTTACAACATTTTCGCTAAGTTTAATTTTTGGTGTTTCGTTTCCATCCTTATCAATAACGGCAGCAAGTTTATAAACGCCACCAAGCGCCGGCATATCAGCGCTAGTTATAAGTTTTGTTCCAACACCCCAAGAATTGATTTTTGCGCCTTGACTTTTTAATGATGATATCGAATATTCATCTAAATCGCCCGATGCACATATAATTGTATCTGGATAACCTGCATCATCAAGCATTTTTCTTGCTTTTTTAGATAAGTACGCAAGGTCACCAGAATCTAATCTAATCCCTTTTGGTTTATGCCCATTTTTTGATAAATAATCAAAAACCTTAATTGCGTTTGGCACGCCTTGATTTAGCGTGTCATAAGTATCAACGAGTAAAAGCGCATTATCTGGATATGTTTTAGCATATTCCATAAAAGCAGTATATTCGTCTTTAAAATTCATAACCCAACTGTGTGCGTGAGTTCCTGCAACAGGAATATCGAACATTTTACCAGCAAGGACGTTAGATGTTGAATTACAACCACCGATAACAGCAGCCCTTGCACCATAAATACCAGCATCTGGGGCTTGCGCTCTGCGAAGTCCAAACTCCATTACAACATCACCTTTAGCAGCAGAACAAACTTTTGCTGCTTTTGTTGCAATAAGTGTTTGAAAGTTTACCATATTTAGAATTGCCGTTTCTATGAGTTGCGCTTCTATTATAGGTGCTTTTACTGTTATAATAGGCTCGCCTGGAAAAACAACCGTGCCTTCAGGGACAGCATAAATATCACCTGTAAACTTAAAACTTCTTAAGTAGTCTAAAAAATTTTGACTAAAGATATTTAAGCCTTTTAGGTATTCAATTTCTTCTTCTAAAAATCTTAAATTCAAAATATAGTCAACCACTTGCTCTAAGCCACAAGCAAGCGAATAAGTAATCATATTATTTTGGCGAAAAAAGACGTCAAAAATGGCAATCTCATCAGTCTTTCCGTGATTTAGGTATCCGTTCATCATGGTTAGTTGATATAAATCTGTGAGTAATGTCAAATTCCTTTTTTCCATATTATTCTCCCATTATAAAATAATATTTGTCCATTATCTTAACTAGTATATCACAATTATTTTTTTTTGTAAAATATATTTGGCTTTTATATGTAATATAAATCACATTATTTAAAGAGTTAATTATTGACTTAAAATTTATTGTGTGGTATAATATTTGCACTAATTTTAAGGTGAAAAATATGATTTGTTTTGTTATAGCATTAAAAAAAGAAGCAGAAGAACTACTAAAACGAGCAGAAAACTTGAAAGAATTTAATCTTGCCGATAAACCTTGTTATTCTTGCACATTAAAAGGTAAAGAAGTTATAATCGCAATTAGTGGCATAGGTAAAGTTAGCGCTGCCCTTACGACCCAACTTTTGATTGATAAATATAACCCTGATTTTGTTTTCAACTTTGGCACTTGTGGTGGCATGAATAATAGCGTGGAAATCTTAAACTACTATTTAATAGACAAATGCTGTCAATTTGATTTTGATTTAAGACAGCTCGACGGCGTACCACTAGGCTATATTCAAGAATACAACACGGTTTATTTTGACACTTATACAAAAGGACTTGATTTTCTTAAAACCAGCAGAGTAGCAAGTGCCGATAGGTTTACAAACGATGTAAATGATATTAACTCAATAAATGAAATAGGTTGCAGTTTAAGAGACATGGAAGCAGGTGCAATTGCACAAGTTTGCACATCAAATAATGTGCCACTTGTTATGATAAAAGGCATAAGCGATGTTTATGGAAACGGCACTGCACAAGAACAATTTTACCAAAACTTAATGACTGTTGGCAAAGGCTTCCCTGATATTATCTTAAAGGCGCTAGATGTTATTTGTAAATAAAAATTTTATAAAGCAATAGAAAAACATTAACAAATATTTAATTCTAACAATAAAAAACCAACTACCTATAAAGGTGGTTGGTTTTTTTGGAGCTGATGGCGGGACTTGAACCCGTGACCTCCGCCTTACCAAGGCGGTGCGCTACCGACTGTGCCACATCAGCGTATTTAGTTATAAATCACTTAAAACGCTTGTATATTATATAAAATTTAATAACTTTTGTCAATATAAATATACAAGTTCAGCCAAAATTTAATAAAAATATTTTTATGTTAAAATTATATAGGTCGCTAGCAAAAAACGCTAACGACCTATTATGTTTTATAGATATTGATAAAGCAATAAAAACTATTCTTCTTCTATTTCTTCATCTTCACCTTTTGGTGTAATTGCAATTTTCTTAACGGTTGAATCATCAATTCTCATAATTCTAACGCCTTGAGTATCTCTACCAATCTTACTAATATCATCAGCAGCAACTCTAATAATCGTTCCGTTATCGGTGATAATCATGATATCTTCGCTATCAGAAATAAGTTTTAGACTTGCAAGTTTACCCGTTTTGCTGTTAAATACGCCTGCTTTAACACCTTTACCACCACGGCTTTGCATCCTATAGTCTTCTATATCAGAACGCTTACCATAGCCGTTTTCAGTCATTGTAATAACTTCTGAGCCTTCTTTAATAACAGCCATATCTACAACTATATCACCCTTATTCAAGGTCATACTCTTAACACCTTGAGTGTCTCTACCCATTGGGCGAACATCTTCTTCGCTAAATCTTATACACTTACCTTCGTGAGAAGCAATAATGATTTGGTCATTACCTGTAGAAAGTTGAACGGAAATAAGTTCATCGCCTTCGACAATGCTAATAGCAATCTTGCCTGTCTTTCTTATGCTAGCGAACTCAGAAAGCGCCGTCTTTTTGATAAGACCGTTTTGAGTTGCCATAACTATATAACCTTCAGTATCGGCTTTAAGTGGTATCATAGCCCTTACTTTTTCACCCTCAGCAAGTTGTAATAGGTTAACGATAGCCCTACCACGAGCAGTTCTTTGACCTTCTGGAACCATGTAGCCTTTTATGCTATAAACCTTGCCCATATCGGTAAAGAACAAGATGTCATCATGAGTAGAAGTAACGAACATATTATCGATAAAGTCTTCTTCTTTTGGTTTATGTGCAGTAACGCCCTTACCACCTCTTCTTTGTGTTCTATATTCAGCAACAGGAACACGCTTAACATATCCAAAGTGAGTTAGGCTTACAACAACGTCTTCAACAGGAATCATATCAGCAATATCGATTTCGCCATAGTCATAAGAAAGTTCTGTCTTTCTTGGTGATGGATATTTTTCTTTAATATATTCCATATCGGCACGAATAATTGCCTTTACTCTTTCTGGTTTTGCCAAAATATCTTTTAAGTCAGCAATAATATTTGCAAGTTCAACAAGTTCTTCATTTAGTTTTTCAACTTCCATACTTGTTAATCGTTGCAATCTCATTTCTAGAATTGCATTTGCTTGCTTATCTGAAAGTTCAAACTCTTGAATCAATGCTTCACAAGCACTATTTTTATCTGCTGAACGGCGAATTATCTCAATAACTCTATCGATATTTGCAAGTGCTATTACTAAGCCCCTAACAATATGTTCTCTTTCTTCAGTTTTAGCAAGGTCATATTTCGTGCGACGAACAATAACATCTTCTTGGTGTTTGATATAATGTTCTAAGGTTTCTTTAAGTCCAAGAACTTTTGGTTCGCCATCAACGAGCGCAAGGAATGTAATACCATCTTTAACTTGTAAATTTGTATGTTTATAAAGCGTGTTCAACACAACTTGTGCGTTGGCATCTTTCTTAAGGTCGATAACCATACGCATACCGTGTCTATCAGACTCATCTTTGATGTCGCTTACGCCTTCTATTCTCTTATCTTTAACCATATCGGCAATGCTCTTTATAAGAAGTGCCTTGTTTACTTGATATGGAAGTTCTGTTACAACAATTCTTTCCCTTGTTCCGTTATTGAATTCTTCAATTTCGCACTTAGCACGAAGAACATAGCCACCTTTACCCGTTCTATAAGCCTGCTTGATACCTGCTCTGCCCATCAAAACGCCACCTGTTGGATAGTCTGGCGCTGGAACATATTCCATAAGTTCTTCAACAGTGATTTCAGGGTTGTCCATAATAGCAATGCAAGCGTTTAAGCATTCTGCAAGGTTATGTGGTGGAATATTTGTTGCCATACCAACAGCGATACCATCAGCACCATTAACTAAGATGTTAGGTATTCTTGATGGTAAAACTACAGGTTGCATTTCGGTATCATCAAAGTTAGGATAAAAATCAACTGTATTTTTATCAATTTCTCTAAGCATTTCGTTAGCAAGTTTAGATAGTCTTGCTTCGGTATATCTATATGCAGCAGCAGGGTCACCATCGACAGAACCAAAGTTACCGTGACCATCAACGAGTGGGAAATTGATTGAAAAGTTTTGAGCAAGTCTAACGAGAGCATCATAAACCGAACTATCGCCGTGTGGATGGTATTTACCCAATACTTCACCGACGATTTTAGCACATTTTTTAAATGCTTTATCGCTAGTAAGCCCCATATCGTGCATTGCATAAAGAATACGCCTATGAACAGGTTTTAAGCCGTCTCTAACATCAGGAATAGCACGAGATACATTAACTGCCATTGCATAGGCAATAAATGATTTTTTTACTTCATTATTAACTTCAATGTTTATAAGTTTTGTTTTTTCTAAGGTCGCTTTAAATTCAGCAGATAATTCTGCACTAATATCTTTTTTAGCCATGTTTCACCCCACTAAATATCCAAATCTGTGACAAGTTTTGCATTATTTTCAATAAATGCACGCCTTAATTCTGGATTATCGCCCATAAGTGTTGTAAATGTTTCGTTTGCTTCTAAAACATCTTCCATTGTCACTCTTAGCATTGTTCTTGTTTCAGGATTCATCGTTGTTTCCCAAAGTTGTTCTGGGTCCATTTCACCAAGACCTTTATATCTTTGAATATCGCACTTACCTACTTCAGCAAGATAGTCTTGCAACTCTTTATCAGTATAGCAATACTTGTCAACCTTGTTTTTTGTTGCTTTATATAGTGGTGGTTGAGCGATATATACATGTCCTTTTTCTACGAGTGGACGCATAAATCTAAATAAGAAAGTGAGAAGTAGTATTCTAATATGACTTCCGTCTACATCGGCGTCGGTCATACAAATAATTCTATTGTATCTAAGTTTGCTTTCATCAAAGTCATCGTGAATACCACAACCAAAAGCAGTTATCATACTCTTAATTTCTTCGTTTTCCAAAACTTTATTAAGTCTTGCCTTTTCAACGTTTATAATCTTACCCCTAAGTGGTAAAATTGCTTGGAAGCGCCTATCTCTGCCTTGTTTTGCACTGCCACCAGCAGAATCACCTTCGACTATGAAAATTTCGCAAAATTCTGGGTTTTTATCAGAACAATCTGCAAGTTTACCAGGAAGGGTTGTTGATTCGAGTGCGCCCTTACGCCTTGTATTTTCCCTAGCAAGTCTTGCTGCTTCTCTTGCACGTTGTGCAGTTATGCATTTTAACAAAACTTCTCTTGCCTTTGCTGGGTTTTCTTCCATAAAAGCACCAAAGTATTCGTTCATTGCTTTTGTCACATAGTTTCTCATTTCACTATTGCCAAGTTTGGTCTTTGTTTGCCCTTCAAACTGTGGCTCGGTAAGTTTAACGGAAATTACAGCAACAATACCTTCTCTACAGTCATCAGAAGAAACTTTTTCTTCTCCCTTAAAGACATTTAACTTCTTACCATATTCATTTATAATTCTGCTTAACGATGCTTTAAAACCTTCAAGGTGCGTGCCACCTTCTTCGGTGTTGATATTGTTTGCAAACGCATAAATGATTTCGTTATATGTTTCGGTGTATTGAAGAGCAACTTCAACTTCTGTGTCACCATAAAAAATGTCAAAATAAACAGGTTTATCAAAAAGTGGACCTTTATTCTTACTCAAGTCTTCAACAAAGTGAGCAATACCACCTTCATAATAGAAAGTATCTTCTCTTTCTTTTCCTTCCCTTTTATCAATAATTTGAATTGTAAGACCTTTATTTAAGTATGCAAGTTCACGAAGACGGATTTTAATTGTTTCATAATTAAACTCAGTAGTTTCAAAAATCTCGTCATCTGGCATAAATGTAACCCAAGTTCCTGTAAAATCAGCCGTACCAACAACTTTTAGTGGGGCTTGTGGAATTCCCCTATTGTAAGTTTGTTTGTGATGCTTGCCATCTTGGAATACTTCAACATCAAGCCATTCTGAAAGCGCATTAACAACTGATAAACCAACGCCATGCAAACCACCAGAGATTTTATAACCCCCACCACCGAATTTGCCACCAGCGTGTAGTTTTGTCAAAACAACTTCTACTGCTGAAACTCCTTCAGTATGGTGAATTGCAGTAGGAATACCACGACCATTATCTTTTACAGTACAAGAACCATCTGCATTGATTTGCACGATAATAGTGTCGCAATAACCATTGTTCGCCTCATCAACAGAGTTATCTACTATTTCTTGCACTAAGTGATGAAGCCCACGCACGTCTGTTGAACCAATGTACATACCAGGTCTTTTTCTAACAGGGTCAAGACCTTCTAAGACTTGAATTTGACTTTCGCCATAGTTGTTTTGAACTTTTGTTTTGTCTTCCATTTCACACCTATTTTAATGAATTTTGTCATTATGCTAAAAAGAAATTTTTATCTTGCTTTTTCACACGACAATTTGATGAGAATATTATAACATATTTTATTTATTTTTACAAGCAAAATTAGCAAATATTAAAACTATTTATAGTTTTAAATATTGTTTTTTCTTCAAACTATAAATAATGAATATATTTTGTTAATTTACACATAATATTTTTGATAAACAAGGGGGAAAAATATATGCAAAAATGCAAAAATTGCAACAAAAAAATTAAAGACGGTTTTCTATTTGGTTGCAAAAATTGTGGCAGTAATTTTTGTGAAAAATGCGCTGATAATACATTAAAAATATGCCCTAATTGTTATTCAGATTTAGAAATTTTAGGATAAAAAATATATATAAAATTTTGATTAAAAAAACTAAAAAGAGCGATAAAAAATCGCTCTTTTTTCTAATGATTATAAAATTATTTAATCAATAAAATACTATTTTGATTGCTTTAACTCGTCTAAAAGTTTTATTTCCATAGCGCCTAAGCCTTTTAATTGGCACCTGCCAGCTTCTTTATATGCTTTTGTGAAAAAGATATCAAGTCCTTCAGTTTCTCGCCTTACGTTTAACAAATAAGCAAGTTTTGCACGAACATTAGAGCAATTGTTTACATTATTTATATATTTATCTACTTCATACAATATATCGTCAGCACGGTCTTCATCAAAGTCAAAAGTGCAAGCATTATAAAGAGCATCGACCAAAAATACTGCATAATATGATTTTGGCAAATATTCTTCTAGAGAAAGTAGCCTTTCTGTCGTTTTCTTTGCATTTTCATAATCTTTTTTATCCAAATAATACGAATACCTTGCGTTTAATAATAGTGCAAAATTTAAGTCATCTTCTCTAAGTTGTGGAAGGTCAAAATACAAACCTTCATCCACTTCTGCCGGCGATTTGCCACCATATAATTGGGCTTGTATTTTAAGAAGGTTTATCATTACTTTTGATGAGTCGGTTTTATGATTTATGTGATATAAAACTGCCCCATCATTGAGCGTGTGTGATTCAGATGCTGGAAGAAATGTCCCAAAAAAGAAATATGCACCAACCGTCAACAACATAGACCAAATAGAAAATGCCCAAACAGGTAAATAAGCCGTTAAAAATAGCGATGGAATTCCTATAATCATTACTATAAATGATGCAATTATGCCACCATTTGTCATCTTCTTAAACGATTTCTCCATACCTTCACTATTTGTTGGAATCATCTCGGTAAAACCTGCTTGTTCACCTATCATGCAAAAATTAAATTGAACTCTTTTTCCAACCTTTTCCCACCTAAAAAACAAAACTTGCATACAAGAAAAAACAAACCCATTTTTCTTGCCAGCAAAATAGTGCCCTAATTCGTGAGCAAAAGTACATATAACGCCAGCAATAATAGCACCAACAGCAAATTTTAATATGGCATCGACCATCTCTCCACCATAAACATCACTACATAATGTTAGCGCATATAAAAGCAATGCAACAGTTATAACCATTGTGAGACTATAATTGATTATATTTACTTTTCTACTCATTTCAAACCCCTTTATAAGATAAATAACCTTCAAGATTATCGTTTTCACTTATCGTTAGATTATCCACGCCAGCGATATTTAATATTTCATAAATAATACTAACGCCACCTGCAATAACTTCTGCCCTGTCAGGCTGAAGCCCAACAAGTTCTCGTTTTTGCCCTACTGTCATGTCAAGTAGCATATCTCTAAGCGCCAAAATCTCTTGCATAGTAAGTTTATAGCCTTGAACTAGTTTTGGGTCATAAACAGGCATTTTTAAACTGATTGACGCAAGGCTGGTTGCCGTGCCACCTATACCATAAAAGTTTGCGCATGGAATATCACCAAACTCTTTTACAGCACTACTTATAAGAGACAAAATCTCATCTTTATTTTGACCACACTCATTAAAGACTTTTACAGCACCAATATTTATACTTTTTGAGTAAATGGTCTTGCCGTTTTTAATAACCAAAACTTCAGAACTTGCACCACCGACATCGATTATTCCACCATCACTGCCATTTAAAGCGCCCGTTGCGCCAAGTTTTGCTTCGAGCATACCATCAATAACATCGACATCAATACCTGTTGACATTTTAATTTTATCAATGATTTCTTGCTTGTTTTTGGCCTGTCTAACGGCTGCAGTTGCAAAGATGTATATTTTATCGGCATTTTCATTTTTTGCCTTTTGAACAAAAAAAGAAACGGCAGACACTGTGCGCTCAATAGGTCCGAGCTTTAATATCTTTTCCGTTCCCATATTTTCGGCAAGTCTTGTTGTTTTAACTTGTTTATATTCAGTAGATTGTCCATCACTCATCATAAGTCTTACTGAGTTAGAACCAATGTCAATAACAGCATATTTCATAATTTTATTCGCCATCAAAAGAATATCTATAACCTAGTTTTCTTGCTTCTCTTTCTATCCATTCACGCATTGAACGAGTTTCTATAGTTTGCAAACCTTGTTCAGTTAACATTTCGTACTTTGCGATTTGACTTTCTAAGTATTCTATGCGATTCTTTTTTACCCCTATTGAAATCATTTGATAGACCATTATTGTCACTAGAATAAATAGTAGCAAAACTGCTCCCACCGTTGACGCTACTATTACCCTTTTTGCTTTTGTTTCGGTCATTTTTACTTCCCTTACCTTTTGTAAACTTTAATATAGTTATATTATAAACTTTTTTTGTAAATTTTGCAAGTATTCTATGAAAACTTTTTAAATACATACTAAGCCCTAAAAGCACCCCTACAAGCATATATACCCTTAGATTAGGAAAGGCATACTTATAGGAAAAAACAGAAAAAGTAACGCTCAGTATTGCCATGCAGAATATATCAAAAATTATTTCAAAAACTTTATTGTTAATAAAGAATTTTATACCCCCAAAAAACGAAAAAAGCACTCCACCTAAAGCACCAAACATTACGCAGGCAATAAATATGTAGAATTGATTTAAGGTAACAAACATTTACTTAAATATCCTTTTAACTATTGGCACTTTTTTATGTAAATATTTAATTTCATAAAAATCGCCTTCTGCCGTTAAATTTCCGTTTGCTTTGTTGAATGCTGTTATTTTTATATTGTCACCAACAACCACAACCTTGCTATCATTTACAGAAAGCCTAAGTGATTGCTCGTTAAAACCATCAACCGTTTGAACTCCACAAAATGACAAGTGTTTTCTTGCTTCTAATACCAATTTTTCTTGACCTAATAAATTTTGTTCTTGCATAAATTATCTCCTTATTTATATATTTTATGCTTAAAAACTTTTATTTAACACCAAAAGAAAAAAGACGGTTTGTCCGTCTTTTTCATGTATATAAATTATTTATCTATTTATTAGTCAGGAAGTTTCATATCCCCAAATTTAATCCAACCTTTCTTTCTCATAAATTCGCTTATAATAACATTTAGAATCGCAGGAAGAACAAACATTAAAAGGATAATTCCAGCAATTCCCAACGCACCAGAAGTGTTTGTGAATAAATCTATAACGCCAACAAGTCCACTCGTACCCATACCACCACCAGAAGAACTACACATCAAACCAAAAATAGGAGCAAATGCGCCCAAAATGGCACTAGATATAATCATAGGTAGCATTATTATAGGTTTAACCATAATGTTTGGAATTTGAAGCATACTAGTTCCCAAGCCTTGTGCAATCAAGCCACCAAAACCATTTTCACGATAACTTGCAACTGCAAAACCCACCATATGGCAAGCACAACCAACAGTTGCCGCACCACCTGCAATGAGCATTGCTTGTTCATTGCCAGCAGATACCGAACTAGAAACAGCCACCCAAATAGCAGCAGAAGATGTTGGCATTGTTAACAAAATACCCATAACAACAGCAATAAATACGCCCATAGGAACAGGAGCAAAATTAGTTGCAATAGCAATTAAATCACCAAGTTTATTTACAAGCCAAGCAAATGGAAATGCTATAAAAATTCCCATAAACGCAAATATTAAAACACCAATTGGTATCAATATGATATCTAACTTTGTCTTACTATCATATAAATCAACAATTTCTACAACAAACATAGTAACTACATAAGAACTAATAGGATTACCTGGTAATTGCTTGCTTGAAATTAGCAACATGATTTTATCAAAGCCACCACCACCTAAAACTAGTTGGTCAGCCCAAGCACCAATAAACCCTGCAACAGCAGCAGAAAAGATAATTAGTTTATTTTTGCCAAGTGCGTTTGCAATACCTACACCAATACCAACTCCCATTAAAATTTTAGCGATATTTGCAATATATAATAATGTTTGTCCAATATAATTAGTAGTTTGAATAATTTCAGTAGCAATAGTTGCTAAAATCGTTCCTGCAATAAGGGTAACAAAAAGACCTTGCGCCATGCCTGAAAATGCAGTTATAAAATAGCGTTTTGGCATTTCTTTTAGGTATTTTTTAGCCTTTTGACCAAAAGTATTTATTTGACTTTCTTTTGTCATAATTCTATCTCCGTTAATTTATTATCTACTTGGTCACAAGATGTTAAATAATATTTAACCCCATTTTTTATAACCAACCTGTCTGCTCGCACATTTTTGCCATGTAAATGCCCATAAACTACACTATCTACACCATATTCAGCAAAAATATCGGTGAAAGCACTATCTTCTCTATGAACATTAAAGGGTGGAAAATGAATGAGTGCAATCAACTTATCTCCTTCTTGTTTTAACTTAAACGCATCTTTAAGTGAAAGTTTTAGCCTTTCAATTTCCCTATTATAGATTTTTCTATCCTGCTCGTTAAAATCAGGCGAACCGGGAACGCTCCAACACCTAGAGCCACAAATTACAACACCATCAAACCTTATACTGTCGTTTTGAAGTGCATAAAAATTTTGTGGAAGCATATCTCTAACCTTGCCGATTCCACTCCACCAATAATCGTGATTACCTTTAATTAAAATCTTTTTTCCCTTAAGCGAAGATAACGACTGAATATCCTTTTTTGCATCATCAATGTTCATTGCCCAACTGATGTCACCACCAATCAAAACCAAGTCTTCATCACTGACCTTATTTTCCCAGTCTTCACGAATTTTCTCCATATAATTAACCCAATTTCCACCAAAAATATCCATAGGTTTGTTGGTAGAAATGGATAAATGTAAATCACTAATTGCAAAAATTTTCATAACTAAATAATAACATAATAACCATGATATTGCAAGCGTATTAAATGAATATTCATTTAAATGCAAATAAGCGTGGGGTCACCACGCTTAAAAATGCAACTATTTTCCTATTATTCTGGGTACATAGGAAGTTCAAAAAATCCTGCACAAACCTCTTGTGTATATTCTTGACAAGGTGGGATTGCGGCATATCCATAAGATGGAACAAGTAGTTCAACTTCCATTACAATTTTTATTATAATAGAAACACAAGCATCGACAATAAACTGATTTAAGTCAGTATATGTGCCTTGTGTTGAAACTAACGAAACAACTGCTTCTACATTATATGGCATAATTGATGCTGATGGTATGTTTAATATAACATCTTTTGGTATAGAAATTGTTGCCGTTGCAACACCTTCAACATTATTAGCATCAGTATAAGCAACCGAAACAGGAATTAAGATATCCGACTTAACTCTAGCGCAGTTTGGTCTTTCAGAAAGTGGTTCGATAAGTAAATTATTAACCACCCCTTGCGACACTGTGCTTTTTGCACTAATAAATGTTAATGGATATGTAGGATTTGCAGGTGTTAAGTTTGTTATGTTTAATACTATATCATTTAATTGGCTTTGTTGCATACATGCATCAAACACCTTTTTTACTTGCAAGCATACCTTTTCACATAAGCCGTTTAACGGATTGCCATTGATTTGACCAGGACACTTGTCAGATTGAAAATTACAAAAAAACGACATATTCTCCTCCTTTTTTGCTTTCTATTTTAATATATGCAAACTACTCATATAAATGTCACAATTAAATTTGAATATAAAAATACCCTATACTAAGTATAGGGTATCTCTTTATACAATATTATATTTATAACTTAAAAATTATAACCAATTTCTATTGCTTTAAGGTTCTTTTCCAAAAGTTCAGCTTTCTTTGCTGGAACCATTTGAGCTAAGCATGTTTTAATTTGGTCTATTGTTAAAACATTAGTTTCCTTTAATGCTTTACCTAAAATGATAATGTTTGCAAGACCTGTTAAGCCATTGTCATTTGCAAGTTTAGTTGCTGGAATTTTAGAAATTTTAACATCTTCTCTAGCAACTTCTTTGCTAATCAAAGAACTATCATAAACAATATTTCCACCAACTTCAGTTTCATATAGATACTTTTCTAATGAAGGAAGGTTCATTGCAATCAAAAGGTCTGGCTTGTCTACGATAGGAGAACCAATAGGTGTATCGCTGAGTGTAACGCTACAGTTAGCAGTACCACCACGCATTTCTGGTCCGTATGATGGAAGCCAACTAACTTCTTTGCCTACTTTTAAGCCTGTATAGGCAAGTGCTTTACCTGAGAAAAGAATACCTTGTCCACCAAAGCCTGCAATTAAAATCTTTGTTGTAGCCATTTATTTTTCCTCCTTGTATTTATCCTTAAACACGCCTAGAGGATAGTTAGTTTGCATGTTATCTTCAAGCCACTTTAATGAATCTTTTGGTGATAAACCCCAGTTTGTTGGGCAAGTTGACAATACTTCGATAAGTGAAAAGCCCTTTCCTTCCATTTGGTTCTTAAATGCGTGTAAAATTGCCTTTTTAGCATTTTTAATGTTTTTAACGTTATTTACAGCAACCCTTTCAAGATATGAAGCGCCTTCTACTTGTGAAAGCATTTCACAAACTTTAACAGGATATCCAACAACAGTAACGTCTCTACCATAAGGTGAAGTTTGTGTTACTTGGTTTGGAAGAGTTGTTGGTGCCATTTGACCACCTGTCATACCATAAATTGCGTTGTTTACGAAAATAATTGTAATATTTTCGTTTCTTGCTGCAGAGTGAACAGTTTCTGCTGTACCGATAGCAGCAAGGTCGCCATCGCCTTGATATGTAAATACTATATTGTTTGGATTAGCCCTTTTAGCACCTGTTGCAACTGCTGGTGCTCTGCCGTGTGCTGCTTGAATCATATCGCAATTAAAATAATTGTAAGAAAAAACTGAGCAACCTACTGATGCTACACCTACTGTTCTATTTGTAAGTCCAAGTTCTTCTAATGCTTCAGCAACCAAACGGTGAATAATGCCGTGTGTGCAACCTGGGCAATAATGAAGTTGATTATCGGTTAAACCTTTGGTTTTTTCAAATACTACCATTGCTTTGCTTCTCCTTTTTCGATTTCTTCAAGTTTATTTAAAACTTCGTCTGGTGTCATAATTACGCCACCTGTTCTGCCATAAAAATACACTGGTTTTTGACAATTGATTGCAAGTTTAACGTCATCAACCATTTGTCCCATATTAAGTTCAACAGAAAGGAAAGATTTAACTTTTCCTGCTGCCTTATTTAGTGCATCTTTTGGGAAAGGCCAAAGTGTTATAGGTCTAATCATACCAACCTTAATGCCTTTTTCTCTTGCTGCTAAAATTGCGTTCTTTGAAACACGAGCAGCAATACCAAATGCAACAACACAAATATCAGCGTCTTCCATCATGAATTCTTCATACATAACTTCATCACGCTCAACGATTTTATATCTTTCATATCTTGTTTTGTTCCATTCTTCAAGTTGAGCAGGGCTAAGTGACAATGAGTTTACAACGTTTCTACCTTCATGAGTGCCTGTACCTGTTGTTGCCCAAGGCTTGTAATATTCTTTAACTTCGCCAAGTTCTAGGCTAACAGGTTCCATCATTTGTCCCATTGTACCATCAGCCAAAATCATTGCTTGCATTCTATATTTATCAGCAAGGTCAAAGCCCTTAAATGTTAAATCAACCATTTCTTGAATTGATGCTGGTGCTAAAACGATAAGTTTATAGTCGCCGTGTCCACCACCCTTTAATGCTTGGAAATAGTCTGATTGTGATGGTTGAATACCACCAAGACCTGGGCCACCACGTTGAACGTTTACGATAAGCGCTGGGAGGTCACAACCAGCAAGATATGAAATACCTTCACTCTTAAGTGAAATTCCTGGGCTTGAACTACTTGTCATAACTCTCTTACCACAAGCAGCAACGCCAATAACCATATTGATTGCAGCGATTTCAGATTCTGCTTGTAAGAAAGTGCCACCGATTTTTGGCATACGCTTACTCATATATGCAGCAACTTCTGTTTGTGGTGTAATTGGATAACCAAAATAATACTTACAACCAGCCATTATCGCTGCTTCTGCTAATGCTTCATTACCTTTCATTAAAACTTTTTCTGCCATAATGCACCTACCTTACTTCTCAACCCTAATAACAGTGTCAGGACACATTGTTGCACAGAAAGCGCAAGCAATACATTTGTCTTGGTCTATTATTTGTGCTGGGTGATAACCTTTTGCGTTAATTTTTTCTTTTGCAAGAGCAATTATTTGCTTAGGACAAGCAATTTCGCATAGCCCACAGCCTTTGCAACGCTCTTCATCAAAACTTACTTTTGCCATAGTTTCTCCTTTATATCCAATCGCCGTATTTTATTGGGTCGATTGGTAAAATTTCTTTAATTTTCTTTATTCTTTCATCACTAGCAAGGCTCTTTAGCACACCTGTAAATTTGAGGGGCAAATTTATCTTGCCTGCTAGTTCTTTTGCAAACTCAACGCCACTTAAAATAGTATCTACTGTTGTTTCTTTGCCTAAATTAGAATTACTAACAATGCCTGTAAACTTTATTTTGCTAGCATACTCAATTTCCTTCATTATCTCAATAGCACCATCTAAATCTCTTGTTTCAGGGCGATATTTATTGATAACGAAAAGCGAATCATAATTATTTTCCTCTTGAATACGCTCATAAAACCTACCGAGTGCAAGCGCTCCCCTATCATCGCCACCGATGTCAGCAACGGCACAGCGAGATTTATCGTCAAGCATTTGATATGCTTTTGCATTCATTGCAGGTAAATCTACGTTTGTTTGAGCATAAGGCGAAACAACAAGTTCAACATTTTCTTTTTCAAGCGTTTTTTTAGCGTCTATCGTTCTAAAATATGGGTTTACAATGTCTAGGTCATAAATGCTGACTTTTTTGCCCATTTTGGCAAGAGCAATGGCATAATTTACCGAAATAAAGGTTTTGCCACTGCCATAATGCCCCATAAATAAAGTTATTCGCTTGTCAAACATTATTTTTCAACCTTAACGCACCAACCACGCTTGTCTTCAACTCTACCCCATTGAATACCTGTGAGTTCGTTGTAAAGTCTTTGAGCAAGTTCGCCAATCTTATTATCAGCAACAACATGGTCAACATCTTGATAAACAAGGTGTCCGATTGGTGAAATAACGGCAGCCGTGCCAGTTCCCCATGCTTCTTCTAATGTGCCGTCTTTAGCAGCACCGATAAGTTCATCAACAGAAATTAATCTTTCTGTTACTTTATAACCCCATTCTCTTAAAATTTCGATACAAGATTTTCTTGTGATACCTGGAAGAACTGAACCTGTGAGCATTGGTGTAATAATCTCGCCGTTAATTTTGAACATAACGTTCATTGCGCCAACTTCTTCGATATATTTTCTTTCAACGCCATCAAGCCAAAGAACTTGTGAAAATCCTTTAGCCGCAGCCCTTTTACCTGCTCTCATACTTGCGGCATAGTTACCACCACATTTAGCATAACCTGTGCCACCACGAACTGCTCTTACGTCTTCGCTTTCAATGCTGATTTTAACAGGGTTAAGACCTTCTGCATAGTAGTTTCCTACAGGTGAAAGAATAACAACGAAAGTTGCTCTATGAACTGCGTGAACACCCAAAGATTCATCGTTACCAAACATGAATGGACGGATATAAAGTGATGTGCCTTCTTTTTCTGGAATCCAAGCATAGTCTAAACTGATAAGTTCTTTTAATGCCTTTAATGTAAATTCTTCTGGAAGTGCAGGAAGACATAATCTTTCAGCAGAATCGTTCATTCTTCTGATATTTTCAAGTGGTCTAAACATTTGGAAGCCGTCTTTTGTTTTATAAGCCTTCATACCTTCAAAAATTTCTGCACCATAATGCAATACTGTAGATGCTGGATGAATAGGAATATAATCAAAAGGAACTATTCTTGCGTTTTCCCAACCCTTACCTTCTGTGTATTCCATCATAAACATATGGTCAGTAAAATACTTACCAAAACCGAGATTTGTTGAATCTGGTTTTTCTTTTAATGTTTTTGCTTTTACGATTTTTATTTCTTGCATAATGTCACCTCTTTGCATTATTTATTGATTTTTAATTTTTCTATTGCGTCTTCACGCATTTTATACTTTAATATTTTTCCTGCTGCGTTCATTGGGAATTCTTCAACAAAAATGAAATATCTTGGAACTTTATGTTTTGCCATGTTTGAATTTCCATATTCACGCATATCTTCCTCGGTTGCCGTTTGACCTTTTTTAAGGATAATATATGCACATGCTTCTTCGCCATATCTTTGGTCTGGAACGCCAACAACTTGAACGTCTTTAACCTTATCGTTTGTTAAATAGAACTCTTCAATTTCTCTTGGATAAAGATTTTCGCCACCACGAATAATCATATCCTTAAGTCTTCCTGTAACCTTATAATATCCATCAGGAGTTCTGCAACAAATGTCGCCACTATGTAACCAGCCTTCAGCATCAATAGTTTGCTCTGTTGCCTTTGGCATTTTATAATAGCCTTTCATGATATTATAACCACGAGCAACAAATTCGCCATTTTCTCCATCTGGAAGTTCTTCGCCCGTTTCAGGATTTATAATCTTACACTCTACGCCTGGGAAAGCACTTCCAACAGTTTCAACCCTGTGGTCTAAGTCTTCATTAACTTCGCCCATCGTACAACCTGGTGATGCCTCTGTTTGACCATAAACACTGATTATTTCAGTCATGTTCATTTCTTTTGCTGCCCTTCTCATAAGTTCTGGTGGACAGTTAGCGCCTGCCATAATTCCCGTTCTAATATGAGAGAAGTCTGTTTTTGTAAAGTCAGCGTGGTTAAACATTGCTATAAACATTGTTGGAACGCCGTTAAAACAAGTGATTTTTTCATCGTTTATACAAGCGAGTGATGATTTTGGTGAAAAATATGGCATTGGACAAAGCGTGCCACCGTGAGTCATCATACTTGTCATTGATAAAACCATGCCGAAACAGTGGAACATTGGAACTTGTATCATCATTCTTTCGGCTGTTGATAAATCCATTCTATCGCCTATTATTTTACCATTATTTACAATATTTCTATGAGTAAGCATTACGCCTTTTGGAAAGCCCGTTGTTCCAGAAGTATATTGCATATTACAAACGTCATCAGGACAAACATTTGATGCCCTTCTTCTAACTTCTTCATTAGGAACAAACTTAGAGCGATTAACAAACTCTTTCCACTCTAAACATCCATCCATTTCAAAGCCAACCGATATGACGTTGCGTAAAAATGGAAGTTTTTTAGAATATAAAGGTTGACCTTTTTGCGTATCCTTTAGTTCTGGGCAAAGTTCTTCCATAATACTCTTATAGTTAGAATCTTTGCAACTTTCAATCATAACTAGAGTATGCGTGTCAGATTGTCTTAAAAGATATTCGGCTTCGTGAATTTTATAGGCTGTATTTACAGTTACCAAAACTGCGCCGATTTTTACCGTTGCCCAAAAGGTTAAAAACCACTCAGGAACGTTTGTTGCCCAAATTGCAACGTGATGACCTGCTTTAACGCCCAAAGAAATAAGCGCAGCAGCAACTTTATCGACATCTTCTCTAAACTCAGAGTATGTTCTAATATAGTCAAGCGTTGTATACTTAAAGGCTAATTGGTCTGGATAAGTGTTAGCCATTGTGTCAAGCACATCAGAAAAAGTCAAATCCAAAACATCATACTTTTTCCAAGGATATGTGCCTGTTTTTGGACGATTATAGTAAATTTCTTTTACTTCTTTCTCTGTTTTTGATGACATATAACTCTTAAAATGTGTTAAAAGTATATCTGCAGAGCAAATTTCATCGCTATCCATAACACATACAAAGCCATCATAATTAAGTGACTTTAATGCGTTCATAAAGTCTTTAACAGGAAGTTCGCCTTCACCTATAAGCACATTTTTATCTTGCTTTTTATCACCCATTCTTACATAGCCGATATAAGCGCCTAATGTTTGAATAGTTTTGTCGGCTTGTTCACCTGCCACAAAAAATGTTTCTCTTATATTCCAACAAACTTTTACGTTTGCTGAACCTAAATCACTGATAATATCAAGAACTTTTTGAGTATTAGCAAGTTCACCACTTGTTTCAATTAAAATATTTACGCCACTTTTTTCAGCAAGTTCTA
The DNA here is from genome assembly GCA_015069465.1 of Clostridiales bacterium. Classification (GTDB taxonomy): domain Bacteria; phylum Bacillota; class Clostridia; order Christensenellales; family Borkfalkiaceae; genus UBA1259. The sequence continues at coordinate 20,626 of SVIO01000001.1, read as the reverse complement.
TTGCTGGCGAAAGTATCTTTTTAACCGAACATGTCTTTATTAACTTTTCAAAAGTTACAATAATATTAGCAACTGATGCCAAAGATGCATATTCAACACACTTAACAATTTCTCTGCTATCAGTTTTTTCGGTTATTTGCTTTGGATAACAAATAGCAGGCAAAGAAATATGCCTATTAACCAACTTTCTTTTTGCATCAGCAGTTACTGATGAACGAAATATACTATCTATATGTAAGTCTTTTTCAATCTCTGCATCGCTAATTTCTATTCCGTCATAACCATAACTTTTAGCAATATTGCAAAGGTCGATAAAACTATTGCTATTTACTATTTTATCAGAAAAGGAAAATTTCATATTAGTTTTCCTCGTAAACAATCTTATTTAACGCATTTATATAAGCACGGATACACGCACCTACGATATCGGTTGAAACACCGTTGCCTGGATACAACTTGCCGTCTGCACGGAGACGAATTATTGATGAGCCAACTGCACCCCTGCCTTTTGTTACAGCGTGAACTTGGAAGTCATCGAGTTCATAATGGTGACCTATAATTTGTTCTATCGCATGAAATGCTGCATCAATAGGACCATCGCCTGTTGAAACGCCCGTGAATTTTTGTCCGTCTTTTTCTAAAGTAATATTTGCCGTTGCAGGAATAATATTTCCACTATTTACAACATAGTTTACAAGATGATATGTAGATGGAACTTGCATTGCAGTGCTTGCAACAATGGCTTCTAATTCTTTTGTATCAATAACTTCTTTTTTTGCTGTAAGTCTTTTAAATTCTTCATAAACGCTTCCAACATCACTATCCGAAATTTCATAACCGAGTTGTTTAATAAGGGTTGAAATTTCTGACATCGATGCACTGCTATTTATAATACCTGCTTCTATGTTGTTTTGAACAACAATTTGCTTATTAAGAATAATATCACTAATAGCGTTTATTGTAGTTTTAGCATTGCAAATATCAATAGCACATTCACAATCTAAATCGAACTTCTTTTCACGAATAATTTCAGCAAAAAGTGCAGTACTTAAATAACTTCCAAAAGCAGATGTTTTAACGCCATCAGCCCCAGCCTTAATTGCAACTACTGCCGATGCTCCTGCCATTGATAAATTGTTCTTTGTTTCTACATAAAGTTTTGAACTGCAAATTGGTCTAACAGCCTTAATCAAGTTTTCGTATTCGCTTGGCATTGCTGAGCCTTCCCCATCGCAAAGAGTGATGGTTTTAGCACCATTTTCTTGTGCAATAGCGATGCAATCTTTTACAAAATCTATATCAGCACGGAAAACATCAAGCGCAACAAATTCAACATCAGCACTTGCTTGGCTAGCCTTTTTAACAAGAACTGCAATTTTTTCTAGCATTGCTGGCGCTTTTAAATGATAAAAATATTCCATTTGCGCAGTCGAAACAGGCAAAATTACCTGTAAGCATGATTTATTTGCATTCTTTATGCAATTTAATGCAAGGTTAAACTCGGCATCAGTTGTGCCAACTGAAACCTTAACAACTGTATTTTTTAATGATTCAGCAATCGTTCTATAAATAATTTCACACTCTTTATCACTCTTTAGTGTTGGAAGTTCAATAGCATCCATTTTAAGCATGTCAAGTTTTTCTGCAACGCCAAGTTTTTCTCTAAAAGTTAAAGAAAAATCCTGCTCGCAAATAGCCTTAAGTGTGATGTCTGAAACATAAATTCTTTTCATATAAATTCTCCAAATGTTTAATTACTAAAACAAAAATCCCTGACTAAAACAGTCAGGGACGATTTTCACCGTGGTACCACCCGAATTGTTGCAAACTTTTGCAACCACTCTTTTGCTTTAACGAGGCATCCGTAAACAACTAGTGAACAACTTAATCGTTTTTTTGGAAATGTTTTTGATAAAAGCACTACTCAAACAAATTGAGAAATATCGCAAATATTATCTGTTCCCATGACTAAAATTTTAGTAATTATATATATTATATATAAAATTAAAAATTCAGTCAAGCAATTGGCATATTTGACACGCCTTTTTTCGCATATTTTTGTTAAAATAAACAAAAAACCCTAACTAAAAAGTTAGGGACGATTTTTGACCGTGGTGCCACCCGAATTGTTGCAGAATTTTTGCAACCACTCTTTTGCTTTAACGGGGACTTCCGTAAACGATTACTTTTGCATTTTCGCCGTTTCCACTCGGGAATGAGTAGTGTAAAATCGCTCGATTGACTTGCACCAACCGTCAACTCTCTAATCCACAATTTAACACCTGTTTCCGTCATAGTGTTTAATATTTTTTTTGGTTATTATACTCTAGACATTTTGTTTTGTCAAGTATTTTGTATCACTATTTAATATTTAACAACTTTTTAATATTGTTAGCGTAAATATCTTCTTTTTGGCTTGAAGAAAGGTCAAGTTTTTCAAACCTTTCTATCTCGCCCACAGCGTCCCACATAGGAAAGTCTGTTCCAAAGAAAAACCTTTCATACCCAAGCATATCTATAATTGATTTAGCCTTGTTTTTATCTATAAACATAAGCGATGAACATGTGTCAAAATAAACATTATCTAAGCCCTTATATAAACATGTGTCATCCCAGCACCTATAACCACCAAAGTGTGCGCCTATAAAATTAACATTTTTATATTTTTTTGCCATTTTTACTAGCCTATTTGGTTTAGAAAATTCATACCTATCATCACCCGTATGAAAAAGAATAGGAAGCCTAGAGCCAACAACTCTATAAAACTTTTCAGCGTTTTCATCATCAATATAAAACTTTTGAAAGTCAGGGTGAAGTTTTATTCCCTTAAATCCATTTTTAATGCACCACTCAACTTCATCATAAACTTCTTGCTCGGTCATATCTTGATGAAGTGTCATAAAGCCGATAAAGTTATCGTGCTTATCAATTTCGCTTTTTACAAACTCATTTATTGCACGAACTTGACTTGCTTTTGTTGCACAAGAGTGAACAACGAACTTGGTGATGCCTGCCTTAAGACCATCTTCTAATAATTGGTCGGTTGTACCTGCTGGCATTTGCATTTTTATATCATAAAATTCACCAATAGCATTTGTTGCCTTTTCTGCTATTTTTGCTGGGTAAATATGTGCATGTGCATCTATAATTTCCATTTTTTTGCCTCTAAATTTTTAACAAATAAGATTTTAACACATACTCAAAATTTATGCAAGTTTTTAAATGCAAAAAAGGACAAAATATGCCCTTTTTCTTTTATTTTATATATTTGTTTAAGTATGAAATATCAAGCGACCACTCGCTAACCTTATTTAATCTTTGATGCTCTAGGTTGGCTTCGCCCATAGCCTTTCGCATCTCTACATACGAGCATTTATTAACAGCCATAAAGTGATTTTCGGCATGCTCAATATCCCCTTTAAGCCCTGTAAAACCTATGTGAATAACACTATGGCAATCTTTACAAACGGCAATAATATCAGTCAACTTTTGCACGCCTTTTTTATCATCATATTCCCAAACTTCGTGAGCATCAAGTAATTTAGTTTGTTTTCCACAGATAGCACACTTTCCACCTGCCCTTTTTTTAGCATCGGCTTTCAAAAAATCCCACGCTTTTTTAGATAAGATATTTCTAAGATTACTATTCCAACATCCATCTGGCACAAGTTCAAAATTAAGTTTATATTTCATCGCTTCCCCTACTTGAGTGGCATATAAAATATATTATTTGATACTCCTTGCTCAACTTTTTAATTAAATCTATAGCATTTTTAACTTTTATTTCATCAAGGTTATAAAATGGGTCGTCTAAAATTATAAATGGCTTTTCACCCTTAAATAGAACATCGGTTAGAGCAAATCTTTTGCAAATTTCAATTAAGTTTTGATAGCCTTTACTATAAAAATCGGTGTCCTTTTCCCCACCTTTTTCTATAATTGACACGTTTAAGTCAATGTCTATTTGCGCCTTCATATCGCTACTTGAAATTTTAGCAATGTACTTATCTAAACTTTCTTGAAGTGGTGCTCTATACCTAACTTTTAAGTTTTCATCTGCCTTTTTTAAGAGTTCGAGTGTAACCGAATAAACATCAAACTCTTCTTTATATGCTTTAAGTTTTTGTTCAAGTTCAGTCTTTGTGCTTTCTAATTCAACTATATTACTTGCAAGATTTTGGTGATAAACTAAACTTGCCCTTTTGCTTGCCAAACGAGTTGAAAGTTCATTATAGTTTGCCTGCAATTTATTTAGCGAACTTCTTAAGTCGGCCAAGTTTTCGGCGTTATCATCTAAATTCATAAACTTGTATTTTTCGCCGTCATAATCTTTAATATACTTTTCAATTTCTTCAAGTTTTTCCTTAAGTTTTTTATATTCGTCACTCAAGGTCAAAATTGTGTTTAACGCACTAAATCTATCTTGATATTCACCTATATTAAATCTGGCAATAAAATTATCAATGGTTGTTTCAATGTCTTTTTCAAGTACAATAAATCTATTTAATTCTTCTTGTTTTTTTGTTATTATATCTTGATAATTTGTGTCAGTGACATTTGTTTGTTTGCCTTTTGAAACAAAATTGACAACTCCTAATAAAGCACCTATAACTATACATGCTATTGCAACGATATAATTAACAAAAAACATGCCTAGCCCTAAAAGAGCACTTATTATTGCAACATAAAGCAATATGTTCGTTTGCTTTTTTGCTGACACAAAAGAAGATTGTATTTGTTTTAAGTTTTCTATATCTTTACTTAAAATGTCAATGTTAGTTTTTGCTGTAATTAAATCATTGTTGCAAGTAAAATATTTATTTACTTCTTCTTGTGTCGTTATATTTCCACCAAGAAGTTTTTTTCTATCTTCAACCTGCTTAGCAAGTGCTTGCCTTTCGCCACATAACTTATTATAGTTATCCCTTTTTAATTTCAATGCTTCACGCTCACCAACGGCAGAAACTTTTTTGGTCTTTTCTTCTATTTGTTTGCCTAATAAATTTACTTCATCTTCCATTACGGCAATCTCTTTTTTTATTTCGCCAAAAGTCTGAATTGATTTATTGGTAATTTGAATTTCATTTTCCACATCGATGATAGCACGCTTTGTATCGGCAATAAGTCCTTTATCGCCACGGATTTTATATTTTTTTATCTTGCTATCAAGTTTTTCTATGGCATTATCATAATCTTTAGAATCTTCAAGTTCGCAAAGTGAATTATACTTGGCTGTTAAACTAGAATTGCTTTTAATTTGAAAGTCTTTTTGTGAAAAATACGTGGTTGATAAAAAACCATCTTCATCAATTTCAAATATGCGTTTTCCTAAATTTTCTGTATTATTAAATTCCTTACCTGTTTTTGTGTCAAACAATCTAACAGTATCTTCTGATTCTTTTGCTCCAAAAAATCTTTCTATTTTATAAGAGTTATTACCCCACTCGAATTCAACATATCCACCAAACTTTTCTGTACTATTCCAAGGTCGATATTTTTTTCTTTCGTTTTCAGCGATGCTGTGCTTAGAACCGTTCAAACCATAAAACATTGCCTTTATAAAGGTAGCAAGAGTGCTTTTACCCCAGCCGTTTTTTTTATTTATGGTGTTTAAGCCATAAGAAAAATCATAGGTAAAGTTATTTAGTTTGCCAAAAGAAGAAATATAACATTTAATAAGTTTCATATTAAAATTCCTCCCCTTTTAGTGCTGAAAGCCCACACTTAATAACCTTGTTTTTTTGTTCTATGGTCATATCACTTTCCCATACACTACGAACAAACTCGCCTTTGATTGACTTATCATACCTATAATCTTCTAAACTTATTTTTAGTTCTGTTTTATCATAAACTTTTGCAAAAAAGAAGATTTCGTTTAATCTTGAAGCAAGTGAAAAAGTATCGATTAAAAAATCGATAGAGTGCTGACCTTTTAGGATTACTTTTACCAAACTCCTAGCATCTATCTCGGCTTGCAATTTAGCAATTATATCTTGCGAAAGTTGATAGAATGAGTCGTATTCACTTGCGTCGAAAGTTTTTTCAAATAAGGTTCTTGAAGAAAATTCAATAAATTGACTTTTAACTTTCCCTTGCTCACAATCTAAAAGAACAAAACCTTTGCTTCCAAGTTCATCAAAACCACGACCATCTAAACACCCAGAATAAACGTAATATCCACGCTCATCTATTGGCTCAGCACTATAACTATGGATGTGACCGAGTGCCAAATAGTCAATAAACTTACCTTTCAATCTTGGAATACTGATAACTTCGGCATCTTCTTTGCTTTTATATCCAGCCACTTGTCCATGCATGATAACAATATTGGTATCTTTTTCATTAAGCGATAAAACATCATACACAATATTTTTATTAGTTGAATTCAACAAAATTCCAGAAACAACAATGTCTCCATATCTAATGCTTTTAAGGTTGTCGTTAAATTCAATAAAATTAGTTGGCAGGTCTAAAATTGTTGATATAACGCTCGTTTGGTCATGGTTACCTGGTGCATATAAAAAATCAATATCCTTATTGTTTCTTATGCAACCAAAAACACGCTCTCTTGTTTTTAAAGAGACTTTTTGCGTGTCAAACATATCGCCTGCAATAATTATAGCCTTAACATCATTTTCTTTTGCAAAATCAACAAGGCGTTCAAAAGTTCTTATAATTTCATCACGCCTAATTTTTGATTTTTCTGTTGGAATACCATCTATTTTAGAATCAAGATGCAAATCTGCAGTGTGAATAATCTTCATAAATTAAAACCCAATTTTTCTTATTTTATAATATTATAATATATTATTTTAAATAAGTAAAGTTAAAATTAAAAACACATACTAAAAAAACTATTAAAATTTTATAAAAAAACAACCCAATTTTTTGGGTTGTTTTTATTCACTATTTTATCTATTAAATTTAGACACAAAGAAGAAAGCAATAGTGCCTGGCCCTGAGTGACTGCCTATTATCGGCCCAAGATTTGTTATCACGCTATCAACTCCTTTAAGCGCCTTTATATTTTCCCTTATAAATTCTGCATCTTCTAAGCAATCTGCATGCGAAATAATGCAAAATTTATAATTGTCATCATATGTTTCGTTATAAATATTTAAAAGTTCTTTTAACGCCTTTTTTCTTGACATGACCTTTTGCATAACCACAAGTTTACCTTGGTCATCAGCCTTCATAACAGGTTTTATATGCAATACATTTCCTACAATAGCAGAAGTTTTTTTAATTCTTCCACCATTTGCAAGGTATTTTAGATTATCAACTGAAAACAAGTGTGAAATATTCATTTTTATCTTTTCTAAATATTCAACTGCACCTTTTATATCCCCACCATCATCAATAAATTTTTTTGCAACTAAACCAAGTAAACCTTGCCCAGCACACGCACATAAACTATCGATAACATAAACTTTGTTCTTAAAGTTTTTGTTTACATTTTCGCTAGCATTTATTGCTGACTGACAAGTTTGACTTAAGCCACTTGAAAACGCAAGGTGCAAAACATCTTTACCTTCGCTTAACAATTTAGAAAAATATTCTTCATATACAATTTGATTTATTTGGCTTGTAGAAGTTTTTGCACCTGCTCTCATATTGCCATAAAGATTAGAAGTTACAACATCATGTTCTTTTGTTGAAAATTCCCTGCTGTCAATTAAAAAGTTCATGTCTATAATTCTAAAATCGTTTTCTTTTATTATTTCACTGTTAAGGTCACAGGTTGCTTCCATTGATATTATGATATTATTTTTTGTTTTTCTGTCCATAAAATTCACTCCGTTAATATTTGTTGCTTTTAAGCACAACGTAATTTTACTTGATTTATATTTTTTTTACAACTCGAAATGCTCTCTAGTTATTTGAATGAATATATATCTTTAAGTTACCTAATTTCTAATTTTAGTTTACTAAAAATTTAATTCTACTCTTAGTAGATTTCATTAAAAAAAGGTCAAAAATAATGCAAAAAATCATTACTTTTGACCCTTTTTACACATAAACATAATTTTAAAATAATTTTATGTGACAATTGGTTTATTTAATTTTTTATTTTTAGTTTTTTTGTGCAACTAAGCCGTATGCACTTATTCCTAACTTCTCAAACATCTTTTCATATTCGGTTTGGATATTCTCAATCTTTCCACTTAGAATTTCTTTAGTTATATCACTAACCTTAAAGCCGTGCTCAACAAACTTTGAAAAGGAATATTCAAAAAATTCTTTATCATCTGTCTTTTGATAAATCTTTCCACCATCTGCTAAAAAGCACTTATACGCCAAAACATACCTATCGCTTGTAAGCCTATGACTTTCGCTACCTATCTTTGGAAATGGTGGAGAAAAATTTAGATAAATATTACTAATAGAACCTTCCTTTATATAGCGTGGCAAGTATTCTGCGCCCGTGTTTAAGAATCTAATATTCTTTAATCCATTTTCTTTTGCAAGTTCGCATGCCATAACTATAATATTTTCTAACATTTCTACAGCAATATAGTTAGTGTTTGGATTTTTTTGTGCTTTTTTAGTTATAAACCCACCTTTACCACAACCTATCTCTAACTCAACAGGATTATCGTTACCAAACAACTGATTAAAGTCGTAATATTTTTTATTTTGAACGGCAATATTAACGTTGACAATATCTCTTTCTGGAACTAACAATACGTCACTTGCATTTTTTAGCCTTTCTTCAAGGTGTTTCTTTCTTCTAATTCGCATATAACCTTTCCTTTCTTATAAAAGCCTTTTTAACCTTTAAAAAAGATGGACTAAAATCCATCTTTTTCATTTTAAGGAATTATTTTAGATTTTATGTATTATTTTCTAAAGAGTTTTCTCATAAATGCAGGAAGTTCTCTTTCCTTTTTAACTTCTACTGCTGGTTGTTCTTCCTTTTCATAAGCGATAGGTTCAACAACTTCTTCAGGTTGATTTTCAACTTCTTCAACTATTTCTTCAGTTGCTTTTTCAAAATCTCTTAATAGTGGTGGAACATCATCTTGAACTTTTGCATTATTGTCGTTAAAATTGATTGCTGGCTTAATGCTAACTTCTTCTTTTTCAACGTTGTTTGGTGCAAAACCTGTTGCAATGATAGTAATTTTAACCTCATCAACCATATTTTCATCAACAGTTGTACCAAAAATAATGTTTGCAGATTCATCAATTATACCTTGAACAAGCATAGATGCTTCATTTACTTCACTAAGTGTAATATCCTTACCACTCGTTACATTTAAGATAACTGATTTAGCACCTTCAATTGTAGTTTCTAGAAGTGGACTTGAAACGGCTTGTCTAACGGCTTCTATAATACGATTTTCGCCTTTAGACCTACCGATACCCATATGTGCTAAGCCTTGATTTCTCATAACCGTGTTAACGTCAGCAAAGTCAAGGTTAATTAGCGATGGTGTTGCGATAAGGTCAACGATACTTACAACACCTTGTCTTAGCATATCGTCTGCAACCTTGAATGCATCGAGCATACCTGTTTGTGGTGGTAAAAATTGCAATAATTTATCGTTAGGTATAACAACTAACGTGTCAACATACTTCTTTAAGTTTGCAATACCTTTGTTTGCATTTTCATTTCTAACCCTTCCTTCAAAAGAGAAAGGCTTTGTAACAACAGCAACGGTAAGAACGCCAAGTTCACGAGCAATACGAGCAACAACTGATGCTGCACCTGTACCTGTGCCACCACCCATACCTGCCGCAATAAACAATAGGTCTGTTCCTTGCAAAAGTGCTGTGATTTCTTCTTTAGACTCTTCTGCTGCTGCTTCACCAACATTTGGGTCACTTCCAGCGCCCAAGCCTTTAGTAAGTTTTTCGCCTATTTGCAAGCATCTATTAGCCTTAGAAAGCATAAGTGCTTGATTATCAGTGTTAACTGCAATAAATTCTGCACTTGATACATTTGCAGAAATCATGCTATTTACGGCGTTACATCCACCACCACCTATACCTATTACTTTTATAACTGCTGAATTAGTTGTCATTGTTTCTTGTCCGTACATATAAAAATCTCCTTATTTATGGTAATCGCATATCTTCTATGCGTCTATATTTATTATTTATTTTGCTCCAATGCTAAATCTAAAAGCGAAAGCACAGTTGATTCAATAGGCTTGTCCATTAGTGGAACTTTTGGTCCAAGAACTTCAACAGCCATTCCAAGTCTATTTGAAACATGCGCTTTAGCGCCCCTTAGATAAGTTATTCCACCACCTGTAATAAATAATGGAACATAATCTGGTATAACATAGCCCGATTCTTCAAATGCAATTGCAAGATTTTCGCACAAAATATCAAGGCTTTTCTTAACGCTATCTTTCACATCGTTTATTGGGTAATATTCACCATTTTCACCATCTAAAACATCAAAACTACCACCAGAACAAATAGCGCTTAAATTAACCTTTCTCTTTAATCTTTCGGCAACATCAAAATCAACTGCAAATCGTTCTACAAGCCCTGCCGTGATATATCCACCACCAAAATTAAATGCTTTTTGGAACAAAATTCCATCGCCTTGAATAATGCTAAACGTTGATGTTATATATCCAATATCGGCAATAATTGCAATTCTATCTCTCGTTTCTGCTTCCACTAAATATAGGGCTTGAGCAAGTGCACTTGAAACGCACTCAACTGCTGAAAAACCAGCATTTAACAAGGTTTGTTTTACGATGTCGATAAAATAGTTACTGCAAACTATAAAAGAAAGTTTGCCACTAAGTATCTCACTATTTGCTCCAACAGGATTTGCAAGCCTTCTAAAATCGTCTAATTCATAAACTATAGCCGAACGATTTATAAGCGTATGCTTTGTTGAAGACATAACGAAAGCCGAATCAAATAGTGCATCAACATCTTCATCGGTTATCTTTTTCTTTTTAGAAAAAGAAAGTTGTCCATCTCTTATAAACACCTTAGTAAAGTCACCTGGAACGCCCACATACACTTTGTCAATCTTCCCATAAGTGCCTTTAAGCAAGTAGCCAGCAAGCGAAAATAATTCTTTTTTTAATTTTAGTTCATCAAAAAATACACCGTCAGAAAAACCATCATAATCAAAAGAATATTTACTTTTGATAATAAAAGTCTTATTTACTCCCCTTTCACCCACAACGGCAGTTACTTTAGATGAGCCAATGTCTATAATCGCAACATGTTTCTTTTGCATCTTTCACCTTTTATAAACTCTTAAATTATTTGTTCGTATAATCTATAGTCGTTTCTATTATCAGCATCAATTTGGTCATAAGTGTGGTCAACGACAAGTTTGTTAACGCCATTTTCTTTTGAATACCTTGTTTCTAAAAGTCCAAATCTTTTTTGATAATCGTTTGCTTTAGTATTATAGGCTTCAAAACCAACTTGTCCTTTTGTTTCACCATCTACCAAAATGTCAATGATATAAATCTTAACTCCGGTATGAGTTTCAAAACTTACGTCATATTCTCCACCAGAGCAATCTTCAATCGTAACACTTTTTACACAGTCAAACAAACCGAATTGTTTTGCAATTTCAAGTGATTTAAAAACAGTTTCATCACTTGTCGTCTTTATCTTTTGCCCTAAAACAACGTCTGTTACTTCAATTTTAGACGTTAAATTAGGATTATTTCTAAATGTAATAAAGTCTAAATCAATAACACTTACACCTTGCTTTATCTCGCCACTATCATTTAGTGCAACGCCATTTTCATCTAAAATGTATGTTTTATCGTTAAAAGTCATTTTATAAGTTTCTCTACGCTCGGTTATATTTACACTTAATACGTTTGGATATTTTTTTTCAACACTTTGAACTTCAAGATAGGTCATAGACTTTAAGTCGTCTATAACATCTTGTTCATCTAAAAATAAAATATTTTTACCTTTATAATTATTTAAAATCGACTCTGCAGTATGAACATCATAACTAGAAACGGCATAACTAACATCAATTTTTGAAACAGTAAATATTCCAAAACATGCCAAAAGCACAACAAAAGCAAATGCTATGGCTATTATTTTTGCTAAATTTTTCTTTGCTGTCATAATGCTAAATTTCCTTTACTAATAAATCTTTTTAATGTCTGCACCAAGTGAACTTAATTTCTTTTCAAATTCAAAATATCCACGCTCTATATGTGAGATATTGTTTACTATCGTTTGCCCTTCAGCATTTAGCCCTGCAAGAACGAGTGCCGCACCACCCCTTAAATCGCTTGCATAAACTTGTGTGCCGTTTAACCTATTAACCCCACTAATATACGCACGCTTTCCTTTTACTGAAATGTTTGCGCCCATATCGATAAGCGACGAAACATGGCTAAACCTTTTTTCAAACACGTTTTCTACAACAACTGATTTTCCACTGCTTACCGAAAGCAAAGCCATTGTTTGCGCCTGCAAGTCGGTTGGAAATAATGGATATGGTCCAGTCGAAAATGAAAAAGATTTTGACATTAATTTATTTTTTAAATATATTATATCATTATTTGTGGTAATTTTACAAGTGTTATCGCAAAGTTTATGTATTAAAACTGAAATATTTTTTGCATTACAGTTGTGAATTTCAATTTCACCACCCGTTATTGCCGTTGCAAGTAAAAAAGTGCCACACTCTATTCTATCTGGAATAGGCGTGTATTCTGTGCCGTGCAACCTGTCAACGCCTTCTATTAAAATAGTAGAAGTACCTGCCCCATAAATTTTTGCGCCCATTGAATTTAGATAGTTCATAAGGTCAACAATTTCTGGCTCTTTTGCCGAATTGAATATTTGCGTTTTGCCTTTTGCTAAAACTGATGCAAGAATTATGTTTTCAGTTGCACCAACTGATGGAAAATCTAGATATATATCTTTTCCAACTAAACTACTAGCCGAACAAAATATTTGTCCTTGAACTTCACTAACATTAACGCCCAACTTTTTAAGTGATTTTATATGTAAATCGATTGGTCTTAACCCTATATTGCATCCACCCGGTGCGTAAATTTTTGCTTTTTTAAAACGACAAATAAGCGCACCTAACATAAAGATAGATGAACGCATTTCGTTTGCTAGTTCTTTTGGCACTACATATTTGTCAGCCGTTAAAGAATTTATTATTAAGTTATCTCCTTCAAACTGCCATTTACAACCTATGTGAGACAAGATGTTAAGCATTGACATAACATCTTTAATCTTAGGACAATTTTTTATTACCACTTGTTCATCTGTTAGCAATGCACCTGCCATAATTGGCAAAACCGAATTTTTTGCACTTTGGATAGTTATCTTTCCACTTAATTTTCTGCCACCGTTTATCATGTATTTTTCCATAAAATTCTCCCAAGAGTAGTGATATTTTATTTTATGGAAAAATTGTTTAAAAAGTTAATGAACCTTGTTTAGAAATATTAAATAATATACCCATTTCAGCCATAAAAATTATTATCGAAGTATTTCCACTTGAAACTAAAGGAAGTGGCAAGCCTGTTGGTGGAATACTTCCTGTAACAACAAGTGCATTTACAAGCGTTTGTATCCCAAAAATCATCGTTATTCCAACTGCCAAAATATAACCAAAAATGTTTTTTGACCTAGACGCTATTTTTAGCCCACGATAAACTATAAAAAAAAGCAACGCAAAAAAGAAAAATAGTCCAATAAAACCAATTTCTTCTCCTATTACAGAAAGTATAAAATCAGATTCTGCAAATGGCAAAAACGAATATTTTTGCCTAGAATTAAATAGTCCTACTCCAAACCAACCACCTGAGCCAAGTGCATAAAGTGATTGCAGAAGTTGATAACCTTCGCCTTTAGGATTTGACCAAGGATTTATAAATGCCATAAGCCTATTTAACCTATATGGCTCGGCAAGAATTAACAAAACGCCACCTAAAACAGCAGGAATTATTAAATAGAAAAAATGTTTAATTTTCATGCCTGCACAAAATAGCATAGTTATCATTAAAAGTGCAACACAAACTGTGATAGACATGTTCGGTTCTATAATAATCAAAAGGCAAGTTGCCCCACCCATTATTAAAACGGGTAAAATACCAAGAAATGTTTTGGTTTTTTCTGGGTTTTTGCTTACATAAGTTGCACAAAAAAGTATAAGCGAAAATTTGGCAATTTCAGATGGTTGAAGGGTTATTCCACCAATACCTATCCACCTTTTTGCACCATAGTTTTCCACCCCAATTTTTGGCACGAACACTAATATAAGTAGCACAAAAGAAATAATACATATGTACGGAGTAAACTTCTTAAGTTTATTATAGTCGTAAATGGCTGTTAGCACCATTACAATTGTGCCAAGCAAAATGCCAATTACTTGTTTTTTTACAAAGTATAAACTATCGTTATAAGTTTTTTGTGCCGAATAATTACTTGCCGAATATATAAAAATCGTGCCTATTATCGAGAGCAAAACGACGGCTATTAAAAGCATGTAATCGCCCTTGCTTTCTTTTGACCTTGCTAAATCTTTCACTTAAACCTCTTGAACTAATTCTCTAAATCTATCCCCTCTTTCTTCAAAACTTGAAAAACTATCAAAACTTGCACATGCAGGGCTTAAAAGCACGCACTCGCCGTCAGTAGCGATTAGTTTTGCAATCTTTACAGCCGTTGTAAAGTCATAAGTTAATGTTATATTGGTATAGCCAACATTTACTGCACTTTCAAACATTTTAAGTCTCGTTGCGCCCATTATTATTACATGCCTAACCGAACTTGACTTTATTATATCAAATAGTTCTTTATAGTTTTCTCCCTTATCACTTCCACCCAAAATTAAAATTGTTGGTTTTTTCATGTTTTCAACTGCAGTTATCGTTGAGGCTGTATTTGTCGCTTTTGAATCATTGTAATAATCAACTCCACCAATGTTTGCAATTAGTTCCATACGATGCTTAACGCCCTTAAAGTTTATAAGAGCATTTATTATAGACTGATTATCAATCCCCAATAATTTACATACACATATTGCGAAAAGCGTGTTATAAACATTATGTTCGCCTTTTAACGAAAGACTTTCCTCGCTAATTATAAACTCATCGTTATAGTAAAGTTTATTTTCAAGCCTGTATGCACCCTCAATTTTTCCTTTGAGCGAAACGTATTTGATTTTTGCTTTTACTTCACTACTAAAATTTCTAACAGTTTCATCATCGTAATTTAATATGGTGTATTCGCTTTCTTTTTGATTTTTAAAAATGCGCTTTTTAAGGAATATATAGTTTTCCATAGTGTAATGCCTTTCTAAATGGTCTGGAGCAATATTTAATATGCAAGATATATGTGGGCAAAACGAACTTGTTGTTTCTAATTGAAAACTTGAAACTTCTGTCACACAAATACTATCACTATCTGCATCGCAAACTTTATTTGTAAGTGGCACGCCAACATTTCCAACTAGCATAGATTTTGCACCACTTTCTATAAGTATTGCATCGATAAGCGTTGCCGTTGTTGTTTTTCCGTTTGTGCCCGTTATACCAACTATGGTAGGCAAAAATTGTAAATATCCAAACTCTAATTCGCCAATTATACGCTTGCCTAAACTTTTTGATTTTACGGCTACATGATGATTTATAGGTACGCCTGGACTCACAACTACAACATCTATGTTTGGCAATATGTTGTCTATGTTATCTTTATTTACTCTAACTGCACCTAAGTCTATTAACTTGCTTATTGCACTATCTATTTTTTCACTACTTAATTGTTCATAAAGAAAACATTTTCCACCATTTGATAGAATATAGTTTGCAACAGCAAACCCACTTTTTGACACGCCAAGCACTAGAAATTTTTGATTTTTTATGTACATTTATCTCCTTATAAATAAGGCAAAACGGCAAGCATGCCAAAGATGGCTGTAATTAAGGCATAAGTATATCCTATTTGCGTTTCCGTATAGCCTTTCAACTGAAAATGATGATGAAGTGGTGCCATTAATAAAATTCTTTTTCTTGTTTTTTTGAAATAAAGCACCTGTATAATTACCGATATGCTTGACAACACGAACATTATTCCTAATATAGGAATAAAAAATGAGTTTAATGAAAAAATGCTGATAGCACCTATAAATCCACCGAGTGAAAGAGAGCCTGTATCACCCATAAAAACTTTTGCCTTGCTCATATTAAAGAACAAAAACCCCATAATTCCACCGATTAAACTTGCTGAAAGCAATAGTAGTTCGTGATACTGCTCTAAACTAATATAAATTATACTTGATGCTTGATATTGAACGGTTATAAGAACAATTAAAAATATAAAATAAACTAGGCTAACTTGTCCTGCTAGTCCATCTAAGCCATCGGTTAAATTTACACTATTTGTTATTGCTAAAAATATTATTGTGATTATAGGAATAGCAAAGATTCCAACATTTACTTCTGTCATTGCAAACGGCACATAAAAGACGGAAAAACCATTTTTATAGCCATATACCCCTGCCATAATGGCAATTGCGATTTGGAATATTATTTTTTGATACGGCTTTAATCCTTCATTTTTTTTGAATTTAATTTTTATATAATCATCTAAAAAACCCACCACTAGATAGGCTAGTCCAATACTTAAACACACCAATGATAACCTATTTTTTAATCCACTAAAAATAATGAAAATTATAGCAGATGGCAATATAAAAAATAGACCACCCATTGTTGGTGTTCCATTTTTTTGTTTATGCGTTTCAACATAATGTAAAATGGGTTGCCCGACCTTTAGTTTCCTTAAAATCGGCAGGGCAAAAATCCCACTTACTAAAGTTAAAAAAAGCGAGCAAATTACTGCTAAAACTATTCCTTTCAAAGCCCCATGCTCCTTAAGTTTTCATTAACCGTATCTTTGTCATTATAAATTCTTTTTATGCCCAGAATTTCTTGATATTTTTCGCTACCCTTTCCTGCAATCAAAATAATGTCCCCACGAGTTCCAATGCTGAGAGCATGTTTTATGGCATTTTCTCTGTCTTCTATCATAAGATAATGCTTGCTTTTTTTTCTAACTCCTTCTTCTATTTGACTTATTATTTCCATAGGTTCTTCATACCTTGGATTGTCCGATGTGATGATTGTAAAATCAGCCAAAGAACCACTTATTTCGCCCATGATTTTGCGCTTTGACTGATCCCTATTTCCACCACATCCAAAAACACATATAAGCCTATTATTAACAAAAGGTCTTAAAGCAAGTAGAGTTTTGTTTAGTCCATCTGGTGTATGTGCATAGTCTATCACTACATCATAATCTCCACTATACACTTTTTCTAGCCTTCCTGCAACCCCATTAAACTGCATTAAACCTTTTATTATCTTATCACTCTTTATTCCAAATAATGAACACACGCAAGTGCTAGCAAGTGCATTATATACATTAAAAAATCCTAACATATTAAGTTTAACTTGTTCTACATAGTCAAACAAGTTTATATAAAATGAAGTCGATTTTTCCTTGCAGGATATATTTATTGCAAAAACGTCTGCTGGGTTATCCATACCATAGGTTATAGCATCTTGTCTTATCTTTAAGATTTCTCTTCCAACCTTATCATCGCTATTAGTAACTATATATTTAATTTCGTTTTGAATAAAAAAGTTTAGTTTTGCTTTCTTATACGACTCTAAACTTTCAAAGAAGTCTAAATGGTCTTGACTAAAGTTTGTAAATACAGCCGAAAAGAATTTAATTTGGCAAACTTTATTTAAAAATATTGCATGTGCAGAAACTTCCATAACTGCAGTTTTTACCCCACTATGATACATTTCATTTAAAATTTTATATAATTCTATAGGGTCTGGCGTTGTAAGTGTCGGTTCAATATATTTATCAAGATAATATGTTCCAAGAGTTCCTATAAGCCCACACTTTACCCCTGCACTTTGCAGAATGCTATAAATTAAATGCGACGTTGTTGTTTTTCCGTTTGTTCCAACAACGGCAATTAGTTTCATTTTTTTATCTACATTTAAATAAAAATTAGAGGCAATTTGGCTCATTGCAATTCTTGTATTTTCAACAACTATTTGTGTTAGAGATGTCTCTAACTCTTTTTCGCACACAATGGCAACTGCACCATACATTTGCGCTTCTTTAGCGTAAGCGTGCCCATCAAAATCTTTGCCATTGATACAAAAAAATAAACTTCCTTGCATAACTTTGTTGCTATCACAAGTTAGGTCTTTAATACTCAAGTCTTGCTTTCCAATAATCTTATTTACTTTTATTCCTTTAATCAGGTCTAATAATTTCATTTTTTTGCCCCCTTATTCAGTTTTTGCCACATTATTATTTATATTCACACCTAAAATTAAATATCTAGGCTAGCAAAAGTTTTTTTCTTAACATTATTTTTTTGCAAATAAAAAATCCTATAGCGCCATTATATGATAGGCTATAGGATTAAAACTTTTATATTAAGTTTTGTCGAATACAATAAGATTATGCCTTATTGTATTCGTGCTTTTATTTCCATTTGTTAATTAAAGCACGAATTTGTGCAGTTAATTTTGCATTATCGCTGTTTGCGCATGCTTTTTTGCTGTCTGCAAGTTTCATTAAGTCATTTACAGCATCTATTAAGTCGTTATGAACTGCCCTTGCTCTTGCTGAGCCTTTAAGTAATTTTGCTCTATCGATACGCTTACTATCTGCGTAAATAGTCATTTTGTTTTGGATTAAGTCGTATTCCGTGCCACTATATGGTGCTTCGGCATAATAACCTTTTGAAATTAACAAATTACAAAAGTCAGTACAACTTAAATCATCGCCATGGTTAACAAATATTTTTTTTGGTTTATTCTTAAAGCCTTCAAGCCACCTTAAAAGCCCATTTTGGTCGGCGTGACCAGATGTGCCATGTAATGATGCTATCTCAGCCCTAACCATAACACTATCACCAAAGAGTTTTACTTCCTTTACGCCTTGTTGTAATAGCCTACCGAGAGAATTTTCTGCTTGATAACCAACAAATAAGATTGTGTTTTCTTTTTTCCATAAATTGTGTTTTAAGTGATGCCTAATTCTTCCTGCTTCACACATACCACTTGCCGCAATTACAATCTTTGGCATTTTATCGGTGGTAATTGCAATAGATTCTTGTGTCGAAACGGATAAACTTAGTCCATCAAACCAAATTGGGTTAATTCCTTGTTTTACTAATTCATAAGTTTCTTCATCTAAGCAAGAAGTATCACATTGCAAGAATATACTTGTCGCTTCAACGGCAAGTGGACTATCAACATAAACTGCAAAGTTCTTATGTCCTTTTATCATACCACTATCTTTTATTTTTCTAATAGCATATAAAAGTTCTTGCGTTCTTCCAACTGCAAATGATGGTATTATTACATTTCCACCCCTGTTAAATGTCCTTTGAATACATTTTGCAAATTCGACTATCACGTCGCCAGAATCTGATTCTTTATGATTGCGATTGCCATAAGTAGATTCAATAACTAAATAATCAGTTTCTTCAACGATTTTAGGGTCATTTATAATAGGTTGATTAGTATTACCAACGTCACCAGAAAATACTATTTTACGCTTTTCTTCGCCTTCTGTAAGCCAAATCTCAATACAAGCAGAGCCAAGCAAATGCCCAACATCAGTAAACCTAAGTTCTGTCCCCCAACCTACTTGAATAATTTCACCATATTCCACAGGTCTAAAGAGTGAAATTGCACCGAGCGCATCTTTTAAGGTATATACAGGTTCTTTGATAGTTTTGCCTGCTCTATCTGATTTTCGCTTTTGCCAACTTGCTTCTAATTCTTGTATATGTGCTGAATCTCTAAGCATAATATTACATAAATTGCAAGTTTCTCTCGTCGCATAAATTTTGCCACGAAAACCATCTTTATATAACTTTGGAAGCATGCCAGAATGGTCAATATGTGCGTGTGTTAAAAACACAGCATCGATTTTAGATGCTTCTACAGGAATAGGCACATTTTCAAAAACATCTATGCCTTGTTCCATACCACAATCAACTAAATATTTAGTTTCACCCACTTCTAAAAGTGTACAAGAGCCTGTCACTTCATGTGCTGCACCTAAAAATTGTATCTTCATTGTAATCTCCCCTAAGTTTAATTTAATATTATTTTATTTTTATTTAATAAAATTATATCACATTTAGAAATTTTTTCAATACTTAAAATAAATTTACATTAGAAAAATTATGCATTACAACATAAAGTTTTTTTATAATAGACAAACAAATGGCAAAACCGAACCGATGGGTTTATGTATTATAGAAATAACAAAAGAAAAGCACCAACAAAAGTTGATGCTTTTCTTTTTGGTGACCCCTACGGGTTTCTGCCCCTTAATAAGGGGAAGGCAAACGTTGGTTTGCGAGGGGTTTGCTGTCCGACGCTAGTCGAGCGAACCCATTTGGGTTCGGCAATCCCTTGGATTGCAAAAAGAAAACACACTCCTTT
This sequence comes from Clostridiales bacterium, assembly GCA_015069465.1. Classification (GTDB taxonomy): domain Bacteria; phylum Bacillota; class Clostridia; order Christensenellales; family Borkfalkiaceae; genus UBA1259. Next base: position 155 of record SVIO01000001.1, on the reverse strand, counting down.
GAGTGTGTTTCTCTTTTTTGGTGACCCCTAACTATAAATACAAACAATATGGTACACCAATCACTAATAAGAAAACTAGTAAATTTGAAGAATACGAAAACAATCATTACTACGGTAAAGAAAATCATTACAATGGTTTCGGATATTACGACTAA
>SVIO01000009.1 GCA_015069465.1 Clostridiales bacterium | reverse complement strand
TTATGAACAAATGTGACCAACTCGACGACCCAGAACTTTTGGAACTCGTTGAAATGGAAATCAGAGAACTTCTCTCTGAATATGGCTTCCCAGGCGATGATACACCAATCATCAAGGGTTCAGCTTTAAAAGCTCTTGAATGCGCTCAAGCTAACGAAGGCGACGCTGTTACAAACGCACCTGAAACACAATGCATTAAAGAACTTATGGACGCTGTTGACTCTTATATCCCAGCTCCAGAAAGAGACGATGCTAAACCATTCTTACTTCCTGTAGAAGACGTATTCACAATCTCTGGTCGTGGTACAGTTGCTACTGGTAGAGTAGAAAGAGGTGTTGCACACGTTAACGACCCAGCTGAAATCGTTGGTTTACAAGAAGAATCAAGAAACACAGTTATCACAGGTCTTGAAATGTTCAGAAAACTTCTTGACGAAGCTCAAGCAGGTGACAACGTTGGTGCTCTTCTTCGTGGTATCGACAAGAAAGATATTGAACGTGGTCAAGTTATTGCTAAACCAGGTTCAGTTAAACCACACACAGTATTCGAAGGTCAAGTGTATATCTTAACTAAAGAAGAAGGTGGCCGTCATACTCCATTCTTCAACAACTATCGTCCACAATTCTATTTCAGAACAACAGACGTTACAGGTTCAATCAAATTACCTGAAGGTGTTGAAATGGTAATGCCAGGCGACAACATCAAAATGGACGTTGAACTTATCACACCTATCGCTATGGAAGAAGGTTTAAGATTCGCTATCCGTGAAGGTGGCAGAACTGTAGGTTCAGGCGTTGTTTCTAAAATCGTTAAGTAATTAACCCTTTTAAGAAAAAAACCAAATAATTAAAGGTGCAGAGTTTTCTGCACCTTTTTATTTTTATGGATAATAACCGTCATGCTAGATTAAAGTGTGGCGTTTTTTATTTGAAAAGCACATTGACTTTTTTTTGGTATTATTATATAATGTATATATAAAAGAGTTTGGGGTTTTACTATGGAAAACTTAATGCTTGAGCCCTTAAAATTTTATGAAAACACGGCAAAAGCGCTACACGATAAAAACACAAAAGAATATTTTGAAGAATTAGTTAAAAAATCAGGCGTTGACACTGAAGAAAACAGAAAAACTGTTATAAAATATAAAAAGCAAAAGAAAATTGTTGACCATTTAGAAGGAAGGCTAACAAAATTCAAAATTTTGAAAGGCTTTTTAATCTTCTTTATAATCGTTAGCATTTTAACGGCTATTATCGGTTTAGCAGTGGGCGAAGGCTTGGCACAAATCTTATGCCCTGTTTTTGGCACGATATTAACAGTTGTTTTTATCCTTTTAATAACTAAAAAAATAAACATCATTATTAAACAATTAAAAGGTCAAAAAGATATAGAACATCAAAAGGCTTTGGCGATTTTAGAAGAAGCACAAGGTCAAATGGCACCACTTAATGCCTTATTTTCCGAGTACGACACCTTTAATCTTATAGAAAAAACAATGCCTAGCATAAAGTTTAACAAGCATTATGATGGCAAACTTCACGCTGATTTTAATAAAAATTACGATTTCATCGACCAAATAGACCAAAATCGCTCGGTTGTTGATACGGTTTCTGGAAGGCTTTTTGAAAACCCTTTCGTTTTCTATCGATACTTAAATCATTATATGGGAACAAAGCCTTATGTGGGTAGCCTTGTTATTCATTGGACCACTGTTGAAAGGGATAGTGATGGAAGGCTTAGAAGGGTGCACCATACCGACACCTTGCACGCAACCGTTATAAAGCCTTATCCCGAATATAATTATGGAACGGGACTAAGTTATGGAAGTCAAAGTGCGCCCGACTTAAACTTTTCAAGAAAATATGGGCATGTGGAAAGGCTTACTGAAAAGGAAATTGAAAAAAAGGTTAGAAAGGGCGAAAAGAAACTAAAGAGAAAGTCTGAAAAAGCCACCAAAACGGCAAGTGCGTTTACCGAAATGACCAACTCAGAGTTTGATGTTTTGTTTGGCGCAACAGATAGAGATAACGAAGTTCAGTTTAGATATCTATTCTCTCCACTCGCACAAGTTAATATGGTTAACCTTTTGCGTTCAAGCGTGGGGTATGGCGATGATTTTTATTTTACCAAAAGGGGAAAACACAACTACATAGAAAGCGAACACGCACAAATGTGGGATATGAATACCGATGGCGAAAATTATTGCTCATATGATATCGATGATGCTAAACAAAAGTTTATAAATAGAAACAACAACTTTTTTAAGAGCATATACTTTGATTTTGCACCACTTCTTACAATTCCAACCTATCAGCAAGAGCCGAGCATGGTGTTTGAGCCGTTAGATAGATATGATGCAAATTATTCTAATTATGAGCACGAAGTTTTGGCAAATGCCATAGGCACGCATCATTTTGCGCCACAGGGAAGTGCAACGAGCGTTATGCTAAAGGCAAGTTTAGTAAAAACCAAAAACCAAACCGATATCGTTATGATAAATGCTAGTTCTTATGAAGCACACCACAGAGTAGATTTTATCCCTGTGTTTGGTGGAGATGGAAAAACCCACTTAGTGCCTGTTCCTTGGATAGAGTATTTACCTATCGAAAAGAATACGCCTATTGCAGTTAAGTCGGCAGGACAAAACAAAAGAGACTTTATTGTTAAGGCATATAATCAAAAAATTGATAGTGAACTTTTTGATTCGCCATCGGCATACTTGCACGGATTATTTGCAAAGATAATCGATAATGCAGATGCAAGTGGTATTGATTCAGTATTAAATAAAATTGATAAATAATAAAATAAGACAAAGGAGAAAACTAATATGTCAATTCAATTAGATGAAAACAACGTAAACTTAGAAGGCAAAGACGTAAACGTCATTAACCAAACCATCACGGCAAAAGTTGGCTTTGGTTCTAAACTATTTGAAGTTCTTTTGTGGGTGCTATTTATAATCCCAGGCGTAATATTCTTGTTTAAGAAGATTAAAGCCGACAATTATTTCCAACAACTTCAACAAAAAATCCAAAAGAACGCATCTCAAATCGATAACTATATGGAACAACGTGTAGTAGTTCTTAAAAACTGCGCAAAAATTTTGGATAAGCAAGCAGAGTTTGAAAAGGGCGTTTTTGAAAATATTGCTAAATATCGTTCAGGTAATGGCGATAATGATGACCAAAAGAGAAACGAAGTGGCAAGCCAAATTGAAGATTTATCAAAGAGTATCAATATCGCTTTTGAAAATTACCCAGACCTAAAGTCACACGAAGCATTTGAAAATGCAATGAGGCAAAACTATCAACTTCAACTTGAAATCACTGCTGCTCGTGAACTTTATAACGACACGATTAACACTTGGAACAGAGACATCTTTGCATGGCCAACAAAAATGATAGTAGCAGCAAAACACGGCTATAAAACAAGAATACCTTTCTCTATTTCTTCATCAGTTAAAGAAGAAGCAAGGGGAACATTTTTCTAAAAACTAAAATAAAAGGTGCAGAAAACTTTTAACTGCACCTTTTTTATTTTTCTAAAAATGTTTGACCGAACTTGAAAAATGATATATAATTTTAAAAGAAACATTGTTAAGGAAACAAATCATGAAAAAGTTTACTATTATCGGTATGAGTTGTGCTGCTTGCTCTGCAAGGGTGGAAAGTGCAGTTAAAAAGGTTGATGGCGTTGATAAAGTTGCCGTGAACCTTCTTCTTGGCAGTATGTCCGTTGAAGGAACTGCAAGTGACGAGATAATAATTAAAGCCGTTCAAAACGCAGGGTATAACGCAATCGCCACTAAAGATACAATATGTGCCGATAAAAAACAGAATAGCGAAACCATTACTTTAAGAAACAGGCTTTTACTTTCGCTTGGCTTTCTTGTTGTTTTGATGTATATTTCTATGGGGCACAATATGTTTTCTTTGCCCTTGCCCTTGTTTTTATATAAAAATCCGTTTTTAATTGCTTGCGCCCAAATGGTGCTTGCCTTAACTATTATTATAATAAATAAAAAGTTCTATATAAACGGCGCAAAAGGTTTGTTTAAGGGCGCACCTAATATGGATACCCTTGTTTCAATGGGCTCTTTTGCAGGGTTTGTTTATAGTTTTGTTAACCTTGTTTTAATAGGCATAGCATTGAGTTCTAATAATATAGTTTTAGCGAAAAGTTATCTTCACGATTTATATTTTGAATCTTCTGCAATGATTTTAGTGCTTATAACTTTGGGAAAGATGCTTGAGTCTTATTCTAAAGGCAAAACCACAAATGCCCTAAAGAGTTTAATGGCACTTTCGCCTAAGTCTGCAACAATAATTGTCGATGGCAAAGAAAGTGTGGTTTTAATCGACCAAGTAAAAGTTGGGGATGTTTTTGTTGTTAGACCGGGGGAGTCTATTCCCGTTGATGGAACTATATTAGAAGGGCATAGCGCAATCGATGAGTCTTCTATAACGGGCGAATCTATCCCTGTTGATAAAACGGTTGGCGACAATGTAAAAGCAGGCACAATAAACGAGTTTGGGTTTATTAAGTGCATTGCCACCTTTGTTGGAGAAGATACTTCTTTAAGCAAAATTATAAAAATGGTTAGCGATGTGTCGCTCACAAAAGCGCCTATTTCTAAAATAGCAGATAAGGTTTCTGGGATATTTGTGCCAATCGTTATGGGTATTGCGCTTGTAACGTTTATTGTTTGGCTTATTATCTCAAACCAAGTGGGGTATTCGCTTGCAAGGGGAATTTCTGTTTTAGTTATAAGTTGCCCTTGTGCTTTGGGGCTTGCAACACCTATCGCAATAATGGTGGGCAGTGGTTTAGGCGCTAAGGCTGGCGTACTATTTAAAAATGCTGAGGCTTTAGAGCAAACGGGCAAGGCAACCATAATTGCGCTTGATAAAACAGGCACTATTACTTTAGGAAAGCCTATAGTAACCGACGTAATTGCATTTGGTGAGTTTGATGAAAACAAACTTTTAAGTCTTGCATATAGTTTAGAAGTTAAAAGCGAGCATCCACTAGCAAAAGCAATTGTTGAAAAAGCAAATGAACTAAGCCTAACTGCTAATGAAATACAAGATTTTAGAATTTATGCAGGTGGTGGAGTTTTTGGAAAACTTAATAGAAAAAACCTTTGTGGTGGCAATAATAAGTTTATAAGCGAGTATGCTCTATTAGGTCAAGATGCCAAAAGCATTTCTAATAATCTTGCTATGCAAGGGAAAACCCCTATTTACTTTGCTTTTGATGGGGAGTTAATTGGTATTATTGCCGTTGCAGATGAAATTAAAAAAGATAGCATTTTTGCTATAAAAGAACTAAAAAAACTTGGGCTTAAAGTTGTGATGTTAACGGGCGATAACGAGCAAACGGCAAACGCTATCGGTAAAAAAATTGGCATCGATGAAATTTATCATAGTTTATTGCCTGAAAACAAGGCAGAGATTATAAACCAACTTAAAAAGCAAGGAAAGGTTGTAATGGTTGGCGATGGCATAAACGACGCTATTTCATTAACCACTGCTGATATTGGCATGGCAATCGGTCAAGGTACAGATGTTGCAATAGATGCTGCTGATGTGGTTTTAATGAAAAATGACCTTGTTTCCACAGCAAATGCAATAAGTTTAAGTAAAAATGTTATAAAAAACATAAAGCAAAATTTATTCTGGGCATTCTTTTATAATATGATATGTATACCACTCGCTGCAGGGGTGTTTATTCCAATATTTAATTGGACGCTAAATCCTATGATTGGCGCTGGGGCTATGAGCATATCAAGTTTGTTTGTGGTGGGTAATTCATTAAGGCTTAACCTGTTTAAGCCAAAAAGATTAAGTTCAAACGAAATAACGGTTAAGTTAAAGGGCATGATGTGTAATCACTGCGAAAAAAGGGTGGAAACTGCCTTAAAGAAACTGCCATTTGTTTTAACTGCCACTGCCGATTATAAAAAAGGCATTGTGAATATTGCTTTTGATGGCGAGTTTGATGAAAACAAAATAAAACAAACAATAAGTGGCGAGCATTATAAATTTATAAAAATTAAGGAGAAGGATAATGATTAAAATTGTTTTATCAGTTGATGGTATGATGTGCAAGATGTGCGAAGCGCACGTTAACGATGCAATAAAAAGAGAATTTTTAAATGTAAAGGTAAGTTCATCGCACCAAGATAAGCAAACGATTATACAAACAAAAACCGAAATAGATAAAGATGAACTTATAAAAGTCGTTGAAAAAGAAGGTTTTAAGGTGTTAGATATAAAAGTAGAAGAGCAAAAGAAAAAAGGCATATTTGGATTTTTGAAAAAGCAAGGCTAAAAAGAAATAAAAAATATCAACAAAATAAAAATCACACTGCTTAAAAAGCAGTGTGATTTATTATATATCTTAATTTTAGTTGAAAGAATCTTTGTAAGCTTTACCGAATTTAAATGTAGGAATCTTTGTTTCTGAGATGCTAATTTTTTCTTGTGTTTTTGGATTAATTCCTTGTCTTGCTGGTTTAACCTTTAATTCAAATGTACCAAAGCCAGAAACTTGAACTTTTTCTCCAGCATTAAGACTATCTGTGATAGCGCCGATAACGCCATCAAGTGCTAAATTTGCATCTTTAAGTGTGATGCCTACTTTGTTTGCGATTGCCCTTACTAATTCGTTCTTATTCATAAAATAAGTCCTCCATATATTATTATAAGTATTATACCACAAATAAAAATTTTTTCAATAGTTTTTTTAAAAAAATTATCATTTTTAATAAAAAAATGCCCATTTTTGCCACTTTTTTGAAAATTTAAGCATTTTGTTGACATGAAATAAAGCATTTTTTAAAATATAGACTATTAAATATAGATTTTTGGCTCTTGAAGGGCTTAAAAATTTATTAAACGAAGTAGGTTAAAATATGGAAATTGTGTTTGATTTTAATAATTTCACGCATAAAATATGCCAAAAATTACCATTTTCTAACATTTTGCTTTTGATGACTGATATTGAATATTTTGAGTTTGGCAATAGTATTTTTAATCAATTTTTAAGTAAAGGTGCAAAAGCACATGTCGCTTTAATAAAAGAAGATAATTTTAATCAATTAGATGACCTTTTAAGCCAAAAAAACCTTCTTTTAGACTTTCGTGGGGTCGTTATTTTTAACAAACAAATATTGTGCCATATATTAGGTGGTTTAACAAAAATTCCTAAAGTTTTTTACCTTCAACTTTCAAGTGATATTTATGGAATATTCGATAATGGAAAAAACCAAGTAGAAGTGGAAAGATATTTTTATCTGCCAAATAAAAATGCTTGCGAAATACTTAAAATCTTTGCTGTTAGAACGCTTTATTTAATTGACTATATATTTTGTCAAGCCTTAAATAAAAACCCGTTAGATAGCCAATTTTTTAGCAAGGCAAAAAGGTTAATAGTTAGCGGTGTTACAAATATAAATGATTGTGAAAAAAAATTAGATGAGATTTTTGATATTTTGATTAAACTAGAAAATGTGTCCACTCAAAAAGAAGAAAGCAAGTATTTTTCGGCTAATGTAACTTGTTATTTAATGAAAAACAATTTTTATCATTTGCAAACTAATTATTTAGCATCAAAGAAAATAATTAAAGAGTATAAAAATTTACTACTAAATAAAAAGCAAGAAAAAATTGATTTAGCCCAAAGGGCAAGGTTAGTTAGTTATTTTAGTAGGCAACAAATAAATAGTTGCTTAATGTCGCTATGTAATCAAATGGAAAAAATAGATTGCGACATAAGTTTAATAGATAAACAAGAAATTATAACTCTTTTAAAAATTTACAATAAGTTTGTTTACAAGATAGAAAAAGGCTTTCCTATAAAGCCTAATAGAAAGGATATTAAAAGCAAATTGTTTAGCCATAAACTCAATATGTGCATTAGTGTTTGTGGAGACACTATGCTAAGCGTAAACGGCATGACTCTTGCTAGGCAAAATAGTTTGACATTTTAATGTATAAAAGAAAATAAAAGTGGCAATACTCCCTTGCGAAATCATAAGGGGGTATTTTTTGTGCTTAAAAAGGTCAGCGTGATTATTGCATCACTGATTGTGGTTATGTGCCTATTTATTGCCAATAGAATGCCTGTATTAGACAGGGCAAACGAGTATGAAATTTACCTTGAAAATTATTCAACGACCGAGCAAATAAAAAAGGTGAAAAAAGAAGATTATAAGTTTATTCTTGGCGTAAAGGGAGAAAGTTTTAGCCTTAAAAATGAAAACTTTTGTTTAGATGAGTTTGTTAAAGAGTTAGATTTACATATAGTTTATGAAGAAAATCTTGGCGAAGTAGTTTGTTATTATGGATACTCCAAAAAGGTAAAGTATTTAGAATCGATAGATGGCAATTTGATAAATGTTCATATTGCTGTAAGAAATGAGTGTGTTAAAATAGGTTTTCCAATAATTTATGGAAGTTTTTAATTTTTAGGTATAAAAAATTTTAATCGGTCAATAATCGATGTGACAATAGTAAAAGGAGAAAAAAATAATGAAAGAGAAAAGAAGAAACGTGTTATTTTTCTTAAAAAGGAACGCAGTTTATATCGTGCTTGTGCTATGTATTTTAGCAGTTAGTTTTTCAATTGCATTTATGGTTGCAAATCAAAAAAGCGAGTTAGAATTAAATAACAATCCATCAATTAACTTGCCAAGCGACACGCCGGTAACTTCGCCAGATGATGAAAACGTGCCTGTTATTAAGCCTATAGAATTTATTATGCCTGTTATAAGCCCAACAGCAATAGGCGAATATGAAGAAACTATGGTGTTTAATAGCACGCTAAATAGATATACGGCGCATCTTGCAATGGACTTTTATGCACCAGAAGGAAGCAGTGTATATGCTGTTTATGATGGAACGGTTGTGAGCATTGAAAACACATTTTTACAAGGCACAACTATAACCATTGACCATGGTAACGGCTTGTTTTCAATATATAATTCACTTGCTGACGGCGAAAGCGTAAGCGTTGGTCAAACGGTTAAGCAAGGCGATGAAATAGGTCAAGTTTCTGTAACTAATAGACAAGAATATAAGGCTGGTGCACATCTTCATTTTGAGGTTAAAGAAAATGGTCAGTTTATCGACCCTGCAAAGTATTTAGAAACACAAGAAAAATAAGCATATAATAAGTTTAGGTATATTTTAATTAAACCCCGAATAAGATATGTTAAAGTATCTTGTTTGGGGTTTTTTATGAGAAAAACAGCACTTTTTGTTTGCACTTTAATTTTATCAATATGTTCTATCTATATGGGTGGGTGCATTGATAAAGAAAAGGCAAATTTAACAGAGTATAATATTGAGTGTACGCTTGATGGCTATAATTTAAGTGCAACTGAAAGTGTGGGCTTTATAAATAATACCGACAACGTGCTAACTGAGTTAAAGTTCAATCTTTTTGCAAATGCATTTAGAAAAGATGCTTTGTTTTCGCCTATTTCAGCGCAATATTTATCTAGGGCATACCCTAATGGCATGAGTTATGGGGAGATAAGTATAAGTAAGGTAGATGTTGATGGAAAAGATGCTGAGTTTGATATTTGTGGGCAGGATAAAAACATTTTATCAGTTAAACTAGGAAAAACCATTTACCCTGATGAAAGGGTGAATATTACTATAAAGTTTAGCGTTAGTCTTGCAAATGTTATTGCAAGAACAGGCTATAACGAAAAAACGATAAATCTTGCAAACTTTTATCCAATTTTATGCGTGTATGAAAACGGCGAATTTTACGAGTGCGTTTATTATGATAAGGGCGACCCTTTTTATAGCGAGTGCGCAAACTATCAAGTGAAAATAACTTGTGATAGCGAGTATTTAGTTGCATCGAGTGGGGCGCAAATTGATAAAACTAAAAGTGGAAATACACAAACCTTAACGTATAAAGTAGATAGCGCACGCTCTTTTTCTTTTGTTTTAAGCAAAAACTTTTCTGTTTTAACCGATAAAACGACAGGCACACAAATAAATTACTACTATTATCAAGATGAAAATCCAAATCAGTCACTTGATTATGCTGTAAAAGCCGTAAAACTATTTAAGAGTATGTTCGGTGCTTTTCCTTATAAAACCTATTCGGTTGTGCAAACAAAGTTTGTGCAAGGTGGCATGGAGTTTCCTGCACTGGCTATGATAAGTGATGAACTTTCTGGGCTTTCTTATGGCGAAGTTATCGTGCACGAAACGGCACATCAATATTGGCAGTCGGCAGTGGGGAATAACGAGATAGAGCACGCATTTTTAGATGAAGGGCTTGCTGAATATTCGGTTGTTTTGTTTTATGAAAACTATAGTGAGTATGGCTATACTCGTAAAAACTTAATTAAGGCAAGCGAGCAAACCTATAAGGTGTTTTGTTCTGTCAGCGATAAACTTTTTGGCAAGGTAAACACCGTTATGCTTAGGGGACTAAAGGATTTTTCAAGCGAATATGAATATGTAAATATTGCCTACATTAAGCCTTGCATAATGTACGATAATTTAAGAACGACTATAGGTGATGGAAGATTTTTTAGTGGGCTAAAAAGGTATTATAATAACTATAAATATAAAAATGCAAAGCCTGATGATATGGTGGGTGCGTTTGAAAAAATAGGGGCAGGCACTAACGGGTTCTTTCAAAGTTTTTTTGACGGAAAGGTTATAATTTAATATAAGATTAACAAAAATCTATTTGAAAAGTATTTTTCAGGTAGGTTTTTTATTTATTAGTCAAAAAAATTACATTTTATGCCAACTAAATAAATGTTATTCATTGACAAAAAGAACATAAAATGTTAAACTTATAAAGAATAAGATTATACTTAGGGATTTTAGGGAGATTTTATGAAAAAACTTTTTAATATATTGCTTGCAGTTATGCTAACAATAGTTTGTGCATTTTCTCTTACTGCTTGTGCTGTAGATGATGACGATACAACTAATAAAACAGGACTCATTATCAGCAAAAACAACAAAGGTGAATTTGTAGTTAGAGACTTTGTTTATGTTGATAACTATTTAGATAACGGCACACTTGATATCGGTGCTATTTTAGAAGAAAAGGGCATTTCATCAGCAAAAATTTCAGCAGGTGCTTTCGATGGCGATGATAAGATTAAAACACTTATCGTTTCTGACAAAATTGTTGAAATTGAACAAGGTGCATTTAGAAATATGAAAAGCCTTGAAACATTAGAAATTCCTTTTGTTGGAAAAAATGCAAAAGCAGATGCTAAATATGACCAAACCTTAGAAACAGAAGGCAAGGCTACAGATAAGGCAAGAACATTTTCACATTTCTTTGGCACAACCGAATATGAAAAGGGTAGAAAAATGAACAATGGATTTGGCGATGTTTACGTGCCATATACATTGAAAAACGTTATAGTAAATGCAACATCAAACGTTGATTATACTGTTGCTGGTAAAAAAGAAGGTTATGCAATCGGTTATGAAGCGTTTAAGGATGCAAGAATTTTACAAAGCATAACACTTAAAGGTAACAATCTTAAAGAAATCGGTAAAGATGCGTTCAGTGGTTGTACAGAACTTAAATCACTTACATTACCAAGCACAATAGTAACCGTTTATGACAATGCTTTTAGTGGTTGCACAAAGTTAACAGACGTTACTGTTTTAGGAACAAACGTTACACTTAAAAACAACGTGTTTAGTGGTTGTACAGCAATGAACAAAATCAATAGTGGGGTAAACCTAACAATTGACCTTGCAAACTTTGTTAAAATAGGTGAAGGTGCATTTGATTTTGACAGACAAGTTGAATTTAATGTTCGCAATAGTGGCACATTTGACCTTGATAACATTTTTGGCACAACAACATATAAAACAATCTTAGGCTAAAAACTAATAAAAAAATTATAATAAAAATAATAGGTAGCGATTAAATCGCTACCTATTTTTATTTGTTAGTTTGAGTTTATTATTTATAAGATAAGTTTACATTATTTAACCTAAACACTAAAGCGCCCAAACAATTATACGATGCAGTTGTTAGCGCTTCTGCATATTCAACAACTAAATTATTATTTGCAATATTTGTTTCATCTGCAGTGTTGTTTTGAACTGACACATACTTTGGCATACCTAAGTAATCGGTGCCACTAAGTGTAATTTTAAGGTTTTTAACAGGAATTGCAAGTTCGCCTTCATTATAACTCTTATTAAATGTAGGGCTAGAATAATTAAATGCTTGTTCAATATTAAGTGTTGAGTGCGATGTGTTTATCAATTGTAAATTGCTTATATTAGAATACATATAATTTATAATTGGTAAAATCAAATTATTTCCTTTTGATATGTCTACGTTTCTAGTTGCAAAAATCAAAAGGTTATTATCTAAAACATGTCTAAATTCATATTCATAAGACTTTCCATCGCCTTTAATAGAAACGAGTTTTTGTGCATCTAAATTATCAAAGTTGATATAGCCTGTTATATCTTCGCCATCATCTTCATCATAATATTTCTTGGTCATAACATAACTACTTTTTTTATAAGTTGTTGTATATTGATAAATCTTATGAGCAAACTCTATTTGGTTACCATCAATGGCGATATAAGTATTCTTTACAGTCGTTTTAGAATAGATAGGCGCATAAGACCACTCGCTACCATAAAACCACACTTCGCTAATAATTTGGTCGTTATAAGTTTTATCATCGCTAACATCGGTGTTTCTTTTAGTGTCAACAACATCTATTGAAAAAGTTGTTTTTAAGTGGTTAATAACGCCCCTTGGGTTATCTCCGTCAATATTATTAACGGGTGCTAAAACCCCTGTTTCATATTCGGTGACGTATAAACCATTTATATAATTAGGCAAGATGTTGTCACTTATTTCACTAGACCTTTTAATTTCTTTATAACTTTTATCTAAAGAGACGCTATAGGTAAGTGTTTCTTTTTTTATGTCTTTTATTTTAGAACTATTAAACTCTAATATGGTGTCTCCTGTGCAACTACAACCCGAAAGGGTAAATAGTATGCTAAGACACACGGCTAAAATTAAAAAAATAAATCTTTTCATTGTTTGCTCCTATTCAATTTCTATACTATGATAACACAAATAAAAAAAAATGTAAAACATCTATCTAAAAAACACAAAAAAAACCATAAAATATGATACAATATAAGTATGGTAAATCTTATTACAACAGATTCATACTTTAATATGTTTGAATTGCTTTTGCAATCTTTAGAAAAAAACACAAAAAGTATCGAACAAAAAAACATAATATTTTGTGAAGAAAAAGTTTCGCTTATGATAGAGCGACTTATTTGTTATAAGTTTGGTGGAACGTTCAGCACTCAGGTGTTTTCGTTTGGCAACTTTTTGCGTGCCCAAAAACCTATGGATAATCTTTTAACGATAGAAGGCTCTTCTATGGCTGTTAAAAAGATTTTATCAAGCGTAAAACTTAACTGCTTTAAGGCGAGTAAAACGACTATTGCACCAACGCTATATAACTTAATAATACAACTAAAAAGCGCCAAGGTTACCCCAAACGATATAAAGGTCGCTATAGAAAATACCGATGGCATTTTGAAAAACAAACTTATAGATATTTATGAAGTTTATAGCGCCTATGAAGATTTTGTGCAAAAGAACGGCTTTTTAGACCAATCATCATATCTTTCACACCTAGATGAAGTTATAAAAACTGCAGAGATTTTAAGTGGCGCTAATATTTACCTTGTTGGTTTTAATGGTTTTACAGCGCAGATGCGTCAGGCAGTAGATTCGCTTATAAAACGCACAAACAACTTGACGGCGTTTTTATGCGAAGGGGATAACCCACTTGTGTTTGTAAACGAAAGTGCTTATTTTATTAAGCAGTTATGTCAAGAGCAAAATTATCCATTATTATATAAAACAGAAAAGAGCAAATACTCAAAAAATGCAAGAATTATAATCGACAGCATTTATAATCCGTTTGCCTTAAACAAGGATAGTTATAAAGGTCAAGAGTTTGAGAGCGAGGGGGACGTATTTTGTTATTTTGCACCTAACCCTATCAAAGAAGTTGAAAGGGTGGCGCAAATTATAAAGCAAAAAGTATTAAATGGCGAGTGCAGGTATAAGGATATGACTATTGCACTTCCAACCAACGAATATGTGCCTATTATCCAAAAGGTTTTTGATAATTTACAAGTACCTTATTTTATCGATGAACGTAAAAAGGCAGAGCATCACCCACTTATCAAGTTGATTATATCTTATATCGATGTTATAAGAAAGAATTTTAACACAAAATCTTTAATCGCTTTTGCAAAAAACCCATATTTTTGCACCGAGCAAAGCCTTGCTGAAAACTTTGAAAATTATTTGATTAAATATAACGTAACGGGCTATAAGGTAAGACAACCTTTCACGCTTAAATCTAATGGTGAAGACCTTGATAGCCTTAATGCTTTTAGAGAAAGTTTAATAAGCCATTTTGAAAAGTTTGATGTTTTAGGTTTATTAGAAAGGCTTGACGTTAAGAATAAAAACCAAGAATATGCTGATAAACTTATTGCGCTTGGCGAGATAGAAGAAGGCGCAATATGCGCGCAAATGTATGATTCTGCCATAAATCTTTTGTCGCAAATGCAATTGTTGCTTGGTGACTTAAAACTCTCGCTCAAAGAATATAGGTCAATTTTTGTCAGTGGTATTTCTGCACTTGAAATGTCTATTATCCCACAATATAACGATGCCGTGTTTATAGGCAGTTATAAACAAACGGCGCTTGGAAAGGCAAAACACTTGTTCGCAATAGGTTTAACAAACGCCGTTCCTAACGTTCAAACGGATATGTCACTTCTTAGCGATGACGATATTACCATGCTTGAAGAAATAAAAGTTTTAGTTGAACCAAAAATCAACATTGTAAACCATAGGAATAGAGAAAACTTTGCCTTAGGTTTAACTGCTTTTAAGGATAGTTTATATTTAAGTTATCCTGTGTGTGCAATAGATGGCTCTAAAATGTTCAAAAGCGAAGTGTTAGAAGAGATATTTAATCTTGTAGAATACAAGCCTTTTGAAAACGAAAATGGATACTTAACGGCAAAACAAGGGCTAAAGACATTTGCAAAAGAGTGTGGCGAATTTTCTGATGGAAAAATAATAGACATAACTAAAGCAAGTTCTTTTTACAAAACGGGCATTTCGCCTATTGCTAAAAGAATTATAGAAAAGGCAAATACAAGTCTTCAAGAAAAATTGGAGTCATCGAAAGAAATACTTATTTCTAACGAGATTTCGCCAACGACCATTGAAGATTATTATAAATGCCCATATAAGTCATTTTTATCACATGCGTTAAGGGTGACAAAAAGAGAGCAGGGCGATGTGGACAGTCTTTCGGTCGGTAATTTAATGCACCAAATTTTTGATAGATTTATTCGTGAAATGGACGAAGTGGCCGATGAAGAAAGTTCAAATGCACTTTTTGATAAAATTAGTAAAAGCGTGCTAGAAAGGGAAGAATACAAAAAGTTCTTAAGTGAAAGCCGTTCTAGTATGACTATTAAAAGGGTGCTTAATGAAAGCAAAAATTATTGCTATAAGACTTATATGTCCTTTAAGAATAGTTCGTTTAAGGTTGCCAAAAGCGAAGCAAGGTTTGGCGAAAATGGTGACTATCCACCGATAAACTTGCTTAACGGACAAGTTAAAATGAAAGGTAAAATCGATAGGGTTGACCAAACTGACGATTATGTTAGGGTTATAGATTATAAAACAGGCTCTACCGATTCAACCAAAAAATCTCTATTTGCAGGCGTAAAACTACAACTCTTTTTGTATGGCTATGCAGTAAGCCAAAAAGATAAGGGTGAAAAGCAGGTTGCAGGACTATACTACTTGCCTATTTCGGATAAATATGTAGATGAAAAAGAAACCAAAAGTGTTATGTCAGATGGCCATACGTTAAATGAAAGTGAGGCAATCGTTGCTCAAGACCAAACTTTTTATCAAAACGGAAAAAGCGAGTTTATGCCTATAACGCTTTCTGATAAGGGCGAACTAAAAAGCGCAATGGCAAGAGATGAGATAAACAGGTTTATGGACTATGCCGTAAACATAAGCGAACTTGCAACAAGTCAATTGAAAGAGGGGGTTATAGTGCCTTCGCCTTATGAAAAGGTTTGTGAATATTGCGAGTTTAAGGGTATATGCAAGCAAGAAAAGCAATTGGAAAGAAAGGTAAAATCGGTTAGCGCCCAAACAATTGTAGAGGCGCAAAAGGAATAAAAATGTCTAAGTTTACTAAAGAACAACTTCAAGCAGTTGAACATGAAAGTGGCAACATATTGATTTCAGCATCGGCAGGCAGTGGCAAAACTCATACTATGATAAGCAGGCTTGTAAGACTTGTCATGCACCAAAACGTCGATGTAAATCAAATTCTTGCTGTAACTTTTACCGAAAAATCTGCTATAGACATGAAGGAAAAACTTAAAAGTACATTGATGAAATCGCAAGATGGGGATAGAAAAAGGCTATATAAACAAATAGCCCTTATTCCAACTTGTGATATTTCCACTTTGCACGCATTTTGCGCAAGGCTTATTCGCCATTATTTTTATGAAGTGGGGCTTTCTCCTGACTTTAGCGTTGCAGAAGATGCTTTGGTAAAAACTATGCAAAGTGAGTGCGTGGACAAAACTTTTAAGGAGTTTTATGAGTCGGGGGAAGACTGGTTTTATACGCTTATAGACAGGCACGCCGTTAGTAGAAACGATAGTGCATTAAAGCAACTCGTTATAACGGCATATTTGTTTGCTAATTCCGAGCAAAATCCAGACTTGATTTTAGACAAGTATAAAAGCGAATACCAAAAAGAAAATTTTGAAAACTTACTAAATAAATATTTAGAAATGTTAAAAAGTCAAGTCAGGTTGCTTTATCAAGAAGTGCTAAATGCATATACTTATCTAACTAATAATGGGCTTGAAAAGGGCATAGCCTTTACAAAAATGGTTATTGCCGACATGCAAATAGTTCTAAAGGCAAAAGACGTGTATGTTGTAAAAGGGAGTTTTGAAGGTTGCTCGGCAAGGCTTAGTTTTGATAGTAAATTAACACAAGAACAAAAACAAGTTAAAGAAACGGTGGATTCTTGCCGTAAAAAGTTTAGAAAAATTATAGAAAGATATAATGCTCATTTATCTGATAAAGAAAGCGACTTTATGGCGATAGAAAGCCTTTCAAAACACACCGAGCATTTTATAAGCGTTGTAAAAAGGTTTGCAGAGATTTATGATGCTGAAAAGCGTGATGAAAACGTTTTAGACTTTGCTGACTTAGAGCATTTTGCACTTAAAATTTTAAGAAACGCTAACATTTTAGATGAAGTAAGAAAAAAATATAAATATGTTTTTGTCGATGAATATCAAGACATAAACGGCGTTCAAGAAAGCATAATAAACCTTATTGCAAACGACAACTTGTTTATGGTTGGCGATATTAAGCAAAGCATTTATGGTTTTAGGGGCTGTAGACCAGACTTTTTTGCAAGCAAGTTCGAATCAATGCAAAAAAACGGACAAAAAGTGCTTTCTCTAAATCATAACTTCCGTTCAGCAAAAGCAATTATCGACGTGGTCAATCAAGTTTTTTGTTATTCTATGACAAAAGAGTTTTTTGAAAGTGAATATAAAGGCAATGCCGAACTCGTTAGTGGTGGGGTATACCCACAGGACAAGACAGGCAGGGCGTTATTACACGTTCTTGAAAAGGAAAAGGGAAGGGACACCCAAAAGGAAAGTCCAAGAGTTTATAACATTTTACAAGAAATAAAAAAAGAAGTTGATTTTAAGGATAATCACACGGCATCGCTAATTACCGAGATTATAAACGAAGAACTTAAAAAGACCTATTATGATTTTAAAAATAATTGCGACAGGCAAATAACATATAGCGACATTGCAATTTTAACAAGAAATAAAGACAATTCTTATGTGCAAGGCATTGTAAAGGGCTTAATGATGCACGGCGTGCCGGTTATTTCTGAAGTTAAAGAAAATATCTGCGATTATCCAGAAATACAAATGGTTATAAACGTTTTAAGGCTGGTTGATAACTTCAGTCAAGAAATTCCACTTGCAAGCACTCTCCTTAGCCCTATTGCAGACTTTACTAACGATGATTTGGCTGAAATAGTATGTGCGTTTTCGCATACGGAAGACGCAAAAAACAACAAAAAATGGTCGTTTATTCACGCATATAAATATTATCTTGAAAATGTTACAAACGCCCTATCTTCAAGGCTAAAAGAATTTAATAGGTATATAGAAGAACTAACATTTGTCTCTAAGTTTATAGGCGCACAAGGTGTGCTTAATAAGATTATTGATGAAAAAGATATAGAAAGTTATTTGTTTGCTGGGCATAATGGCGCAAAGAAAGTTGCTCTATTAGATAGGCTAGTTTGGGCTTCTATCGATGGGGATAAAAAACTAACCGTTCAAGAATTTTTAGACAAGGTCGATAACTCGCCAGAAAGTTTTGCTTTTAGCGATAGTCAAAAGGAAGATGCCGTAAGTTTTATGACAATTCACGCATCAAAGGGCTTAGAATTTCCTGTGGTTATCGTGTGTGGATTAGAACAAAACATGAAGTTAAGCGAAAAGAAAAACGACGTAATATTTAGTCGTGAGCACGGCTTGGCGTTTATGGACTTTGATGACAAAAATAGAAAAAAGAAAGAAACGCTTTTGCGTGCAGTCATTAAAGAAGAGACTAGGACAAATAGCGTTAAAGAAGAATTAAGGCTTTTATATGTTGCACTAACTAGGGCGACTTATTCACTTCATATGATTTATGAAGGGGAATATGCCACGAGAAAAGAAATTTTTGCTGGTGCAGAAAAATATATTGATTATATTCCTAATTCGGTGCCATATAGCGAGCATTTTATAAGCGACCTTGGTTTTACAGAACTAAAAAGCGACACACGAAAGATTATCATAGGTCAAAGTGATGAAAAGATTATAAGCGATATGAAGGATAGGTTTTCTAAAAAATATCCTTTTGAATTAGACACCACTTTACCGTTAAAATTAAGTGTAACAAAGGTTAATAATGATGAAGAAAAATCTGAACTCGTACATTTAATTTTTGATGAGCAAACTCCTGATATAGAAAGGGGTAATATTGCGCATAAAATTATGGAGCATTTTGACTTTGACAGCACGCTTGACTTACATGCACAAGTTTTAAAAATGATAGAAAACAAGATTTTATCAATTGGGCAGGTCGAAAAGGTTAATTTACAGCGAATACAAAACGCCATAAATAGTGGCGCATTTAACGATGTTAAAGGCACAAAACTTTATCGAGAAAAAATGTTTTTAACTTTGGTTGACGCTGGCATGGTGCTAGATACCTTAAGCAAAGAACAAGTGGTTTTGCAAGGCGTTATAGACCTTCTTTCTATCGCTAACGACGGCGCTATTATCATTGACTATAAGTATTCATCTTTAGATAACGAAAGTTTAAAAAAGCAATATCATAAGCAGTTAGAATTATATGCTATAGCAACAAAAAAAGTGCTTAACCTAGATATAAAAAAGATGGTAATAGTAAATTTGTTTACAGGCGAAACGGTTGAAATTTAATTTTATTAAAACTGACAAAAAAAGTTATTAAATATCAAAAAGTTCGGTTTTATTATTCCTTATATATTTTAATATTAAAAGGGGGATAATATGAACGGACTTTTTTCACTTTTTATGAATAGTTTTTTTGGCATTTTTTATCAAAATTTAACCGATTCTATATTGGCGCTTGTCCTTAATGGCTTGGTGTGGCTTTTAACCATATTATGCATGATTATTTGTTTATCTAAAAGGCAATACGGCTTAATAAAGAGGCTGTGGATAGTGTTTGATTTTGTGGGAATTTGTTTGATAGAGTTCTGGTTTGAAATTAAAAATAATGGGCAAATAACATTTGCCGTCTATACTGTGGCAAGTTGCTTTTTAGGACTTTCAATATGCCTATTTTTGCCAAAAAAACAAATGAAAATAAGTGATGAAAAACGCTCCCTCGCTCAGTTTTTAGATAGGTGCGCAAATAGCCAAAATAGCCAGCAAGGTTATAAAAAAAATGCATTAAATTTTGATGATGGTGGGGGATGTAAGCCATCTAAAGTGTTTTCTTCGCCTATTATTAGCGCAAACAATGTTGAATTTAATGGTCAAGAAAAAACTATAAACAAAAAAGATGAAGAAATAGATTTTTCGCACATAAAAAACATTTTAAGTAGACTTGAGTATTATCCACTTAAAGAGCAAGATAAAAAAAGTGCACTTGAACTTGAAAAAGCCATATTAAAAGCCGAAGAAAACGGGCTAGACAAAAACTTAAAGCAAAACATTAACGAAGGGCTTGGTGCTCTACTTAAAATAATGGCAAAATATGCCGTGTAGTAGTAAGATGAAATAGCCTATATAAATTTAGCCCTAATTTTGTAGTTATGTTGACATGTTGCCTTTTTATATAGTATAATAATTAAGATTATTAAGAAAGGGGGGCATAACTGCTTTGTATAAAAGAATACTCGTAATAGTTTTATGTATAGCGTTGTGCTTTTCAACGCTTGGTTTTATCAGTTGTAAAAAAGATGAGTCTTTTACCGTTACTTTTACAAGTGGGCATCAAGATGCAACCCTTTACTATGGCGATGAAGTTCAAAAGGTAACTAGTTCTAAGCAAATCGTAGAGCCTATTTACATTAGAGAAGGATATAACTTTGCTGGCTGGAATGTGTCTATTTCAAGAATAAAATCAAGCACAACCGTTGTCGCTCAGTGGACAAGGTATGATATGAGCATTGTTTTTTATGCAAATGGTGGGAAAGATGATTCTGGCAATCGAATTGTAAGCATTATAGCAAACAGTGCATATGAGATAATGGAAAAAGCCCCTGAGTTTAAGAAAAAGGGATACACACTTTCTTGGTCAAAACCACTTGAAACAATTACAAAAAGTTGCGAAATACATGCCCAATGGACCTTGAAAGAATATGACTTTACTTTTAAGGATATAAATGGTAATGATTTTGATAAAAACACGCTAAGGGTAAAGTATAACGACACGCTTGATTTTGACTCTATTCAACCACCGATAGAGCCTGACAAAAAGTTTGCTTATTGGACTGATGAAGATGGCGTTCCTATAGATAAAGGCATCGTTTGGGATAATGATAATAGCGCAGTGCTTAGCAGTGTGTACGTGTCAAGTCAAGATTATGTTATTAGTTATGACCTTAATGGTGGAGACAGACAGCAAACTAATATTCAGCGTTCATTTAACCAAAACACGCCAATAGAATTAACTAATCCAATGCGCAAAGGATATAGTTTTGATGGCTGGCAAATAAATGGAAAAAGTGAAAAATATTTTGCAAACGAAATCACTCTTGAGCATTTTAAGGTTAATGGAAACCTTGCTGATGTAAACTTAAAAGCCACTTGGGAAAAAAGCCCTTATATAGTAACCTTTGATGCCGATGGTGGAGAAATTATAGGGCAAAACCAAACTGAATTTTATTTTGGCTATGAAATAGAAAACTTGCCTATCGCTCAAAAACAAGACCATGAGTTTGTCGGTTGGTTTTATAATGACGATGAAATTAAGCAGGGCAATGTTTGGGAATATGCACAAAATATTACAGTAAAGGCAGTGTATAGAGCAAAATATAAGGTTAAGTTTAGCCTAACATCTTCGGTTGGCATAAATAACAAAAATATTCTTTGCACTGTGGTTAAGTGGGGGGATATAGTTAAAACAACATCGCTTGAAGATGTTGAAATTGAACTAATTGAAGGTCAGTCACTTTTCTCTGCAAAAGATATAGCAATATTACCTGTAGTTGACCCAATTGAAGAGCCTAAGGTAAACGAATATGTGTTTGGCAATTATTGGAAGTATATAGATAGTTCTAATATAGGGCATAAAGTTATGGTAAGCACAATTTTTAATCAAGAAAATTTACCAGACATAAAGGCTGGCGACACTATAGTTTTAGTTCCACATATAAAAATTGTGTGGTCGCCACACTATTAAAATTTAATTATTAAAAAACCATACTCACATCACCGAGCGTGGTTTTATTTTTTATGTAAAGTAAACAACAAAGTGTAAATAAACATATAATGCACAAGGGGAGTGCGTTATGGAAGAAAAGGATAATATTTACATATGTGATTTTATAAATAAAAAACTTCAAAAAAAGATTTCAATGCTAAAAGACGATTCTTGTTTTGGAAGTCACGGAGTGCTTAGTGTTTTGCTTAAAAACGTTAAGTTTTATTTTGACGTAAAACCAAAAAACCCAAAACTCGCCGATGCCATTTTGCAGGTGATTTTGTGCAATATAAAGCACCTTATTGAATTATGTAGTTTAAATAATGAAAGTTTATCCATGTCAAAACTATTAAATCACGAAAAAAATACTTGGCAGTATTATAGCGATATTATAGCGCCAAAAAAAACTAAGCAATTATATTTAGAAGTGGCACTAAACGAGTATTTAATTATAGAAAATTATAAAAAGTTAAGAAAAAATTATCAAAACTCGCAAAATGCTATGTTTGAAAAACTTATAACCGAAAGTAAAGAGTGTTTATTAGATTTACATAAAATAGCACAAAGTTCGTAATATATAATATAATTTAAATATATTACAGGGTAAATTGTACACATTTTTATTGCAATTTATAAACTTTTGGTGTATAATAGTAGCAACAAAAGACTGTTGGAGGAAAAACAATGGCTTTATTTAAGAAAAAAACACAAGTAGACGAATTAGGAAGAATCTTCATTGATGAAAACACAAAGAGTAGTGAATTTGAAGATTATAACAGATTAAAGGATAACCTTTTATACATCAATGCCGATGGAAAGCATAAGATTATTCAAATAGAATCATCAATCATGTCAGAAGGAAAGACTACACTTCTTGGCAACCTTGCCGTAACCATTGGTCAAACCAACAAAAAGGTTCTTATAATCGATTTAGATTTTCGTCGTCCAAGACTACATAGGCTTTTTTCTTTTAGTAAAGATTGTGGGCTTTCTGACTATTTTATGGACAAGAAAACTAAACAAGACATTGTTAAGAAAACAGCATACAAAAATGTTGATATTATAACAACGGGCGTGCCTGTTTATAATCCATCGCTTTTACTTTTGTCAGACAAGTTCAAAAACCTCCTTAACGAATTAAGAAACGAATATGACTTTGTATTCTTAGATTGTGCACCTGTACTTCAAGTTTCAGATTATATTCATATTTCAAAAGTTTCAGATGGAATTTTGTTTGTGGTGGCTTATGCTTCAACAACAAAAGGACAAGTTATGGAAGCCGTAAAAGAGTTAAAGAAAACTGGGGCAGAACTTCTCGGCTCTGTATTTACAATGTATGATAAGAATAATGACAAGAGTTTTTATAACGGACATTATTATAAATATAAAACTTATGCAGAACAAGCATATGTTGATAACGAAATTGATGAAGGACTAGAAGAAGGGACAGACGTAAAATAATAATGATTGATATACATACACACATTTTGCCTTTTGTAGATGACGGGAGTTTGGACAATAATATTTCTATTGATATGCTAAAAGAGTGTGTTAATCAAGGAACAACAGATATAATTTTAACACCACATTATAGAAAGATATACAAACTTCCACCAAACGTATTAAAGGGTGAGTTTGAAAAATTCAAGAAAATTGTTAGCGATGAAAATTTGCCTGTAAACTTATATTTAGGTCAAGAAATTTTCATTGATGAACATTATAAAACGGCGTTCGCTAATAAAAAAGTTCTATCTATGAACGATAGCAAGTTTGTTTTGTTAGAATTTGACTATGATAAATATGTGGATATGACAGAGATAGTTTACGAACTAAAAGTTCTTGGCTATATACCTATCATTGCACACTATGAAAGATACTTAAATTCTGACCTTAAAACTGCGTTTGAAATTAAATCACTCGGTGGACTTATTCAAGTTAACGCAGAATCTATAGTTGGAAAATTTAAAAGAATATATTATGGATTAGTTAAAAAACTTTTCAAAGAAAATTTAGTAGATTTTGTTTCAAGCGACGTGCATCATAA
Source organism: Clostridiales bacterium (assembly GCA_015069465.1). Taxonomy (GTDB): domain Bacteria; phylum Bacillota; class Clostridia; order Christensenellales; family Borkfalkiaceae; genus UBA1259. The sequence continues at coordinate 37,196 of SVIO01000009.1, read as the reverse complement.
CAGAGAGAATCTTTTGCTTGAAGCAAATAAGTTTGTTGAAAAAAAGTTTGGTGTAGACATTGCAAATAAAGTGTTTACTCTTAATGCTGAAAAAATTATTAAAGGTTAGATAGTTTTCTAACCTTTTTTATAAGGGATTATGCAAAAAAGGATTATAGCAATTGGTGGTGGAGAGATAAAGAAAAAAACCACTTTAGAAATTGATAGATATATAGCGAGCCTTGCAAAAGAGCACGCAGGTGAAAACAGGGCAAATGCTCTTTTTATCGGTACGGCTTCTCACGATAGCATGCCATATTTTAATAGTTTTAGAAAAACATACACTTCGGTGTTTGATATTAAGGCAGAAGTTGCGCTAATCGTTTATGGCGAAATGGACAAACAAAAAATTGCCGATAAAATCGACAAGGCAGACTGCATTTATATCGGTGGGGGCGACACACTTTTTATGCTTGAAAAGTGGAAAGAGTTTGGGTTAGACAAACTCATCATCGACGCCTATAATAATGGAAAAATTATTTGTGGGCTTTCTGCTGGGGCAATTTGCTGGTTTAAGGATATGTACACCGATTATGAAATAATGCGTGGCGAAAGTGCCGACTATGTGCTAAAAAAAGGTCTTGGTATTCTCGATGGGTGTATGTGCCCACACTTTGATGATAGAGAACAAGATTTTCTTGAAGCATTAAAGAAAGGGGATATAAAGAGTTGCTATTGCGTGGAAAATAACTCGGCTATTGAGTTTGTTGATGGAAAGTTTACAAAGTCAATCAGCAGTGGTGGAAAGGCATACTTTATTACCTATGATGGCGAAAATATTGCCAAAAAGGAAATTTAATGAATAAAATAGATTATAATAAAGCCATGCTTGAAATTATAAAATCAAATGGTTGGCAAAAGAAAAAAATTTTACTTCACTCTTGCTGTGCGCCTTGCTCAACTGCGTGCATAGATAGGCTAATTGATTATTTTGATATCACCATTTTTTATTATAATCCAAATATTGACACCTTAGATGAATTTAATTTAAGGGCAACAGAGCAAGTTAGATACTCTAAGAGTTTGGGGATAGATTGCATTGTTGCTGATTATGATAAGCAAAGTTTTTTAAGCCAAGTTAATGGCTTAGAAAAGGAAAGAGAAGGTGGGGTAAGGTGTGAAAAGTGTTTTAATTTAAGATTAGAAAAAACTGCCTTAAAGTGCAAAGAATTAGGCTATGATTATTTTGCAACTACTTTAACCGTTAGCCCACTTAAAAACGCCAAACTTATAAACGAGATAGGCTTTAATTTGGAAAAAAGTTTGGGTGCAAAATATTTGCCATCAGACTTTAAAAAACAAAACGGATATCTTAACTCAATTAGATTAAGCAAAGAGAATAATTTATATCGCCAAAACTATTGTGGCTGTGAATTTTCAAAAATAAAACAACAAGAAGAAGGAAGACTTTAACTATGGGCGAATTTTTAATTATGCTTAGAAACGTTATAATGTTTGTTCTTTTAGCAATCCCTGGGTATTTGTTAGTAAAGACAAAACATTTAAAAAGTTCAGACTCTGGTGTTTTGACAACGATATTATTGTATCTTGGCTTACCATTTATGATTTTGGTAAACACTCTTAGTATTCAAATATCAACTGATACAATTACAGGCATTTTGTTAACCGTTTTAATCTTTATGCTTGGCGAAATTGCACTTATCTTGCTTTCTAAGATTTTCTCTAAGTTTGAACCATTAGATGACCAAAGACGCATGGCAAGATTTTGTATGATAATCCCAAACAACGGTTTAATAGGCTTGCCTTTGGCGCTTGCTATTTTTGAAGGAACTCCTTTAAGCATTGTAATAGTTTATGTGGCTGTTGCAAATGTATTGACTAACGTATTGTGGCCAACTTATGGAAACTATTTGCTTTCTGGGGATAAAAAACATATCTCAGCAAAAGGCTTACTCACAAACTTTGTTCTTATTGCATTTATTTTAGGCGTTATATTGAACTTGTTAGGATTTAGTGGAGATGTTAAAGACATTATTGTAGACTATTCAAATCACCTTAAGGGAGTTGTAGTTGCACTTTCAATGACAATTTTAGGTATGAAGTTTGCCGATGTTAATATAACTAAGTTGTTTACAAGTCTAAAAGTGTATTACGTAAGTTTTGTAAGACTTATACTTTCACCAGTACTTATCGTAGGTGTGCTATTACTTATAAACATTGTTGCACCTATAGACAATACAATAATTATTGCATCGTATATAACTTTCTCAATGCCAGCAGCACCAATTGCGGCAATGTTATCAGACAAATTTGGCATGGACAGCGAAAATTCAGTTCTATACACATCGGGCTCAACACTATTTTCTGTTATAACAATTCCTGTTTTATATCTATTATTAAACTTAGCAATTTAATTATAAAAGCAAAAAAAACCGTGACCAACAGGTCACGGTTTTTTTTAAATAATTATAGTATTGTGTCAATGTCCTTTTCAAACTTGTCAAAAAGGTTATATCTTTCTGGGTGAAAAAGTGCTGTAAACATCATATCCCTAACACTTGGTATATCTTTGCCGACACTTGAAATTAAATCTTTAACATATTCACGCTTTGTCATTTTATTTGCAGGACAACAACTTTTAACTATGGGCAAGGTTTTAGAATATGAAATAATGTCCATTTCTTTAACCATAATCATAGGCCTAATCAAAGTTAAATCAATTTTATCAAGATAACTTTTTGGCGCAAAGGTTGAAAGTCTGCCTTCATATAAAAGAGAAAGCATAAGGGTATCTATAGCGTCATCTCTATGATGACCTAAAGCCACTTTGTTGCACCCCAACTTTTTTGCTAGGTTGTTTAGCGCCCCTTTTCGCATTTTTGAACATAAGGCGCAAGGATTAGTCTCTTTTCTAACATCAAACACAATAGTGCCTATATCGGTTTTCTCTATATAAAAAGGGACGTCAAGACTGTCACATAGTTCTTTAATAGGCGTAAAGTCGGTTTTATTGTTTTCAAAATTTAAGTCCACAGAAATGGCAAAAAGTTCAAACCTTTCTGGCGCCCACTTTTTATATTCAGCAAGAAGTTTAAGTAGCGTTACGCTATCCTTACCACCAGAAACGCCCACGGCAATTTTATCGCCGTCTTTTATCATTTTATATTTAGTTATGCCTTTTCGCATAACAGATAACATTTTTTGTGTTGTCATAATAACCTTTTATATCATTTAAGTTGATTTTTTTTGTTACATACATTATACTATATTATAATTAAAAAAACAATTTTTTAGGTGCAATATGACTGAATTTATACAACAGTTGGTGGGAAATGACATATTAGCGACAATTTTTATGTCATTTGTTCCACTTATTGAACTAAAAGGTGGCATAGTGTTTGCTCGTGGCGCAGGAATAGACTTTTTCTATTCTTTGCTTTTCGCTTATGCTGGTTCTACATTTGTGTTTTTTCCAATATACTTTTTATTAAAACCGATTTTGAATTTAATTAAAAAGATAAAAATCTTTTCTAAACTTGCGTATAAGGTAGAAAACTATTTTTCTAGCAAGGCAGAAACTGCTGTTAAAGAAGATAATGGTGCTGATAAAAACAACAAAAAAGCCATTTATTTAAAACAACTTGGCGTGTTTATTTTTGTTGCAATTCCACTGCCTATGACGGGGATTTGGACGGGAACGGCAATCGCCGTGTTCTTAGGGCTTAAATTTAAAGAAGCAATTTTGCCTGCTTTAATAGGTAATCTTGTTGCAGGCTTAATTATATCCGTGCTTGCTGAAGTTTGTCTATCAATTTGGACAATAGCAGTGTTAGATTATATTTTATATGGTTTATTTGCGCTTGCTATAATTCTTTTAATTGTGGTTATAATAAAGATAGCAAATAGTAAACCACAAGACACAAAATAATAATTAGGAGATAATATGGGATTTTTTAGTTGGCTTTTTCGCAAAAGCAAACCAAAAAAAATTAAAATAGGTTTGGCTCTTGGCTCTGGTGGGGCTAAGGGCTTTGCTCATTTAGGGGCATTAAAAGCCTTTGAAGAAAACGGCATTGAGTTCGATATAATAGCCGGCACTAGTATAGGTAGCGTAGTGGGTGCTTTTTATTCGGCAGGATATTCGGCAACCGACATTATGGAAATTCTTAAACGAATTGACTTTAACGAAATAACTAACGTGTTTATGATAAAAATGGATACGTCCGGGCTATTTAAGGTTATTGATAGGGAAATAGGTGCTTTAAATATTGAAGAACTACAAAAGCCGTTTAAGGCAGTTGCAACCGAACTTGAAAGTGGCAATGAAAAGGTTTTTGATAGTGGCAGTGTGGCAACGGCACTATGCGCTTCTTGCAGTATTCCACCATTTTTTAAGCCCGTAGTGGTTGACGCGGTAAGGTATATTGATGGCGCTTACACCAACTCTATCCCAGCAGACTTAGTTAAAGAAATGGATGCAGATTATATCATCGGTATAGACCTATCTACGAGAGATGCAAAACCAAGTTTATTAAAGAAGTTTTTCCCAACATATAAATCTAAGGTAAATGAGCCTTGGGCAAAAGGCTATCAGTTTAGTGATACAATGCTTCACCCTAATTTAACTGAGTTTTCTTCGGTTGCTTTTTGGGATGGCAGTAAAATGTATGATATAGGCTATCAGCATGCACTTTCTTTTATTCCAAAGATTAAACAAGATATCGAAAATTTAACATATAAGAAAAAACCTAAGTAAGTAAATAAAAAATGAATTACAAAAGAAAAAGTTTAGTTTCTATACTTATAATTTTAATATATACTTGCTTAAGCGTATTTAGTTTTGCTGGTTGCAAGCCGTTACTCCCACCGTTAAAGGATATCGAAGTTCACACTGATTTCTCGGTAAACTTTTTAGATGTGGGGCAGGGGGACTGTATCTTTATAAGACTGCCAGATGGCAAGAATATGCTTATCGACTGTGGCGAAGACGATAAGTATAATGAAAACAGCAAATATATAAAAAATTATCTTAATGAGTATGATGTGAATAAAATAGACTATTTCGTACTGACTCACCCTGATGTTGACCATATAGGTAATGCAGTTGATATAATAAACAATTTTTCTATCGGCAAAATGTTTATTCCTAAAATCCATCAAGCATTGATGCAAAGTTTTCAGCCTTTTGAAGAAATATTAAGATTAATTGAACAAAAACAAATAGAGTTTGAATATCCGATATTACCAACTCAAATTGTTAAAAGCGATTATCACTTTGCTTTTTTATCTCCCCAAAACGATAGCAGAAATAGTTATAACAATCTTGCCCAAAATCTAGTGCCTACAAGTGGCGATATAAATAATCTTTCGCCAATAATATACTTTTCTTGTTTTAATAAGCGATTTGTTTTTACGGGCGATGCTGAGAAAAAAGAAGAACAATATGTCGTTCAAAATTACTTAAGCAAGATATACGATATATACTATCGTGATTTTAAGGTTAACCTAAACGATGTGGACTATCTAAAATTATCTCATCATGGCTCTGAAGATGCTTCTTGTTATGAATTTTTATCACTTCTAAAACCAAAAAATGCCATAATTTCTGTGGGTAATGACAATTATTATGGGCATCCATCAAGTGAAACTTTACTAAGGCTTCAAAATATTTGCATAGAATATAGCCTTTATCGTACAGACCAACTTGGAAGCATTTGCGTTTACAAAGAAGGTCAAGATTTTAAGGTTCAATCATCTAAAGACAACTAAAAGTCAAGGCTTATGCCTTGACTTTTTGTTTTTTAATAAACTATGCAAGTTTTAATGCTGTTATTGAAGCGCCGAGCAATGTTAGTGTAGCGTCAGATGAGTTGTAAATAGAAAGAGTGTCGCCAGCATCTAAACTAATTAAAATTGTTTTACTAACAGCGCCTGAGCCATCAGTTAAAGTTATGGTTTCGCCAGTTATAAATGTGCCGTTTTGATAAAGGCTAACAGCAAGGTCGCCTGTTTCAGCAGAGCCGTTTGCAAAATATGATACTAAATAAATACCTGCGTCGCTAATATTTATAGCATTATCAGAAACGCTCATCGTTGTGCTATCAGTTGCTGTATTAAATTCAATAGGAATTATATCGCCACTAGCCACAGTTGCCGTGCCTACACTCGCATATAAAGCATCGCCAGTACCTGCAGGACCTTGTGGACCAACAGGACCTGTAGCACCAGTCGCACCTGTAGCACCAGTAGGGCCAATAGGACCTTGTGGACCGACAGGACCTGTAGCACCCGTTGCACCAGTAGGACCAGTAGGACCAATAGGACCTGTAGCACCAGTCGCACCAGTAGGACCAATAGGACCGACAGGGCCTTGTGGACCGATAGGACCTCTTGCACCCGTTGCACCAGTAGGACCGACAGGACCACGAATAATTATCGGGTTATTATTGCAACATCTTCTATTATAAAAAGCGTTGTCATTACCATAAGAAAGTGGATTAACTCCTTGCCGATTATTACCACTTCCGTTGCAACCACAGTTGCAACCTAAAAGATTACACATAAAAAAATTCCTCCTTTGTGTATATTACATCATATTCAAATTTAGAATAAAATGTTAACAAAGAAGGAAAAGTGGTTAATTATAAATTATTATTTTTCTATTTTAGGAAAGTCAATTTCCTTAATATCTAAAGGCATTTCATAGCACATTTCTTCATGCTGAGTTGTGTTTTCACCAAACAATCTATTAAAAGGAATCTTAAAATATTTTGCGCTTCCTTCTACCAAAAGGTTGCCCACCATATCAAAAACCTGACCTTTAGCCACCATGCCACGAGATGAATTAAATGTTAGATATGCACGAGCCTTAACAGGTGTGTCAAGTGGTGTTGGTTTTCTGTAAGTTATGTTAAGGGTTGTGGTAACTCCAAACATTTCAGGCTCAACAACCCAAAGTGCACGCCCCATAAGTTCGTCAAGAAGGGCACTCACCATACCACCGTGAGTTCTGTCGGGATAACTTTGATGGATAGACTTAAATGTGACAATGCTAGCGACCGAGCCATCATCTAAAATATAAAAGGGTGCCTTTAGACTAAACGGATTTTCCATGCCACATATCATACAATTTTTGCTATTATTTTGCACTCGAATAACTTTCATTTCTAATCCCTTTAATTAAAACTATAGTAAAATAATGTTTGTTTGTTAATTTTTAGTCATTTTCATTATTATATTACTAATTTGTTGTATTGTCAACAATTATATTGAAATAATTACACAATTTTAATTTTTTGCTTGACAATGAAAGTTGGGGATAGTATAATATAAGAAAAGTTATACTTTTCATACTTTTATGAAAAATTAATGGTATAACGAGTGATTAGGTGTTATATGTTAGAAAAAGAAGGGAAATATATATTTGGCGTTTGTAAAATTGGCGAAAAAGGGCAAATAGTTATTCCAAAAGATGCAAGAAAGATTTATAACTTATCAGCAGGCGACACACTTTTGATGCTTGGGGATGCAAAGGGTATGGCGTTAATTAAAACAGAATTTTTTCAAGACTTAGCAGAAGGTATTTTAAATGATAAAAAATAATATTGAAAATAGAAAGGGTAAAGATATTATAAAAATAGAAAATCTTAATAAATGGTTTAAGGATGTTCATGCCGTTAACGACCTAACTTTAAGCGTAAAAGAAGGCGAACTCTTTGCGTTTTTAGGGGTAAACGGTGCAGGAAAAAGCACGACCATTTCTATCATCTGCAACACGCTAAAAAAGGATAGTGGAAGCGTTTACGTGTGCGATATTGACACTAATACCGACAGCGATGATATTAAAAGAAGCATAGGCGTTGTTTTTCAAAGTTCGGTGCTTGATAAATCTCTTTCGGTTAGGGAAAATCTAAGGCATAGGGCATCTCTCTATGGCATTTTTGATAAAGAGTTTGAAGATAGGCTAAACTACTTAAGCCAAATCTTAGACTTTAAACCCTTTATAAATAGACAGGTTGGCAAACTTTCTGGTGGACAAAGAAGAAAAATAGATATTGCAAGGGCAATTATTCATAGCCCAAAAATTCTTATTTTAGACGAGCCTACAACAGGCTTAGACCCACAAACTAGAATTACAATGTGGAATGTAATAAATGAGTTAAGACAAAAAAACGGCATGACGGTTTTTTTGACCACGCATTACATGGAAGAAGCATCTGATGCTGATTATGTTGTTATTATCGATAGTGGAAAAATCGTTGCAGAAGGCACCCCACATGCCCTTAAAAACAACTTTGCAAAAGACTATATCACCATTTATGGTATCGATGAAAGCCAAGTTAAAAGTTTAGGACTTAGTTACGAAAATGTAAACGATGGCTATCGAATTAGCATAGAGAATACCACAATTGTTACACAGTTAATTATTAAAAACCCAGACCTATTTACCGATTATGAAGTAGTTAAGGGCAAAATGGATGACGTCTTTTTAAATGTCACTGGCAAAAAACTAACGGGGGATAATTAGTATGAATATATTATTAAGCAATGTCAAAAGGCATACTAAATTGTTTTTTAAAGATAAAGGATTGTTCTTTACTTCACTTATAACCCCACTAATTTTATTGGTTTTGTATTCAACCTTTTTGTCAAATGTTTTTGAAGATAGTTTTAGGCAGGTGTTTACTAAAGTAGGGGTAAGCGTTTCTGATAAGCAAATATCAGGGCTTGTGGGTGGGCAGTTAATGTCATCACTTTTAGCAGTGTCTTGCGTTACCGTTTCTTTCTGCTCTAATATGCTTATGGTTCAAGATAAAATTAACGGCGCTTATAACGACCTTATGATGACGCCACTTAAAAGGTCAAAACTAGCACTCTCTTATTATATTTCAACAACTATTAGCACGCTCATAATTTGCTTAATTGCTTTTGTCAGTTGTCTAGTTTATGTGGGTATTGCAGGTTGGTATTTAACGGCTAGCGATATTTTGCTTTTGCTTCTTGACATATTCTTGTTAACTACTTTTGGCACGGCACTATCTTCGGTTATAAACTTCTTCTTAAGTTCTCAAGGTCAAGTTTCGGCTGTCGGCTCTATCGTAAGTTCTTGCTATGGCTTTATCTGTGGTGCATATATGCCACTATCATCTTTTGGCTCAGGTTTAAGAAACGCCGTTATGTTCCTTCCAGGCACTTATGGTACGGCATTAATTAGAAATCACTCTCTAAACAGCGTGATAGAAACATTGCCACCACAGGCTGTAAAAGGATTAAAGGATTCAATCGACTGCAATATTTATTTCTTTGGAAATAATGTAGAAACCGGCACTATGTATTTAGTTATATCGATTAGCATTGTTGCACTTATAACTGCCTATGTCCTAATAAACAAATTCTGCAAAAAAATCAAAAAATAAAAGAAATATTTAAGAAAAAAACATAAAAAAAACGGATAGAAAGTTCTATCCGTTTTTTAGTTTTAGTTAGATTACTATTTTAGTTCAATTATTGTTTTTGTGGTTTCATCTACCTTTATTTTGTCTGAAATGGCAAGACCAAAAATCGCCAAAATGTCGTTACCTACAGCGAGTAGGGGGATACTATCCCTTTCTAAAAGTGGAATTTTTTTATCGGTTAAATAATCGCTTAAATTTTTTGTTCCACCACCGAACTTAGTGAATCTATCACCATCACGGCGAGTGCGAATTACTGCATCATTTGGAATTTTATCCTTGTCGGCAAAAAGTCCGTTTTTTATATCTGCCACTTTATCTATCTTTGTTATAAAAAGTTTTTTATCATCAAAGGCAATCTCGCCCAATGAAAAAGGAATAACGATGTCTGTGTTTTTTAGATTTTTATAAAAGGTGATTGTATCGTATTCTTTTATAGCAACGATATTATTTTTAAGAGTAACCATAGTGCCGTTTAGCGAGTCCTTAAGCATAATAACGCTATCTATATGCGTTTTTTCCCAGTCTTTTGTAACGCCAAGGTGTTTTAGTGCAAACACTGTCGCTCTAGATAAAAGTGCATTATGGATAGGAAGTTTAACGCTAACTTTTGATTCAAAAAAGTCAATTTTTTCTAATGTCTGCTCTTTAATATACTCATCTTCAAGTCTTGCAATTTGGCTAAATCTATAAACGCTTTTCTCGGCTTCAGGAAAAACCTTTTCTATCTCAGGCAAAATATTTAGCCTTATTGCGTTTCTTGTATATTTATCATCAAAGTTGGTTTGGTCGGTGACGTATGGAATATGGTTTTTTGCTAGATACTCGTTTATTTGCTCTTTAGAGACGCTAAGAAGAGGTCTAATAATTTTATTCTCAAAATTCTCATCAATGCCTGCAAGACCTTTCAAGCCACTGCCACGAAAAAGGTTAAATAGCACAGACTCAAAGTTATCTTTTTGGTGGTGTGCCGTTGCAACCTTGTCACATTTGCCTTCCTGTATTGCCGTATTAAAAATTTGATAGCGTAAAATTCGCCCAGCCTGTTCAACCGAAAGGCCGTGCTTCAATGCATATGCCACGCAATCAACCGAATAGGTGAGCAGTGGCACTTGATTGTCCTTGCAATAGTTTTTTACAAATTCGGTGTCGCTTTTTGACTCATCGCCACGAATACCATGTTCAATATTTATTGCAACTACTTTAATTTGGTATTTTTTTGATTCGTTTAGCATATAATTAAGTAGTGCCATAGAGTCGCCCCCACCAGAGAGCGCAACGGCAACAGTTTGATTATTGCTAATAAATTTACTTAAATCAATTTGCATAAGTATATTATAGCAATTAAAAAATAAAAATTCAAGCAATATTTAATTTTTATTTACAAACGGTTGACAAAAGCAAATTTATAGTATATTATATTAAAGCAATTGAAACAAATCGCGGGATGGAGCAGCTTGGTAGCTCGTCGGGCTCATAACCCGAAGGTCGTGAGGTTCAAATCCCACTCCCGCAACCACCTGAATAGGAGTCAAGATTTTAGACAGTTTGATTAGACTGAGTTAAAATCGGCTCCTATTTTTATTTGTATTTACTTGTGAATTTAAGAGTGAGCATTATTAGACAAAAATTTTACAAACATATAAAAATTGGGAAACAAACGTTAAAAAGGCAAAACAATATGAACCGTGCAGATTAGACTTCACGGTTTATTTTATTATAGTATGCTTCTTCCTTTTGATTGGGACTTTTGTAATTATTGCTTCTATGTGGACGATTTTGATTATAAAAATCTATGTATTCGCCAATTCTTTGTTTAAGCTGTTTTACAGATAAATAAAATGTTCTATATATTTCTTCTTGCTTAAATGTAGAGAAGAAAGATTCGACAACGCCGTTGTCGTAAGGATTTCCCGATTGAGAAAATGATTGTAAAATGTCGTGTTTTAATAATAACTTCCTAAAAGCAAATGAAGTGTATTGACAACCCCTATCAGAGTGAAACATTTTAGGAGCGCAACAATTTCTTTTATTCAAAGCCTCGTTAAAAGTAGAAGTTATTAATTGAGTACTCGCTCTTTGGGAAATTTTATAAGAGATAATTTTTCTAGAGTATAAATCCATAATTACACAAATATGGTAACTTTGTTGGTTGTATGAAATTCTAGTGCAATCACTTGCCCAAACTTGATTTGGCTCTTCAACATCAAAGTTGCGTTGTAAGTGGTTTTTGGGTGGGTGTAGCTTATTCCATAAAGAATGGTCTCTTTTCGCTGTTGAACGAAAACTTCTAATACCCAATTCTTTCATCAGTTCTCGTACTAATGGTTTGCTTGTATGAAAACCTTTTGTTTTTAATACTGCAAGAATTTTATCTGAACCAAACAAACCTCTGCTATCTTCATAAATTTTTAATATTTCATTTGATAATACTTGTCGTCGTTTTACATAAGAGGTATTTTCTTTTTTATTTCTTAATATATGGTTATAAAAAGTGCCCCTACTAACATCTAACGCTTCACATAAAACCCTAACACTGAATTTACCATATAGTTTTTCCAGTTCTTTTAGTTTTATTTGTAGTGGAGAATGAATTGTACAATTTACTAATTTTAACACCTGATTAATTTGTTGAAGTTTAAGGTTTTTCTTTTTTTCGTTTTCATAAGCAGATACGTATTTAATTTCGTCTAAATTTTTTATTTGTTTGTATTCCTTTATCCAGTAGTATATAGTACTTCGTGGAATATTAAATTCAATCATTAGGTTTTCCACGCTATAACCAGCTCTATATTTTAGTACATTGTTTTTAATAATATCTATTGAGTAAATTTTTTTATTCATTTAACTCGGCCTCCTTTAATACAATTATATCATTTGTGCAAAAAACGATGTTTATCTTTATAAAAAAACATTTTTGCGTATAACTATTGACAAACAATATAACATATAATATAATACATATGATATCAAATGTTATATTTGGGGGGCGTTTACATGATTGAATTAATAAAGTTTATTAGAAATAGATTAGAAATGAGTCAGCAAGAGTTTGCAGATGAGCTCCGCATAGCTTTTGCAACGGTCAATCGTTGGGAGAATGGAAAAACAACTCCACCACCATCGGCGCAAAAAGCAATTTATCAATTTTGCCTTAAATACAATGTTCCAGTTGCTGATTTTATAATAAGTTTTTTAACTGCGCAAAGAGAGAAATTAGAAAAAGAGAATCCTAACACTAAAATCTTTTTTCACGGTTCAAAGTCGGGTATTGAGGGGGATATTGCGCCAATAAGTAGATCACAATGCGATTTTGGAAAAGGTTTTTATATGGGGACAGAAGTATTGCAACCATTAACTTTAATTTGCAACTATGAAAAACCTATATTATATTTTGCTTCTATAGATAAAAGCGATTTAGAAGTGCTTGAATTGCCTACGGATATATCTTGGGCATTTGTTGTCGCATATAATAGAGGCAAGCTTGAGAGAGTAAAAGAAAAAAATGTTTATAAAAAATATGCAGATTATGTTAAAAATAGAGATTTAATCATTGGAGATATTGCTGATGATAGAATGTTTTATGTGTTAGATAATTTCTTTGAAGGGAATATTACGGATAAAGGGTTGGTTGAATGTTTGTCAACGTTGCAATTAGGACAACAATACGTTGCGGTATCGACAAAGGCGTGCAAAAAAATAAAAATACTCAAGGAGTATAAGTTAAGTGAATTAGAATTAATGGCATTGAAAGATATAAGTGAAGAAAATAGGCAAATAGGAATTAAGAATGCCAATGAAATTTGTAAGCAATATCGTAGAGAGGGGAAATTCTTTGATGAGTTGTTGGAGGAAAATAAATGAATATAATATCTCATAAATTGTGTTCAATTCAGGGCCGTTTGTTTGAACTGTCGGTTAAATATGGATTTGAGAGCAACAATTTTGTAAAAGTCTATATGGATTCAGATATTGCTGCAAAATTTAATTCGGCGTATGATCGTTCTCAGTGGATGGGTGAAGAATATTTGTTTGATGAATTGGTAAATACGCATAAATTGATTAAAGGTAAGACATATTCTTATGACGTAATGTTTTGGATGGGCTATTCTTATGCTTATTGGGCAATTAACTACGTTGAGCAATGTTCTAGAATTGTGAGAATTGCTGATCCAAAAAAAATGGCAGAAAACTATGCCGGTTTGCATACAGTAAGCACCGATTTGGCTGTTCAAGATTTAATTATGCAATATCTAGACAGAGGGAATAATGGCGCAAAAATTCAAGAAGAAATTTATAAAAGGGTACTAAAGGAAATAGCGAATTCAAAACCAGGAATGACTGATTATGAAAAACAGTTAAACGATTTGAAAATTGATTTGGCTTTTGCGTTGAAAAATGAGGCAACTAAAGCAGAACATCAAAGACAACTTCAGTTTAAAAGAAACAATTTGATAAGGAGAGAGCATATTAACTATATTAATCACATTTTGAACATAATAGACAAGTCTAATATTTCATATAGAGAAAAGGTCGAATATTCGTATATGGTACGAGATATTTCAAAAAAAGCGATAAATGTTGGTTTTAGTAAAGCACAGTTTTTGTTTTTAGATTCAATAGAAACGAGATTTGTTAGAAATAAAGGAATCTAAATGCAAGTCAAAGAAGTTAAGTTTCAAAGACAAATATGCATTATAGTTCTGTTATTTTTAATGCATATAAAAGAATTAACAACGAAAGATGTGATTAAAATAAATTTATAAGGGAAAATGAATGAAAAAAAGAAGTATTTTACAAATGCAAAAAGATAATTATTGGCAGAACAAGTTTAAGAAAGACAGCTTGTCACTTAAGCATAAAAAGTTATCTTTTCAAATGAAAAATAGATTTTCAAAATACAAAGAACAACAAAATACCTTTTGGGTTGTGGCAAAAAGTATTTTGCCTAAACTGCTAATATCGTTGTTAATCTATGCTTTTACAATTATTTTAGACTATGGTATGTCATTTATTGATGGAATACCTAAATTCATTGATAAATCGAATTATTCTACTTATGTTGACATAGCTCTTGCATTTATAGCTTTTAATGGTGTATTTTTGGCCATTTATTATTCATCCACAGCCAGTATTTTTACAGCAAAATATTCAGATATAAATGAGGATGTCAGAAATAGATTTTATTTGGAGTCAACAAAATATAGTGGGATTTTAATCAATAATGTTTTGATGCTTTTAGTTTTTGTCGTAGCATTAAGTGTAAATTTTTATTTTACTATATTTGCCTCCATTATTGTTGGTCTCAATACTTTACTAACATTATACACATTTTATAGGCTTGCGAGTATTGCGTTTGCTTTAGCAGATTTGTATAAAATATGTGATAGTAGCTATTCGGTAATAATAAATAATATTAAACATGTTACTAAACGTAACAAGTATAATGTTGCTGAGTTTCAAGATTACTATCGTAAACAAACAAAAAAAGAAATAGATATATTGAAAAGTGTTTCAGAATATCAAATTTCAAGCAACAAACATATTAATAACGGTGTCACGTTCTGTGTAAAAAATCTTATATTAATAAAGCATTATTATCAATATAAATACATAATACCTAAAGGATCCAAGTGGTTTGATATGCAAGCCGAATGTCCTTATTGGTTCACTGCTGATGCAACTATAAAAACTATAGCATTAAATACAGGGACAGGATTGCACTATAAAGAAATAATAGATGAATTTTGGTTTGAAAAAAGTTTGATGGAAATAAACAATAAGTTTTTAAAATCCATTAAAGATAATAAAATTCAAGCAATAAATACTTATTTATCTATTTTTGAAGAAATTGTTTCCGAAACTATTTCGTCAAGTACCATTAAATTTTGGGAGAAAGAAATAAAAGCCTTATGGGTAATCATTTCAAAATGTTTTGAAACAAAAGATGATACCTCTTTATCGCTTGCCACTAGTTGGACAAGTTTGTTAGTTAATATTATTTTGGGTATACGTAAAATTTTAAGTAAATGCACTGAAACAACCTTAAATGATTTTTTTAATAAACTTCAAAAAAATCCGGACATTTTGGATAGAATCAATTCGGATTTTTTATATGATACTAATATTACAAAACTATTAAATTCACTTAAAAAGGAGATTATTGCTGAAGGAACGATTGTTACTCCAAGATGGTATTTGCAAAATGATGTCGGATATCATATGCGACAAAAAATTAAGTTATTATATGATTTTTGTGATGTTATCTATCAAATATATAACGATAGTTGTGAGTTTTTGATAAAAACAGGCCAAAAAGAAGTTTCAGCGATAACTTTTATGTCTCAAAAGGAAATTAAACAAAAGTTGTCAGGGGTTTATACTATAATTGAAGAAAAAGATAATCTATTAAAAAGTTATCATGTTGACTCTTATTTTAAAGAGATAAATTTTGATTACGCTACACTTATAACTGAAAAATTAGATATAAATAAAAACAATATCAAAGCTTATCAACAAATTATTGAGTTGTATAAATCTGGATTTAGAAAAGATTTAGACCACCCCGATTATATTGGATACGCATATAGCAATATTGTAAATGATAGCTTTCATTACATAATGGAGGGCGAAACGACTTCATTTATTGAACATATAAAATTACTAATTGACAATTTAGAAATCATTGAAAACGAAGTGAAAAATAGTATATTAACATATACACCAAGCAATTATACGATTTTAATGGAACGTTCAATTCGTGTTTGTATTATGGATTTAGCAGGATACTATCTATATTACAACTATTTAATAGGAAAAGAAGATAATTCTAGTGAATTTATTAAGATGCTTGATGAGGAACTTGTAACAAAAGTTGCTTCAATGGAAAGAATTGCAAAATATGTAGAGGCATATGTGTTATATACCGAAAGTTCTTCAATATTTATTCCAAACGATTTGGAATTTATTGATAGGAAGTTAAAATTCCAATCCTTTATAAAGAAAAAAAATTTAGTCAAGTTTGAAACGAAGGAAATGTTTCATCGAAGCATCTCTCATGACAATAAACAAGTTAGAGAATTTAGATATGACGAATCGTTTGGTTTTTCGGAAAATTTTTATGTTTTTTTTGGTAGGTGCTATTTGTCAAGGTTTATGAAACCCGAATTAAAAAAAAGGTTAGGTTGGGATAATAAAGATGATCAGCAAAATTAATAAATCTTCTTATTTTATTATAAGAGACTTGTGCGAACATTTATATGTTTCTCTCTTTCATATGGGCGAAAGCGGAACAGAACTTATTAACAAAAAAGATGGTAATTGTAAAATTTACAGTAACCAGATAGATTTTAATTTTTTTGAAGTTCTTCCATTTTTAACATATGATTTATTGTTGCAAAATAAAGCACTATTATATTTTAAAATAGAAGCTGATGTACAAAATAACAAATGTATTTTCTTTCATGAAATGCACAATAATTATAAGATAAGACGAAGAGATATTTATATTAACAACAAAAAGGTTTCCAATACGGATTTATGTAATTATGTGGTAATTACGCTGTCTAAACAAATTAAATCAAAAAAAATTAATAGAAAACTTAATAGTTTGTCAAAAATAAACACCATGGCGACCTCGGATGTATTATTAACTCAATCTATTCCTATTGATTTTAAGTGGTATGAAGAAAAAATCAATTTATTTGCATTAAAAGAAACCAAGGAAATTGGAGGATTAATTGGATACGACCAAGATAGACTTAATTTAACGGGCTACTATGCATACACAAGAGAATTAAGAAAAAAAATATTACAATATGAGTTATTTTTTAATGTTGTAGATGAAATCAATAAACATTTTTTGAAATTTTCTACTGAAATAGGCATGGATATTGAGTTGAAAGTAGACAAAAAACAGTATGAAGAATTGAAAAGTGTATTATCAAAAATGAAAAATCACGAAATTGATTTGTTAGAAGTTGGTGAATTACTGTATAATAGGTAAAAGCTTAAAAAATTAATGTGTAGGATATAATTAAATGTCATTAGAAAAAGAATTAAGAGATCAAATTCAAAGTTATTGCACCAAAGATTTGCCTGGTGATTTAGATTGGCATATCCAAAAATTCGCCTGTATAGATAATATGGAACTAAAAGAACGATTGGGAAGGGCTTTTTATTCTGCTCGTTATATGTCTAAACTTATGGAAGCGCTTTATGCAAAAGATAATGAATTACATCCATTTCTGAAATTTCAAGTGATGCAATATGCTTCTATATATGAAGCAGTTATTTCTTATTTGCTTTGGGATAAATTTACAGAACACCCCGAAGTAATAGCTTTGCAAACACACAAAGCGTATAAGCCAGTTAGTGCATTAGGGGCATCAACAAGCGTAACTTATGACGGTGAACAAGTTTATACGTGTTTATATAAAGATTCAAAAACTCCGAAAAATAGTATTCCCTTTTCAGACAAAGTTGATTGCTGTGTTCGTATTGGTTTTATAGAAGAAAAATATGCAGAAGATATAAAGAAAGTATATATGTTAAGAAATTTAGCACATATTGAAACTGAGGCAAAAAAACAAATCGAAATTGAAATTGAGCATTCGAAACTTGGTTATTGGCGAATACAGCCCTTTTTGGAAAAAATAGATAGTTTTCTCAATGAAACTGAATAGAAATCGTTATTTTATACAGTTTGATTGAATTGAGTTGAAATTGACTTTTATTGTCGAATTCAACGTGAGTTAAAAGATTTGGTGTATTTGTTTTAAGATGATAAAAATAATTGTTAAGTGTAAAACGGAAAGTAAAAACTTGCTATTTTGCTATTTTTAGAACTATTTACATGTCATATAACCTTGATTTTGCGTTTTTTAGGATGATAAAATTAAAGAAAAACAAAATTCAAGGAGAAATATATGAAAAAATTTTATATTGGCGAAAATAAATATTTAGCGCAAAAAGTTTTGGCTTTTTATAACTGTGATTACTTTGGCTATCAAAAACAAGGCAACCCCGACTTTATAAATCATTTAAAAAATATGACTAATCAGTATAACGAGTTGGATTTAGTTGAAGATTTTGTTCAAGTTTCCGAAAGATTTGTTAAAGATATGGAAAGCCTTTTTGATAAAGGCGATTATAAAAATTTTACAGTTTGCGTTATGCCCCGTTCTAAAAGAGAAAATAAGTATAAACAAAGTCAATTAATGTTCAAAAAGGCAATTTCAAGTTGTGCTAATAAATTAGGTTTTATTAACGGCACGGATGCTATTACAAGAGTTAAAGACACTAAAACAACGCATAATTGGAGACTTGAAAACAATACGGGCGACAATCCATATAAAGGCATAACGAAAGACACTTGTAGGTTTGATTTAAGCAAAATAAAAGATAAAAATATTATTTTAGTTGATGATATTTATACCGAAGGTGTAAACGTTATTGAAGATTGTATAGGGTATTTATTTGATTTAGGCGCAAAAAGTGTTATACTATACGTAACGGCAAAAACAAGGTAAAAGTTATGAATTCAAATATATCGTTAAAACTTTATAACTTAATAAAAACGGGCGTTATAAAATCTAACGCTCATTTTTGGAAAGAGTATTATAATGAAAACATTATAAATACTTTTCCTTGCGATTTGCAAGAGGTAAAACAAGAACTTGAAGAAAAAGGAATAAGTGTTATTAGCGTTTTTGATGATAATTTTCCTATCGCAGACGGTAAAGTAAAAAATAGTGAAAAGCCGTTTTTCTTTGCATATAAAGGCGATATAAGTTTGCTTAAAAACATTGATAAAAATATTGCAATTATAGGTGTTTTAACGCCGACAAGCGAAATAGTTGAAAGAGAGCAAAAGGTTGTAAAAAGTCTGGCTGAAAAAAGTTTTAATATAGTAAGTGGACTTGCAAAAGGTTGCGATACAGTTGCACATAGAGAAAGTGTTAAAAACAATGCTAAGACTATAGCCTTTCTTCCTTCAACCATAGAAAATATTTATCCAAAAGAAAATAAGGATTTAGCAAATAAAATTGTAGATAATGATGGGCTTATTATAAGCGAATATATACGAGAACCTAAAATTAAATATGAAAGAATTAAAAGATTTGTTGAAAGGGATAGATTGCAAGCACTTTATTCAAAAGCAGTTATTTTGGTTGCTAGTTTTAGAAAAGGCGAAGGGGATAGTGGCTCGCGCCATGCTTTTGAAAAGGCAAAAGAATATAGCAAAAAACGACTTGTTATGTTTAGAGAAACTGACGCTGATGATTTAATGTTTGGCTTAAACAAAGATTACGTTATTCAGGGCGAAAAGGTTGTGTCGCAAAAAGAAATTGAGGAATTATAATTGGTTTACGTTGTAGATTTAGATGATACTTTGGTTTCAACGAAAAACCTAAATAACGATGCATATAATTTTGCTTTAGAGAATAACGGACATAAAAGAATTAAAACAAGCAAAAGGTTGACACGTGAGAACTTAAGCGAAACACTTAGCAAAAAATTGATAGCCGATAAGCAAAACTATTTTACTCAAAAGTGGCTTAAATATAGAGTTGTGGTTAACGAATATATATTAAATATCTTACGAAAACAATATGTCCAAAATTGTTATCTTTGGACAAGTGCAAATAAAGAACGAGCTGAGTATTTATTAAAAGAACTTGACTTGTATAAATACTTTAATAAAATTATTTTTGATGATAAAAAAGATTTGAATAATTCATTAAAAAGATTAAAAGACATTACCAAAAGTAATGTCTTTATAATTTTTGAAGATAGTTATGCTTTGTATAAGAAAAAAGGCGTAAGTTATATAGCGAAACATAATAGTGAAATCTTAACAATAAATACATATTTTTATCAGTAAAAACCTAACAAAAAAGACAAAATGGTTCTTTTAGTTAGGCAAACTTTCAATCAAGTGCAAGGCCGTATAGGGAGTTGAAATATATTTATATTAAAAATTTTAATAGTAAAGCATTGGTTTGGTTGTTTTTTAATGATTAAAGTGTTATAATTTTAAAAAATAAAATTCACAAAGGTTATTAAAAGGAGATGTGCTATGGATTGGGAGGCTTTGGTTAACACTTTGCTACAATGGGCAACAAATACAGGCGTAAAAATAGTGATTGCTTTAGTAGTAATGTTTATTTCTTTCAAGATAATAAACGCTTTTGCAAAAAGAATTATAAAAAAAGGTTCGCAAAAGAACGCAGATAAAACAATTATTCGTACGCTTGCTTATGTATTTAAAGTAGGGCTTAAAATTATTGTAATAATCTGCTTGATTGGATATTTAGGCATAGATACTAGTGGTTTGACGGCGTTAGTTGCCTCAATTGGCGTATGTATAGGCTTGGCAGTAAACGGCGCACTTTCTAATCTTGCAGGTGGGGTTTTAATTATTTTAACAAGACCATTTAAGATTGACGACTATATCGAGACGCTAGGTTATTCGGGAACGGTGACGGATATTCACATTACCAACACAAAACTTTTAACTCCAGACAACAAAGTGGTATATCTTCCTAACGGAACGCTTGCAAATGCAGAAATAATTAACTATTCGGAAAAAGAGTTAAGGCGTGTAGATTTTATGTTTTCAATTGGCTATGGTGACGATTTTGAAAAGGCAAAACAAATAATAACTGACATTTGTGCTAAACACGAACTTGTTTTGAAAGACCCAAAACCTTTTGTTAGAGTTAAAGAGCACGGCTCTTCTAGTATCAATATAACGGCTAGGGTATGGTCGAAGAATTCAGATTATTGGACAGTTTATTTTGATATAACTGAAGCTGTGAAAGTGGCATTTGATAAAGAAGGTATAGAAATTCCTTTCAACCAAATTGATGTTAACATAAAAAACAAATAGAAAGCAGTTAAAAGCAAGGCTTGCCTTGCTTTTTCTTTTACAGAAGAAAAAAACGTAAATAATGATTATATATTTAAAATTGAGCGAATAAATTTATAAGAAAAATTATAAAATATTTAAAGCAAATTTTCACTTATTTATAAGGCAAAAGCATAGCATAGATATAGTGCAAAAACTAAATACAAAAAATGGCAAAAAACACAGGAAATTATTGAAAAATTTATATTATTAAAAATAATTACGATTTTTGTTGACAAATGTCGATAAATGCTGTAAAATAAATTTGTATAAATTGTCCCTAAAACAAAAAGGCTTTTTATAATCATAAAAAAGGAGAAAAATTATGGCTGAACAAAAAAAGTGTGGTTTCAAATCTTTTTTCAAAAACACATGGGCAAAGATTAAGAGCATTAAATGGGGTAAAACAGTTAACCCTGTAATCGGTTATTCACTCTTTGGTGGTATCGTTGCACTCGCTGTTTTAATCGGCGTGCTAGTTGTTTGCTTATAATAACTTAAAATACAAAAACTCATAAAGTTTATCAAAAAAGAACTGACAAAAAGCCTGAGACAAAAAATTACCTTTTTTGATAAGAAGATGGTGGACTAGTATTTATGTTCACTTCGCCTAGAAATATTGCAAAAAGGAGGTGAAGCGATTTTGAATAATCTACTTGTTGGATATGTACTTGTAAACTTTTTGATGATTTTATGTTTAACCAAAAGCAAAATGAAAGTTATGCGTGTAACCTATCTTATAGCACTTGTGTTATTCTTCTTCGTTTTGCTTGCTTCGGATAAAAATAGTTTTGTGTCTAGTTGGATAGTTTCGACTTATAACGAAAAAATCTATTTAGACGTATATCAAGCAATCAACGCTCCAATTGTGGGTATGTTAAGCGCAATATCCGTTATTGAATTGTTGGTTTTGTTGCTATTACTTATCTTATGCGTTTTCGGTGGCATAAAAGCAATTGAAATTGCAAAAATTCGCTTTAGGGAAGAAAAAGAACTTAGGCTAAAAAAGCCTATCAAAAACTTATTTGTGCGTGTTATTAACATTAGATATAATGCGAAAGGTTATTTAACAAAGTGCGTGATGCTATGTTGAGCCTTTACTGGTTATAAAAAATGTTAAAAACACAAAAAAATTTTAAGGAGAAAAAACATGAAAAGACAAAACAAGAAAGGTTTTACTATAATTGAACTTGTAATCGTTATCGCTGTTATCGCTATCTTAGCTTCAGTGTTGATTCCTGTATTTTCAAATATAGTAGACAAGGCAAACGTATCTAAGGATACACAATTAGTTCGTAACTTGAACACAGCATTGAAAACAGATTCAGAAGAACACGAAACAATGTACGATGCGTTGCAAGCTGCAGAAGAATATGGTTATAACGTTGCTAAAATCAATGCAAGTGCAACAGATAACGAAATTCTTTGGGATAGCAAAAACGACTGCTTCGTTTACTTAAACGGTGGTAAAATCGAATATATCCCAAACAGCAAAACACATGACAATGTGGCTGACCACGAATATTGGGTAATTTCAAAGACTGTTAGTGAAAAATATTCTACATACTACACAGGTAGCGCTAACATTGATTCTGACACACAAACAAGCATTTGTGTTGCTACAAATAACACAAATCTCGTAATCGATGCTCCAAATGCAGATGTTTATCACTATGGTGATGTTGCTGACCTTACAATCGAAGCAGTTGCAGCTAACTCTTATCACGAATTTGGTCGTGTAACAGGTCTTGCAACAGTTAAAGCAGGTCATGTAGTTGTTGAAAATGGTGGTTCTATGGGTACAGTAGTTGTAACATCAACAAGCGTATCTTTGGCTGGTGATTTCGGTATGATTATGGGTACAAACGAAGTTATCGCAGCTCTTGGCACAGTTAATGGCCAAACAGTAACAGTAGCAGACAATGCTGTTGAAAATGTATCTACAGCCGTTGCAATCGTTGATGGTGTATTCTATGATGATTTTGCTGATGCTCTTGCAGCAGCAAATGGCAAAGAAGCTGTTCTTGTTAGAGATGTAAAATATGCAGCTAACAAAGTATTCACAATTAGCAAAAATACAACAGTTACTATCGACTTAAATGGTCACGCTATTATGGCTACAGCTGGCGAAGGCAAAGCATCTAACGTAATTACTAATAATGGTAATCTTACAATCAAAGACTCTGTTGGTGGTGGTAAGATTACAACTAACGCATTAAATCCTGATATGCAAGCAATTCCTGGTTTTGCAAGCAACACAATTTCAAATTATGGTACACTAGTACTTGAAAGTGGTACAATTGAAAACGCATCAAATGCTCCTGCAGCATATCCTGTTGACTGCTATCAAGGTTCAACATTTATTATGAATGGTGGTAAGTTACTTGCAGCAAAATGCGCATTGCGTATGTTCTGTAATAGTGCAACTGATGCAGTTAATGTAACAATTAATGGTGGCGTTATCGAAGGTGGCACAAGAGGTATCTGGGTTCAACTTCCAAGTTCAGACAACACTAAAGCAGCAGCTGGTAATCTAACAATCAATGGTGGTACAATCAATGGTGGTACAGGTTTATCTCTCTATGTATATTCATTTGGTAACAACCATACTGCAACATATGTAACAATTACAGGTGGCGTATTCAACAATGATGTAGCATTCGGTGCTGGTTACTATGAAACACAAGAAATTGTTTCTATTACTGGTGGTACATTCAATGGTGAACTCGGTAGATATCTTGAAAATGATGGTTGGGAAGAAATTCAAAAGCCATAATCGAGTAAACTATTAATAAATTAGCACATATTATCCCCGTGGGTTCACGGGGATAAATAATCTAAAAATTTGGAGAAAATAAAAATGAAAAAGACAAACAAAAAAGGTTTTACTATTATAGAACTTGTTATTGTTATCGCAGTTATTGCAATTCTTGCAGCAGTTTTAATTCCAACATTTACATCAATTTCTAACAGAGCAAAAGAAAGCGCAGCACTTCAAGAAGCTAAAAACGCTCTTACTATTGCTTATGCAGATGCTATTGCTGATGGCTACATCGACAATGCTGATGACAAAGACAACGCTCAAGCAGGTGTTCAAATCAAATATGGTGGTTTCACTTTCTCATACCTTGATGGCGTTTTAGTTGGTTGCGTGGCTGATGAAGACAGCAAATACGAAGAAGATTATACTTTCAATGTTGAAAACGGCGTTATCGCATCTGTTGTGTATGATGACTAATTAAAACAAACAAATTAGTTTAATTAAACACCTTAGTAAAGACTTACTAAGGTGTTTTTTTGTTTTTTTATTATTAATTTATTTAAAACTACTTTAAATTATTTATTATTTGTTTTATAATGATTATGTATGATAATTAAAAGGGGGTAGTGGGCTTTGACAAACAAAGGTAAACTTAAAAAAGGTGCAACCTTAGTTGAACTTTCGGTTGTCATTGCTGTACTTTCTATAATATCTACTATGGTTGTTTCATTTTCGATATTCTTAAGTGAACGCACAAAAACCACAGTCAAAGCAAACGACCTTATGCAAGATATAGTTTCCACAAAAACTATCACAAAGAGTTGGGTGGAAAATTTAACCACTTTAGATGCTGAGTTTTCTTGTCAAGATGGAGTTTTGTCGGCAAGCATAGACCAAAACGAATATTTAATAACGCTAAATAATAAAAGCCTATGTGCCACTATGCCAAGTGGACAAACTTTGTCAGTTAAACTAAATGTCATAACTGAAATTAGGTTTAACAAACAAACTAATTCTAGTGGCAGTGAAACAATTTATATTTGCAAAGCATTTTATCAAGCCGATAACGGCGTTGAATATTTTGCCTTTGCCATTAATCCTTTTGTTGGGGATATAGTGTAAGGGGGCAAAGTATGAAAAAGTTGGCAAAAAAACTAAAAAGGGGCATATCGCTAGTTGAAGTTATTGTTTCGATATTTATAATAACTTTAATCTCGGCATCTGCCACCACAATTATTTTAACATCTGCTAAAAACGAACAAGTTAGTTTAAGAGACACTCAAATTGCACTTGCAACTGAGACCACTATAGAGTGTTTTAGGTTTGCAGATGATATAGATGAGTTCTATTCTGTGCTATATCTTGCCGATAATGATTTTAGCAAACAAGATAGCACGATAACGCTAAATAAAGAAGGTTTTTCTTTAGATATTATTGCAGACTTTACTGCTAAGCAAATAGTAATCACGGCTTTAGATAAAAAGGGGCAAGAACTTTCAAGCGTGTCTTATAAAAAGGGTTAATAATGAAAAGAAATAAATTAAAAAACCTTAAAAAAGGAATTGCAATTGAACTTGCTATTTACGTTATGGTAATAGTGGTTGGGTTAAGTTCGCTTTTGGTTTCGGTTACCATATTTAATAAAAATAGTTCAGTAGATATGAAAAATACTGTTAGCGAAAGGCTATTACTTGACCAAATAGGCCAAAGCTATGTTGTTGCCGTTAAAGAAGAAAAAAATCTTGATGAGTGGAAACAAAATGTAGACGGCTATACTGCCGATATTATTAGTGAAACTCAAATGGTGCTTAAAGATAGTTTAGGAATAGTTAGACTATCGGTAAAATTGGAAAATTATCTTGGTGGTTACAAAATAGCCGAGTGGAAATATAGTTAAAGGAGAAAATTGTGTTTAATTTAAATTTGCCTTTTTCAGCAATAGATTGCGTAATATCGATAAACGCTGATTTTAAGTCTATTACCTTTTATTCTGTCGATAAGAAAGACAAGTCAAATATCCTTATCGAGCAAGAGACATATAAGGCTAAGCCTTTTGAACAAGATTTTTACGAAATGCTTAAAAATTCTGTTGCGCTTAGATTTAAAAATGCACAGCGCTCTGGTAGGGTGGCTTTAATTTTGCCAGACTCACTTTTTTTGATGGATACAATTAAAATACCTATTATTCAAAAAAAGGCTATGGCAAACTCTCTTAACCTTGCCATCGATGCGCTTTATAAAAACAGCAGGGAAATTAAGTTTATAACTTCGCCTTTAACCCGTGATAAAAAGACGGCTACCTATGCCATTTTAGGCGTTAGAAAGGAAATTATCGCTAAAGTTACCGATGCTATCGAGCGTGCAGGTGCAAGCCTATCAGGAATAACATTTAGCGCAAGCGCTATGGTTAACGGCGCTATGGCTATTAACTCAAAACTTAAAACGGCAAGTTACGTGCTTTTAGATATTAAAGAAGACGTTTCTTTCTTTGCTTTCGTTGTTCGTGGCAAAGTTATGGGTTATTACTCTTTGCCTTTTGGTTATTCTATTATCAAAGACGATAGCGTTAAAGATGAAATTTCGCTATTTGACCACACTGCTGGCGACCTTTTGGTGTTAAACGCAGATGAAAAGGCTAAAAGCAAGCACATTACTTCTTTTGATAATAAAGATAGCCAAGATGAAGCAATAGAAGGTCTTAGTTTAGATGATGAACTTGAAGAAGATAATCAAAGGGTGGGCTCTCTTTATAAAAGACTAAATAGAAAATTGCCTAAGTTTATGCTTAGACCTACGCCTGAAACAAAAGAAGGATTTGAAATAGAAAACTTTAGACCTTTTGTTAAGTGGACATTAGAACTTGTTAGAAACAACGCAGAAATTTTGTCTTTAGGCAATATAGACAGTGTTTATGTCAATATGCCAGATAAGTTTAGTCATATATTAAAGGCTGTAAATATCGAGCAAGAGCAAAACAAAGTAACCTTTCAACCACTTTCTCAAAACAAACAAAATGAGATGGATAGGACTAATTTAAGCCTTTATGGTGGGCTTTTAATCAAGAAATATAACACAAAAAATAATTTTTAAGGTTTTATGATAGAAGTTTATATATTAGCAGTAGTTCTAGGGTTATGTATAGGTAGTTTCCTAAATGTAGTAATTTATAGGTTGCCACTCGGCATGAGCCTTTCTAAGCCTAATTCTCACTGCACAAAATGTAATTATATGCTAAGGTGGTACGACAATATCCCCGTGCTTTCGTACATAATGCTTTTGGGAAGATGTCGCAAATGCAAAACTAGAATTTCGCCAAGATATGTTTTGGTGGAACTTTTTACAGGGCTTATTTATGCGCTTGCAGTTATGCTGTTCTGGGAAAAGAGCGTGGTGTATGCCATAACAGTTATGCTTCTTGCATCTGTTTTGATTTGCGTTTTCTTTATCGACCTTGAGCACACCTATATCCCAGACAGGTTTCAGTTAATAATTTTAGCGCTATCTTTTATAGCAATGTTCTATAACGGATATTCTAAGTGGCAAGACCATTTGATAGGTGGGTTTGCAGGTGGGCTTGTATTTTTGCTCATTTACTACTTAGCCATTGCCGTTTATAAAAAAGAAGGCTTAGGCTTTGGCGATGTTAAACTCGTTTTTGTAACAGGCTTGTTTTTGGGCTGGCAAAGGTTAATCCTTGCTATGCTCATAGCATCGCTACTCGCTTGCTTTATTTTATTACCTATTAAATACATAAAAAAGACAGACTCGCAAACTGAGTTTCCTTTTGCACCATTTATAACCTTTGGCACGCTTGTTGCAGTTTTATTCGGCGCAGAAATTCTTACTTGGTATGTTTCTTTACTCACTTTATAAATTACTATAAGGAGATTCCTTAATAAATGCAAAAATTTAAGTATGTTGCTGTAAATTTGCAAAAACAGAAAATTAAGGGCACTTTTATCGCCAAAGATGAAAAAGACTTAGCATCCGAACTCGCTAAACAAAGTTTATATGTTATTTCTTGTTCGCCTTATTCTGATAAAACGCCGTCAGCATTTTTCACTATGGGTACGGGAAAGGTTAAACTTTCTGAACTCACAACTTTTTGCCGTCAATTTTCTATCATGCAAAACACGCATATTCCTATTCTAGATTGCTTGGACCTGCTTAAAAACCAAAACTTTACACCATACTTTAAGAAAATTCTTCAAGTTATCTATGATGACGTCAAGGGGGGTATGTTGCTTTCTGAAGCGCTTAATAAGCACGCTAAAGTATTTCCAGACTTCTTTAGAAGCATGGTGTACGTGGGGGAAATGAGTGGTAAACTCGATATAGTTTTCACTTCGCTTGCAGATTATTATGAAAAAGACTCTGCTCTAAAAAAGAAGATTAAGGGGGCGCTCGCTTATCCACTTATGCTTTTAGGCTTAACCGTGGGTATCTTGGTGTTGATGTTCGCAATGGTAGTTCCTACCTTTAGAGAGTCTCTCGCTTCGCTTAATGTAGAGCCTGAAGGCTTAACTAAAGCCATTTATGATATTTCAGACTTCTTTAACGAAAATGGACAAATGTTACTTTTGGGTATTATGTTATTTGGCATTACCCTGTTCTTGATTTTAAGAACCGAAAAGGGTAAGTACGCACTAGATTATCTAAAGGTTAAACTTCCACTTATAAAAACGGTTAACCAAAATATAGTTACTGCAAGGTTTGCAAGGGGCTTTGGGCTTTTGCTTTCAAGTGGTATGGATATTAACGATGCTATGGACACGGTTGAAATCGTGCTCGGCAATAGATATATTAGAAAACGCTTTCATGAAGCGGCAGAAAATATTAGACACGGCATGAGTTTAACGGTGGCTTTCGACTCGTATAAACTATTCCCACCAATGATGATTCAAATGATAGAAATCGGCGAAAAAACTGCATCGCTTGATGAAGTTCTAACTCGTTCTTGCAATTTCTTTGATGGACAAGTTGAAACTAAACTTAATGCTCTCGTTTCTAAAATACAACCAACCATGCTTCTCATAATGGGCGCTATAGTAGGTACGCTTTTCGTTGCCGTTTATTCGCCTATGCTAAATATTATGAACAGGCTTGGAGTTTAATAAGGGTACAAAATGAATATTAACCACGAACTATTAAATTATTACATTTACAAAAAACTTGTAAATAAAAAGGACAAAGACCAAATTTTAGCCGAGTGCGAAAGGCTTAACGTTTCGGTTAGAGATTATTTGCTTGCAAAAGAATATATCACCGAAGCAACCGAACTTCCTGCTATCGGCGAATATTATGACATGCCTTATGTAGAAATCGACATGCTCGATATCGACAGGTCACTTTTTGATTTGTTCTCTTTCTCCTTTATGAAAAAGCACAAAATTATCCCTGTTTGTTTTGACAATAACGGGGTGCTACTCGTTGCAACGGGAAAACCACTTAACTTTAACTCGCTTTCGGCACTTTCCACTCAGTTTGCTTGTAAATACGATTACGTGCTTGTTCCACCAACTCAAATAGACAGATACGTTGACTCTGTTTCGGCAGTAATTTCCACTTCTCTTGCTTTAAACGACTTGAACTCTGGCAAGATTGAAGGGCAACTTAAAGAAGTTCAAAACTCAGGTGAATCATCTGTTTCTAAAGAAGATGAAGTTATCAATAACCCTGCAGTTAGACTCGTTGACTCAGTTATTAAAGAAGCCATACCTTATAGAGCCAGCGATATTCACATAGAGCCTTTTGAAAAGGTTGTTAAAGTGCGTTATAGAATTGACGGCGACTTGCAAGACAGGGCAGAGTTCCCTATCGAAGCATACTCGGCTATTTGCGCAAGACTTAAGATTATGTCTGGGCTTAACATCGCAGAACGCCGTATTCCACAAGACGGCCGTATTAACATGGTAATCGGTGGCAAAGAATATGACTTCCGTGTGTCTACCTTGCCTACAGTTTTTGGCGAAAAGTTTGTTATTCGTATTCTTGATAAAACCACTTTCCACTTTACAAGGCAAGACTTAGGCTTTACAGAAAGCGAAAACCAAGTTGTTGACAAAATGC
This sequence comes from Clostridiales bacterium, assembly GCA_015069465.1. Taxonomy (GTDB): domain Bacteria; phylum Bacillota; class Clostridia; order Christensenellales; family Borkfalkiaceae; genus UBA1259. The sequence continues at coordinate 7,003 of SVIO01000009.1, read as the reverse complement.
TAAAGCGCCCACACGGTATTATTCTTTTGACAGGACCTACGGGGTGTGGTAAGTCAACGACCTTATATTCTTTCTTAAAAGAAGTTAACAACCCACTCGTTAATATCGTTACCGTTGAAGACCCTGTTGAATACACCATGCACGGCGTAAACCAAACTCAAGTTAACGCCAAGGCAAACCTAACCTTTGCCGTTGCACTCCGTTCAATCTTGCGTCAAGACCCAGATGTTATCATGATAGGTGAAATTCGTGACGAAGAAACGGCAGAAATTGCAGTTCGTTCAGCAATCACAGGGCACATAGTTTTCTCAACACTTCACACCAACGATGCCCCCGGTGCTATTTTAAGACTTGAAGACATGGGCGTTGAAGATTATTTGGTTGCCGATGCACTAGTTGGCGTTATTGCCCAAAGGCTTGTTAAAAAACTTTGTCCTGCATGTAAAAAGCGTGGCAGAACAAATAAGCGAGAGATGGAAATTCTTGGCATTGACGAGCCTCAAACCATTTCAAGACCTAACCCAGATGGCTGTCAATTCTGCAACCATACGGGGTATAAGGGTAGAACGGCTATACACGAAGTTATGTATATGAACGAAGCCATGAAAGTTGTTGTATTAAAAGAAAAGAACTTAGAAGTTTTAAGAAAACTTGCAATTGAAAATGGCATGACCCCACTTTATGATTCTTGCAAAAACTTAGTTTTGCAAGGGGTTACAAGTTTGCAAGAACTTATGTCGCTTAATATTGAATAATAAAAAAACAAAAATAAATAACTATCTACCAGTTTAGTTGGTGGATAGTTATTGCTTATATTTTAAATTGCAACAAATGTGATAATCTATTGTAATTTAATAGAAACTGTGGTATAATAATCAAAATGAAATTTAACTAAAAGGAGATACAACTAATGAAAAAGTTTTTCGGTGAATTTAAAAAATTCATAACTCGTGGCAATGTTCTTGACATGGCTGTCGGCGTTATCGTTGGTGGTGCGTTCACGGCTATCGTTAACGGCGTTTCAAACTTTATTTTAAAACCTATTATCAACTGGGTGCTTGCTTTAATTCTTGGTGGAGAAGGTTTAAGTGGCGCTATCACTTTCCTTTCAAAAGGTTATGCTACAGATGGAACGATAGACCTTGCTAACTCTATCTATATCGATTGGGGCGCATTTATTTCTGCAGTTATCAATTTCTTCCTTATCGCTTTGGTTCTTTTCACTATCGTTAAGATTATGAACGAAATTAAAGAAAACAACGAAGAAATAAAAGAAAAGATAAAAAAGAAAAAACTAACGAAAGAAGACAAAAAAGAATTAAAAGCAAAAGGCATTAAGCGTTCTGATAAGAAAGCAGTTGAAGCATATTTAGCAGAGAAAAAGGCAGAGGCCGATGCTAAATTAGAGCAAGAAAAACTTGAAGCCGAAGAAAAGGCAAAACAAGAAAGACTTGCTAACCCAACAACCGAAGATTTACTTAAAAAACTTATCGAAATAATGGAAAATAAGTAAGAATTGTTAAAAAAACATAAAATATAAAAACTAAAAAACAGCCAAACACTTGGCTGTTTTTTGATATTGTTGATAAAAAGAAATAAAGTTAAATTAAAAGACAGGATTTGCGCCTGTCTTTTTAGTTTGACATTGTTAACAATTTAATTATTTCTTATTCCTAAAACATAGTTCGCATCCAAGTCAAGTTCTTTGCAAAGTTTGGCAAAGGTATCAAGTTTAGGCAATTTTTTAGTTGTTTTATATTGAGTTATCATTTCCGGGGATACATTTATTCGTTTTGCAATTTCAATAGTGGTTAAGCCACTATTAGAGAGTTCATCACTCAATCTACTTTTAATAATATTTTCTTTCATATCAACATTATATAACTATTAGTTAGAAAAATACTTGACATCTAACTAATAGTTAGCGTATAATATCTTTAATAATTTGCATAGGGAATATATTATGGAATATAATCGTGTAAAAAGAGGGTTGGAATTAGGAGCAGTTATTACGGCTATTGTTTTTTCTTCTATAATGGGGATAATTGCTGTTGTAGACTTTTTACAAATACTTGATGTATTGAAGCATGTATATTTGTATGAAAAAATAGGATATATATTGGGTTATGGAATAATGTCTGCAATATTTTTGACGGAAGCGTTTGTATCGATACCTCTATTGTTTGCTCCAATATGGATTAGGCTCGACTATATAAGTGGAGAAGGAAAATTTGAAGATAAAAGAAAATTAAGAATAGCATTTATAGTTGTATCAAGTATAATCTCATTGTTGTTCTTAATTGCATCCTTTTTCGAAACAAGTAGTATATTTTTTGTTTTTGTTTTTATCGCTATCGTAGTTTTAGAATCGGTTGCTTTTGGAATGAAAGACGAGACAGAAAGAAAAAGAATCTTCACTAATAAAAATTCAAGTGTGGAAGCAAAAGTGGCCGAATTAAAGCATTTGTTAGAATTAGGTGTTATTACACAAGAACAATATGAAAGAGCTATTAATAAGGTAATAAAAGAGATTGTGTAAATGTATATATTTAAGTGCTCACTGAACAAAATTTTGTCCGTGAGCACTTTTATATTTTAGTTTGCAAAATCATATAAATTTTGATATAATATAAGTATGAAAGAGTTTTCGTTTAGCGTTAATAAAGAGTTTAATAATTATAAGATAATAGACTTTCTTAAAAGCCAAGGCGTTTCAAGAGAGATTATCTTAAAAGTTAAGTTCGGTGGAATAAAACTAAATAAAACTATTATTTCTAATGCAAACCAAAAGGTTAAAAGTGGGGACAAAATAACCATTATCTTGCCACCTGACAAGATAAATCAATATGTTACCCCCATTAAAGAAAAACTTTGTGTTCTTTATGAAGATGAATATTTGCTTGCCGTTAAAAAAGAAAAGGGGGTTTTAACCCACTCATCAAAGCATAATAGTGTTAAATCACTCGAGCAAATTGTTTTGGGATATTTGGGCGAAAATATATGTTTTAGACCTATAAACAGGCTTGATAGGGACACTAGTGGCATAGTGCTTGTTGCAAAGGATATGTTCACTGCAAGTTTACTCTCTAAAGAGATGAAAGAAGGCTTATTCAAAAAAACATATTCAGCACTTGTCGTTGGCAAGCCAGCCGAAAAACATTTCTTTATAGAAAAGCCTATAAAACGCCAAGATGATGTCAGTATGAAAAGGGTGTGCGATGAAAGTGGCGATTATGCTAAAACCGAGTGCATATTTATCAGCGAGAAAGACGGACTTTCAAACCTCGATATTATTTTGCACACAGGCAGAACGCATCAAATAAGGGTGCATTTAGCAAGCATAGGCTTGCCACTTTATGCCGATAGTTTGTATGGCGAAAAAATAGATGGCAGAACCTATGATTTATGTGCAAAAACTTTAGAGTTTACCCACCCATTTACCAAAGAAAGAATAAAACTAACTATATAAAATAAAAGTGATAGACTTTGCTATCACTTTTTTTGTGCTCTAATTATAAAATTTATTATATAAAACTTACTAAGTTTTCAATTTCGTTAAGTAAACAAAAAATATTATCATCGCTAGTTTCAATCTCAGAAGAATAGAACCTGCAAACTTCAACTAAGGTGTCAAGCGTTTTTTCGTTTTGACAACTAAATATATGATTTATCATATTGAAAGATAAAACAACAAAGCCGAGCCTAACCCTTAAATCTAATAGGTCAATCGCACGAGATAAGTGCCTATAGCATAGATATGATAATAGTTGCTCGTATTCTCTATCAAAGTCACACTCTATAGGTGCAAAGTTCGTTGCATGCGATATCACATGAAAATTAAATTCGTTTATATCAAGTTTATCTAGTCTTGTATAAATGTCTAGCCAACGATTAAATGAATTTTTATCAAGGTTAATACTTGATAGATTTTTTAAGAGCGATATTCTTTCACCAATATCAAGTTTTCTATTTTGCGATATAGAAAGCGCCTTTTTTCTAAATGCCATAATCTTTTTTTCTAATGGCGAAAGGGCAGTGCTTTTAAGGTCATCTTTAACTAAAACCTCTTTCATTTTAGGCTTAAAAGAAAGAATAATTTTACAAGCCTCTTCGCAATATAGCCCTAAACCTGTTTCCGTTCTGCCAGAAAAAAAGTTTTTAAAGCGTGGGTGAGTTTTGCAAGTTTTACACAAACTTTTTTCGCCGTAGTTTTTAATAATATGGCATAGGTTATCCCCATCTAAAAAGGGACAACGCTTATTTTGGCTAAACTTTGAGTCAAGATTAAAGGAATTTTCATTAAAGCAGTCTTTGTCAAAGCGAGCATCGGTTTTTGATAGGTTTTGATAAAGGCTTAAACTCTTTTTATCAATATCAATTTGCCAACCAATGCAACAATTGTGCTTGCACTTTGAACCAATGCACTTAAATTTTTTGCTATAATTAAACTCAAACTTTTTCATTTCTTTCTCTTAAAGTGTTTATTTGCACTTTTATTTTAATAAAAATTCATCAAAAAAACAAGTAAATAATATAAATTGTTTATCTATAACTCAAAAACCATAGGCTTAGGGGCTGAAAGATTTAAATTTAGTTGTAAATATACTTTTTTTATGTTAAAATAAGATTTAACTATAAACAAAATAAAACACTTATGGTGATATTATGGAAATTAGCGAAAAACAAAGAGAGCGTTATGGAAAAATGGCAAGTATCGTGGGGATACTTGCAAATATCGTTTTGGCACTTTCAAAAATAATAGTGGGCGCAGTGTTTGGCGTGCTTTCAATTTTGGCAGACGGGCTTAATAACTTAACCGATTGTGGAAGTAGTGTTATGTCTTTTGTGTCATTTAAACTTGCGAATAAGCCTGCCGACAAAGAGCACCCTTTTGGGCACCAAAGAATTGAATACGTTCTTTCAATGGTGGTTGCATTTTTAATTTTAATGATTGCTTTTGAACTCTTAAAAGAATCTGTTACTAAAATTATCAGCCCATCGGCTATCAGTTTTTCCTTTTTAATCGTTGGGGTGTTGGTGGTTTCCATACTCGTTAAATTCGGTTTGTATTTTTATAACAGCAAAGTTGCTAACAAAATTAACTCTCAAATTCTAAAAGCCACTGCTATCGATTGCCTTTCAGACTGCATTTCAACGGCAACCGTTTTGGTCGCTCTCGGTGTGGGCAAGATAACAGGCTTTAACCTTGATGGATACGCAGGTTTATTCGTTGCTTGCTTTGTTGCTTATGCTGGCGTTGGTATTTTTAGAGAAACAATGTCGCACTTGGTGGGCAAGGCACCAGACAAAGAAATGGTCGATAGCATAAAGACAAGAATATTATCGTATAAAGAAGTTTTTGGTATTCACGACTTAAGTGTTTATTGTTATGGTCCAAACAAATACTTTGCGAGTGTGCATATCGAGTTAGATGCTTCAATTGATGTAATTGAATCACACGAAATCGTTGATAGGATAGAGCAAGACTTTTTTGAAAACACAAACATTGTGTTAACAGGGCACCTTGACCCAATCGTCGTTAATGATGAAAAGGTAAATCAACTTAGAATAAAGGTGGCAAACCTTGTAACCGATATTGATTGCAACTTTTCCATTCACGATTTTAGAATGGTTGAAGGTCCAAACAACACAAACCTAATCTTTGATGTTGCAGTGCCTTATGAGTGCACGCTTTGCGACAGCGAGATTAAAGACCTGCTCGATGCAAAGATAAAAACTCTTAATGGAAACTATAAACTCGTTGTAAAAATAGAAAAACAAACATTATAATATATAATAGAAAAACATTAAACATACAAAAAAGAAATATCCATCGAAAAACAGATGGATATTTTTTGTATCTATTTATTGATTTTTTATATATGATGTATCAAAGTTTGCTTTCATCATAAATTGCTCTTATGCCACCAATGAATTTAGGGCGAACTCTCGCACAAGTTAGATGAGCCGAGCCGATTTCCTTTATAGATAGTCTAACGGGAACGGCAACTTGTTTTAAGTGCATGCCTATAAAGGTGTCGCCAATGTCCATGCCTGCATCAGCCTTAATGTGTTCAACAACGATAGGGTTATTGAACTTATGATATGCAGTTGTTGCAAGCGAGCCGCCAGCCTTTTTTTGTGGAATAACATTTACTTCTTCATAAAATTTAAGCGCATCTCTTTCAACAACGATTGCTCTATTTAAGTGTTCACAACATTGAACGGCAAGATAAACGCCTTTTTCACTTGTTGCTAAGTAAATGCCATCAAAAATTTCTTCGGCAGTGTTTTCATTTGAATTTGTGCCTATTTTACTTCCAAGCACTTCGCTTGTTGAACAGCCAACTACTAAAATGTCGCCTTTATGCAATTTTGCAGCCAAAATAAGCTCACAAGTGGCTTCATAACATTGTTTTTTAATATTCATAATTATCACCTAAAATTATGATAGCATAAAAAGTATTAAAAATCAATGTTTTTTGGGTTTTTATGCCCATAATTTAGCGTTTTTTAAACCTTAAAAAAATATTGCAAAAAAAATATAAAAAATGTAAAAAAAGTTTGGTCAAACGCTTGACTTAGATTTTTATAAGTGGTAATATATTTAGGCTATCGCTTTGGATAGCAATAGTTTTGTGGCGTAATTTTGCCACCTTTGACCGATGTCAAAGATACCGTAGATTGACAACTGCATAGAAGATTTAAGAGAGATAAGTTTGTATAAAACGAATCAAATCGAGAAGACTTAATTTTTAATTAGTACATTAAGGCAAAAAAGCAAAAATTAAAAAGACTAAATATTAAACGAAAGGTTAATACGAAAAACGTAGGAAATCAATCACTAAGAAAGTAGTCGAGTATAGTCAAGGAAAGAATGTAAGCAAATTCGACGGATTGCAAAAATGCAACCAAAAAAGATCAAGCTACAAAGAGCATACAGGAGGATGCCTTGGTACATGGCGCCGAAGAAGGACGTGACAAGCTGCGAAAAGCTACGGGG